>NZ_WFGV02000080.1 GCF_010095445.2 Pseudomonas sp. TNT3
GGTAGGCCGAGCGCAGGTTCTGCGCAGTGGGCAACCCGGCATGGATGCCGGGTTAGCCGCGCACGGCCAGGGATGGCCGATCGCAGCGGGCCCACGGAGCAGGACCGGAGCGAGGGTATGCCGAGCCTAGGCGAGGCACCGTACGAAAGGGGCAAGAGCGTTTGGTTACTTGGCGCTCCTCCAAGTGACTCGCCGTAAGGGCGAAACCAATAGAAGCCGTGACCGCAGGAATGGATATGTACACCAGCAAGAATCTCACCGCCGATCAGGCAGCCATCGCGAGCAGGCTCGCGCCTACAGTTTGATCCGGGTACATCCGAAGAAAATGGTCGACTGTCAGACCGTCATCGCTGGCAAGCCAGCTCCCACAGGAGAACGCGTGCGCTTCGAAAGTCAGGTCGGCTGTCAGGCCGCCTCGCTTTGGCTTTTGATCTTCTTGCCCCATCGGTAGGCCGAGCGCAGGTTCTGCGCAGTGGCTAACCCGGCATGGATGCCGGGTTAGCCGCGCACGGCCATGGATGGCCGATCGCGGCGGGCCCACGGAGCAGGACCGGAGCGAGGGTATGCCGAGCCTAGGCGAGGCACCGGACGAAAGGTGCAAGAGCGTTTGGTTACTTTGCGCTTTTCAAAGTGACTCGCCGTAAGGGCGAAACCAATAGAAGCCGTAACCGCAGGAATGGATATGTACACCAGCAAGAATCTCACCGCCAATCAGGCAGCCATCGCGAGCAAGCTCGGCTCCCACAGTATGAGCCGGGTGCATCAGGGGAATACCCGTCGGCTATGAAACCGTCATCGCCGGCAGGCCAGCTCCCACAGTTTGATATGGGAACACACGCCAGAAATGCGCGACTGTCAGGCCGTCATCGCGAGCAAGCCCGCTCCCACAGTTTGATCCGGGTTCAGAGCAACCACAAAAAAGCCCGCTGACCATTACCGGCTCAGCGGGCTTCTTCACAACCAGGCTTTTAAATTACAAAGCCATATCACTCGCAGCATTGGCCTTCGGCGCAGCCTTTTCAGCGTCAACCGGAGCAGCCGCCGGAGCCGCCATCTTGCCAATCACTGGCGGTGGAGTCAGCTGCAATACCTTGGCGGTATAGGCCCACTCTTCGGCAACCTTCTCAGGACTGCCGTTGAGCTGAGTGCCATAGCTCGGCACGATCTGGTGCAGCTTTTCCTGCCAGGCCGGCGTTGCGACCTTGTCCTTGAACACCTTCTGCAGCACGGTCAGCATGATCGGTGCGGCAGTCGATGCACCCGGCGAGGCGCCCAGCAGACCGGCGATGCTGCCATCTTGGGAAGCGACGATCTCGGTGCCCAGTTTCAGCACGCCACCGGCCGCTTCATCACGCTTGATGATTTGCACGCGTTGGCCGGCTTGCCACAGGCGCCAGTCTTCGGCTTTGGCGTTCGGGAAGTATTCTTTCAGGGCGTCGAGGCGGTCTTCGTCAGACAGCATCAGCTGGCCGGCGAGGTACTCGACCAACGGGTATTCCTTGATGCCAACCTTGGTCATCGGCCACACGTTGTGCGTGGTCGTGGTGGTCAGCAGGTCCAGGTACGAACCTTCTTTCAGGAACTTGGTGCTGAAGGTCGCGAATGGGCCAAACAGGATCACGCGCTTGCCGTCCAGGACGCGGGTGTCCAGGTGCGGAACCGACATCGGAGGAGCACCGACAGACGCTTTACCGTAGGCCTTGGCCAGGTGTTGCTCGGCAATGGTCGGGTTTTCGGTCACGAGGAACGAGCCGCCAACCGGGAAGCCAGCGTATTCCTTGGCTTCAGGAATGCCCGACTTCTGCAGCAGGTGCAGGGCGCCGCCGCCCGCGCCGATGAACACGAACTTGGCGTCGGTTTCGGACTTGCTGCCGTCTTTCAGGTTTTTGTAGCTGACGCGCCAGGTGCCATCGTCGTTCTTGGTGATGTCCTGCACTTCGCTGGACAGCTTCAAGTCGAATTTCGGCGTGGTCTGCAGGTGCGCAACGAACTGACGGGTGATTTCGCCGAAGTTCACGTCGGTGCCGATCGGGCTCCAGGTGGCCGCGATTTTCTGGTTCGGGTCACGCCCTTCCATCATCAGCGGGACCCACTTCCTGATCACAGCCGGGTCTTCGGAGTACTGCATGCCAGCGAACAGCGGGCTCGCTTGCAGCGCTTCGTAGCGCTTCTTCAGGAACTTGATGTTGTCATCGCCCCACACGAAGCTCATGTGCGGTGTGGAGTTGATGAACGAACGCGGATTCTTCAACACGCCTTGCTGAACCTGCCAGGCCCAGAACTGACGGGAAATCTGGAACGCTTCGTTGATCTCAACGGCTTTCGGGATCGAGACTTTGCCGTTCTCGTCTTCCGGGGTGTAGTTCAGCTCGGCCAGGGCAGAGTGCCCGGTACCGGCGTTGTTCCAGCCGTTGGAGCTCTCGAGGGCGACGCCGTCAAGACGCTCGATCATTTCCATCGAGGTGCCCGGTTCCAGCTCATTGAGCCAGACACCGAGGGTCGCGCTCATGATGCCGCCGCCGATCAGCAGTACATCGACTTTCTTTGCCTCTTCCGCTTGAACGGACGTGATCCCCATCGACAAAGCCAGCCCCAGCAGGGCCGTGTTCATTTTTTTAAACATCTGTAGCACCTATGATAAAACGCCATCCGCCCTGCCATCCTCAGTCTCGAGCCCCTTGTTTCACGGCATTCAGGCAGGATGTCGTGGGGTGCTCGTGCATTGGATTGGAGGGTGGGCACACAAGGCCGATTGACTGTATCGACCTCAGTTTATATGTCCCTTCTGAACTGGTTTTTTATCTTTATTGGCTTCAGCTACTTGAGCGACAGTGATTCTGTTGGCGCGTCTCGAGGACACGCAAACTGAATAGGTCAAACCAAGTTGTTGCGAAGAATATCACGTCAGGGCAAACCCGCGCGTCTGTTCGCAACGTGTTGGTCCGTGCGCTGACTGCCCCGGCGCCGGCAGGTCTGGGTGTGGCGGGCGACTATACTCAGCGTTTTCCGATTGAACCCATGAGGACTCGTGATGAGCGATGAAGTCGATCTGCGCAAATATTCCTCCCAGGTGGTCGACGGCATAGAGCGTTCACCCGGGCGCGCCATGCTGCGAGCGGTAGGTTTTACCGACGACGATTTCAAGAAGCCGCAGATCGGGATTGCCTCGACCTGGGCGATGGTCACGCCCTGCAACATGCACATCGACAAACTGGCGCTCGAGGCCGAACGGGGTGCGAATGCCGCTGGCGCAAAGGGCGTGATTTTCAACACCATCACCATCTCCGACGGCATCGCCAATGGCACCGAAGGCATGAAGTACTCGCTGGTATCGCGGGAGGTGATCGCCGACTCGATCGAAGTGGTGGCCGGTTGCGAAGGCTTCGACGGGTTGGTCACCGTGGGTGGCTGCGACAAGAACATGCCGGGCTGCCTGATCGGCATGGCACGGTTGAATCGCCCGTCGATCTTCGTCTACGGCGGCACCATCCGTCCGGGTGCCGGCCACACCGATATCATTTCGGTGTTCGAGGCGGTGGGCCAACAGGCACGCGGGGACATCAACGAAATTCAGGTCAAGCAGATCGAGGAAGTGGCCATCCCCGGCCCCGGCTCCTGCGGCGGCATGTACACGGCCAACACCATGGCCTCGGCCATCGAGGCGCTGGGCATGAGCTTGCCGGGTTCCAGTTCCCAGGATGCGGTCGGCAGCGATAAGGCCTCGGACAGTTTCCGCGCCGGCCAGCAGGTCATGGAGCTGCTCAAGCTGGACCTCAAACCGCGGGACATCATGACCCGCAAGGCGTTTGAAAATGCGATCCGCGTGGTGATCGCCCTCGCCGGCTCGACCAATGCCGTGTTGCATCTGCTGGCCATGGCACATGCCGTGGAGGTCGAGCTGACGCTGGATGATTTCGTCGAACTGGGCAAGGTCTCCCCGGTGGTCGCCGATCTGCGTCCCAGCGGCCAATACATGATGAGCGAGCTGGTGGCGATCGGCGGCATTCAACCATTGATGAAACGCATGCTAGACGCCGGCATGTTGCACGGTGATGCGCTGACCGTCACCGGCAAGACGCTGGCGGAAAACCTGCAAAACGTGCCCGACTACCCGGATGGCCAGGACGTGATCCTGCCGTTTGATAAGCCGGTCAAAAAGGAATCTCACCTGGTGGTGCTGCGCGGCAACCTCGCCCCCACCGGCGCAGTGGCCAAGATCACCGGTAAGGAAGGCCTGCGCTTTGCAGGCACGGCGCGGGTTTACCACGGTGAAGAAGGCGCGCTGGCGGGCATTCTCAACGGCGAAGTCAAAACCGGCGACGTGATCGTGATCCGCTATGAAGGGCCCAAGGGCGGACCGGGGATGCGCGAGATGCTCTCGCCGACTTCGGCGATCATGGGCAAGGGATTGGGCAAGGACGTTGCCCTGATCACGGATGGGCGTTTTTCGGGCGGGTCGCATGGCTTCGTGGTGGGGCATGTCACCCCCGAAGCGTTCGAGGGCGGTCCGATTGCGCTGGTGGAAGACGGTGACCGGATCGTCATTGACGCCGAAACCCGCCAGATCACCGTCGATGTGTCCGACACTGAACTGGCCGAGCGCAAGACCCGCTGGGTGCGGCCGGAATCCAGGTACAAACGCGGGGTGCTGGCCAAGTATGCGAAGACCGTGTCCAGCGCCTCGGAAGGCGCCGTCACGGACAAGTACCTCTAACCTGATGTACCGCACGGACTGAACTGCTGCCTTGCCAGCAGGTTCGGTCCGCTAGGCGTTCGGCTGATAACCGAATATCGATTTCACTTCCAGGTAGTCCTCCAACCCGTAGACGCCCCACTCGCGACCATTGCCCGATTGCTTGTAGCCGCCGAAAGGCGCGCCGTTGTCGGCTTTGCTGCCATTGAGGTGGACCATGCCGGTGCGCAAGCGCCGAGCCACTGACCGCGCCCGCTCCAGCGTGCCCGCAGTGACATAACCCGAAAGGCCGTAAGGGCTGTCGTTGGCGATGGCCACCGCCTCGTCTTCGCTGTCATACGGGATGATCACCAGCACTGGCCCGAAGACTTCCTCCCGGGCGATCGGCATGTCTGCAGTGACGTCGGCGAATACCGTCGGTTTGACGTAATAGCCTTGCAACACGCCGTCGGGGCGGCCAACACCGCCACACACGGCGTGCGCCCCTTGTTGCAGGGCGGTGCCGATCAAGGCCTGGACCCGCTCGTACTGCGCCTGATTGGCCAGCGGGCCGATGGCCGTGGGCGGATGGCTGTCATCGAAACAGACCTCGGCGGCGACGTGCCTGGCAATCTCGATGGCCTGCTGCTGCAGCGCGCGCGGAATCAACAATCGGGTCGGCGCATTACAGGATTGTCCGCTGTTGCGAAAACAACTACTGACACCGTGGCGCACAGCGGCCTCGATGTCGGCATCAGCGAGGATCAGGTTAGCCGACTTGCCCCCCAACTCCTGGGAGACCCGCTTGACCGTATCCGCCGCAGCCTTGGCCACGGCAATGCCCGCGCCTGTGGACCCCGTGAACGACACCATGTCGATGTCAGGGTGCCGGGCGATGCCGTCCCCCACGGTCGGGCCGTCGCCATTGACCAGATTGAACACGCCTTTGGGCACGCCGGCCTGATGAAGGATATCGGCCAGCAACATCGCCGAGAGTGGGGCCTTTTCACTGGGCTTGAGCACCAGGGTGCAGCCGGCCGCCAGCGCAGGCGCCAGTTTGCAGGTCAGTTGGTTAAGCGGCCAGTTCCACGGCGTGATCAGGCCACACACGCCGATCGGCTCGCGGCTGATCAGGGTGGTGCCATGGGGCCGGTCGAAGTCATACGTGCGCAGGACCTCGAAGGCCCGGCGCAGATGCCCCAGGCCCGCCGGAACATGGGCACTGCGCGCCAGTGACAGCGGCGCGCCCATTTCCTTGTGCACGCACTCGGCCAACGCCTCGCTGTGTTTCTCATAACCCTCGATGATGGCCGCCAACAGCTCCAGCCGCTGTTCACGCGACCATTGCGAGTATCCCGTAAAGGCTCGTCTGGCGGCCGCCACGGCGCGGTCCACATCAGCGCGCGAACCCAGGCTGATGACGCCGACGGACCGCTCGGTCGAGGGGTCGATCACCTCCAGCGTCGCGGCGCCTTCAGGTTTGACCCACTCGCCGTCGATGTAGAAATCCAGGTAGTTCATCGTGTCTCCTCAGGCGGTTTGATCGAGGGCGCTGCGCAAGGTGTCGAAGATCAGGGCAATCTGCTCTTCGGTGACGATCAGCGGCGGTGACAACACAATGTTTTCGCCCGAGGCACGCACGAGCAGACCCGCATCGAAACAGCGCTGGGCTACCTCGGCAGCGCGTGCGCCCGGTGCCTGGTCACGCGGTTTGAGTTCCACCGCGCAGAGCATGCCGATGGCGCGAACGTCCAACACCAGGCCCTGCTCACGCAAGGCAAGCGCAGTGTTCTGCCAGGTCGGCGCAATGCGTTGTACATGAGCGTTGATGCCCAGCTCCTCATGCACCGCCAAAGTCGCCAGACCCGCCGCACACGCCAGCGGGTGCGCAGAGTAGGTATAACCGTGCATCAGCTCGATGGCTTGCTCGGGACCGTTCATGAACGCGTTGTACACCGCACCGCTCACCAGCACACCGCCCATCGGTACCGCGCCATTGGTCAAGCCTTTCGCCAACGTCATCAAGTCCGGCGTCACACCAAAGACCTGCGCACCGAAGTTGTCGCCCAGTCGGCCAAAACCGGTAATGACCTCGTCGAAAATCAGCAGCACACCATGGCGGTCGCAAATTTCGCGCAGTTTTTGCAGGTACCCGACTGGCGGCGCGTAGACTCCGCCAGACCCGGTGACCGGCTCGACAATCACTGCCGCCACCGTGGCCGGGTCATGGATCTCCAGCAGCTGCAGCAAGGCGTCCGCGTAGTGCGCGCCTTGCTCAGGCTGTCCGGCACTGAATCGGAGGCTGGCGTCGTACGGCAACGGCAGGTGCGCGACATCACCCAGCAACGGCCCGAAGTCGCGCTTCTGACGGCCGATACCGGACACCGACAGACCACCAAAGCCCATGCCGTGATACCCCTTGGCGCGGCCAATCAACTTGGTCCGGCGACAGTCGCCGCGAGCCTGATGGTACGCACGGGCGATCTTCAGCGCGGTGTCCACCGCCTCGGAACCGGAGTTGGTAAAGAACACCTTATCGAGGCCCACCGGCGCTTTCGCGACCAATTGATCGGCCATGTCCAGCGCCGCTGGGTGACTCATCTTGAACGAGGAAACAAAGTCCAGACGCCCCGCCGCTTCACGAATCGCCTCCACAATTCGTGCCTGTCCGTGACCGGCGTTGACACACCAGAGCCCGGCCATGGCGTCCAGCACCCGGCGGCCGTCCGTTGTGGTGTAGTGCATGCCCTCGGCGCTGTCGAACAGCAGCGGCTGGCGGTTGAATTGACGCATGGCAGTAAAGGGCGCCCACAGCGCCGAAGTCGAGGTGTCGTTCACAGGTTTCGCTCCTTAAATTGTAGGCAAATCAGATCCGGGTACCGGTCAGTGTCGGGCGCTGCATCGATCCGGCATTGGTGTTGACGCCGCGATCAAACAGCAGGCGGCCCCCTTCCAGGCGGCAGCTGACGTGATCGCCAAAAGCGGTTTCGACAAACCGCCAGTCCATGCGCAATTCGCCCTCTTCAGTCCAGCGAGCGTGAGCGATGACCGGGGTCTGTTCCGGTTGATATTGGTGGTGCAGATAATTGCCGGTGAGGCTGGTGACGGACTCGACCGGCTGCTGCAAACCGACGCGCAGGCGGTGGGTACCACGGTGGTCGACCAGACTGAAGTCGCAGTAGTCGTCATGAAAATCGAAGGCCAGTTCGCGAACACCGTCCTCATTGGGCTCAATGCTGAAACGACCTTGCAGTTCGGCGGCGTGCGGTGACTCACTCAGGCCCTGCAGCGTGGGCAGACGCAGGCCATCGATCAGTGCGTCCAGTTGGGCCTGGCTGGCCTGGGGATCCATTGCCTCACGTCCCAACCCCGGAAACAGCTGTTCCCAGATGGCCGCGTGCAAACGCCGCTCGCCCAGGCGCAGGCCACAGGTGAAGGCGATCACGGTGTCCTGCTCCGGCAACACGATGCAGTACTGGCCGAAAACGCCAGAAGCGTAGTAACCGCCCTGCGGGGTCATCCACCATTGATAGCCATAGCCTTCACGCTTGGCTTCATTGGCAGCATCCTTGTTGCGGGGCAGGTACTGCTTGCCGTCGAATTCGCCCATCCAGACATCATCGACCTGATTGCGTGTGGCCTTGGCGATCCATTCCGGCGACAGCAACTGGCGCCCTTCCCACAGCCCCTTGTTCAGGTGCAGAACACCAAACTTCAGCGAGTCTTCCGTGGTGCAGCTCAGGCCGTTACCGCCGGAGTTGAACCCACCGGGAGCGAGGTCCCATTCGAGCTTGTCCAGGCCCAGTCGATCCAGCACCCGTTCCTGCAACAGCGCGTGCATGGTTTGCCCGGTCACGCGGGTGACAATGGCCGACAACATGAAGCTCGAGGCGCTGCTGTAGATGAACGATTTGCCAGGCGGCTCATCCACCGGCTCTTGCAAAAAAGCCTCGACCCAGCTGGTTTGCAGGTTGCGCCAGGCCCCACCGGAAATGCCCCGTTGGTGCCCGGTACGCATGGTCAGCAGGTCCTCCACGGTCATGGCGGCGAGATTCGCGCTGACCTCGACCGGGCACAATTCAGGGAAGAAACTGACCACCTTGTCCTCGAGCTTCAGGCGGCCATCATCGACCAGCAAGCCGACGGCAGTGGCGGTCCAGCTCTTGGTCGCCGAATGCTGCACATGCATGCGCCGGGCCGAGTACGGCTGCCAGAACGCCTCCGCCACCACCGCACCTTGGCGGTAGAGCATAAAGCTGTGCACTTCGAGGTCGGCGCGGGTGATCGCTGACAGAAAGTCCACGATGGCGCCGGCGTCGACGCCCCGTTCATGAGGCAAGGCTCTGGGCAGGGGTACATAGGTCATAACAAAGCGTCCTCAAAAATTGCCGCTCATGGGCTGGCAATGTTTTTATATTCGAAATAATACAGCTGAATATTTACTGATCACTGCATAAATGTATTTGTACTGCCTATAATTCCGCTCAAGGCCACATCGAAGCTATTTGCTGTTTTCGGGTATCCTTCCCTCCCCTGTCACAGGAACGACAACGCGCCATGTCTCAACTCACCTCGCTGCAGACCAAAGTCGCCGGCCAGATTCTTTCCGCCATTCAGTCGGGCGACCTGCAACCCGGTACCCATCTCAAGGAAGTCGAACTGACGCAGCGCCTGGGCGTGTCCCGCTCGCCGATTCGCAGCGCGTTGTCGTACCTGGCCGAACAGCAACTGATCGAACCGTTGCCCCAACAGGGCTTTCGCGTGCCGTTGCACACCGCTACCGGTCTTGCGCAGCAGGTCAGTGAGCTGCACAACGAGGAGGACGAGCTTTACACCCGCCTGATTGATGACCGGCTGAACCAGGTCCTGCCCGACCAGATCTCCGAAAGTGATCTGCTGCGGCGTTATGGCGTGGGCAAAAGCGTGTTGCGTCGGTGTTTGCTGCGCCTGTCCGATGAGGGCGTGATGCAGCGCCGACACGGGCATGGCTGGTTGTTCCTGCCGACGTTGAGCAGCCCGCAGACCCGCTTCGAGAGTTATCGTTTTCGCATGCTGCTGGAGCCATCCGGCTTGCTCGAACCGACCTTCAAGATCAATCCGGAACAGTTCCGCCGCTGCCGTGAACGCCAGCTCGAACTGCTTGAAGGACAGGTCGACGGACAGCGTTTTTTTGAAAGCAATGCCGAGTTCCATGAGCTGTTGGCGGCGGCGTCCGGCAATACCTACATCCTGCAGGCGATCCAGCAACAGAACCGGTTGCGGCGTCTGACCGAGTTTCATTCGGCAAGCAACGTCGAACGGGTCAAGGTCTCGTGCCGCGAGCACCTGGCGATTCTCGATGCCCTGGAGCAACGGGATAACGAATGGGCGTCCACCCTGCTGCACCGACACCTGGAAGTGGCCAGCAAAATGGGTGTTGCACGCAACAAGGCTTAGCGTACGTAAGCCCGAGTGGGAGCAGCGGAGCAACAATTCAACCTGCTCGCGAAGCTGTTGCGTTGGCTTTGGCTTTGGCTTTGGCTGTTGCTGTTGCTGTTGCTTTGGCTTTTGATCTACCTGCCCCATTCCAGCAGGCCGAACGCAGGCGTTGCGCAGGGGGAAGCTCGGCATGGATGCCGAGCTAGCCGCGCACGGCCATGGATGGCCGATCGCGGCGGGCCCCCGGAGTAATGCCGGAGTGAGGGAACACCGAGCCCCAGCGAGGGGCCGTATGGTGGGGCAAGACTTTTTGGTTACTTTTGGGGCGTTTGCCAAAAGTGACTCGCTGTAAGAGCGAAACCATAAGTAGCCGTTACCGCAGAAACGGATATGTACACCAGCAGAAAATGTATCAGCTGCCAGGCCGCCATCGCGAGCAGGCTCACTCCTACAGTTTGAATGCGGAACATCCTTGAGAGATGCGGCGGCTGCCAGGCCGCCATCGCTGGCAAGCCAGCTCCCACAGTTTGAATGGGGAACATCCTTGAGAGATGCGGCGGCTGCCAGGATGCCATCGCTGGCAAGCCAGCTCCCACAGTTTGAATGCGGAACATTCTTGAGAGATGCGGCGGCTGCCAGGATGCCATCGCGAGCAGGCTCACTCCTACAGTTTAAATGGGGAACATCTTTGAGAGATGCGGCGGCTGCCAGGCCGCCATCGCTGGCAAGCCAGCTCCCACAGTTTGAATGCGGAACATCCTTGAGAGATGCGGCGGCTGTCAGGCCGCCATCGCTGGCAAGCCAGCTCCCACAGTTTGAATGCGGAACATCCTTGAGAGATGCGGCGGCTGTCAGGCCGCCATCGCTGGCAGGCCAGCTCCCACAGTTTAAATGGGGAACATCTTTGAGAGATGCGGCGGCTGCCAGGCCGCCATCGCTGGCAAGCCAGCTCCCACAGTTTGAATGCGGAACATCCTTGAGAGATGCGGCGGCTGCCAGGCCGCCATCGCTGGCAAGCCAGCTCCCACAGTTTGAATGCGGAACATCCTTGAGAGATGCGGCGGCTGCCAGGCCGCCATCGCTGGCAGGCCAGCTCCCACAGTTAACGAGAGTGTGCCCGACGGACCGGGGTTGCTCGTCAAGCCGCCATCGCAACAGCGCACTCATTACCAGAGCGCCACGGTGTAACCGACGATCAATCGGTTTTCATTCATGTCACGCAGGTAATTGGCCTTGCTCAGCCCATTGCGCCACCGCAAAGAAACCCCTTTGAGCGCCCCGGACTGAAATACATACCCCAGGTCGATATCACGCTCCCACTCCCGCCCCTCCCCCGCAAAGCCCAACACCTGCGCCTGATCGCCCTTGGCCCAACGCGTCGAAAACGTCAGCCCCGGAACACCCAGCGCCGCAAAATCAAAGTCGTAACGCGCATGCCAGACCCGTTCATTGGTCTGCGAAAAGTTACTCAGCTGATACTCGGAAAAGAGATAGGTATTAGTGCCATCAACATAGGTGAACGGCGTATCACCGAACTGTTCCTGATAACCGCCGCCCAGGCTGTGCCCTTTGTAGCTATAGGCCACCCGCGTACTCAGCGCGCGGTTATCGACCTTGCCCGCCAGGCCCGCCCCCGCCTTGTCCGCGTCGAAGTAACGGATATCGGTTTTCAACGTGCCGCCGCCCAGCGCAAAGCTGTTCTTCAAGCCCACGTAATGCTGCTGATAGATGTCTTCCAGTTGAGCGAGGTGATACGTCAGCGTCAGGTTCGGATTGACCTTGTAATCACCCCCCATGAAGCGGAACTGATCGCTTCTCGCCGAGCTCTTGTACGCGCCGCTTTGACTGGTCAGCCCCATGTCCTGGTAATCGGTCGATTCGCGCTGCTTCGTCCGGTCAATCTGGCCACCGGTCAGGTTCAGGCCGGTGATATCGGCGGACGTCACCTGAGTGCCGCGAAACGTCTGCGGGAACAATCGGCTGGTGTTGGGCTGCAAGGTGGGCAGGTCCGGCACCAGGTAACCGCTGCGCAGTTCGCTCTTGGCAAAGCGCATCTTCCCGGTCACACCCAGCTTGGAGTATTCATCGTGGGCGCGTTTGACGTAGCTCGGTTGACCGGGCTCTGGCTCGTTGTCTCGCGACAGCAGGCCGGAACCGGAGCGGTCGGGGCTGGAGTCGAGTTTAAGGCCGAGCATGCCGACCGCGTCGACCCCAAAGCCGACGGTGCCTTCGGTGAAACCCGACTTCAGACTGAGGATGAACCCCTGGGCCCATTCCTCGCGTTTCGATTGCCCGGCGTCTTCACGGTAGTCGCGATTGAAGTAGTAATTTTTCAGGTCCAGATCAGCCTTGCTGTCCTTGATGAAATCGGCCTGGGCCGGCACGCACATGAGGCCGCCCCCCATCAGGCCCACGCTCTTCAAAATCAGGTTGAAGTTGTTGTTATTCATTGTCTTGGCTCCTGGCAGTCGTGATTGTCGAGTCGGTCTTATTGTTTTTTCGGGCATGACTTCTCCCATCGCGCCAGTGTCGAGGCTGGCGCGCGGGGTGCAGTCAGGGTGTTAAATCAAAAGTTGGCAGGTCGTATTCGGTAACCGCCGTCAACGAGCTTTTCCAACGGGCTGGCCGCCGCGAGCAACTGGCGCGTATACGGGTGCTGCGGATGGTCGAAGATCTGCTCGCGCCTTCCCACCTCCACCACTTCGCCCTGGTGCATGACGGCCACCCGGTGCGCAATGCGTTCAACGGCCGCCAGGTCATGGGAGATGAACAGACAGGCAAAACCGTACTGCGCCTGCAAGCGCTCGAACAGCTCGAGAATCTGCTTCTGGATCGTCATGTCCAGGGCGGAAATCGGCTCGTCGGCGATCACCAGTTGCGGGTGGCGAACCAGCGCCCGGCCAATCGCAACACGCTGGCGTTGCCCCCCGGAAAGCTGGTGAGGAAACCGGTCGACAAACTGCTCGGCCAGCCCGACATCTCGCAGGGTTTGCGCCACACGTTCTCGCCGCTGCTCCACATTCAGCCCCGGCTCATGGCGCAACGGCTCTGCCAGGATCTCACCGATTTTCATCCGCGGATTGAGGGACGAGTAAGGGTCCTGAAAGATCATCTGGCACTGCAATCGATGGGTGCGATTGGCGGCCTTGAGGATGTCCACGCCCTTGAAGCGTATTGCACCGGAACAGGGCTTGATCAAGCCCACCAGCGAGCGGCCAAGGGTGGTTTTTCCCGACCCGCTGCCGCCCACCAGTGCCAGTGTTTCGCCCGGTGCAATCGCCAGGCTGGCCGAGTGCACAACACGTTTGTAGTGGCGTTTTCCCCAGAACGAGGTGGGCCCGGGATGTTCGATGCAGACCTGATCGACTTCCACCAACGGCCCGCTGCTGGCCGGTAGCGGCGCCAATTCACCACGGCGGGGCAACGCTTCCAGCAACTGTCGGGTGTACTCGGCCTTGGGGGCCAGCAGGATGTCCTGGATAGTGCCCTGCTCTACCGATTTGCCGTGGCGCATCACCACCACTTTGTGGGCATAGCGCGCCACCAGCGACAGATCGTGACTGATGAACAGGATCGCCGTGCCTTGCTCCCGGGTCAGTTCGAGCATCAGCTCGATCACGTCCAGCTGCGCCAGGCAGTCCAATGCGGTGGTCGGCTCGTCGGCAATCAACAGGGCCGGACGTAACAGCATCACCGAGGCCAGCATGATCCGTTGGCGCATGCCGCCGGAGAACTGATGCGGGTACGATTCCAGGCAACGTTCGGCGTCTTTGATACCGATGCGTTGCAGCATCGTCACGCAGCGCTCGCGGATCTGCGCGGCATTCAGATCGGTGTGCAGCTGCAGGGCTTCGCTCATCTGCTGACCGATCTTCAAGGCCGGATTGAGCGACACCATCGGTTCCTGAAACACCATGCCGATACTCGCCCCACGAATGGCCCGAAGCTGCGCGGTGTCGAGGTTGACCAGATCGCGGCCCTGGAAATACAGCCGTCCGCCACAGACCTGCATCGGCTGGGGCAGCAGGCCGATCGCTGCACGGGCTGCCATCGTCTTGCCGCTGCCCGACTCGCCCACCAGGGCCACAATCTCGCCTGGGGCGACGCTGAAGCTGAGGTCGTCGACCGCCAGCGTGCCATGCTCACCCACGCGAATTTTCAGGTTTTCCACGTTCAGCAAAACGTTGTCGGCTGACATGCTCATTTCCTCATCCGGGGGTCGAGACGATCACGCAGGGCATCGCCGAACAGATTGATTGCCAACAGTGCCAGGCAGATGAACAGCCCCGGGAAGATTCCCAGCCAAGGCGCCGAGGCGATGTACGGCCGACTGCTGGCGAGCATGTTGCCCCAGGTCGCGGCCGGTGGTGGAACGCCCAGCCCGAGAAAGCTCAAGGCGCTTTCCGAGAGCAGTGCCCAGCCGAACATGCTGGTCGCCAGCACACACAGCGGCGCCAGGCAGTTGGGCGCGATATGGCGCAGCATGGTGTACAGCTCGGAGTTGCCGATCACGCGCGATGCCTCGATGTATTCCAGTTCGCGCAGCGACAGCACCGTGCCACGCACCACTCGCACCACCGATGGCGTGTAGGCAATGCCCAGCGCCAGAACGATGCCGTACTTGCTGGCACCGATGATTGCCATGATGCCCAGCGCCATGAGGATGCCCGGGAACGCCAGCAGCGCATCGTTGAACATCATCAGCAAACGGTCGGTCCAGCCACGCAGGTAACCGGCAAGCATGCCGATCAGCGTCCCGGCGAAGACCGCAACACTGACCGTCAGCAAGCTGATCCACAGGCTCGTACGGGCGCCGATCAGCAACCGGCTGAACACGTCGCGACCGAACTCATCGGTGCCCAGCCAATGCAGGGCCGATGGCGCCTGGAACCGCGACAACAGGTCGATACGCAGCGGATCGAACGGCGTCCAGACCAGCCCCAGCAAGGCCAGGAAAATCAGTATCAGCAGCAGGCTGCCACCGATCAGCGCGTTGGCGGGCGGCCAGGCGCGCGGGGGTTTGGCGGGCGTCTTCATGGCGCCGGCAGCGGGTGCCACGGGAAGATTCGAACTCATAACTTCACCCTTGGATCGAACAGCGGGTAGAGCAGATCCACACAAAGGTTGACCAGCACATAGATGAAGGTGATCAGCAACAGACAGCCCTGTAGCACCGGATAATCGCGGGCGAAAATCGCGTCCACCATCAGCCGGCCGATGCCTGGCAACGTGAACACGGTTTCGAGTACTGCAATGCCGCCCAGAAGGTTGCCCAGGATCAGCCCGACCAGCGTCCAGGTCGGCGCAAATGCATTAGGCAAGGCGTGCCGCCACAGCACTGCACGCTCGGACAGGCCTTTGGCGCGGGCATGGGCAATGTACTCAAGGCGCAGTACTTCAATGGTGCTGGCCCGAGCCATGCGAGTGATCGCGCCCAGCTCCACCAGTGTCAGGGTGACCACCGGCAACACCAGGTAACTCATCGCTTTCCAGGGCGCTTCGGCAAAACTGACGTACCCCACCACCGGCAACCAGCCGAGCTTGATGCCGAAGGCGTGCAGCAACAGCAAGCCGAGCCAGAAGCTGGGAATCGACAGCAGCAGCGTGGCCGTGGTGACCAGCCCCAGGTCCAGCGCGCTGTTCTGCTTCCACGCGGCAATCAGCCCGACCGGCACCGCAATCAGGGTGGCCAGCAGCACCGACACCAGAACGATGATGGCACTGACGCTGAAGCGCTCGAGAATCAGCGGCAACACCGCTTGTTTGGTGCTGATGGAGAACCCCAGATCGCCGCTGAGGACGGCTTTGATCCAGATCAGAAACTGGGTCACCAACGTGTGATCCAGCCCGAGGTTCTGGCGCATGTCGGCCAGGCTCTGCGGGTCGGCCATGTCGCCGAGCATCAACAGTGCCGGGTCACCGGGGATGAGGCGAATCAATGCGAACACCATCACCGAGATCAGTAACAGGGTCGGTATCGCCATCCCGAGTTTTTGCAGGATAAAACGCAACATGATCAGACTCCGCCTTACTGTGCCGCGAGGCTGACGCCCCACAGACGAGGCTTGGCCACCGGCCAGGAGTGATAGCCACGGACGCTGTCCCGTAGCGCGCCAATGATGGTGCCGTTGTAGATGATCACCATCGGCGTGTCTTGAATCATCATCTTGTGCAGCTGATCGAACAACGCCTGGCGTTTACCCGTGTCGCTCTGGCGCACGGCATCACGCAACAGCGCCTGGGCTTGCGGGTTGTCCCAGACCTTGCGCGGCTCCTTGCTCTTGTCGCCCATCAGCGAATCGAAGCCCAGCGCCGGGTCCAGCCGGGACGAATAGGAGAACGACATCATCTGGTAATTACCGCTTTGGTAACGCTCCAGCTGAGTGCCCCACTCCAGGGTTTCCATCTCGATATTCAAGCCACTGCCCTGCGCCATGGCCTGGCTCAGCACACCCATGTCGAACATCTGCTGATAGCGTTTGTTGACGATCATCTTGATCGGCTGACCGTGATAGCCCGCCTCTTTCAACAGGCGTTGAGCTTCCTGCGGATCGTATTTATAGCCCTGCCTGGCGGCGGCGCTATAGAAGGCACTGGTCTGCGGAACGGCCGAGTTGTTGGGCTCGGACAGCCCGTTGGACAAAGCGGTGACCATTTGTCCGTAGTCCAGGGAATGCGCAATCGCCTGACGGATGCGCACATCCTTGAGCAACGGGTCATTGGTCTGGAACAGCAGGCCGCAGATCGCCATGATCGGGCTCACCGAGACCTGAATCCCCGGCAGTGTCTTGAGCTCCTGGGCATCGCTGGCGGTCACATCGGGCAGCAAGTCGATGTTGTTAGAGAGCAAGGCGGCCTTGGCCGACGAAGCATCGGGAATGATCATGAAGCGCAGCACGTCGACCAGCGCCTGCTTCTTGCCGGTAAAACCGTCTGGCCCGGCATCGTCACGGGCGCTGTAATCCTTGAACCGCGCCAACTCTACAGACTGGCCTGGTTTCCAGTCCGCCAGGGTGAAAGGACCGGTGCCGATGGGCGCCTTCCATTTGCCGTCTGCGGCCACTGAATCCGGGTGCACAATGCCGCCACCGCCGCAATCCGGCCGCGCCATGGACGCCAGAAACAGCCCGCTTGGCTGGTCAAGCTGGAACACCACGGTGAGTGGATCGGGTGTGGCAATGCTGGTGATTTTCGCCCCGCCTCGCCCATCGAATTCCGCCAGGCAGCGCCACTGGGTCTTGGGGTTGAGGTAGTGCTCCCAGGTCCACTTGACGTCGGCAGCGCTCAGCGTAGCGCCGTTATGAAAGTGCACCCCTTCGCGCAGTTTGAAGGTGTAGGTCAGGCCGTCATCGGAGACCTGAACCTCCCGAGCCAGCAAAGGGCCGACGGACGCGTCTTCGCGATGGGCCACCAGACCCTCGACGATGTGCAGCATGACCGTGTCGGTATTTTCGTCACGGTTGACGCCCGGCTCGGTGCTG
Source organism: Pseudomonas sp. TNT3 (assembly GCF_010095445.2). Classification (GTDB taxonomy): domain Bacteria; phylum Pseudomonadota; class Gammaproteobacteria; order Pseudomonadales; family Pseudomonadaceae; genus Aquipseudomonas. The sequence goes on from NZ_WFGV02000080.1 coordinate 17,572, forward strand.
CGGATGTCGGCGTTGAGGCCGACTCGCAACGTGGTGGTGGCCTGGGCCTGCGCAAACGCAGCACCGAGGGCGACCACGCCGAGGGCTTGCAAGGTGACGCAGAGAGATTTGTTCAATATGCGATGCACGGGAGAGGTTCTCCTTCGCTGAAAAGTCCGGCCAGGGGCAGAGCCGGCTTCAAGCCTGTGTTTATGTCGTTTTTGTTATGGCCTGACCTTGATCAGCGCCGCATGCGATTTTGTTTTTTTAAATTCGCACGGACATATTCACAGCATGCTGATTGCTTGTAAATGTTTTTTTGAGCATATAAAAACATTGTTAGGTTTTTTTGCCCTCAACCCTCCCTCATGTGCAGCCGCCCGCTCAAAGCCTGAACCGATCCACCGACTGCGACAGCTTGCCTGCCAACGTGGCCAGTTCATCGGTCGTCGTGGCGGTCTGGCCGATGACTCGACTGTTGTCCTCAGACATGCCGGCGATCATTTCCACCTGATGGGCAATTTCGTTGCTGGCCAGGCTTTGCTCGCCAATCGTGCGGCTGATGTCGTTGACCAGTTGGGTGGTGTTCAGCGTGGCGTCGAGAATTTCCCGGATCGCCCGCTCGACCTCGGCGGTGACGGCCATGCCTTTGTCGACCTGCGCAACGCCGGCTTCCATGCTGGTGACGGCTTCACGGGTGCTTAGCTGAATGCGCGCAACCATGTCGGCGATTTCCTGGGTGGAGGCGCTGGTGCGACCCGCCAGGCTGCGGACTTCGTCGGCCACCACGGCAAACCCGCGTCCCTGCTCACCGGCGCGCGCGGCCTCAATGGCAGCGTTCAGTGCCAGCAGGTTGGTTTGATCGGCAATGCCCTTGATCACCTGAATGATGCTGAAAATCCCTTCGGACTCTTTGTCCAGCGTGCGGATGACCTGAGCGGACTGCTGTGCTGAACGCGCGATGCCATCCATGTCATTGACCACCTGGTGGATCACCCGGCCGCCATCCTTGGCCAGCGTTTCCGCCTGATTGGCCATGTTCAGCGCACGCTCGGCGTGCCGGGTGATTTCCTCGATACTCGCGGTCATCTCGCTGGCCGCTGCGGCCATGGTGCTGGCGGCACTGCTCTGCTGCTGACTGCTGCCGGCCACTTCGTGACAACCACTGCTCAGACGCTCGCTCATGCCGCTCACGCCGTGAGCGTTGCTGCGAACCACCTCGATCATGCCGCGCAGGTCGCGCTGCATGGTCGCCAGGCTGCGGATCAACGTGCTGGCTTCGTCCTTTGCAGTGGGCTCGACAATCGGCTCACTCAAATTGCCCCGGGCGATGCTGTCGGCGATACGACTGGCCGATTGCAGCGGGCCCATGATGCTCAACATCACCCAGCGTCCCTGGGCGAGCAACAACAGCAAGCTGGCGATGAGTACGCCCCCCAGGGCCATGTTGGCGTTGCTGATGGCTTGCTGCGTGCCGACACTGGTCTGCTGTGTATCGGTTTCAATCAACTCGCTAAGGGCGGCCATCTGCCCCTCGAGCTGGCTGAACGCCGCGTTGAAGGTGCCCAGGTCTTTTTGCGCGGCGTCGGGATTTTCCAGCGCCAGCCCGACTATGCGTTCGGCCGCACTGATGTAGGTATCGAGGCTCGGCTTGACCTTGTTCAGCCCCGTCTTGATGGTGTCGTTGACC
>NZ_WFGV02000081.1 GCF_010095445.2 Pseudomonas sp. TNT3
CTGGCGCCGCCGTGTTGTTACTGGCGCCGGGCACGCCGCTGCTGCTTGATGGCCAGCGTGGTCGATTGCATGTCGACGCCGACAGCGCCACGTTGCAGCGCGCGACGGAAGAACGCGACACCCGCGAAGAACGCCTGAAGATGGCCGCCGAGCAGCGGCATCAGCCGGCGCTCACTACCGACGGTCACGCGGTCGAAGTGTTCGCCAACATCGGTGAAAGCGCAGGCGTGACCAGCGCGGTGGAGCAGGGCGCCGAAGGCATCGGCCTGCTGCGCACCGAATTGATTTTCATGGCCCATCCGCAAGCGCCGGACGAGGCGACCCAGGAAGCTGAATACCGCTGCGTGCTCGACGGGTTGGCGGGGCGGCCATTGGTGGTACGCACCCTCGACGTTGGCGGCGACAAACCCTTGCCGTATTGGCCGATTGCCAAGGAAGAAAATCCGTTCCTCGGTGTGCGCGGCATTCGCCTGACCCTGCAACGTCCCAAGGTCATGGAGGCGCAATTGCGTGCCTTGTTGCGCGCTGCCGATAACCGTCCGTTGCGCATCATGTTTCCCATGGTCGGCAGCGTCGATGAATGGCGCCAGGCCCGAGACATGACCGAGCGCCTGCGCCTGGAAATTCCGGTCGCGGACCTGCAACTGGGGATCATGATTGAAGTGCCGTCGGCGGCATTATTGGCGCCAGTGTTGGCCAAAGAGGTCGACTTCTTCAGCGTCGGCACCAACGACCTGACCCAGTACACCCTGGCCATCGACCGTGGTCATCCCACCTTGTCGGCACAGGCTGATGGCTTGCATCCGGCCGTGCTGCAACTGATCGACATCACCGTGCGCGCGGCCCATGCCCACGGCAAATGGGTGGGGGTTTGCGGTGAGTTGGCGGCCGATCCGCTGGCAGTGCCTGTACTGGTCGGCCTCGGCGTCGATGAGCTGAGCGTTTCTGGCCGCAGCATCGCCGAGGTCAAGGCGCGCATTCGCGAACTCGACCTGACTCAGGTGCAAACCCTCGCTCAACAGGCCCTGATCGTGGGCAGCGCGAATGAAGTGCGCGCATTAGTGGAGGCGCTGTAATGGCCCGGATCCTGACCCTGACACTTAATCCGGCGTTGGACCTCACCGTTCAGATGTCGCGTATGGAACCCGGTCAAGTCAACCGCAGTGACGCGATGCACACCCACGCCGCAGGCAAGGGCGTGAACGTGGCGCAAGTACTGGCGGACCTCGGGCATCAGCTCACCGTCAGTGGTTTTCTCGGTGAAGACAATCTTCAGGCCTTTGAAGCCCTGTTCGCCAAGCGCGGTTTTGTCGACGCTTTTATCCGGGTTCCCGGCGAAACGCGCAGCAACCTCAAACTGGCGGAAGCCGACGGGCGAATCACCGACATCAACGGCCCCGGACCGCTCGTGAGCGAAGCGGCGCAGCAGGCGTTGCTTGATCGACTCGATCAGATTGCACCCGGTCATGATGCGGTCGTCGTCGCTGGCAGCTTGCCCCAAGGCATCAGTCCTGCGTGGTTGCAGGCGTTGATCGTGCGGCTGAAAAATCTGGGGCTGAACGTTGCTCTCGACACCAGTGGCGAGGCTTTGCGCGCAGCGCTCAAGGCCGGCCCGTGGCTGATCAAGCCCAACACCGAAGAACTGGCCGACGTGCTCGGTTGCGAGGTGGTGTCGGTGGCCGCTCAAGCTGAAGTGGCGAGCCGCCTGCATGCCCAAGGCATCGAGCACGTGGTGATTTCCCACGGTGCCGACGGGGTGAACTGGTTCAGTGTCGGCTCGGCGATGCACGCCACGCCGCCCAAGGTCAGCGTCGTCAGTACGGTGGGCGCGGGTGATTCATTGCTGGCGGGCATGCTTCACGGTTTGCTCAGCGCCGACACGCCTGAGCAAACCTTGCGAACCGCCACTGCAATCGCCGCCATGGCGGTGACACAGATCGGTTTCGGCATCGGTGATGCCGCGCAACTGGCGCGGCTTGAGCAGGGTGTGCGCGTGCGCCCCCTGACAGAACAATAAGAGGGATTGTCATGAAGTTAGCCATTGTTACGGCCTGCCCGAATGGCATGGTCACCAGTGTGCTGTGCGCGCGCTTGCTCGATGCCGCCGCGCAGCGTCAAGGCTGGAGCACCAGCGTCGAAGTCAATGATGCTGCGCACCCGGAACGTCAATTGTCGGCCGCCACGATCGAGGCAGCCGAGTGGATATTGCTGGTGACCAGCGCGCCCGTGGACATGTCGCGATTCGTAGGCAAGCGTGTATTCCAGAGCACTCCGGCCCAGGCCCTGCAGGACGTTGAAGCCGTGCTGCGCAAGGGAGCGGAAGAGGCGCAGGTCTATGTCGCCCCTGCCGCCGTTGTCGAGCCGGTGGCCACAAGTCAAAACGCTCCCCGAATAGTCGCCATCACCGCGTGCCCGACCGGTGTTGCACACACCTTCATGGCCGCCGAGGCCCTGCAGCAAGCGGCTAAACGTTTGGGGTATGACCTGCAAGTGGAAACCCAGGGCTCGGTTGGTGCACGCAATCCGCTGAGCGCTGCCGCCATTGCTGACGCCGATGTGGTGCTGTTGGCCTGCGATATTGAAGTCGCCACCGAGCGTTTTGCCGGCAAGAAAATCTACCGTTGCGGCACCGGGATCGCGTTGAAGCAGGCCGAGGCGACGCTGAAAAAAGCTTTGGCCGAAGGCCAGCAGGAAAGTGCTGCGAGCGGCGCCAAGGGACCTGCGAAACAGGAGAAGACCGGTGTCTACAAGCACCTGTTGACCGGCGTGTCGTTCATGCTGCCGATGGTGGTGGCGGGCGGTTTGATGATCGCGTTGTCGTTCGTGTTCGGCATCACCGCGTTCAAGGAAGAAGGCACCCTGGCGGCCGCCCTGATGCAGATCGGCGGCGAGACCGCGTTCAAGCTGATGGTGCCGCTGCTGGCGGGTTACATTGCCTACTCCATCGCCGACCGCCCGGGCCTGGCGCCGGGGATGATTGGCGGGATGCTCGCCAGCACCTTGGGCGCGGGTTTTATTGGCGGGATCATTGCCGGTTTCATCGCCGGTTATGCAGCTCAGGCGATCAATCGTTATGCGCGCTTGCCGCAAAGTCTCGAAGCCCTGAAACCGATCCTGATCATTCCATTGCTGGCGAGTCTGTTCACCGGTCTGGTGATGATTTACGTGGTCGGCAAACCGGTCGCCGGGATGCTCGAGGGCCTTACCCATTTCCTCGACAGCATGGGCACCACCAACGCGATTCTGCTGGGTGTACTCCTGGGCGGGATGATGTGCGTCGATCTTGGCGGGCCGATCAACAAGGCGGCTTATGCCTTCTCGGTGGGACTGCTGGCGTCGCAAAGTTATGCACCGATGGCCGCCACCATGGCAGCGGGCATGGTGCCGCCGATAGGGCTGGGCATCGCCACGTTCATTGCCCGGCGCAAGTTCGCACAGACCGAACGCGAAGCGGGCAAGGCGGCCTTGGTGTTGGGGCTGTGCTTCATTTCCGAGGGCGCGATTCCATTCGCCGCCAAGGACCCTCTACGGGTGATCCCGGCCAGCATCGCCGGTGGTGCGTTGACCGGCGCGCTGTCGATGTACTTCGGCTGCAAACTCATGGCGCCGCACGGTGGATTGTTCGTACTGGCGATCCCGAATGCGATCAATCACGCGTTGCTGTATCTGTTGGCGATTGTCGCGGGAAGTCTGCTGACGGCAGTGACGTATGCACTGCTCAAACGGCCGGAAGTGGTAGAGCTGGCCGTAGAGCCCGTCAACGCCTGACCCGACCCCTGTAGGAGTCGGCTTGAACTGGCGATCAAGGTGTGGCAGCCAACATAGAAGTTGAATGTTAAACCGCCATCGCCAACAAGCCGCCTCCCACAGGTACAGCCGATACATCAAAGCTTGCACGATCCTGTGGGAGCGGGCTTGCCCGCGATGGCGGCTTCACATTCAAAAATCAAGTTGGATGGAAGTCAGCTATCGCGAGCAAGCTCTGCTCCCACAGGTGATCAGGCGTGGTCAGTAAACGTCGCGGCGATAGCGGCCTTGCTCAATCAACCGGTCAACCTCGGATATCCCCAACACTTCGTTGAGTACGTGATCCACGCCCGACGCCATGCCCTGCAAACTCCCGCAGATGTAAATCACCGCACCGTCAGCCAGCCACTTCTTCAACTCGTCCGCTGATTCGCGCAGTCGATCCTGCACATAAATCTTCTCCGCCTGATCCCGCGAGAACGCCAGGTCCAGGCGCTCAAGATCACCCGAAATCAGCCACTCCTGAAGCTCGTCACGGCAGAGGAAATCGTGCTCGCGATTACGCTCGCCAAAGATCAGCCACTGCCGTTGCTGGCCGTCGGCAATCCGCGCCTTGAGCAGGCTGCGCAAACCCGCCAGACCGGTGCCATTGCCCAACAAAATCATCGGCGCCGGCTCGACCGGCAGATGAAAACCGCTGTTGCGACGTACCCGCAGGCTGACAGCGCCGCCCACAGGGGCGTGCTCCGTCAACCAGCCGGAACCGACGCCGAGGCTGCCGTCAGGATGGACTTCCTGGCGCACGATCAGCTCGAGCACGCCATCGGCCGCGATCGAGGCGATGGAGTATTCACGCATGGCCAAAGGCACCAACGCATCCGCCAGCGCCTGGGCATGCAAGCCGACCAGGTGGGTTCGGTTCTCGGGCAGTTGGCGGCTGGCAAGGGCCTGATCCAGTGTTTGCGACAACCCATCAAGTTCCACGGTGGCACGCCCGTCGATCCCCAGGCCGTCGAGGAAGTGCTCGATCGCCCACGGGCAATTACGTGGCATCACTTCCACCAGATCTCCGGCCAGCCAACCGCTAGGAGCAGGGGGCGTCATACCCAACAGGTAAACCGGTGAACCTTTGCTGTCCGGATTCATCAATTCCCGGCGGGTCAGCGTCCAGTTGTCATAGCTGGGCGCTTGCCAGGTGTCCACGGGCGCCTGACCGGTCACCACGCCGAGCTGTTGCTGCCAGTGACGCAAGGCGTAAGGGTCGCCGCTGTCGACTTCCACGGGCGCAAACAGCGTCTTGCCGCCGTGCTCACCCAGCCAGCCGTGCAAGCGTCGGGCGAATCCACAGAAGTGTTGATACTGCCGATCACCCAAACCCAGTACGGCGTAGTTCAAGCTGTCCAGGCTCGACGCGCGACCCAGCACTTTGCGCTCGAAACCCCGTGCACTGTCAGGCGCTTCGCCGTCGCCAAAGGTGCTGACGACGAACAGTGCATTATCCGAATCCCGTAAGTCCTGCTCGCTGACAGTGGCCAGCGGCTGAACCTTCACAGGCAGACCGGCAGCCTGCAATTGCCCGGCGGTCTGCCAGGCCAACTGCTCGGCAAATCCGCTTTGGCTGGCGAAACCGATCAACCACGCCGGCGTATCGCTACCGGGTTGTGTCAGGCCTTGGCGCGCATTTTTGATCTGCTTTTTCTTGCGACGACGATCGAGGTACAGCAACCAGCCGGTGACAAAAAACAGCGGCATCATGAGTGCGGAAATTGTCAGGATCACGCGTCCGACAATGCCGAAATAGCTGCCGACATGCAGGGCATAAATGCTGGTCAGCAATTGCGCATTAAGGCTCTTTTCGCTGTAGCGATCATGGCGCTTGACGATGCCGGTCGCCGGATCGAGGGTGATCTGGTTCAGGGCACGGTCGTGGGGCGAGGTGTTAAGCAGGTAGAACACGGTCGCCGGTTGGCCAGCCACCGGCGGCATACGAATGTTGTAGGCGGACAGGTTCGGACCGGCAGCGCTGTAGATGCTGCTCCACATGGCCGCGTAATCCGCTGTCGGCGCCGGACCGCTTGGGGCTGGACCACGACCGCCACGGACGCGTTCGTTTTGCGGCGAGTCGGAGAGCAATCGGGTGAGGCCCTTGTTGTACCACTCGTAAGACCAGGACAACCCGGTCAAAGCCGCCAAAAGGTAGAACACCAGGCACCAGGTGCCGGCAACCGAATGCAGATCCCAGTTGAAGCTGCGGCCCTTTTTCTTCCAGTCGAGGGTCAGCCAGGCGCGCCAGCTTCGCCACTGCCGTGGCCAGCGCAGGTAAAGTCCGGACAGGCAGAAGAACACCAGAATCAGCGTGCAGGCACCGGTGATCTGCCGGCCGGTATCGCCCATGGCGAGGAAGCGGTGCAGTCGCAGCATCAGGCCAAAGAAGTCCTGGCCGGAGGCATCGCCCATGAACTCGGCGTTGTACGGATTGAAGTAGCGCATCTCGCCGCGACGCTCACCCGGTTTCGGCGTGAACCACACCTTCGCCGCCGCACCGCTGTCCGTCTCGACGGTGAGCATCGAGACCTTTTTTCCGGAAGCGGCTTCGATGTGCTCCACCAGTTCGGCGGGCGGCAACACGCCGGCCACCTGCTTTTCGACCTGCAGCACCGACGGATTCAGTGCGCTCAGGATTTCATCCTGAAACGATACCGTCGCCCCGGTAATGCCCATCAGGGCCAGGACCAGCCCGGCGCTGATGCCGAAAAACCAGTGCAACTGGAACAGGGTTTTCTTCAACACGTCGCTCGCCTTGTTCGTTCGAAAATGAAAATCACGGCGTGCATTATGCCGTGGGTTATCGAGAAGCCTTCTTTATTACGCACAAAAGCCCCGTTCATCTGGATGAACGGGGCGTTTGAAAATCAATAGTGCTTTTGTGGCGAGGGAGCTTGCTCCCGCTAAGCAGTCATGCGGTTTAACTGATAGACCGCACTGTCTGGTATTGGGGCGGCTCCGCCACCCCCGCGGGAGCAAGCTCCCTCGCCACAGTTATGCATTCGACCACCGACTGATGATCAGAAGTGGAAGTTGGTGCTCAGCAACGCTGTACGGCCCGCCGCCTGGTTGGCGAAGTGGGTCGAGAACGCTTTGTCGTAGTAGGTTTCGTCGGTCAGGTTTTGCACGTTCAGCTGCAGGTCGACGTTTTTGGTCAGTTTGTAGGCGACCATGGCGTCGTAACGCACGTAGTCATCAACCATCGTGGTGTTGGCCACGCTGCCGAATACGTCGTCGACGTAGAACGCGCCGCCACCGATGGTCAGCTTCGGCGTGACCTGATAGGTCGTCCACAGGCTGGCGCTGTTTTTCGGCGTGTTAGGCAGTTCGTTGCCATCGTTGGCTTTGTTGGCCGGCAGGTCACCACCGTCGATTTGCTCGCTGTCCATGTAGGCGTAACCGGCGAAGACTTGCCATTTCTCGGTGATCTTGCCGGTGGCCGACAATTCAACGCCTTGAACACGGGTTTTACCGGCGTTTTCATACGACGTGGTGTCGACTTGAACGCGGGCGTTGTCTTTCTCGGTGCGGAAGATATCAGCGGTCAGGGACAGGCGATCGTTCAGCAGATCCCACTTGGTACCGATTTCGTAGTTCTTGGTGGTTTCCGGCTCCATGTCGCTGCTCAGCAAGTTGCCGTTGCGATCCGGGGTGCCGCCCAGCGGGTTTCCGTCCTGGCCTTCGCCAAGCGTGGCGCCAGGAGGTGTCGCGGACGTTGCGTAGGACGCATAGATGCTGCCGTTTTCCGCTGGTTTGTAGACTACACCGAACTGACCGGTGACGAACTCGCTTACGTCATCGCCCTTGGACGTCGTGGTGCCAGCGGCGTTGTAGGTCTTGTAGTCGGTGTCGAAATGGTCGTAGCGCAGGCCCATGTTCACCAGCCACTGTTCGGACAACGTCAGGGTGTCGAACACGTAAAGCGCGTAGGTTTTACCTGTGGTGTCGGTGCCGGCGTAGTTACGTGCGATCGAACCGTTCCATGGATCGCTCGGGGTCGGGTTGGACAGCGAGGTGCAGTTATAGCCACTTGGCGCGCCGATCAATGCCGGGGTGCAGTTGGTGGTCGCAGCAGCGGTGCCCGGCGTGGTGTCGGTGTTGACGGTGTATGAGGATTTCTTGCTTTCCTCGCGGCTCAACTCGATACCGGTGGCGAAGCTGTTCTTGAACCCGGCGATGTAAACGTCACCAAACAGATCGGTCTGGTTGGTCGTTGTATCGGTGTTGCTGACACGGGTGTTGGCCCGCCGCCACACGCTGCCGTTGTTGACGTTGCCCTTGGAGTCGTCCGGCTGGGTCAGGATGTAATCCTGCATGCTGCTGCCGTGGCGCAAGGTGTTCTTGACGGTCAGTGCATCGTTCAGGTCGTGCTCGATGGCGATGGTTGCGGTGTCGGTACGACCCTTGCGGAAGTCGCGGCCGTCGAGACCGTAGAAGTTACTGCTGTCGCCGCCGTCGTCCGGCGTGCTCGGATTGGACTTGGTGCGCGCGGCAGAACCGGCCACCGGAATGCTGTACGGAATACCCGAGTCCGGGGTGTCGTTGCTTTCCAGATGGTAGTAATCAAGGTTGACGCGAGTGTCGGTGCCCAGGCCGAAGGCCACGGATGGCGCGATGCCCCAACGGTCGTAGTCGACGCTGTCACGGCCAGCGACGTTGCTTTCGTGGCTCATCAGGTTCAAACGGCCAGCGGCGGTGTCAGTGAACTGGTAGTTGCCGTCGAAGGTGTAGCGCTGGGTCTGGTCCGAACCCCAGGTGAATCCGCCGTCGAGCGAATCGCCCAGGTGTGCTTTCTTGCTCACCAGGTTGATGCTGCCGCCGGCCGCGCCGCGACCGCCAATGGCCGAGTTCGGGCCTTTGCTGACTTCGATCGATTCGACCGCGAAGATCTCGCGGCTTTGCGAACCGGTGTCGCGCACGCCGTCCAGGTACGTATCGCCCTGAGCATCGAAACCGCGAATGAATGGGCGGTCACCCTGTGGGTTGCCCCCTTCACCGGCACCAAAGGTGATGCCCGGAACGGTGCGCAGCGCATCCTGCATATTGAGGGCGCCAGTGTCCTTGAGGACTTGTTGCGGAATCACGGTAATCGAGCGCGGCGTGTCGACCAGCGGCGCGGTGTACTTGGGCGAGGAGGCTTTCTCGACGTTGTAGCTGGTAGCGTCCTGCGCTTCGCCAGTGATGGCGGTAGCATCCAGGGAAATTGCGTTGCCCGGTGCTTTGGCGTCGGTCTTCTCAGCAGCGAAAACCATTTGGCCAGCCGAGCCGGCGGTGATTGCCACGCCAATTGCAGACGCGAGCAAACGCGGTGAACTGACAGGTAATTGTGGTTGTTGGCGTGACATCGGAATTCCCCTCCCCAAGGATTTGAGGTCGCGGAATATAGGGTAGACGCGTATTTGTATCAATTGCGAAACGTTACTATTCGCGAAGAATTTACATTCTTTACAATTTACCCTTACGGTTTTTGGTGTTTCATTCGTCTGGGGGGTTTTACACAGGCAATAAGAATCAATACCATTGCCGCCCCTTTGTCTTCAGGTGTCTTCCCATGCTGCTGCACATTCCCGGCTTGTTCGCGAAAGAAGAAGTGCAGCGCATCAGAGAGGCCCTGGAGCAAGCTGATTGGGCGGATGGCAAAATCACGGCGGGTTTTCAATCAGCGAAGGCCAAGCACAATCTGCAGCTGCCCGAAGGTCATCCGCTGGCCAAGGAAGTCGGCGCGGCGATGCTGGAGCGGTTGTGGAAAAATCCGCTGTTCATGTCCGCCGCGTTACCGCACAAGGTCTTTCCGCCGTTGCTGAACTGTTACACGGCGGGTGGCAGTTTCGATTTTCATATCGACAACGCCGTGCGCCAGCCTAAAAACAGCATTGAGCGGGTGCGTACCGATCTGTCGGCGACGCTGTTTTTCAGCGAGCCTGAGGACTATGACGGCGGAGAGCTGGAGATCCAGGACACCTTCGGCACCCAGCGAGTGAAGTTGCCCGCTGGCGACATGGTCCTGTACCCCGGCACCAGCCTGCACAAGGTCAATGCCGTCACTCGCGGAACACGCTTCGCCTCATTCTTCTGGACCCAAAGCCTGGTGCGTGAGGACAGCCAGCGCGCCTTGCTGTTCGAAATGGACGGTGCGATCCAGCAGCTGACCCAGGACATGCCCGACCACCCGTCGCTTATTCGCCTGACCGGCACTTATCACAATCTGTTGCGTCGCTGGGTCGAGGTGTAAGTGGCGGACTTCCGTTTACGCCGCGAAGAAGTACTCGACGGTGACGGCCTCAAATCCATGCTCGACGAAAGCCCGGCGCGCGCCGCTCAGGCGATTCTGAGCGCTGCCCGCGAAGACATCGTCGATGCTCAGGCGCTGCTTGGTCAGATCCTCCTGGACGGGCAGGGAATCGAGCAGGACCCGCCGCTGGCCGTGCGCTGGTTCGAGATCGCCGCACAACGTGGGCATCTGATGGCGCGCAACATGCTCGGTCGTTGTCATGAGCACGGCTGGGGGTGCAACGCCGACGCATCATTAGCGGCGCGGCATTATCGAATCGCCGCTGAAGCGGGCCTGGATTGGGCGATGTATAACCTGGCCAACCTCCTGGCGACCGGTCGCGGGGTGGTCGAGGATCAAGTGCAAGCCTTGGGGTTCTACCGCCACGCCGCCGAACTCGGTCATGCGAAATCGATGAATTTGCTCGGGCGTTATCTGGAAGAAGGACAGTTTTGTTCCGCAGATCCGCAGGCGGCGCGCAGCTGGTATCGGCGCTCGGCCGTCGGCGGGGATTTTCGCGGGCAGTTCAGTTATGCCGCCGTGCTGGCGGGCGAGGGGAATATCGAGCAAGCGCTGGACTGGTTGCGTCAGGCACTGGCTGGCGGGAATCTGAATTTCCTGCGGGTGGCGAGTAAAGAGCTGATGAACGCAACCGATCCACACATCCGCGCAATGGCCGAGGACTATGCCCTACGCACCGCCGAATTGGAGCACAACCTCTCCCCACTGTAGGAGCTGTCGAGTGCAACGAGGCTGATCTTGTTTTAGAGCGTGGGAACGATCATCGGAGCGAATGGCAGACACAAAAAAGCCCATGACATGTCATGGGCTTTTTGATGACTGCGCCGACGTTTACACGTAGAACGATTTCAGTGGCGGGAAGCCGTTGAATTCAACAGCGCTGTAGCTGGTGGTATAGGCACCGGTCGAGAGCCAATACAGGCGGTCGCCAATGGCCAGGTTCAGCGGCAGGCCGTACTTGTAGTTCTCGTACATGATGTCGGCGCTGTCACAGGTCGGGCCGGCGATGACCACTTCTTCCATCTCGCCTTTCTTCTCGGTCCAGATCGGGAACTTGATGGCTTCGTCCATGGTTTCGATCAGGCCTGAGAACTTGCCCACATCCGTGTACACCCAGCGCTCGACGGCGGTACGGGATTTGCGCGCAACCAGCACCACTTCGCTGACCAGAATACCGGCGTTGGCAATCAACGAACGGCCTGGCTCCAGAATGATTTCCGGCAGTTCGTCACCGAAATCTTCCTTGAGGAAGCGGATGATTTCTTCGGCGTAGGTTTCCAGGCTGTTGGTGCGGGTGATGTAGTTGGCCGGGAAGCCACCGCCCATGTTGATCAGCTTCAGGTGGATACCGTCTTCTTCTTTCAGTCGCTCGAAGATCACTTTGACCTTGGCGATCGCCGCGTCCCACACGCTGATGTCGCGCTGTTGCGAGCCGACGTGGAACGAGATGCCGTAAGGCACCAGGCCCAGGTCGCGGGCGAGAATCAGCAGGTCCATGGCCATGTCGGTCTGGCAGCCGAATTTGCGCGACAAAGGCCAGTCAGCCGTGGTCGAGCCTTCGGTGAGGATGCGCACGTAGACTTTCGAACCCGGTGCGGCCTTGGCGATGTTGCGCAGGTCGGCTTCAGAGTCGGTGGAGAACAGGCGCACGCCCTTGTCATAGAAGTAGCGGATGTCTTTGGATTTCTTGATGGTGTTGCCGTAGCTGATACGGTCGGGGCTGACGCCACGGTCCATCACTTTGTCCAGCTCATAGATCGACGCGATGTCGAAGCTCGAGCCTTTCTCTTTGAGCAGGTCGATGATTTCGACGGCCGGGTTGGCCTTGACCGCGTAATAGACTTTGGCGAATTCGAAACCGGCGCGCAGGTCGTCATAGGCCTGGCTGATCATCGCGGTGTCGATCACCACGAACGGGGTTTCTTGCGTGTCGGCGAACGCCTTCAATTTGTTGAAGGTATCGCGCGCGTAATAGTCTTCGACGTTGATCGACATGCTGGGAACTCCTACTGGCAAACTGAAATTAACAATGGGTGCGAGGGTGTGTCATCAATGAAATCGCGAGTGCGTTGCGCCTGAGCGCGGGCCAGGCAAGGCGTAGGCCGCTGCTCATGGTCATTCCCTTCGCAAGGCCTGCAACGCAGCATGGCGCGCGCTCAGGCACAACCCGAAGGGCCGGGCCTGCTTTTGCGCAGGGCTGCGTTGCTCGTCCCTTATTTGGAACAACCAAACCGCGGGCCTCGCGCCTTGCCCTGCACAAAAGCAGGCTCCGGCGCACTCGTGATTTCATTGATGACACACCCTCCTGAACGTCCTCCGTATCCCCACTTTGGTTCGCCTACTTCCCAAGGCATGTCGCCGAAAGCAAAAAGGCCACGGGAGGTGCAGCTTCCCTTGGCCTTGCTGTCTCGTCGTCAGTACTTGAGCCGGATGGATCGTTTCCAGCATGGACGTTCGGCGCGAACTTTAGGGCGTGAGGGGCTTGAGATCAACAAAAAATGTCGCGTTTTTGCACGCTTCCGTCGTGCGGTCCCTGACAGCTACTGATGTAACCGACCTGCATGACAGTGTGATGTTCCCCGAATGGGGATTTTCGAAGGGATTGGTGGTGCTGTTGTGGCGAGGGGATTTATCCCCGTCCGGCTGCGAAGCAGTCGTAAAACCTTAGCGTGCGGTATATCAGGTACACCGTGGGTGCCGGTTTCAGGGCTGCTCCGCAGCCCAACGGGGATAAATCCCCTCGCCACAGGGTCGTCAGGCCAGCGCAGTCTCAGCTGGCGAAACAATACTGGTTTTGCCACCACGGGACTTGCCGGAGCTCAGATACTCGGCAATCGATTCCTGGGTCACTTCACCCAAGAACACCCGATCGGCATCCATCACCGGCAGCCACGAGCGATTGAACTCGTACATGCGCGACAGCAGGATGCGCAGATGTTCGTCGTACGCCGCCGTGGCGTTGAACTCGCGCAGGTACTGCGCGCACGTACCGGTCTGACGGTGCAGATCGCGACGTCGTACGTACCCGAGCGCCTTGTTCTCACCGTCGGTGACGACGACATAACGACGGTCATGCTCGTCCATCAGCTCCAGCGCATCCGCCACTGGCGTTTCCGGGCTCACGGACGGGGCGTTGTCCGCGGCGTCTTCGGCTTTTACCAGCAACAGACGCTTAAGCGTGCTGTCCTGGCCGACGAAATTACTGACAAATTCATCTGCCGGGTGCGCCAGCAACGTGTCCGGATGATCGATCTGCAACAGTTTGCCGGCACGGAAAATCGCAATCTTGTCACCCAGCTTGATCGCCTCGTCGATGTCGTGGCTGACCATGATCACGGTCTTGTTCAGTGCACGTTGCATCTCGAAGAATTCGTTCTGGATCATCTCGCGGTTGATCGGGTCGACCGCGCCGAACGGTTCGTCCATCAACAGCAGTGGTGCATCCGCTGCCAGGGCGCGAATCACGCCGATCCGCTGCTGCTGGCCACCGGACAGTTCACGCGGATAGCGATTCAGATACTGCTTGGGCTCGAGCTTGATCATGCTCATCAACTCGCGGGCGCGGTCGTGGCATTTCTGTTTGTCCCAGCCCAGCAGGCGCGGAACGATGGTGATGTTTTCCTCGATGGTCATGTTCGGGAACAGACCGATCTGCTGGATCACATAACCAATGTTGCGACGCAGGGTGACGGCGTCGAGGTCGGTGGTGTCTTCGCCATTGATCAGGATCTTGCCGGAGGTCGGCTTGATCAGGCGGTTGATCATTTTCAGCGTGGTGCTTTTGCCGCAGCCCGATGGCCCGAGGAACACACAGATCTCGCCTTCATTGACGGTCAGGCTTACCGAGTCCACGGCTTTTACGTCTTTGCCGTTGCTTTGGAAGGTCTTGCTGAGGTTTTGAAGTTCGATCATTTCAGGAGTCCTTTTGGAGTCAGCGTGCGTTGCAGCCATTGCAGAAGCAGGTCGGCGAAGATGGCCAGGAGACTGACCAGCACGGCGCCGACGATCAGCATCGACATATCGCTGCGGCTGATTGAAGCGAGAATAAGTACACCAAGGCCACCGGCACCGATGGTCGCGGCGATGGTCATGACACCAATGTTCATGACCACGGCGGTGCGCACACCAGCGAGGATGACTGGCACGGCGATCGGCAGTTCGACCATGCGCAGGCGCTGGCCGAAGGTCATGCCGATGCCGCGGGCGGCTTCGCGGATGCCCGGCTCAACGCCGGTCAGCGCCAGGTAGGTGTTACGCATGATCGGCAGCAGCGAGTACAGGAACACGGCGGTGATCGCTGGCATCGGGCCCAGGCCCTGGCCGAATTTCGAGTAGAACGGCAGCAGCAGGCCGAACAGGGCAATCGACGGCACTGTCAGCAGCACCGTGGCGCTGGCTTGCAACGGACCGGCGAGGCTCGGGAACCGGGTCATCAGGATGCCCAGCGGCACGCCGACGAGGATCGCCAAGGTCACCGCAATGCCGACCAGGGTGATGTGCTGCCAGGTCAGGTGCGCGACCTGCGCCCAGTCGAGATGGGAAAAGGCGTTCAAAAATTCCATGTCTTTTCCTCCTCAGTTGAGTGGGTGCTGGCGCAGGAAATCTGCGGCAACGGATGAAGGGCTTTCGTGGCCGACATCGACCCGCGCATTCAGCGTACGCATGGTGGCGTCATCGAACAGCTCAGCCAGCGGTTTGATTTCTTCCGCCAGTTTCGGATGGGCGCTCAAGTACTCCTGACGCACCACGGGGGCCGCGGTGTAGTCCGGGAAGTAGTGCTTGTCGTCTTCCAGCAGTTTGAGCTTGAAGGCGTTCAAACGACCGTCTGTGGTGTAGACCAGGCCGGCAAACACTTGACCATTACGCAAGGCGGTGTAGACCAGCCCGGCGTCCATCTGGCGGGTGTTTTTACGGGTGAGGTTCATGCCGTAGAGGTCGACCATGCCGGCCATGCCGTCGGAACGGTTGGCGAACTCGGTGTCCAGGGCAACGAGGTGGTTGGTCTTCGCCTCAGCCTGCATCACCGTGTTCAGCTCGCTGATGGTGTTGATCTGCGGATAAGCCTTCGCGGTTTTTTCCGGCAGGGCCAGGGCGTATGTGTTGCTGAACCTCGACGGCGTCAGCCAGACCAGGCCTTTTTTCGCGTCAAGTTCTTTCACCTTGGCGTAGGACTGAGCGCTGTCGAGTTTGTCGGTGATGTGGTTGTAAGCCACCAGCGACACGCCGGTGTATTCCCATATCAGGTCCAGTTGGCCGCTTTCCTGAGCGCTGCGGGCGAGGTTACTGCCCAGACCACCAGTCACCTGGGTGTCATAACCCTTGGTGCGCAAGTACTGGGACGTGATCTCCGCAAGCAGGGTTTGCTCGGTGAACACCCGGGCGCCGATACGGATTACGGGTTTTTCTGCGGCTTGGGCAACTCCTGCAAACAGCAGGACACAGCCCAGTAACAAGCCGAACTTCTTTGAAAAGTAGGTCTTCATGATTATTCCTTTGCCGAGGCTTAAGACGGGCGTAGGCCGCGTTCGAGCCAGAGACGACTGGCCAGTATCACCAGGCCGTCGAGCAGCAAGGCCAGCAGGGCGGTGCAGGCCGCGCCGAGCATTAGTTGCGGCTGATTGTTCAGGGCGATGCCAGGGAAAATCAGACTGCCCAGACTATTGGCGCCGATCAGGAACGCCAGAGGCGCAGTACCCACGTTGATCGCCAGGGCGACACGCACACCACCAATGATGATCGGCACCGCGTTCGGCAGTTCAACCCGCCACAGCACCTGAGCCGGTGTCATGCCGATGCCGACGGCCGCTTCCTTGAGTGAACCCTGGACGTTTTTCAGCCCTTCGTAGGTATTGCGCACAATCGGCAAGAGCGAGGCGAGGAACAGGGCGAAGATCGCAGGGCCGCTGCCGATGCCGAGGATACCCAGGGCGATGGCCAGTACGGCGAGAGGCGGCACGGTGTTGCCGATGTTGAAGATCTGCATGAAGCGTTCGGCGCGTCCAACCATGGTCGGGCGGCTGAGGAAGATACCGGCGGGTATGCCCACGACAAGGGCGGCCAGCATGGAGACAATCACAAGAATCAAATGAGCTTGCAGGTAAAACAACAAATCGTCGCGGTAATGTTCGATCGTGTTGATGCCAATCCAGTGGACCAGCAGGGCCAGAAGGGCGACGACAACCGCTCCTCCTATCAGCCCTTTGCCATAGCGAATAGCCACAGGCGGACTCCTTTTTTTCTTTGTCGGCGAACGCAGTCCCGTGTGGCAATGCCATTCCTGGCTGCCGGGTGTTTGGCGTTCGCGAGAAGCAGCTCGTTCTATGTCCGCAAAGGGACATGAATCGGGCCATAAGCGCAGCCTCGTCAGGCTAACTTGCTGATTTATCAGCCCCTGGTACGAGTGCAGTAACAGGGGAGTGGACGTCTGCACCTTTTAAAAGGTTCCATATTTAGCAGCAATTAGCCACCCTTGATGGCCCAACGGTCCCGTTAATCGCCGTGGGCGACTGGGTGAACGGTGGTCTGTCGAGGTCGGTTTGCGCTATACTCGCCGCCCTTTTTTGAATCACCGCCAGGCGATTTCCCATGACCAAACAGGCCGCCGAAGTCGCGAAACGCCGCACTTTCGCCATTATTTCCCACCCCGATGCGGGTAAGACCACCATCACCGAGAAGCTCTTGCTGATGGGCAAGGCGATTGCGATTGCGGGCACGGTGAAGTCGCGTAAATCCGACCGCCATGCCACCTCCGACTGGATGGAAATGGAAAAGCAGCGGGGTATCTCCATTACCACGTCGGTCATGCAGTTTCCGTATCGCGATCACATGATCAACCTGCTCGACACCCCGGGCCACGAAGACTTCTCCGAAGATACCTACCGCACCCTGACGGCGGTCGACTCGGCATTGATGGTTCTCGACGGCGGTAAGGGCGTAGAGCCACGGACCATCGCGCTGATGGACGTCTGCCGTCTGCGTGACACGCCCATTGTCAGCTTCATCAACAAACTCGACCGTGACATCCGCGACCCGATCGAACTGCTCGACGAAATCGAAGCCGTCCTGAAGATCAAGGCCGCGCCAATCACCTGGCCGATCGGTTGCTACCGCGACTTCAAAGGCGTTTATCACCTCGCCGACGACTACATCATCGTGTACACCGCCGGCCACGGCCATGAGCGCACCGAGGTGAAAATCATCGAGAAGCTCGACTCCGATGAAGCCCGCGCGCACTTGGGCGACGAGTACGATCGCTTCGTCGATCAGCTGGAGCTGGTGCAAGGCGCCTGCCATGAATTCAATCAGCAGGAATTCCTCGACGGTCAGCTGACGCCGGTGTTCTTCGGAACCGCACTGGGTAACTTTGGTGTCGATCACGTGCTCGACGCGGTGGTCAACTGGGCGCCGAAACCGCTTGCCCGTGTCGCCAACGAACGCACCGTAGAGCCGATCGAAGAGAAATTCGCCGGCTTCGTGTTCAAGATCCAGGCGAACATGGACCCGAAACACCGCGACCGTATTGCCTTCATGCGTATCTGCTCCGGTAAGTACGAGAAAGGCATGAAGATGCGCCATGTGCGCACCGGCAAAGACGTGCGAATCGGCGATGCCCTGACGTTCTTCTCCTCCGAACGTGAGCAGCTTGAAGAAGCCTTCGCGGGCGACATCATCGGCCTGCACAACCACGGCACCATCCAGATCGGCGACACCTTCACCGAAGGCGAAGTCCTGGGCTTCACCGGTATCCCGCACTTCGCCCCGGAACTGTTCCGCCGCGTACGCCTGCGCGACCCGCTGAAATCCAAGCAACTGCGCCAGGGCTTGCAGCAACTGGCGGAAGAGGGCGCCACCCAGGTGTTCTTCCCCGAGCGCAGCAACGACATCATCCTCGGCGCCGTCGGCGTGCTGCAGTTCGATGTAGTCGCCAGCCGCCTCAAAGAGGAATACAAGGTCGAATGCTCCTACGAGCCGATCACCGTGTACTCCGCGCGCTGGATCGATTGCAGCGATAAGAAGAAGCTCGAAGAGTTCAGCATCAAGGCCGTGGAAAACCTCGCCATCGACGGCGGCGGTCACCTGACCTACCTGGCCCCGACTCGGGTCAACCTGGCGCTGATGGAAGAGCGCTGGCCGGACGTGAAATTCCGCGCGACGCGTGAGCATCATTAAACGCTGATCCGAAACACCAAAACCCCGTTTCGAAAGCCGCGGGGTTTTTTGTGGCTGAACACAATCCCTGTAGGAGCGAGCCTGCTCGCGATGGCAACGGATCATTCAGCATTCATGTTGACTGACACTCAGTCATCGCGAGCAGGCTCGCTCCTACACGTTTTATGTTGACAGTCGTAACGGGGAATCAATGTTCCCTGATGAAAAACCATCTGCCATCGATCACCCTGCAGGCGCCAGATCGAACTGCGCAGGCTTGTGACGGGAGTGATGGAGCCGGTGTGGCAGTGATAGGTCACCAATGCCGTGTTTGGTGACAGCTGCTTGACTGTGAACTCGCTGATGGTGCGCGGGGTAAAGGGCTGATCAGGAAGGTGCTCGACGATGTCAGCTTTGTGCCAGACGCCGCCGCTGGCGCCGAATTCCGTGAAGTCGTCGGCGATCAGGCCCGAAATAACCTCGGCATTGCTTCGAGTAGCCTGCGACATCAGGCATTGCTCCAGCTCGAGCAGGGTTTGCACTAGATCCATTGTTCCGACACTCCTCTCAGACACCAGCCCCGACTTTTTGTAGGAGCAAAGCTGTTGCGGTCGAATTTTTTTAGACCATGATGTAGGAGCGTCGATCTAAGGAAGCATCATGGGTTATCGGGTTGTCACGTCAGAGCAAAAAGCAGAGGCCATTCGCTTGGTTGTGGAGATGCATTACT
>NZ_WFGV02000082.1 GCF_010095445.2 Pseudomonas sp. TNT3
AACGATGCATCGCCGATGGTAGTGTGGGGTTTCCCCATGTGAGAGTAGGTCATCGTCAAGATTAAATTCCGAAACCCCTGTTTGCTAACGCGAACAGGGGTTTTGTTTTGTCCGCAGGAAAGTGGCCCGGCCTTCATTTTGGCCTACAGGGCCGGCCGTTAGAGGAAATCGAACTAAATCACGCGCGCAGTTTTTGGTATGGTGCAGCTCGTTTTTTAATGGACTGATTTCCAAAGCCAGCGGACCAGGCTTCCTTTCAAAGTCAAAGAGCCGCTGCAGAAATGCCTGAACCGATACCCATCAAAGACCACGAAAAAGAGACGCGCCTCGTCAACAAGCGACTCATGGCCTGCGCCTTGTTCGTGGTCGCAATTACCTGCGCACTGGTTGTGCGCATGTATGTCCTGCAAGTAATCGAGTTTGACTACCACTCCACGATTTCTGAAAATAACCGCGTGCATGTATTGCCGATCACCCCGACAAGAGGGCTGATCTACGATCGCAATGGTGTAGTTCTGGCGGACAATCGACCCAGCTTCAACCTGACCATCACTCGCGAGCGCGCCTCTGATATCAAGGAAGAGCTGGATGAGGTCGTAAACCTACTGCACCTGCCTGCAGACGATCGCACATTGTTCGACAAGGCGATGAAGCAAGCCCGGCACCCATTCGTGCCCGTGACCCTGTTCTATGAACTCAGTGAAGAGCAAATCGCAGTGCTGGCGGTAAACGAGTTTCGTCTGCCGGGTATCGATGTAGAACCGCAATTCGTTCGCCACTACCCCATGGGCGCACACTTCGCGCATTCAATCGGCTATGTCGGCCGGATCAACGAGAAAGAATCCAAAGCCCTGGATACGGTGGAGTACCGCGGCAGCCAATCGATCGGCAAGACCGGCATCGAGAAGTTCTACGAATCGGAACTGCATGGCCACGTAGGTTACGAGGAAGTCGAAACCAATGCGCAAGGTCGAGTGCTGCGAGTGCTCAAGCACACTGATCCAATTCCCGGCAAAAACATCGTCCTGAGCCTCGACGTCAAACTTCAGGAGGCCGCCGAGGAAGCGCTGGGTGATCGTCGAGGTTCCGTCGTCGCGCTGGATCCATCCACCGGTGAAGTGCTGGCGATGGTCAGCAAGCCGAGCTTCGACCCTAACCTGTTCGTCACCGGTATCAGCTTCAAAGAATACGCAGCGCTGCACGATTCCATCGATCGACCGCTCTTCAACCGCGTCCTGCGGGGGCTCTACGCGCCCGGATCAACCATCAAGCCGGAAGTGGCCATCGCTGGTCTTGACGCAGGTGTAGTAACTCCACAGACCCGTGTCTTCGATCCGGGCTACTACCAGCTTCCGGATTTCGACCACAAGTACCGTAATTGGAACCACAGCGGCGACGGTTGGGTGGACATGGACGCAGCGATCATGCGTTCCAACGACACTTACTTCTACGATCTGGCCCACAAACTGGGTATCGACCGCCTGCATGACTACATGGCGATGTTCGGACTCGGCGAGAAAGTCTCTCTGGACATGTTCGAAGAATCAGCCGGCCTGATGCCCTCCCAGGCCTGGAAACGCGCGACGCGCCGCCAGCCATGGTTCCCGGGGGAGACGGTGATCCTCGGCATTGGTCAAGGCTACATGCAAGTCACACCCCTGCAACTGGCTCAGGCCACGGCGCTGATCGCTAACAAAGGCGTTTGGAACCGACCGCATCTGGCGAAGACCGTGGACGGTGTTGCCCCCGTGGACGAACACCCAATGCCGAATATTCTGCTCAAGGATCCGCGTGATTGGGAACAGGTCAATCACGGTATGCAGATGGTGATGCACGACGCTCGCGGCATTGCTCGAGCCGCAGCGGCGGGTGCCCAATACCGCATCGCCGGCAAGAGCGGTACGGCCCAAGTGGTCGCGATCAAACAGGGCGAACGCTACAACCGGGCGAAAACCCTGGAACGCAACCGCGATAACGCATTGTTCGTAGGTTTTGCCCCGGCTGAACACCCGAAGATTGTCATTTCGGTGATGATCGAAAACGGTGAGGCGGGCGGTCGCGTTGCCGGTCCCGTGGTGCGCCAGATCATGGATGCCTGGCTACTCGATCAAGACGGTCACCTGAAACCGCAGTACGCCACACCGAGCAAAGTCCCGGGCGACCCTCACGTCTGATCAGTCAATGCAGCGATCCGATGAAGAACGATCTGCCGTTCTACCAAGTTCAACGCAAGTGCCATAAGGCACTTGCCATCCCCCTGACGTTAACGTAAAGATTGCGGCAGGGCGCTGAACTAAAATAAGCGCAAAGCGGACCGATCCGGAGCGCTTGATGACGCTAATAAAAACCACATCCCCCAAGCTGCACCACGAAGCCCGGCTGGCCCGGGAAAAACTTCATCTGGAGGGCGAAGTCCCCGACGGCGTATTGCGCGCGGAAATCGACGCGTCGTGGCGCCGCAGCCTCGGCCATGGCGTGCATTTCAATGGCAAGCACGAGCTCGCGCTGGAATCGAGCGCCAGTCTGGAAGTCCTGCTGGCCAGCAATCGACTGCTGATTGACGCTGCATTGCCCGCCATCGACTACCTCGCTGAACGCCAAGGCAAGGAAGGCCTGATTATCCTGGCCAATTCCGACGCCACCATCCTTGCCGTCGAAGGTCGCGCTGATCGCCTCAAAGGCAGTGGGCTGCAAGACATTACCCTGGGTGCCTGCTGGAGCGAAGCCGCTCGCGGCACTAATGCGTTGGGCACTGCACTGGTCGAAGCCCGCCCGACGATGATCGATTGCGGCGAACATTACCTCGATCGTCTCACCGACTTTTCCTGTACATCGGTTCCCATTCATTGTCCGCAAGGCGACATCCTCGGCGTGCTCGACCTGACTCGCGAAGGTCCGCTCGGCCGTGTCCATGACAGCACTGCGCTGTTGGCGATGGCGGTCAGCCAGATTGAAAGCCGCGTGTTCAATGCCAGCTATGCTGACGAAATTGTCCTGGCTTTCCACAGTCGTCGGCAGTACCTCGAATCTCCCTGGCAAGGCCTGTTGGCGGTGAGCCTCGGCGGACAGATTCTCGCCGTCAGTGCCCAGGCTTGCCAGTTGCTGCACGCCGAGCGTTCGGCGCTGGTCGGTCGTCGTTGTGAAGAGTTTCTCGGCGTCGATGGCTTGCAACTGCTGTCGCGGTTGTATCAGGGTGGCATCGGCAGTCTGCAGACTGCCAAAGGCGAATTCTTCTACAAAACCCTGCGCGCACCACAGCGTTCGATCGGGGTCACCACGCCCTCGCGCAGCGCCTCGAAAACCGCCAAACCCACTCCAGATCTGGAGTCCCTGGCCGGCAGCAATGTCCGTTACGCCAAGGCGTTGCGCATGGCCAGACAAGGTTTGGCCAATGAACTCCCTGTATTGCTGCTCGGCGAAACCGGCACCGGCAAGGAGGTCATCGCCCGTGCCCTGCACATGGCCGGCACTCGCTGCGACAAGCCCTTCGTCGCGGTGAACTGCGCCGCAATCCCCGAAGGCCTGATCGAGTCGGAGTTGTTCGGATACCGTGAAGGCGCCTTCACCGGTTCTCGTCGCGGCGGCATGATCGGGCGTCTACAGCAGGCCCACGGCGGCACCTTGTTTCTCGACGAAATCGGCGACATGCCTCTGGCCCTGCAAGCCCGCCTGTTGCGAGTGTTGCAGGACCGAAAAGTCGCGCCACTGGGGGCGGGCGAGGAGCAGGACATCGACGTCGCACTCATCTGTGCGACCCACCGTGACCTCAAGCGTCTGGTGGAAGAAAAACACTTTCGCGAAGACCTCTTCTATCGGGTCAACGGCATCAGCGTGATGCTTCCAGCGCTGCGTGAACGTGAAGATTTCGACGGGCTGGTATCGCGCTTGCTCACCCGTCTGGAGGCACCGACCGTCCTCCTGCATGACGACCTGAACCGTTTGCTCAGCGGCTATCACTGGCCTGGCAACATCCGCCAACTGGAGATGGTTCTGCGCACCGCCCTGGCAATGCGCGAACCGGGTGACACCGTACTCACCCTCGACCACCTGCCCGACAGCATGCTCGACGAGTTGACCGCCAGCGAGCGTCCGCAATCGGGTAGCATTCGCGAAAACGAGTTGGAAATGATTCGTCAGTCCCTGGACAGTCATCAAGGCAACGTCTCGGCCGCGGCCGACGCCCTCGGTATCAGTCGCGCGACCCTGTATCGCAAGCTCAAACAGTTACGTTCGTGATGCAGCGCCTGATCGTCCGGCTGATCGACAGCCAGAACCCCGAAGCCCTGCAAGCGGCACTTCGCTGGCTCTACAGTTTCGTGCGTCCGCACCGTTTGGCCATCGCCGGTTTGCTCGGTTTGTCGGTCTGCGCCTCGCTCCTGGTATTGGTGCAACCCTGGCTGACCAAACTGCTCATCGACGATGGCCTGCTCGCGCGCGACTTCTCGATGCTGGTGCTGATCGCCGGCTTGATGATTGTCGCCGGCCTTCTGGGCACAGCGTTGTCGGGTATCAATCGATACTTGCACACGCGACTGTCCGGGCGGATTCTGTTTGCCCTGCGCGATGACCTCTACCGGCATTTGCAAACCCTGTCGCCGAGTTTTTACGGTCAGCGGCGCATCGGCGATTTGATGTCGCGCCTGGACGGTGATGTCGCCGAAATCCAGCGTTTCGCCGTGGATTCCTTGTTTTCGGCGGTATCGAGCGTGATCGGACTGGTGTGCGCCGTGGCCATGTTATTGACCCTGTCGTGGAAGTTGTCCTTGCTGGCACTAATACTGATTCCCCTCGACGTGCTGTGGCTGCGCTGGATGCGGCGCAAGGTCGAGCGGGATGTGCGGCAGTTGCGCGAGCGTTCGGCGGACATGTCCTCGTTCATGGTCGAGACACTGCCCGTGATGAAGTTCATCCAGTCCGCCGGTCAGCAACAGCGAGAATCGCGGCGCCTGGAAACCCTGGGGCAGGGCTACATGAGCCAGTTGCTGCGCCTGCAGGTCACCGAATTTTTCACCCAGGCCGTGCCCGGCACACTGACGTCATTGTCCCGCGCCTGTGCATTTCTGATTGGCGGTTACTGGGTGGTGCAGGGCACCTGGCAGTTGGGTGCATTGATCGCCTTTTCCACCTACCTCGGTATGGCCGTTGGACCTGTTCAGAGCCTGCTCGGGCTCTATGTCGCCATTCAGCGGATGACCGTCAGCCTTGGTCGGGTGATGGAGTTGCGTGGTGAAGAACCGACTGTGCTCACCCCTCACTCGCCTAAGCCGATGCCTGCCTCGGGCGAATTGCGATTCGACAATGTGCACTTCAGCCATCCCGGCCGGCCCACCACTTTGCGCGGCATCGAAGCGCGAATTCCCTACGGCCTGAAAGTGGCCCTGAGCGGTGGTTCGGGCGTCGGCAAATCAACGCTCATCGACCTGCTGCAACGGCATCACGATCCACAGTCTGGCCGCGTGCTGCTGGGTGACGTCGATTTGCGCGAACTGGACCTGTTCCAGCTGCGTCGGCGGATTGCGGTGGTCAGTCAGGACATCGTGCTGTTTCGCGGCAGTCTCGCTGACAACCTGGCTTACGCCGTGCCCGACGCCAACCGCGAAGCCATTGCTGAAGTCGCCCGCCTGGCCCAGCTCGACAGCCTCATCGCGTCTTTGCCCGAAGGTCTCGACAGCCCGTTGGGCGAGCGTGGCCAGCAGTTGTCTGGCGGACAAAAGCAGCGCATCGCCATTGCCCGGGCGCTGCTGCAGGACCCGCTGATCCTGGTGCTGGACGAAGCGACGTCAGCGGTGGATGAGGCCACCGAGCGTGAAGTCATAGAAGCCATCGACCACCTGTTTGCGGGACGCACACGAATCCTCATCAGCCACCGTCCTTCAACCCTGGCCGATGCCGATCTGCGCTTTGAATTGCTCGATGGAGTACTCACCTCCAAGACGGTGCTGCATGAAGCCTGAACTGCGAATCGGTGTGGTGGACAGCGGCCATTCGGCGGCGCAAAGGGTGCAGGTCATCGCCGGACGACGCTTCTCGCTGTTGAACGATGGGCTGGTCGAAAGCGAGTTGCGCGACGATCCGCTGGGGCACGGTAGCGCGGTGATCGAAGCGATCGGCCGACGGGCTCCCGCGGCGGTATTTTGCGTCGGTCAGGTGTTCGACCAGCGTGGTGTCACCAGTGCGTTGCAAATTGCCACGGCCATTGATTGGCTGGTCACGCAGAACGTGCGGCTGATCAATCTGAGCCTGGGCCTGCGCCAGGATCGCAGCCTGTTGCGCGAAGCTTGCGCGGCGGCGGTGGCGCAGGGCGTTTTGCTCTGCGCGTCGAGCCCGGCCCAGGGCGAAGGAGTCTTCCCGGCGAATTATCCACAGGTGCTGCGGGTGACCGGCGATGCCCGTTGCGCCGAGCAGGAATGGTCGTGGCTCAACAGCGCACAGGCGGATTTCGCCGCGTGTGTGCATGGCACCTATCCGGGGCAGTCTGGTGCGAGTTTGGGGTGCGCGGCGTTGAGCGGGCACATCGCGAGCTTCCTGGTCGAGCAGCCGGCGGCGAGTAATGAGCAGGTAATCCAGTGGCTGCGTGAAAATGCCCACTACCGTGGCCCTGAAAGGCGCTTCGGAGCATGACCAGGATTGTCGTACTCGGCGCCGGGCCGGCAGGCGCCGCAGTGGCCTTGGGGCTGCGACGACTCGGTTACGCAGTCGCGCTCATCAGTGAATGGCGCCGCTTCGCAGCCCTTGAAGGGGTGTCCGTCAGGGTGCTGGAGGCCTTGCGAAGTGCAGGGCTTAATCAGGCGTTGGCAGACGCGGCGTTACCTTCCCAACGGCAGGTGTCGTGGAACGGCCAGCAGCATGCGCAAAATATCGAGTTCCTATTGGACCGTCCGGGTTTTGACCGCGGTCTGCGTGAAGACCTGCGTCTTGCCGGCGTAGACCTGATCGAGGGACGGGTGTTGACCGTTCAACCGTCAACCGCAGGTCATCGCATAGAAATTGAAGGACATGAGGCACTGAACGCCGATTTCCTGGTGGAAGCCCGCGGTCGTCAAGCACCTGCGCTGGGCAAAGGCCTGCGCGGGCCGGAGACGGTCAGTCTGCTCAATCGCTGGCAAGGCCCTCCAGGCGACACCGCCAGCGCTGTGGAAAGCCTGGAGGACGGCTGGGCCTGGATGGCACGACGGGCCGACGGACAGTGTTACTGGCAATGGACGGTGGACGTGGCCAGTGCCGATCTGCCGGGCAAAGCGCAGTTACTCGATTACTGCCGTCAGCGACGTTCGAATTCGTCAGTGGCTCGAGCGTTTTTTGCCGATGGGCTGGAAAACGACCTGCAACTGCATGCTCGCAGCAGCACCGCGATTCTCAACCCGCAGGTCTGCGGTGATCACTGGATTCGAATTGGCGACGCAGCGATGGCGGTAGATCCGCTGTCGGGCAACGGGATTTTTCAATCGTTGTCATCAGCGTTGCAGGCGCCGACCGTGATCAACACGTTGCTGCGTAAACCCGAACGAGCCGCGTTGGCGCGTCAGTTTCATCAGCAGCGAGTGGAGCAGCTGTTCTTGCGATTCGCGCGGATCGGTCGGGATTTCTATGCCGATGAGCAACGCTGGCAGGACCGGCCATTCTGGCAGGCTCGGCGGCAGTGGCCGGATGCCGAAGTTGCGCATGCCGAGGTGGATTTCAGTTCGTTGAAAATCGCAACCGCGCCGGTGCTCAAGGATGGTTTTGTCGACGAGGCTGAGGTGGTCATCACCGCTGATCAACCCCTGGGCATCTGGCACGTTCAAGGAGTTGAGCTCGCGCCTTTAGTGCGGCGGTTGAAGACCGAGCCGGCTGAGCAGGCGTTGGCAGGATTGACTGTGGAGCAGGGGCGGATGATTCGCGGCTGGTTATTGGCTCAGGGGTTTAAACCCTGAAATTCAAGTTGTCCTGCCTGGCCTCACCGCTAGCAGGCTAGCTCCCACATGGGTTCTGCGTCGTTGGAACCCATGCGGGCCTGCTCCGGGCGGCGCTTTGACGAAAGCGGCTTACAGCCCGCCGCCCATCAAAGCTTGATCAACACCGACTTCAACTCCGTGTAATGCTCAATCGCCGCATACCCCATCTCCCTCCCGACCCCCGACATCTTGTAACCGCCAAACGGCAGTGCCGGGTCCAGCGCGCTGTGACAGTTAACCCACACCGACCCCGACTTGATCCGCGGAATCATTCGGTGCACCGCCGCCAGATCATTCGACCAGATACTCGCGCCCAGCCCATACGGGCTGTCATTGGCCATGCGCAATGCATCGGCTTCATCATCGAAGGGAATCGCTACCAGCACCGGACCGAAAATCTCCTCCTGCACCAGCGAGTGCTTCTGATCGACATCAACGATCACCGTTGGCTTGACGAAAAACCCCGGTCCGAACTGCTCGCCACCGCAGGCAATCGTCGCGCCGCTTTCGCGCCCTTTCTCGATGTAGCCATACACCCGCTCCTGCTGACGCGCAGAGATCAGTGGGCCCATCTCGACGCTCGGATCAAGTCCGTTACCCAACTTCATGGCATTGGCAATGTCAGCGATGTCCGCCACCACATTGTCGAAATGCTTGCGTTGTACATACAGCCTGGAACCGGCGCAGCACACCTGGCCCTGATTGAAGAAAATCGCGCTGGCGGCACCCGCTGCGGCACTCTTCAGATCGGCATCGCCCATCACGATGGTCGGTGATTTACCGCCCAGTTCCAGCGTGACCCGGGTCATCGAGTCCATGGCAATCTTGCCGATCTGTTTGCCCACGGCGGTGGAGCCCGTGAAGGTCAGTTTGTCCACCAATGGGTTGTGGGTCAGCGCGGAGCCAGCCGTAATGCCGGTGCCGGTGACCACGTTGAACACGCCTTCGGGATAGCCGGCTTCCAGCACCAGCTCAGCGAGTTTCAGCGCGGTCAGCGGCGTTTCATCGGCGGGCTTGAGCACCACGGTGCAACCGGTCGCCAGCGCGGGACCGAGCTTCCAGCAAGCCAGGAGCAACGGGAAGTTCCAGGCGACGATGGCACCCACCACGCCGACGGCTTCGCGACGAATGAAACTGTGGAACTGATCGTTCGGCATCAACGGCAACGACACTTCAACGCTGGAGCCTTCGATCTTGGTCGCCCAACCCGCCATATAGCGCAAGAAATCGATGGCCAGTTGCACGTCCATCACCTGCGCAACCGCAGCGCTCTTGCCGTTGTTCAGGCACTCCAGTTGCGCCAGCAGTTCGGCGTCCCGTTGCATCAGGTCGGCGAGTTTCCATAACAGGTTCTGCCGCTCACGGGGGCGAGTGCGGGTCCAGGTCGAATCATCGAACGCATGGCGGGCAGCAAGCACCGCGCGGTCGACATCTTCCGGCGTGGCACGTGGCACCACGCACAACACCTCTCCTGTGGCCGGGTTGTGCAGGGGCATGGTCTGGCCGTCAGCGGCCTCGACCCATTCGCCGCCAATAAGCATGCGCGGCGCACGCTGGATGAACGCCGAAGTGGCAGGAAGCAGAGCAGGAAGCGACATGATGAAACCTCGTCTTGTTCGTGTGACGAGGTCATTCGCAACGGTTGTGCCAGTTGTGTTTATTGGGCGCACACGCCTGGTTTTAGCGGGGGAGGCGGGCGGTCTGCACAGACCCGGAGGAGCAACGGCCGTCGCAAATTGCGACGCGATGAGACAAACAGGATCAAAAAGTCCCCGCCTCTGGCAGCCCCTGCATCCACCCCCTGTTGGAGCTGCCGCAGGCTGTGATCTTTTGATCTTGATCCTATGCTTGTCTCAGAGTGCAACAGATGTCGCGATATTAAACGCAACACGCCATCTGCCACCCGCTGGTAGCACTACAAAAATTCCACAACCAACTGATAAACAACACTATTCATAAGCTGGCACGCTCCGTGTATTGCTCATCGCAGACGTTTCTCTTGCCTCCGTCAGCGTTCACCGCCGGCGGCAGAAACCATAAAAACGATAAGCCACAAAAATAAGAAAGCACCGTGCGAGGTTCGACGTTGATGAAGAGAAAACTCCGATCAGGCCTGAGTGCCAGCCTGCTGGCCGTGGCCACCTGTATCGCGCTGCATTCGCCTTACAGCCTGGCAGCTCGCGATGCCCAGACCATTCTCAAGGAAACTTGCCAGGGCTGTCATACCCCTGAAGCCGATAACGCGCTGAGCCGCATCAGCCACCAGCGCAAAACGCCGGAAGGCTGGCTGATGAGTATCGCCCGGATGCAGACCATGCATGGCCTGCAGATCAGCGATGACGACCGCCGCACTCTGGTCAAGTACCTGGCCGACACCCAGGGCCTGGCGCCAAGCGAAACCGATGGCGTGCGCTACGCACTGGAACGTCGGCTCAATACCGTCGAGAAATTCGACGACCAGACCAGCCAGATGTGCGGTCGCTGCCACTCCGGCGCGCGGGTTGCCCTGCAACGGCGTCCGGCCCAGGAATGGGAGCGTCTGGTGAACTTCCATCTCGGCCAATGGCCGTCCCTCGAGTACCAGGCCCTGGCCCGGGACCGTGACTGGTTTGATCTGGCCCGCAAGGAAATGGTGCCGCTGCTTGCCAAGCGTTACCCGCTGGACAACCCGGCCTGGAAAAAGTGGCTGACCACGGCGCCAAAAGCCGAGGCGCTTGTCGGCGACTGGAGCTTCAGCGGCCACTTGCCCGGCAAAGGCGAACTGGCCGGAATCATGAGCGTGACGGCGGATGGTAACGACACCTTCAAGGTCAGCGTCAAAGGCCAATACGCCGATGGCAGCCCGTTCAATGGCGACGGCAGCGCAATTCTCTACACCGGCTATGAATGGCGCGGCAACGTGACCATCGACGGCGTAACCATGCGCCAGGTGTTCGCCGCCCAAGGCAACGCCATGCAAGGCCGGATGTTCGAGGCAGAGCATGATGAACGCGGCCTGGATTTCGTCGCCGCCAGGCAAGGCTCCAATCGTTTGCTCGCGGTGCAACCGGGTTATCTGAAGGCTGGCAGCGAAAACGAAGTCACCCTGATCGGCAGCGGTCTCAGCGGCAAACCGAACTTCGGCAAAGGTGTTGAAGTGGTCGAAGTGCTGGAGCAAAGCCCCGAGCGAATCAGGGTCAGACTCAAGGCCGCCGCCAACGCCCAACCAGGCGTGCGCGCAGTCACGGTTGGCACGCTGAAAGGCCCGAGCCTGTCGGTGTACAGCAAGATCGATGCAGTCAAGGTCGTGCCTGAATTCTCGGTTGCACGGATCGGCGAGGGCGGCGGATCGACGCCGAAAGTCCAGGGCCGTTTTGACGCTGAAGCCTGGGGTAAGGGTGCCGACGGCAAGCCGTACCGCATCGGTGTATTCCCGGCACAGTGGAAAGTTGAAGCCTTCGACGACCGCGCCAGGGAAGACGAAGACGTCAAGTTCGCCGGCACCATGCAGGCCGACGCGGGCGTGTTTACCCCAGGCGATGCCGGGCCGAACCCGCAGCGCAAAATGTCCACCAATAATGCCGGCAACCTCAAGGTGATCGCCGCCGTCGACGACGCAGGAAAATCCCTGACCGGCGAGGGCCACATGATCGTCACCGTGCAACGCTGGAACAATCCACCCATTCCATGAGTTGGCTGACCCAAACGGTTTTAGACACTTTTTCGGAATGACCGCAGCCCCCGGAAGCGGGGGTTGCACAGGAGGTTTGCAATGGGCGCTATCTTGAATCTGGTTGAGCGAAATCTGCACGAAGTGCACGTCGATGCCGACCGCATGCTGTTTCACATTCCCAGCAGTTCGCTGTTCGCCAGTGACGAACTCACCGGCACCATAATCGACACCTTGCGCGGTCCCGGCTGCTCGTCGGAAGACCTGATCGAGCGTCTGGCGGCGCGCTTCAACGGCGAAGAAATTACCGAGACCCTGCGCGAGTTGATGTCCCTGGAACTGGTCAGCGACGGTTCACCGCTGACCCCGGACATCGGCACCAAACGGGTCGAACGCACCGCGATCAACACCGTGGTGCTCAACGTCAACACCGGCTGCAACCTGAGCTGCACCTACTGCTACAAGGAAGACCTCGACAAGCCGTCCGCGGGCAAAAAAATGGATGTCGAAACAGCCATCGCGTCGGTGGAGATGCTGCTGCGCGAATCCCCGGACGAAGAGCGTTTTACCGTGGTGTTTTTCGGCGGCGAGCCTTTGAGCAATCGCAAGCTGATCGAGTACATGGTCGACTACTGCGAAAAGCGCTTTTCGGAGGCGGGCAAGTTCGTCGAATTCGTCATGACCACCAACGCGACGCTGCTGACCGAAGACACCGTGGACTACCTCAATGCCCACCGTTTCGGGCTCTCGGTGAGTATCGACGGACCCAAAACCGTGCACGACCGCAACCGCATTACCGTCGGCGGGCAGGGCACCTATGACGTCGTTCGGCGCAAGGCTGAAATGCTGCTGTCGCGCTATAACAGCCGTCCGGTCGGCGCACGCGTCACCCTGACCACCGGCGTCACCGACGTCGAAACCATCTGGGATCACCTGTTCAACGAACTGGGGTTTGCCGAGGTCGGTTTCGCGCCGGTGACTTCCGGTGACATCAGCACGTTCAACCTGTCCAGCGACGAGCTGATCGAAGTCTTCGCCAACATGAAGAAACTCGGCCGACGCTATCTGGAAGCAGCGCTGGAGCACCGCAACATCGGGTTCTCCAACCTGCACCAGCTTATTACCGACATCCACGAAGGCCATAAAAAAGCCCTGCCATGCGGCGCGGGCCTGAAGATGCTGGCGGTGGATCACAAGGGCGAGCTGAACCTGTGCCACCGTTTTACCGGTTCGTCATTACCGACTTTCGGCAACGTCCACAGCGGCGTCAAACAGGTGGAATTGAACGACTTCCTGTCCCAGCGCCTGGACCGTACCAACACCGGTTGCGAGGACTGTCAGATCCGTAACCTCTGTTCCGGCGGCTGCTACCACGAAAGCTACGCCCGTTACGGCGACCCGACCCACCCGACCTACCACTACTGCGAACTGATGCGTGACTGGGTCGATTTCGGCATCGAGGTCTACACCCGGATCATGGCCCACAACCCTGCGTTTATCAGCAGCTACATCACTCCGCGCAAGGCTCACTGATATGAAACATCTCAAGGCAATCAACAATAAAGCGTTGAAAATGGATCTGGCCGCGGCCGAAAACCGTATCGAAGAAGTGGTGGCGATGAGTTCCATCGCCGGCTGCGCCTCGACCACCGACCCCGGTTGGGAAATCGATGCGTTTGGCGGCGTGTCCTCGCTGTGTCAGCCGATGGAAGCCGATCTTTATGGGTGTTCCGACCCTTGCTGGTGGCCGGCCCAGGTGCCCGACATGATGAGCACCTACCCGGACTGGAACAAGGATGCCCAGGCGTCCAACGATAACTGGCGCAACCTCGGGACTGTCTTTCCAAAAGACAAGTGATCGGTCAACAGAAGGATTTCAGCATGCCTCGCATCAATGCCTGCGGCCTGGCCGCATTCGCCGTCCTAAGTGCCTGTTCGCTCACTGTCATGGCCGATGAGAACACCGCGCTCGAAACCGGTCACGAATACATGGTGACCACCAACTACCCGAACAACCTGCACGTCATCGACCTGGCCACCGATACCCTGTTGAAGACCTGCAAGATGCCCGATGCCTTCGGTCCAGGCACCGTGCAGCTATCGCCGGACCGCAAGACTGCCTATGTGCTGAACAATCACTACGCGGACGTCTACGGGGTCGAGCTGGACAGCTGCAAACAGGTGTTCCACGCCAGCATCACCCAGAAGCCGGGCGAAAAGGCGAAGTCCATGTTCGCCTTCACCCTGAGCCATGACGGCAAGGAATTGTTCGCCATCGCCAACCCCACCTTGATGCTCAACGACCGCTACGAAGTGCAGCAGCCACGGCTCGATGTGTACGCCACCGATGCCGGAATGGACGCAAAACCCGTGCGCAGTTTTCCGGCGCCGCGGCAGTTGACCATCATGCAGAGTGGCGATGACGGCACGTTGTATGTGGCAGGTGCGGACGTCTACAAGGTTGATGTGAAAACCGGCAAGTTCGATGTGCTGATTCCCAGCCGGCACTGGAAGCGAGCGAACTACAGCGCGCCGGATGTGCTGTACGTATGGAACCAGCAGACGTATCGCCATGACTTTTCGCTGCTCTACACCGCCGCGAAGTTCAAGGATAAAAAGCAGGACCCGGCCACTGCCGACTACCTGTACGGACTGTTCAGCATCGACCTGAAAACAGGCAAGACGGAAACCACCGATTTCGGCCCGCTGACAGAAATCTACTTCAGCGGCATGCGCTCGCCGAAGGATCCCAACCTGATGTTCGGCGTGCTCAACCGACTGGCCAAGTACGATATCAAGGAGAAGAAAATGCTCCAGGCGGCGACGCTTGATCATTCCTACTACTGCATTTCCTTCAACAAGGAGGGCAGCAAGATCTACCTGTCCGGAACGTTCAACGATGTGGCGATCTTTGACCCGGAGACCATGAAACAGATCGGCAGTATCAAGCTGCCGGGTGGGGACATGGCGATCACCACGGCGCAAGTGTTTACTCGTTAACGACGGCGTCTGATCCGACGCTATCGTCGGAACGCCGCCCGGAGCAAGCTGTGCTCCCACGGTGATCAATGATGTTCACAAAATTGTGATCACACTGAAGACCCACTGTGGGAGCTAGCCTGCTAGCGATGGGGGCCTGGATCAAACCCCCGGCACCGGACAACTCATATCCCCCTCCTGGCACTTCAAATAATTCTTGAACGTCTCCACCCGCGCCTTGGTTAACCCGGTAACGCAATTGCTGTAGATCAACGGGTACACGCTCCCGCCCTCAACTGAGGACGCCGAAAACTTACACTCCGCATCTCGAAACGCAATCCACGAACGCTGAGCACCGATCAGCAACTTCTTGCCATCCGGATTGCTCTTCAAGCGCGTGGTGATCTGCTGATACAGCGCATTCAGTTCCTTGTCCGCCGCCTTGTTCTGCTGCGCTGCGCACTGATTCATCGTGGCCTGGTCAGTGGCGTTGTCGCAATCCACGGCAAAGGCCGCGTGAGTGAACAGCAAAGGCGTCAGCGCCAGGAGAAAGCGTGGTGTCATGGGGATTCTCGCTGTGACATCAAAAAGTGGAAGGCAGTGTAACGAACGCTTGCACGGTCAGTTGCCGGTATAGCCGCGCAAACGCATGCAATCGTTAACCAGGTCGATCTGCTTCTCGGCCACCACAATCCCGTCACCCACCCCGGCACCCACGGCTGCAGACATACTCTTGTCCGAAGGCGTGCTGCTGTAACTGGCCGTCGCGGCCTTGGCCTGGTACTCGCACTGGGATTTATCCTTATCAACATCCGCCTGAGTCGCGCCCGGCCGGCTCCAGTGATTGACGGACGTGGCGCAGGCGGTGAGGCACACGATTGATAAGCAGGTAAGGATTCGAGTCAGCGGCATTATTGGCGTCCCGAGCTTGGGTTTAGCGTTGAGGCGAACGTTTCGAGTCTAGACCCGTTCTCACGGGGTTGCGGATTCATGCCGACGGGCGAGGCGGTACTTTTCCAAGTAAATCAGGAACTTACCCTGAAATCACAGCTGAGCATTTCATACAGGGTTGATTGCAACGGCCTGTTGGTACAACTTTAGGGTGGGTCTTGTGGTCTTACAGGCCTACTGTTCATTACAGGAGGTGGCATATGAACCCAGCATCA
Source organism: Pseudomonas sp. TNT3 (assembly GCF_010095445.2). Classification (GTDB taxonomy): domain Bacteria; phylum Pseudomonadota; class Gammaproteobacteria; order Pseudomonadales; family Pseudomonadaceae; genus Aquipseudomonas. Next base: position 15,729 of record NZ_WFGV02000082.1, read on the forward strand.
GATCGCATCGAAAGGAAAATCCTGCTCAAAGTGCCGCGTTCGCACGTTTGGCGGGTGATCGCCCATGCTGAGGCATTCGGGCAGTGGTTTGGCGTGTCACTGGAGGGCAAGCGCTTTGTCGCCGGTGAATGGACCCAAGGGCAGATTACCTACCCCGGCTATGAGCACCTGCTGTGGAACGTGCTGGTGGAGCGGGTCGAGCCGGAACGGGTGTTTTCGTTTCGCTGGCATCCCTACGCGGTGGAGCCCGACGTCGACTATTCCCAGGAGCCCACCACGCTTGTGTTGTTCGAGCTTGAAGACATGGATGAAGGCACGCTGCTCAAGGTCACCGAATCGGGTTTCGATCATATTCCCCAAGCCCGTCGGCTCAAGGCGTTCCGTATGGACAGCCGTGGCTGGGATGAGCAGATGAGCAATATCGAAGAGTTTTTGAAGACCAACGCCAAACTCCACGCCCGTCAGGAAGAGTAAAGGCTGCATGTTTGAACCCTGGTTGAAACGCTGGGCGCTGGTGCCGGACGGAGAGCCGATCATCACGCCTGGCAGCCGCTTGTTACCGGTGCGGATGGGCTCTGCACCGGCGATGTTGAAGATTGCGATGGATGCCGACGAACAGGTCGGCAACCAGTTGATGACCTGGTGGGACGGCGAGGGCGCCGCACCGGTTTTCGCCCATCACGAGCAAGCGTTGGTCATGGAGCGGGCGATCGGCTCGCGTTCACTGATGCGCATGGCGCTCGAAAATCAGGACGACGAAGCCAGCCAGATCCTGTGCATGGCGCTGTCCCGGCTGCATACACCCCGATCCTTGCCTGCGCCGCCGCTGGTGCCCCTGGCGCTTTGGTTCAAGTCGCTGCGCCGGGCGGCTGATCTGCAGGGTGGCCCGTACGCCTTGTGCCTCGCCACCGCCCAAGCGTTGCTGGCCGACCCGCAGGATGTGGTGGTACTGCACGGGGACATGCATCACGACAACGTCCTGGATTTCGGTCCGCGGGGTTGGTTGGCCATTGATCCCAAGCGCGTGATCGGTGAGCGCGGATTCGATTACGCCAACCTCATCTGTAACCCCGACCTGCCGACGGCCGCTGATCCTCGCCGCTTTCAAAGACAGATAGACGTTGTGGCAGACGCCGCCGGCCTCGAACGCCGCCGATTGCTGCAATGGGTGTTGGCGTTTGCGGGACTGTCGGCCGCCTGGTTTCTCGAAGACAACGACACCGTGAGTGCAGAAGCTCAGCTACAGGTCGCGAAATTGGCGTCTTGTGCACTTGAGGCATAAGGCCATTAAGGGGTTTCGGAAGCAGGGTTATAGCGAATGTCTTACACGCGATGGTAGTGATATCGTCTGTTACAAATTGGATCCGATGCGTATTCTGAGCCCATCAACTGAGGCACAGGAAGTGCCTCGGGATCATGGATGATCGACCATCAGCAAGGAACGCTACCGACAGGGAGTCGACATGGTCTTGGGAAAACCCGCTTCGGCGGGTTTTTTTTCGCCTGGCGAAAACTACCGCTATCGCAAATGCCCACCTGCGAAACACCAGACACACCTTGTTTTTTGTGGCGAGCGAGCTTGCTCGCGCTGGGTTGCGCAGCGACCCCAAACTTTTACGACCGCTGCGCGGCCGAGCGGGAGCAAGCTCCCTCGCCACAGGGATCTTGCTCGAAGCCAGGTTTTGCATCGTCCTGCAGTGCCGACTACAACCTCGCCGCCACCCGCTCAGTAATCAATGTCCGTTGCTGCAGCGATTGCGCCGCACGCCGATGAGCCTCCGCCAACACAGCAGCAGGCGCAGTTTGCGGGCTGCCTGAAGCAAACGGTGGCGCCGGCGCATACTCCAGCTGCAATTGCACCAACTGCGCCGTGTCCTCATCAAACAATTCCGCCGCCAGTGTCAGGGCAAAGTCGATCCCGGCCGTAATCCCGCCACCGGTCAGCAAATTGCCATCGCGTACCACCCGGTCGTTTACCGCAATCGCCCCCAAAGGCTTCAACAGTTCGTGGTAAGCCCAGTGGGTCGTAGCGCGTTTGCCCTTGAGCAATCCCGCCGCGCCCAACACAAGCGCTCCGGTGCACACGGACGTCACATAACGCGCATTCGCCGCTTGAGCCTTGATGAACGCCAGCGTCACTTCATCTTCCATCAACGGCCCGACACCACTGCCGCCGGGAATACAAATCACATCCAGCGCCGGGCAATCGTCAAACGTGGTGGTCGGATTCAGCACCAGTCCGGTACTTGCAGTGACCGGCGCCAGATCCTTCCAGACCAGATGCACCTTCACATCAGGCAACGAAGCCAACACGTCATAGGGCCCCGTCAGGTCCAGTTGTTGAACCTGGGGAAACAACAGAAAACCGATCTGCAACGTCATGGTGTTTTTCTCACGCAGTGGGGTGGACGGCTTGATAGTAGACTCGTAGGATCTGGCGTATACGCCAATAACTCCACGAATTACGCCAATATGCCCAAGACCATTCATGTGCTCGCGTTCGCCAATGTGCAACTGCTCGACGTCACCGGGCCGTTGCAAGTGTTCGCCTCAGCCAACGACATTGCGCGCCAGCAGGGTATGCCGCCGCCATACGCACCGACGGTGATTGCCAGCGGTGGCGGGGCGGTCATGTCGTCCGCGGGATTGGCGCTGTTGGCCGAACCGTTGCCCGAACAGGCCAGCGATACATTGGTCATCGCGGGTGGCTGGGGTGTCTACGCCGCGGCAGAAGATGAGGCGCTGGTCGCCTGGGTGCGTGCGCAGGGCGTCGGA
>NZ_WFGV02000083.1 GCF_010095445.2 Pseudomonas sp. TNT3
CTCCTCGACCGGCTCGGCCTGGCGTCACGCACCGGCAACCGTCCGCATCAACTTTCCGGCGGCCAACAGCAACGGGTGTCGATCGCCCGCGCCTTGATGAACGGCGGCCACATCATTCTGGCCGACGAACCCACTGGCGCCCTGGACAGCCACAGTGGCGCCGAGGTCATGACCCTGCTCGACGAACTGGCGAGCCAGGGCCACGTGGTGATCCTCATTACCCACGACCGCGAAGTCGCGGCACGGGCCAAGCGCATCATCGAAATTCGCGACGGGCTGATCATCAGCGACAGCGCCCGTGACCATCCCGAGGTCCAGACCTCGGCCAATCCCGGCGCCTTGCAAGCGGTGGATTTGCGCAAGCGTCTGACCGAAGGCGCCGAAGCCACGGGCGCCTGGAAAGGTGAGCTGGTGGACGCGGTGCAAGCGGCATGGCGGGTGATGTGGATCAACAAGTTCCGCACCGCGCTGACGCTGCTGGGCATCATCATCGGCGTCGCGTCGGTGGTGGTGATGCTGGCCGTCGGTGAAGGCAGCAAGCGCCAGGTGATGGCGCAGATGGGCGCATTCGGCTCCAACATCATTTACCTCAGCGGCTCCTCGCCGAACCCGCGAACCCCGCTGGGCATCGTGACGCTGGACGAGGTCAAGGCGGTGGCGAGCCTGCCGCAGGTGATGCGCATCATGCCGGTCAACGGTCAGGAGGCCGGGGTGCGCTTCGGCAATCTTGATCACATGAGCTACGTCGGCGGCAACGACACCAACTTTCCGGCGATCTTCAACTGGCCCGTGGTCGAGGGCAGTTACTTCACCGAGGCCGATGAACAGAACGCCGCCGCCGTGGCGGTGATCGGTCACAAGGTGCGGCAGAAACTGTTGAAGAACGTCGCCAACCCGATCGGCCAGTACATCCTGATCGAAAACGTGCCGTTCCAGGTGGTCGGCGTGCTGGCCGAGAAAGGCGCCAGCTCTGGCGACTCCGACAGCGACGACCGCATCGCCATCCCCTACTCGGCGGCCAGCGTGCGGTTGTTCGGTACCCATAATCCGGAATACATCGCCATCGCCGCTGCCGATGCGCGCAAGGTCAAGGAAGCGGAACAGGCCATCGAGCAGTTGATGCTGCGCCTGCACAATGGCAAGAAAGATTTCGAACTGACCAACAACGCCGCGATGATCCAGGCCGAGGCGCGCACACAAAATACCCTGTCGCTGATGCTCGGTTCGATTGCCGCGATTTCGCTGTTGGTCGGCGGGATCGGCGTGATGAACATCATGCTCATGACGGTGCGTGAACGAACCCGGGAGATTGGCATCCGCATGGCCACCGGTGCACGCCAGCGCGACATTCTGCGCCAGTTTCTGACCGAGGCGGTGATGCTCTCGGTGGTGGGCGGACTCGCCGGTATTGCACTCGCCCTGATCGTCGGCGGCGTGTTGGTCCTCAGCGAAGTGGCGGTCGCCTTTTCCTTGATAGCGGTGCTTGGTGCCTTTGGCTGCGCCTTGGTCACCGGTGTTGTCTTCGGCTTCATGCCGGCCCGCAAAGCTGCCCGACTCGACCCGGTCACGGCCCTTACCAGTGAATGATCGATTTATGAAGCCGCAACTCAGTCTGTTGACCCTCTGCATGTTGCTCGGCGCGTGCGGCAGTCCCGCTCAGCGTCCGGACAGTGGTATTGCGCCTCCCGCCGCCTGGCAGTCGCCCCACAGCGAGAGCGCGACTCGCAGCAATGTGCAGTGGTGGTCGCAGTTCGGCAGCCCGCAGCTGGATCGCCTGGTCGAGCAGGCCAGGGTCGGCAGTTTCGACCTGTCCGCCGCCATGGCCCGGGTGCGCCAGGCGCAGGCGGAAACGGTGGTTGCCGGTGGCTCGCAACTGCCAGAGTTCAAGGCCGGCCTGAATGCCAATCGCCAGAAACTGTTGCGCGGCAATGGCTACAGCCAGCTGGATGCCGACAGCAGCAACAAGGCGGTGGACTACTTCGACGCCAACCTCAGCGCCAGCTACGAAATCGATTTCTGGGGCGGCCAACGGGCGTCTCGCGACAGTGCACAGTTCGCTTTGCAGGCCAGCGAATTCGATCAGGCAACCGTGGAGTTGACCCTGCTCAGCGGCGTCGCCAACGGTTACGCGCAAACCCTGTCACTGCAGGAGCAACAACGCATCGCCGAGCTCAACCTGGCCAACGCACAGAGCGTGCTGAAACTGGTTCAGACGCGCTTTGACTCGGGCTCGGCGACAGCACTGGAGCTGGCGCAACAGAAGAGCCTGGTGGCCGCGCAACAACGGCAATTGCCACTGGTGCAGCAACAGACGCAGGAGGCGCAGATCAGCCTCGCCGCCTTGCTTGGCCGGCCGGTGCAACAACTGTCCCTGGGGCAGGAACGTTTCGATCAACTGACCTGGCCGACGATCACGGCCGGGGTACCCAGCGAGCTGATCAGCCGTCGTCCGGACATTGCCCGCGCCGAAGCGCAACTGGCCGCCGCACAAGCGGACGTCACCGTTGCGCGCGCCGCCATGCTGCCTACCGTGACCCTGAGTGCCGAACTGGGCTCGGGTGCGGATCGCGCGGCGGATATCCTACGCAGCCCGTTTTACAACCTCACCGCCGGGCTGCTTGCGCCGGTGTTCAACAATGGTCGCCTGGGTGCCGAGCGTGACAAGGCTACGGCCCGTCAGGAGGAGCTGCTGGAAGCGTATCGCGGGGCAATCATCAATGGCTTCGCCGACGTGGAAAAAGCCCTCAACAGCATTCGCGGGCTGGATGAGCAGCGGCAGTGGCAAGGGGAAGAACTGAATCAGGCGCAGACAGCCTTCAACATTGCCCAGAGTCGCTATCAGGCCGGGGCCGAGGATTTGCTGACAGTGCTGGAAACACAGCGAACGCTGTATGCGGCGCAGGATTTGAATGTGCAACTGCGGCTGGCGCGGATGCAGGCGAGTATTGCGCTGTACAAGGCGTTGGGTGGGGGGTGGCAGGTTTTGTAGTGTGAGGTGCTTGAATGGGCCTCATCGCGAGCAGGCTCACTCCTACACTGATCTCCAGTGAACACGGAATCTGTGTTCAACAATGATCACCTGTGGGAGCAAAGCTTGCTCGCGATGAACGATAACGCGGTCTCAAGCCTGGCTTTGTTTGGCCTTCAAATGCCGTGCATACCAAGGTCGTTGCGGTACTTTGCGGAACAGGTCCGCGAGTTTCTTCTCGTCCTCGCCGAAGGTAATACGCAACGCCAGCTTCATGGTTTCCGGGTCCATTTCCACCGACTTGCCCGGCTGCAAACCCGGCGTGGTGCTGCAGCCATGGGTGCCCGGCCCCAGCCAGGGATCATCAATTTCAACCCAACGCCCCGGCGCGAACCACGCCACGCCGTTGACCTCCAACCGATTCACCTCGCCCGGATGAAACCGCTCATGAGCCCGGAACCAGTCTTCCAGGCGATCATCGATCCAGCCGTGAAAATGCCAGAACACCGGGTTCACGTGGGACGAAAACGGGTCGCCGAGAAAGTCGTTTTCCGCAGCGAACCAGCGCGCGGAAAAGTCCGACGGATCCCGCGCAAACGGCACCGGCTGGCCGTTGGACGGGTCCCGCGGCACCGAGGCCCAGCGCATGTGCAGCCAATCGTGCAGGCCTAATTCGACCTCCGAGCCGAACTGGCCCAAGGTCAGCTTCGACAGATAACGCGGATCGCGATAGCGCGACTCCCACACCTGAAAATTGCTGTGGTAGGTCTCGGCGGTTTTGATGTCGGCGACCCACTGCGAGTACTCGGCGTCGTCGTCCGCCAACCAGGTCGGTGGCAACGCGGTGCCGTCGTGATTATCGAAATACGCCGCGAAGCCCACACGATCGCGGACCAGTTCCGGTTGCGGCAACGGAAAATGCGGCCACGACGGCAGGTTCTGCATCGAACGCGCCGTACCGAGCATGTGCCGGTGCATGAAGAAAAAGTCCACGCCGGACCCATTGCGATCCTTGCGCGCGCCACGGGCATCGCGCTCCTTGTCGCGCGGGCCGGGCTGCCAGCCAATGCCGCGCAAAGCATTGCGCTTGTCTTCGGGCAGCGTGTGCCACTTGTCCCGGGAGGCGTGCCAGAGCTGGTGAAACAGGCGGTGTTCCGGGGAAATCAGCCAGGCCAACAGCGGCGCATTAAGGCCCGTGCGCTCCCGGGCTTCGGGAAAGGTGCGTTTGACGGCGATGAACCGATTGTCCTGGGCGGTCAGCATCAGCGGCCGATCCAGGTTGAGCACCCGACCACTGAGCGTGCCGCTGCCGGCATTGCCAAACCCGGCCCACACCTCGTCCAGGGCCATGCTGAACTCGTAATCCGGCGTGTCGTGCAGCGCATGGGCGCTAATCAGTCGCCAGCTCAGTTCGGCAGGTTTGGCATCTGCCAGATCGCCCAATACCCGGTAGCGCGGCGCCTCGCTGGCCCGCAACCGCTCGGCGGTGTCGAGAAACCCGATCAAACCACGGCCCTTGTGACCGACGTCGAGGAACACTTCCAGACCGTCCCGAGGCAAGCCTTCGAGACCGCCGTCCTGCCCCTCGAAACGAATCTGCCAGACGCCACGCAAGGTGTTCGCCAGATGCTGGCCGGCGACATCCGCCACGTCGAACGAGGCTTCCCCGGGGGTGATCGTCGGATCCGGTTTGCTCCATTCGCGATGCCCATAAAAAGCCGCAGGCACGGCGGCACCGGTCAGCGCCAGGCCTGCCATGAAACATCGTCGAGAAATCGTCATTGCCCTACCTGTGTCAGCCATGAAGCAGGCTTTATCCAAGCTAGAACGTTTGCTGCTGCCGTAAATTTAAGAGCATCGCGAGCAAGCTTTGCTCGCGATGAGGCCCGCAAATTCAACTAAATTTCCAACCTGCAAACTCGTTCTTCCCAGATAGCAAAGGCCCCTGCGCCCGCATCGGGTGGCGAACCTGACTGAGATGGCAATGACAAAACCACGTTCGAAAAAGGCTCTTTACCTCGGCCTGCCGCTGGCGCTGGCCATCACCGCCGGAGCCGGCTATGCGGCCTGGGATTACTGGTTCAAGGACAATCCTGGTTACCCGGTGAAGGTGATGAAGCAAGCCGATGAGCTGCAAGAGCGCATCCTTTCCTTCGACAGCCACGTCACCGTCCCGCTGGACTTCGGCACCGCCGGCAACGAAGCCGACAAGGACGGCACCGGCCAGTTCGACCTGGTCAAGACCGGGCGCGGTCGTCTGTCTGGCGCAGCCCTGACCATCTTCGGCTGGCCGGAAATCTGGAACGGCGAAAACGCACCCCACCGCCCCACCGCGGGGTTCGTCGACGAGGCGCGGTTCGAGCAGGAAACCCGCTACAAGATCATCAGCACAATGGTGCGCGACTTCCCCAACCAGGTCGCCATCGCCTACACCCCCGACGACTTCCGGCGCCTGCACGGCGAAGGCAAGTTTGCGATCTTCCTCAGCATGCTCAACGCCTACCCGCTGGGTAACGACCTGAACGCCCTGGACACCTGGGCGGCACGGGGCATGCGCATGTTCGGCTTCAGTTACGTGGGCAACAATGCCTGGGCCGACTCCTCCCGCCCGCTGCCGTTTTTCAATGATTCCCGTGACGCCCTTGGCGGCTTGTCGGAGATCGGCCAGCAGGCCGTGCATCGTCTCAATGACCTCGGGGTGATCATCGATGTCTCGCAAATGTCGACCAAGGCACTGGAACAAGTCGCGCAACTGAGTCGTACGCCGATGGTGGCCTCGCATTCGGCGCCGCGGGCGCTGGTGGACATCCCGCGCAACCTCAGCGACCAGGAAATGCAACTGATCAAGAACAGTGGCGGTGTGGTGCAGATCGTCGGTTTCCCGACCTACATCCGCCCGCTCAGCCAGGCCACCCAGGACAAGCTCAACGCCCTGCGTGCGCGCTTTGACCTGCAACCCTTGCAAGGCCTGGAAATGGCCTTGATGCCGGGCGATCCGATCATCACCGTCTGGTCCGAGCAGCGCTTCGGCGAGTACGCCAGCCAGCTCTACGCGATTGTCGATGAAGAACCCAAAGCCACACTCAAGGACTATGGCGACGCGATCGACTATGCGGTGAAGAAAATCGGTATCGACCATGTAGGCATCAGTTCCGACTTCAACGACGGCGGTGGTCTCGATGGCTGGAAAGACGTCAGCGAAGCCCGCAACGTGACGGCCGAACTGATCAGCCGCGGCTACAGCGACGCTGACATCGCCAAGCTCTGGGGCGGTAATTTCCTGCGGGTCTGGGACCAGGTGCAGCAGTCGTCGAAACCGGTGGCGAACCACTGATTTTTCTCTTTTGCAAAAGCGAACCGAGCTCATGACCAACCGTCGTTCATTCCTCAAGCAGGCCGGCCTCCTTGCCGCGGGCCTGCCCTTGGGTGCCGCTGTGAACCTGCCGGCATTGGCCGCCAATCCAGCGCCGTTGCCGAAGGACAAATGGACGCAGTTGCGTCAGCTGTTCAATCAGGATCCGGACTACCTGCACTTCGCCAACTTCCTAGTGACGTCGCACCCGAGGCCCGTGCGCGAAGCCATCGACAGGCACCGCGCCAACCTCGACCGCAACCCCGGCCGAGCCATGGACTGGGACCTGGGGGAAACCGAGAAACGCGAACAGGAAGTTCGCGCGTGGGCTGCTCGTTACCTCAAGGCCACCCCTGAACAGATCGCCCTCACCGGCAGCACCACCGAGGGTTTGTCGCTGATCTACGGCGGCATCCATGTGCGCCCGGACCAGGAAATCCTCACCACCGAACACGAGCACTACGCGACCAATTACACGCTGGATTACCGCCAGCAGAAGGACGGGGTGAAGATCCGCAAGCTCAAGCTGTTCGAAAGCAGTCGCGACATTTCGGAGGACGAAGTGCTGGCGTCGATTGCCCAGGGCATTCGACCGAATACCCGTGTGCTGGGCATGACCTGGGTGCAATCGGGCAGCGGCGTGAAACTGCCCATCGGCGAAATCGGCAAGCTGGTGGAAGAGCTGAACCGCAACCGCGACGACAAAGATCGCATTCTTTACGTGGTCGACGGCGTGCATGGTTTCGGTGTCGAAGACCTCGATTTTCCTGACATGCATTGCGACTTCTTCATCGCCGGCACGCATAAATGGATGTTCGGTCCACGCGGTACCGGGATCATTTGCGCCCGCTCCGCCGAGCTCAAGGACGTGACGCCAACCATCCCGACCTTCTCCGAGGCGACGTCCTTCTCGACCATCATGACCCCCGGCGGCTATCACAGCTTCGAGCATCGCTGGGCCCTGGATGAGGCGTTCAAGCTGCACCTGCAATTGGGCAAGGCCGAGGTGCAGGCACGCATTCATGCGCTGAACACCTATGCGAAAAATCACCTGCTGGAACAGTCGCAGATCGAACTGGTGACGCCGCTAAGCCCGGCGCTGTCGGCTGGCTTCACCTTCTTCCGGATCAAGGACCGCGACTGCGAAAAAGTCGCCGCGCAGTTGATGGCAAACCGCGTGGTCTGCGATTCCGTGGAACGCGATGTTGGTCCGGTGATTCGCGTTGCACCGGGGTTGCTCAACACTGAACACGAGATTGACCGTTTCATGGTCTTGCTGAGCAAGACAACCTGAAGCCACACACTTGCACACCTACACACCTACACACCTGCACACCTGCACACCTGCACACAGGAGCAAAAGCACACAGATACTTGTGGCGAGGGAGTTTACTCCCGCTGGGCTGCGAAGCGGCCCCCCTCTTTTACCTGAAAAGCAGGGGCCTGCTGCGCAGTCCAGGGGGACGGTGCGACGATTCGACAAGCTCCCTCGCCACAGTGATTTGTTGCTCATAGACCTGTTTTTCCTTTACTCGAGATGACTCATGAATCGAGATCTGCCGACACTGCCACTCAAGGCGCTTGCCCTCACTGCACTCATGGCCGCTCTTGCACCTGCCACCGCCGTGGCCGCCACGCCGCCACAGCCAGGCAAGGTGTTCAAGGACTGCCGGGACTGTCCGGAAATGGTGGTGCTGCCCGCTGGCACGTTCACCATGGGCACGCCGGACGATGAAGTCGGTCGCGAGCCCGATGAAAGTCCGATGCATGCGGTAACCTTCGCCAAGCCCTTCGCCATGAGCCGCTTCCAGGTCACCGCCGGCGAATGGGACAGCTACATGCGCGACAGTGGCGTGACCATCGCCAATGGCGACACAAGGCCTGGTCGTGAGTGCGTCGCCAGCAAACCGCGTTACCCCCAGGGCCCGCGCCAGCCTGCGGTGTGCATGAATTTTGACGACGTGAAAAACTACGTCGCCTGGTTGTCGAAAAAGACCGGGCAGACGTACCGCATGGTCAGCGAAGCCCAGCGCGAATACGCCGCGCGTGGCGGTACCAAGGGACCGTTTCCCTTCCCCTTCGACGAGGGCAAGGAATACAGCATCGCCAAACACGCCAACACCTACGGCCCGGCGGACGGCTATAGCTACAGCTCGCCGGTGGGCAGTTATGCACCGAACGCGTTCGGCATGTACGACATGCATGGCAACGTCTATGAATGGGTCGAAGACTGCGAGCATCCGAACTACGTCGGCGCCCCCACCGACGGCAGCGCATGGGTCGAAGCCAAGTGCGAAGCGGTGCGGATTCGCGGCAACGACTGGGGTGAGGCTCCGGTGTTTTCCCGTTCAGGCAATCGCAACAGCCAGTACCCGCAAGAACGTGGGGACTGGATTGGATTCCGGATTGTGCGCGAGCTCTGAGTCACGCAGCGCCCTCTCCGACCCGCACCACTCGAAACGCCGCACCGCCGCACCCTGTAGGAGCTGCCGCAGGCTGCGATCTTTTGATCTTGATTCTAAAAAACAAGATCAAAAGATCGCAGCCTTCGGCAGCTCCTACAGGGGTCGTGTCAATCTGTACTGCCACCAGTCGGCGCCCCTCTAAATTAAGCCTGCGACCAGACGTTCTACTGGGTATCTGCCTTTACACCCAAGGAACTGTCTTCCATGACCCAGCCTCCCCGTGGCGCCATCGGCGAGTTGTTCGCCTTGCTGAAACCGTTTCGACTCATCGTCGCTGCGTCCATTTTCCTGGGCATGGTCGGCGGTCTGAGCGTCACGGTCTTGCTGGCGACCATCAACAACGCCCTGCATTCGGACACCGGCCTGACCCAAGGCGTGGTCGCGTTGTTCGCGGGGCTGTGCCTGTTGGCGTTGGCCAGCTCGATCTGCTCGGACATCGGCACCAATTACGTCGGCCAGCACATCATCGCCAAGCTGCGTAAACAGTTGGGTGAAAAGGTTCTGTCGGCGCCCATTGAACAGATCGAGCGCTATCGCAGCCACCGCCTGATTCCGGTGCTGACTCACGACGTCGACACCATCAGCGACTTCGCATTTGCCTTCGCGCCACTGGCGATTTCCGTCACGGTGACCCTGGGTTGCATGAGTTATCTGGCGATGCTGTCGTGGCCGATGTTCCTGATCATGGTCGCTGCGATCCTGATCGGCACGGCCATCCAGGCCTACGCTCAAAGCAAGGGTGTGCAAGGTTTCATGGCCGCCCGCGACGCCGAAGATGAGCTGCAAAAGCACTACAACGCGATTGCCGAAGGTGCCAAGGAACTGCGTATTCATCGCCCACGCCGCCAACGCATGTTCGTCTCGGGGATCAAGTCCACGGCCGAATTCATCTGCAACACCCAGGTGCGCTCGATCAACACCTTTGTCATCGCCAAAACCTTTGGTTCCATGCTGTTCTTCGTGGTGATCGGCCTGGCGCTGGCACTGCAAACCTACTGGCCGAGCGCTGATAAAACCGTGATGAGCGGCTTTGTGCTGGTGCTGCTGTACATGAAAGGGCCGCTGGAACATTTGATCAGCACCCTGCCGATTGTCAGCCGCGCGCAAATCGCCTTCCGCCGGATCGCCGAACTGTCGGAGCAATTTTCCACCCCCGAACCGCATCTGCTCCTGAGCGATCAGGGGCAGGTCAAACAAGCGGTGCACGAACTGAAACTCGCCGATGTGCGTTTCGCCTTCCCTGCCGCCGAAGGTGCTGCGCCCTTCCAGCTGGGACCGGTGAACCTGACGATCAAGCAAGGCGACATCACCTTTATCGTCGGCGAAAACGGCTGCGGCAAGACCACGCTGATCAAGCTGCTGCTGGGGCTGTACACGCCGCAGCAGGGGGAAATCAGCGTCAATGGCGAGGCGATCGACGCACAGAACCGCGATGACTACCGCCAGTTGTTCACCACGATCTTTGCTGACTACTACCTGTTCGATGATGTGGTTCAGGGCGACCAACACATTCCCGAGGATGCCAACAAGTACCTGCAACGGCTGGAGATTTCGCACAAGGTCAGCGTCAAGGACGGCAGCTTCACCACCACCGACCTGTCCACCGGCCAGCGCAAACGCCTGGCCTTGGTGAATGCCTGGCTCGAGGAACGTCCGGTGCTGGTGTTTGACGAATGGGCGGCGGATCAGGACCCGACCTTCCGGCGAATCTTCTACACCGAGCTGCTGCCGGACCTGAAGCGCCTGGGCAAGACCATCATCGTGATCTCCCACGATGACCGGTATTTCGATGTAGCGGATCAGTTGGTGCGGATGGAAAGCGGGCGGGTTGTCACCGAGTTGGCCCCTGCCTGACTGGTGAAGAATGTAAACGCTTTTGTGGCGAGGGAGCTTGCTCCCGCTGGGCTGCGCAGCGGCCCCACTCTTTGCCTAAAAAGCAGGGGCCTGCTGCGCAGTCCAGCGGGAGCAAGCTCCCTCGCCACAGTAACCGAGTCAGCCTGCCGGTAATGCGAATACTACTGCCTTCACCCTCATGAATTTATTTTTAAAGTTTCTTTCCGGTTTTGTGTCTGCGCCCCGTCTTAATAATCATTCTTATTAACAAAAACGCTGCACAACACTTTTTCAGGAGCTCAGGTACGTAATGCGACCTCTCACACGCCGCACACCTCTCGCGCTGGCCGTAAAGCGCCCGACTTTGCATCGCACCCTGTTCACCAGCGTATTGCTGAGCGCCACCTTGCTGGGGAGCTCGATGGCCAATGCTGCACCTGTAAAAGTGAGTATTGCGGTACAGCCACTGTCCAGCGCACTCACCGAACTGGGCATGCAAACCAATCTGCAGATTCTGTACAGCCCGGACCAGGTCGCAGGGATCAAATCCCGCGCTGTGTCCGGTTCGCTGGAGCCGTCGCAAGCCCTGTCGGAACTGCTCAAGGGCACCGGCATCTCGTTCCAGATCAACGGCAACACCGTAACCCTGGTGTCCGGCGGCGGCGCGAGCCTGCAACTGGGCGCAACCACCATTTCCGGCCAGGCCCTGGGCCTGACCACTGAAGACACCGGTTCCTACACCACCGGTGCGACGACTACGGCGACCAAGCTGCCGTTGACCCTGCGTGAAACGCCGCAATCGGTGACCGTGGTGACGCGTCAGCAGATGGACGATCGCGGTGCCCAGAGCATCGCTGACGTACTGCGCAACACACCCGGCATCTCGGTTCAGCAATATGACAGCGACCGTACCGAGTACTCGGCCCGTGGTTTTGCCATCACCAACTTCCAGTACGACGGCGTCAACACCATCTACGACGGCGTGTACGACGAAGGTGCAACGCACGTCGACATGGCGACTTACGACCGCGTCGAAGTCATCAAAGGTGCCACTGGCCTGATGACCGGTTCGGGCGACCCTTCGGCAACGGTCAACCTGGTGCGCAAAAAACCGACCAAGGAATTCAAGGCATCAATTACCGGCACCGCGGGCTCGTGGGATAACTACCGTACCGAAGGCGACATCTCCGGTCCGCTGAACGATACCGGCACCGTGCGTGGTCGCTTCGTCGGCGCCTATCAGGACAAAGATTCCTACATCGATCACTACAGCCAGAAGAAGGACGTGTACTACGGCATCCTCGAAGCCGATCTCACGGACGACACCCTGCTGACCTTCGGCATCGACAATCAAAGCGTGACCCCACGCGGTTCGTCCTGGACCGGTAACCCGGTGTACTTCTCCGATGGCGGTCGCACCGACTTCTCTCGCAGCTTCAACCCGGGCGCCGACTGGAGCCGTCGTGACTTCGACACCACCACCTACTTCGCGTCCCTCGAACAGGCGCTGGCCAACGACTGGAAACTCAAGCTCAGCCTCAACCAGAAAACCACCGATCACGACACCCAGCTGGCCTCGGCCAGCGGCGGCAACCCTGATCGCGCCACCGGCGAAGGCATGTTTCTCTACTGGGGTCGCTGGGAAGGCCATCGCGTTCAGGACACGGCAGACGTGAACGTGTCCGGACCGTTTTCCCTCGGCGGTCGCGAGCACGAACTGGTCGCCGGGTTCATGGCATCGCATTCGCGCCAGACCGGCGCGACGTACGACACCAGCGCATTCTCGCTGGTCCCGGGCAGCATCTATGACTGGAACGGCACCCTGCCCAAGCAGGAGTTTCCGAAAAACGGCAAGTACGAACGCACCCAGAGCCAGAACGGCATCTACCTCGCCACTCGCCTGCGTCCGACCGACGACCTGTCGTTCATCCTCGGCAGCCGTTTGAGCACCTTCAAGTACAACGAAGATTATTCCTATAACCCGGGCGCGGGTCTGGACGACACGCACGCCAGCTACAAGGAACACGGCGTCGTCACGCCCTATGCCGGTGTGGTCTATGACCTGAACGACACGTACTCGGTGTATGGCAGCTACACCAGCATCTACCAGCCGCAGATCTACAAGGACGTCAACGGTTCGACCCTGGCGCCAGTGGAAGGCAATGCCTATGAAACCGGTCTGAAAGCGGCCTACTTCGAAGGCAAGCTGAACGCCAGCCTGGCGTTCTTCCGTATCGAGCAGGACAACGTCGCTGAATCGATCGGCACCAACCCGGTCACCAACGAAGGCATCTACAAAGCCATCGACGGCGCCACCACCAACGGTGTCGAACTGGAACTGGCTGGCGAAGTGGCGCCAGACTGGAATGTGTCTGCCGGCTACACCTACGCCCGCACTCGCGACCAGGACGAACAGCGCATCTTCGGCTACCCGCTGTCCACGTCCAAGCCTGAACACGTTGTTCGCACGTTCACTACCTATCGCCTGCCTGGCGCGCTGAACCAGGTGACCGTCGGTGGTGGCGTGAGCTGGCAGAGTGCGTTCTACGGCAAGATCTACAGCGCACCTGCTGGCGACTACACGCAGATCAAGCAAGGCGGCTACACCCTCGTAGACTTGATGACCCGCTACGAGTACGACGATCACCTGAGCTTCACCGTCAATGCCAACAACGTCTTCGACAAGAAGTACCTGACGGGCCTGGGTAACTTCGACACCACGTTCTACGGCGAGCCGCGCAACCTGCAGCTGACCGCGAAGTATGATTTCTGAACGATAAGCTGAAATGAAAAATGCCCGTGTCGTGAGATGCGGGCATTTTTTTTGGGTGATGGTTTTGTGCTGAATGTGATGCCGTCTTCGCGAGCAAGCTCGCTCCCACAGTGAGCGGTGGTGTGGCAGGATCTTGTGATCAGCACCAAACCCTGTAGGAGTGAGCCTGCTCGCGATAGCGGACCAACAGTCACTCAAAGGTGCCTGTCATGTCGCTATCGCGAGCAGGCTCACTCCTACATTTGATCTTCAGTGGATCACATGTGGGCCGGCGGTTTGGTTTTTCGTCTCACAAACGTGCACGCACCCACTCCGCCACTTGCGCGTGAATGGCTTCCACTTCGCTCAACAACCCGCCCATGCGCATGAAGTCGTGGGTCATGCCTGGCTGTTCCAGCAGTGTCACTTCGTTCCCCGCTTCTCGCAGCCGCTCGGCGTAGGCCAGCCCTTCGTCGTGCAAGGGGTCATGTCCGGCAAGGTAGACCAGGGCGGGAGCGATGCCTGACAGGTCCTGCGCCAGCAATGGCGAACAGCGCCAGTCGGCGAGGTCTGCGGGTGTGCGGCTGTAGTGGGCGTAGAACCAGTCCAGGGTCGGGGTTTCGAGCAGGTAGCCTTCGGAGAAATCCCGATGGGACGCGCGTTGGGTGGTGGCATCGGTGACCGGGTACACCAGCACCTGGGCCCTGGGTTTCAGCGTGAGTTCGGTCGGTTCACGCACGGCCATGATCGACAGGACCGTGGCCAACGTGGCACCGACGCTGTCGCCGGCCAACGCCACGCGCGTGGCATCGAGGCCCTGTTGCGCACCTTCGCGCATCAGCCAGTTGCCGGCATCGCAAGCATCCTGCACCGGGGTCGGGAAACGCCATTGCGGGGCCAGACGATAATCCACCGTCAACAGGGCGAACCCGCCTTGCGCGGTCAGGCGTCGGCACAGCGCATCGTGAGAGTCGAGGCTGCCGACCACGTAGCCACCGCCGTGAAAATACAGCACCACGGGTTGCAAGCCGTCGCCTCCCTGGCCGTCACGATACAACCGCGCCGGCAGGCTGAAGCCGTCTCGCGCGGTGATCGTGAGTGACTGGCAGGACACCGATTCCAGCGGTGTATCGAGGAAGCCCGAGGAGGCTTCGAAATCGATCCGCGCCTGCTCAGGGGTGAGTTCGTGCATGGCGCGGCTCTTGCCGGTCATGCGGCCGAACTCGGCGAGTTCGAGGAATGCTTCGAGTTCTGGCAGTACGGCCATGGAGTGAATCCTATGCAGAGAGGTCAAAAATCGGGTAGTACAAAAATCTTCAATTCAGCAACGTCCCCCTGTGGCGAGGGAGCTTGCTCCCGCTGGATCGCGAAGCGGTCCCCTGCCTTCTGGAACAGGGGACTGCTTCGCAGCCCAGCGGGAGCAAGCTCCCTCGCCACAGGTTATTTATTGTTTTTCATGCCGTGGCCAAACGCTGTTCGAGCAAATCCTCCAGCTCATCAAGCAGTTCATCACTGCGCAGCAGTTCGTAGTGCCCGCCGGCCAACAGACGATCAACGCCATGGCTGCCGACCTGGGCTTCGAACACCCGACGTTCATCGTCACGCTCAGCCACCCACCAGCGATGCGCCGCGGCGTTGATCGCCGGCAGTTGCCGGTGCGCGAGTGCCAGTTGCTTGAGCCGTGAGCCAGTGACGAAGATCTGTGTAAGCTCCCCCGCCCCCAGCGCAGCTTGCTCGTTGGAACCGTGCAAGGCGGCTTCGATCACGGCAGTGGCGCCCTCTCGCTCGTTCAAATCAGCCGCCTTAAACACGATCAATGCCTGAGCCTCTTCAGCCGGCAGCCCCAGCACGAACCTGAGGAAATCACCCAGGTCCTCGCGCCAGTCACCCGCTTCGGCGGTGCCGGCGACGTAACTATCGACCAGTCCGGCAAAGGCCACCTGCTCACCTTGAGATTCCAGCTCCCGAGCAACCAATTGCGTCAGCGCGCCCCCCAGCGACCAGCCCAGCAAGTAATACGGCCCCTTGGCCTGCTGAGCACGAATACGTTGCGCATAGGCCTGAGCCATGGTCAGCAATGAATCGTCCTGCCAGTTCGGATCGAGCAACATGCGGCATTGCAGGCCATACACCGTGCGCCGTCCTTCCAGGCGCCGCGCCAGCGGTTCGTAATCGAACACCGTGCCGAAACCGGCATGCAGGCAGAACAGCGCGGGCACGTTGGGGATCCGCGCGTTCAACGCCAGCAACGGGTCCGGCGCCGACGTCACGGGCTCGGCTGCCTGATAACCACTGAGTTCAGCGATGCAGGGTTTCTGCATCAAATCCCGCAGTTTCAATTCGAAGCCCAATTGCGGCTGACTGCGCACCCGTGAGATGACTTTGAGCACCTGCAACGAATCGCCGCCCAATTCGAAGAAGTTGTCGTCGATGCCCACCTGCGGCACGCCGAGCACGTCTTGCCAGATCGCGGTCAACGCCGTTTCCAATGGGTTACGCGGCGCGCGATAGCCGCCGAGCGCCCATTCAGGCACCGGCAATGCACGACGATCGAGTTTGCCGTTGGCCGACAGCGCGAAGCGCTCCAGCACCAGGATGCGCGCCGGCACCATGTAGTCCGGCAGTTGCGCTTGCAGTTCGGCTTTCAGGCGTCGATCCAGCCCGACCGCCCCGCCCGCCACCACGTAACCCACCAACTGCTTGCCGGTCGGCGTGTTGTGCACCACCACGGCGGCATCCTGCACACCGGCGCACTCACGCAAACGCGCTTCGATTTCCCCCAGTTCGATGCGGAAACCACGGATTTTCACCTGCTGGTCAAGACGTCCCAGATAATCGATCAGCCCGCACTCGCGCTGGCGCACCAGGTCGCCAGTGCGATACATGCGGCCACCGGCCTCGAACGGGTCGGGGATGAACCGCTCGGCGCTCATGCCCGGACGCAGGTGATAACCCCGCGCCAGGCATTCACCGCCCAGGTACAGCTCGCCGCTGACACCGACCGGCAACGGGTTGAGGTCGGCATCCAGCACGTACAGGCCACGCCCGGCCACGCCACGCCCGATCGGCGCATAGGCGGCGTCGCAGGTTTCGCTGGCCTCGGCACGCCACAGCAATGGCGTGACCACGGTTTCGGTCGGGCCATAGCCGTTGACCAGACGTTGCGGACGCAAGGCGCGTTTGACCTGTTCGAAACTCGCTTGCGGTACCGCGTCCCCACCAAAGCAATACACCTCGACCGCCGGTGGATTGTCGAGACGTTCGGCGACTTCGGCCATCTGTTGCAGGTACGCCGGCGGGAAGCAGGCCACGGTGACGCCATGACGGTGCAGCACCTCCAGGGTCTGCTCCGGGGTCCACAAACTGTCGTCGCGGATCACCAGACTGCCACCGGCCAACAGCACACTCAGCCACCGCTCCTGCGCACCGTCGAAGGCGAACGACATGAAGTGCAGTTCACGACTGCGCGGGGCCAGTTCATAGAGGTCGATGATGCCCCGGCAATGCCGGGCAATCGGACCGCGCGCCACGGCCACGCCCTTGGGTTGGCCAGTGGAACCAGAGGTGTAGATCAGGTACGCCAGGTGCCCCGCCAGCGGCGTCGACGATGGGCACTGGACGTTGCCGGCAATGCTCAACTGATCAAGCAACAGCCGTGGCGGGCTGTCCGCCAGCGGCAAGCGTTCACCCAGGTCGCTGTCGCACAGCAACAGGCTCGCCGCCGAATCCTTGAGCATGTAAGCCAGGCGCTCGGCCGGGTACGCCAGGTCCAAAGGCAAGTAGGCGGCCCCGGCCTTCAGCACCGCCAGGAACGCAATGAGGGTGCGTTCGGAACGCGGCAGCGCCACCGCCACCAGCTGTTCCGGACCGATACCGAGATCGATCAGGTGCTGCGCCAGCCCATTGGCCTGAGCGTCAAGGTCGGCATAACTGACTTCTCGATCTTCACAGAACAGGGCGATTTTCTGCGGTTGCTTGTGAACATGCTGATTGAACCCGTGCAGCAGGTCAGCCTGGTTGTCAGACGCCTGTGGCTGGCTGATTAACGCGTGGGGCAAACCGATGTTGCCGAGCAAACAGGTCGCATCTTCAGGCAACGCCCGCAACAATCCCTCAAGCTGCGCACGAATGCGCTGCACTTCCACGTCACTGAAGCGATCACGCAGGTACAGGTATTCGACTTCCAGGCCTTCCTCGTTGGCGCTGACCATCAAGTCCATCGGGAAGTTGGTGACCCCGCCACTGCCGACCTCGGCAAAGCGCAACTCACCTTCCTCGCCCCCCTTCAACGCACGGTCCACCGGATGGTTTTCAAACACGATGATGCTGTCGAACAGACCTTGCCCACCCTGCCCGGCCCAGCGCTGGATGTCCGACAACGGCGTGTGCTCGTAGTCGCGCACCATCAGGTTGTAATCCTGCAAGGCGCGCAACCACTCGCCCAGCGGCTGTTGCGGGTCGAGGGTCTGGATCACCGGCAAGGTGTTGATGAACAGGCCGAGCATATCCTGGGCACCGGCCAGACCGGTCGGACGCCCCGCCACCGTGGCGCCGAACGCCACGCTGCGCTGGCCACTGTGGCGTTGCAACAGCAACAGCC
>NZ_WFGV02000084.1 GCF_010095445.2 Pseudomonas sp. TNT3
CCGAAAGCAGCAAAAACCACTACCGCAGCTACCTCTACGAACCCGGCAGCTTCCGCCCACTGGCCATGCTCGACGGCAA
This sequence comes from Pseudomonas sp. TNT3, assembly GCF_010095445.2. GTDB lineage: Bacteria > Pseudomonadota > Gammaproteobacteria > Pseudomonadales > Pseudomonadaceae > Aquipseudomonas. The sequence continues at coordinate 80 of NZ_WFGV02000084.1, forward strand.
AGGCCCGCGCAAGGCTTGCCCGTTCTACTACCAACTCGACCACCTCGGCACGCCGCAGGAACTGACGGATTTCAGCGGCGAAATCGTCTGGTCAGCGAAGTACAACGCCTACGGCAAAGTCAGTCGTCTTCAACACGGCGGCGGTGAGCAGCTTGAGCAGCCGCTACGCTTCCAAGGGCAGTACCACGACGCCGAAAGCGGCCTGCACTACAACCGGCATCGCTACTACAATCCGGATGTTGGCCGGTACCTGACGCCCGACCCGATCAAGCTGGCGGGTGGGCTGAATCAGTACCAGTACACGCCGAATCCGACGGGGTGGGTGGATCCGCTGGGGTTGAGTTGTCCGCCGCCAGGGAAGACTGGGTGTGGTGCGCCGGATGATGTAATCAATGCTGCCGTAGATGAAGGCGCACCATCTCTTCCCAAATTAAATGCACGTTACCAAATCACCGAGGTGGAGGCTAAAAGACGTGTTTTAGCTTTGGAAAAAAAACACAAAATGCATTCAGTTTCCAAACATGGGCCAGAGATAGATGACAAAGCTTTGAAACAGCGAGCAATTGATGGTTCGCACCCAACCAAAAAAGGCGTCAGAGGACCAATCAGCTCTAGCTCACAATTCAAAAGTTGGGTATTACAGTACCGTGCATTAAGATTTGCCCTTTCGAAAATGCGCAAAAACCCGCCCGAATTTTCTGGTCACGATGAAGACGGCAATCCATTCGTCCGAATGCCGCTCCCAGGCGCAGGCCGCGGATATAAACCTAACAACAAAGATCGCGACAACCCGCGCTATATAGAAAACATGAACGGCGCAGAAGTAAAGTTTAAAAGGTCAAACGTTACAAAACCCTACACTGGCTTTCCTAAAAAGGTAGATTGAATGTTAAAGCACCCGGGCACACATATGCCGTTCGAGCCAAAACTATCATACGTTCTGGCAGGTATTTCTATATACGACAAAGAAGAGACGCTTGGAGAATCCCTCTGGACCTACAATCCAAACAAGCGAGACGAAAGAGAAGAAATTATAAAAAAATTTATCATTCCGGATTTTAAATATTTAAGCTATAGGCATCGGTTTTTAACTTTTAAACTGCTTGAATCCTTCTTGGATAAACCAGACTTTGACTTTGCGACACAATTTGAAAGCGACTATGACGAGCCGCGAACGATTGCTTGGGATGAAACTGAAATTGAGGACCCTCGTGGTTTTTTCGAAGAAATATATAAGATAGCAAGCGAAGAATGGAAGGAAGATCTACACAAGGCAAGTTTAGAAGATCAATCAGATTGGTGAGCAAAAAACCGACTGTAGGACGTCAAGAATTTCCGGACAAGCTCGTCAGAAATTTCACTCAAATTTTAAAGACGCCCATGAACTGGCGCGAGATGAACTCCATCGATAGTCTTTGGCGGTCTCTGCAATTGCAGTGGCAGGGTGTAGGAACCCTTCAAGACCGTTAGAGCTACATCAGCGTCGAAGCATAATTGCGGCCATTAACATGCGCCCGTAAAATCTGTTGCGGCGGTTATGCGCGGGCACGCTTCGGCGTGGTCGAGTTTTGCTCTAAAGGTCTCGATATTCCTACCCCGCGCATAGCTGCCACCCAAGCTTGTAGGAAGGCTTACGGCAGCTCCAATTCTTCCTTTAGGGCAACCAAATGAAAGCACTTCACCCCGATCCACCCTACATAAAACCAACCCCCCACCCCGAAAACCGCTTCAAACCCCTCACCAGCAACTGCGACGACATGCCCACCCTCTTCGTCGATACCCAAGCCCCGCTCGACGTCCTTGTCGACGCAGCCAATTACCGAATTCACGCCGTTACTCAAGTGCTGGAAAACCTGTCCATGCGTGGGTCGATTGAGTGTCAGTCTTTTATTCTTAGTGATTTTGCGTTGCTGTGCGCCCTTCCGTTGCGGGATGGGTGTGATGTGTTGGAGGTGGTTCGGCGGCGGTTGCGGCCGCGGGGTTTGGGGAGTGAATAGTGGTGTAAGGCTGATGAAGGTTTGGTGCCTGGCCTAGCGTCATCGCGGGCGAGCCTTGCTCCCGCAATACTGCTTGCTCCCACAGTACCCTTGCTCCCACGGGTTGTGAGTCAGGTGAGGTATTGGGACTGCTGCGCAGTCCAGCGGGAGCAAGCTCCCTCGCCACAGGGAGTTTTGCCTGGGGTCTTGCTGGAGGTCTTGCTGTAGGTTTTGCCTGGAGATTTTGCTTGGGGTTTTTGCCCGGTTTTTTTGCCTGCGGTTTTTGCGAGGGCTTGGTCTGGTTTTTCTGTGAACTGGATTCCAGGGTTAAAAAATAAAACTCAATAAATCCGTAACAGCGCCGACACCCTGTCAAAGCCTCACGGATCGAATAAGCCATGCGTAACAACCAGCCCATTACCCAACGCGAACGGACCTTCCCGGCTCAGCAGCGGTTGATTTCCACGACCGATGCCAAGGGCGTGATCACTTACTGTAACGACGCTTTTGTCGAGATCAGCGGGTTTTCTCGCGAGGACTTGATCCGTGCGCCGCATAACCTGGTGCGTCACCCGGACGTGCCGGCGGCGGTGTTCGCACACATGTGGAGCACGCTGAAGCAAGGCCTCCCATGGATGGGGATCGTCAAGAACCGTTGCCACAACGGTGATCACTATTGGGTGAACGCTTATGTGACGCCGGTGTTCGACGGCAATCAGGTGGTGGGTTTCGAGTCGGTGCGGGTCAAGCCGACGGCGGAGCAGATTCGCCGTGCCGAGGCGCTGTATCAGCGTATCAATCAGGGCAAGTCGGCGGTGCCGTCCACGGATAAGTGGCTGCCGGTTCTGCAGGATTGGGTGCCGTTCATTCTGGTCAGCCAGTTGAGCTTCATGATTGGCGCGACGCTCACGTCGCAATGGGGCTTTGCTCTCGCTGCGGCGCTGTCGGTGCCGCTGGGTTTGATGGGCTTGAGCTGGCAGCAGCGCGGGCTCAAGCGTCTGTTGCGCCTGGCTGAGCAGACCACGTCTGATCCGTTGATTGCGCAGATGTACACCGACAGTCGCGGGGCTCAGGCGCGTCTGGAGATGTCGATCCTGAGTCAGGAAGCGCGTCTGAAAACCTGCCTGACTCGGTTGCAGGACACGGCTGAGCATCTGACTGAGCAGGCGAAGCAGTCCGATACGTTGGCGCATAAAAGTTCGACGGGGCTGGAGCGTCAACGGGTTGAGACCGAGCAGGTGGCGACCGCTGTTAATCAGATGGCCGCGACGACTCAAGAAGTCGCCAGCCATGTGCAGCGCACGGCGGATGCGACGCAGGAAGCCAATCGCCTGACTGGTCGTGGTCGTGATATCGCCGGGGAAACCCGTGATGCCATTCAGCGCTTGTCGGTGGTGGTTGGGGAAACCGGGATGACCGTGACTCAGCTGGCCAAGGACAGTGACGAGATCGGTGGTGTGGTTGATGTGATCAAGGGCATCGCTGACCAGACGAACCTGTTGGCGTTGAACGCTGCGATTGAAGCGGCGCGTGCCGGTGAGATGGGTCGTGGCTTTGCGGTGGTGGCGGATGAAGTGCGTCAACTGGCGCAGCGTACCAGCGAGTCGACCGGGCAGATTCATGCGTTGATTGCCAAGCTTCAGCAGACCGCCAGTACCGCGGTGCAGACCATGGAGGCCGGGCATCGTCAGGCTGAGGAAGGGGTTGCTCGAGTGCTGGAAGCGGATCAGGCGTTGGTGGGGATCAGTGAAGCGGTGGCGAATATCACTGATATGACCACGCAAATTGCGGCGGCGACTGAAGAGCAGAGTGCTGTGGCTGAGGAGATCAGTCGCAATATCAGCAATATTTCGTTGCTGGCGGATCAGACTTCTGAACAGGCTCAGCACTCGGCGTTGTTGAGTGAGGAGCTGACGAAGACGGCTAGTACGCAGTATTCGTTGGTTGAGCGGTTTAATCGGTAGGTTTGTTGGGCGTGGCAAAAACCCGGACGGTGTGAGCTTCCGGGTTTTTTGTTGCCAGTTGAAAGTGGTGGTGGCTTGTAGATTGCCATCGCGAGCAAGCTTGGCTCCCACAGTTTGATCGTTGGGGTATTTGGTAGAAAGTTGGTGACTGCCTGGCCGTTATCGCTAGCAGGCTAGCTCCTACAGTTTGATCTGGGGGTATTTGGGAGAAAGTTGGTGGCTGGCAGGCCGTTATCGCTAGCAGGCTAGCTCCTACAGTTTGAGCTGGGCATTTGGGAGAGATTTGGTGGCTGGCAGGCCGTTATCGCTAGCAGGCTAGCTCCTACAGTTTGATCTGGGGGTATTTGGGAGAAAGTTGGTGGCTGGCAGGCCGTCATCGCTAGCAGGCTAGCTCCCACAGGGTTTTGTGTTGATCATGGGATCGGGGTACACCGCCAATCACTGTGGGAGCTAGCCTGCTAGCGATGAGGCCATCACGGACACCACGAACATCACCGCAAAAACGCCGCTACCTTCTCCGCCGCTGCCTGCAAATGCTGCTCATGGGTAAACCCCGAAGCCTTCAACGGTTTCAAGTCATGATCCCCCGCCGCCAGCCAGAACACTTCGATGTTCGGTGACAGGTCATACTCTTCAACCGCCTCGCGGTTGCCCAGCGCATCCCGTTCGCCCTGCACGATCAGCGTCGGCGTTTTCAATCCCGCCAAATGCTCGACCCGCGGTTTCTCCGGTTTGCCCACGGCATAAAACGGGTACCCCAGACACACCAGCGCATCCGCGCCCAGTTCATCCGCCAATAAACTCGCCATGCGTCCGCCCATGGACTTGCCGCCAATGGCCAGCGGGCCAGCGACATGGCGTCGCACCAGGGCATAGACCTCGCGCCAGCATTCCAGCAGCTTGGGGGCTGGATTGGGTGGGCGTTTACCCCCATCGATGCGTCGCTGCGCCATGTACGGAAACTCGAAGCGCACGACGTTGATGCCTTGAGCCGCGAGGCGTGCAGCCATGTCGTTCATCCAGGTGCTGTCCATCGGTGCACCCGCGCCATGGGCCAGAATCAAGGTCGCCGAGGCCGGCGCAACGGCCGCATTCCACAACCATCCCTTTTCACGCAGGCACTGCGCCCATTGATCCCCGTCAATACTGGCCTTGTGCTCTTTGTCCATGCTTGCCTCGCTTTTAGTCTGCCTATAACTCCAGGCGAAGGACGCGTTGCTGTTTGCCAGCGCGCTCACTTCGGCTGAACCGTGGATGGGGAACCATGAACACTTCTATCAGTACCGCCTACAACTACAAGGTGGTCCGCCAATTCGCCATTATGACGGTGGTGTGGGGCATCGTCGGCATGGGGCTCGGGGTTTTTCTCGCTGCCCAGTTGGTCTGGCCTGAACTCAACTTCAATTTGCCGTGGACCAGCTTCGGTCGCCTGCGTCCTCTGCACACCAATGCGGTGATCTTCGCGTTCGGCGGTTGCGCCCTGTTCGCCAGTTCGTTCTATTCGGTGCAACGCACCTGCCAGACGCAACTGTTCGCCCCGAAGATTGCTGCGTTCTGTTTCTGGGGCTGGCAGCTCGTGATCCTGTTGGCGGCCATCAGCCTGCCGCTGGGCTACACCAGTTCCAAGGAATACGCCGAGCTGGAATGGCCGATCGACATTCTGATCACCATCGTCTGGGTCGCCTACGCCATTGTGTTCTTCGGCACCCTGGTCAAGCGCAAGACCAAGCACATTTATGTGGGTAACTGGTTCTTCGGTGCTTTCATCATCACCGTGGCGATTCTGCACATCGTCAACAACGCCGAGTTGCCAGTGAGCTTCACCAAGTCCTACTCGGCGTATGCCGGTGCGACCGATGCGATGGTGCAATGGTGGTACGGCCACAACGCCGTGGGCTTTTTCCTTACCGCCGGTTTCCTCGGGATGATGTATTACTTCGTGCCGAAACAGGCCGAGCGTCCGGTGTACTCCTATCGCCTGTCGATCGTGCACTTCTGGGCCTTGATCACCCTTTACATCTGGGCCGGTCCGCACCATTTGCACTACACCGCGCTGCCGGACTGGGCACAGTCCCTGGGCATGGTGATGTCGCTGATCCTGCTGGCACCGAGCTGGGGCGGCATGATCAACGGGATGATGACGCTCTCGGGCGCCTGGCATAAGTTGCGCAGCGACCCGATCCTGCGTTTCCTGGTGGTGTCGCTGGCGTTCTACGGCATGTCGACCTTTGAAGGTCCGATGATGGCGATCAAGACCGTCAACGCCCTCTCCCACTACACCGACTGGACCATCGGCCACGTACACGCCGGCGCGCTCGGCTGGGTGGCGATGATTTCCATCGGCGCGCTGTACCACATGATCCCGAAAATCTTCGGCCGGCCGCAGATGCACAGCATCGGCCTGATCAACGCGCACTTCTGGCTCGCGACCATCGGCACCGTGCTCTACATCGCTTCGATGTGGGTCAACGGCATCGCCCAGGGCCTCATGTGGCGCGCAATCAATGAAGACGGCACGCTGACCTACTCCTTCGTCGAAACCCTGGTGGCCAGCCACCCAGGCTTCGTCGTGCGTCTGATAGGCGGTGCGATCTTCTTCAGCGGCATGTTGCTGATGGCTTACAACACCTGGCGCACCGTGCGGGCCTCGCAGCCTGCCGACGTTGCCGCTGCCGCGCAGATGGCCTGAGGAGTCCGCCATGAAACACGAAACAATCGAAAAAAACGTCGGCCTGCTGATGTTGCTGATGGTCCTGGCCGTGAGCATCGGGGGCCTGACCCAGATCGTCCCGCTGTTCTTTCAGGACGTGACCAATAAACCGGTGGAAGGCATGAAGCCCTACACCGCGCTGCAGCTGGAAGGTCGCGACATTTACATCCGTGAAGGGTGTGTGGGTTGCCATTCGCAGATGATCCGGCCGTTTCGCGCCGAGACCGAACGCTACGGGCACTATTCGGTGGCCGGCGAAAGCGTCTGGGACCACCCGTTCCTGTGGGGCTCCAAGCGCACCGGTCCGGACCTCGCTCGGGTCGGTGGCCGTTACTCCGAAGACTGGCACCGCGCGCATTTGTACAACCCGCGCAACGTGGTGCCGGAATCGAAAATGCCGGCCTATCCATGGCTGGTGGCCAATCAGCTCGACAGCAGTCACACCGAAACCAAGATCCGCACCATGCGCACCCTTGGCGTGCCGTACACCGACGAGGACATCGCCGGGGCCACGGAATCGCTCAAGGGCAAGACCGAAATGGACGCCCTGGTCGCCTACCTGCAAGTGCTCGGCACTGCCATCAAGAGCAAGAGGTGAGCCATGGCCATGCCCTTTGAAATACTGAGCGTAATGAGCACTGGAATGATCCGCGGCCTGGGCACGGTCGTGGTGTTTATGGCCTTCATCGGCCTGACGCTGTGGGTGTTCAACAGCAAGCGCAGCAAGGCATTTGCCGAAGCCCGCATGCTGCCGTTCGCCGACGAGCCGCAACCTGACAAGACCCCAGAACCTGCAACAACAAGGAGTACCCGGCCATGACCACCTTCTGGAGTACGTGGATCTGCGTACTGACCATTGGCAGCCTGATCGGCCTGACCTGGCTGCTGATCGGCACCCGCAAGGGTGAAACCAAGGGCAGCGTGGACCAGACCATGGGCCACAGCTTTGACGGCATCGAGGAGTACGACAACCCCTTGCCGCAGTGGTGGTTCATGCTGTTCGCCGGCACCCTGGTGTTTGCCGTGGGTTACCTGGTGCTGTACCCCGGCCTGGGCAACTGGAAAGGCGTCCTGCCCGGCTATGAAGATGGCTGGACCGGTGTGCACGAATGGGAAAAGGAGATGGCCAAGGCTGATGCGAAGTTTGGTCCGATCTACGCCAAATTCTCGGCAATGCCCCTGGAAGAAGTCGCTAAAGACCCGCAAGCGCTGAAAATGGGCGGCCGCCTGTTTGCCTCCAACTGCTCGGTTTGCCACGGCTCGGATGCCAAGGGCGCGTTCGGTTTTCCTAACCTGGCGGACAGTGACTGGCGCTGGGGCGGTGACGCCGAGATGATCAAGACCACCATCATGGGCGGTCGCATGGCGGCAATGCCGGCCTGGGGCGAAATTCTCGGCGAAGCAGGCGTAAAGAACGTGGCGGCGTATGTGCGACACGAACTGGCCGGCTTGCCGTTGCCTGAAGACAGCACGGCTGATTTGCAGGCCGGGCAGCAGGCGTTCAGCACCACGTGTGTGGCTTGTCACGGGGCAAATGGTCAGGGCACCCAGGCTATGGGCGCGCCGAACCTGACCCATCCAGCAAGCTTCATCTACGGCACGAGCCTGGCGCAACTGCAACAGACCATTCGCCATGGTCGCCAGGGCCATATGCCGGCGCAGAACGAGTTGCTCGGCAACGATAAAGTGCAACTGCTGGCGGCCTATGTGTACAGCCTGTCCCAAGGTCTGAACACCGAACGCTTGCAAGCAGAAGGCAAACGCGAATAACTCTCGACCGCTCTACTGCCGCATTCACCCGGATGCGGCAGTTCCCTGCCCCTTTGCGACCAAGTGTCGCACCCTCCCTTGGTCCGCCTTTCGGTTCCCCGGATTCGGGTCTAAGCTTCCTCCGATGCGGGCTGGCATGAGCCGGTTCCAGGTCGACCCGACGTGATGCGTTTGACGAATTTGCTCGATGACAGGCCGCAAAGGCTGGTAGATACCGGCTGTCGCGCACATTGCCTCTTGTCACCTGATCGTTGCGTTTGAACACACCGCGTTACATCTGACCTGACCCCCTCACCTGATTCGTTCGCTGCGACATTTTGCCCGTGGGCAATTTTGTCCTTACGCAGCGCATGGAAAGGCCGCAGAATCAGCTTTTGAAAGCATTGACCCAAGTCATGGCGCGTTGCAATGACCCCCCGCTTTCTACATACTTGCGGCCGATTTTTACTCCTAATAAAACACCCAAACCGTGGAACCTTAGAATGAGCACAGCAATCAGTCCGACTGCTTATAACTATAAGGTAGTCCGCCAGTTCGCCATCATGACGGTGGTCTGGGGGATCCTTGGCATGGGGCTCGGTGTCTTCATCGCCTCGCAACTGGTCTGGCCGGAATTGAACTTCGGTCTGGCATGGACGAGCTTTGGACGCCTGCGCCCGCTGCACACCAACCTGGTGATTTTCGCCTTCGGTGGATGTGCACTGTTTGCCACTTCTTATTATGTCGTGCAGCGAACCTGCCAAACGCGACTGATTTCCGACAGCCTCGCGGCCTTCCACTTCTGGGGATGGCAAGCGGTGATCATCGGCGCAATCGTTACCTTGCCGCTGGGTTACACCACCACCAAGGAATACGCCGAACTGGAATGGCCACTGGCTATTCTGCTGGCAGTCGTCTGGATTGTTTATGCGCTCGTGTTCTTCGGCACCATCGTCAAGCGCAAGACCAAGCACATCTATGTGGGTAACTGGTTCTACGGTGCCTTCATCGTCGTGACGGCGATGCTGCATATCGTCAACCACGCCTCCCTGCCGGTCAGCTTCTTCAAGTCCTACTCGGCTTACTCGGGTGCGACGGACGCCATGATCCAGTGGTGGTACGGCCACAACGCGGTAGGTTTCTTCCTGACTACCGGCTTCCTGGGGATGATGTACTACTTCGTTCCGAAGCAGGCCGAACGTCCGATCTACTCCTATCGCCTGTCGATCGTGCACTTCTGGGCGCTGATCACCCTGTACATCTGGGCCGGTCCGCACCACCTGCACTACACCGCACTGCCGGACTGGGCTCAGTCCCTGGGCATGGCGATGTCGATCATCCTGCTGGCTCCGAGCTGGGGCGGCATGATCAACGGCATGATGACCCTGTCGGGCGCCTGGCATAAGCTGCGCACCGACCCGATCCTGCGCTTCCTCGTGGTGTCCCTGGCCTTCTACGGCATGTCGACCTTCGAAGGCCCGATGATGGCCATCAAGACCGTCAACTCGCTGTCGCACTACACCGACTGGACCATCGGCCACGTACACGCCGGTGCTTTGGGCTGGGTTGCGATGATCTCGATCGGCGCCATCTACCACATGATCCCGAAACTGTTCGGTCGCGCGCAGATGCACAGCATCGGCCTGATCAACACGCACTTCTGGCTCGCGACCATTGGTACCGTTCTGTACATCGCTTCGATGTGGGTCAACGGCATCACCCAGGGTCTGATGTGGCGTGCAATCAACGATGACGGCACCCTCACCTACTCGTTTGTCGAAGCGCTGCAAGCCAGCCACCCTGGTTTCATCGTCCGCGCCCTGGGCGGTGCGTTCTTCGCCAGCGGCATGCTGTTCATGGCCTACAACGTATGGCGTACCGTACGTGCCTCGAACCCGGCTGAAGCCGAAGCCGCCGCACAGATTGCTGTAGTTGGAGCTCACTGATGAAGCATGAAGCAGTCGAGAAGAATATTGGCCTGCTGGCCTTCTTCATGGTTATCGCCGTCAGCATCGGCGGCCTGACCCAGATCGTTCCGCTGTTTTTCCAGGACGTCACCAACAAGCCGGTCGAAGGCATGAAGCCTCGCACCGCCCTTGAGCTGGAAGGACGCGACGTCTATATCGCCAACGGTTGTGTCGGATGCCACTCGCAGATGATCCGCCCGTTCCGTGCTGAAACCGAACGCTACGGCCACTACTCGGTCGCCGGTGAAAGCGTCTGGGACCACCCGTTCCTGTGGGGTTCCAAGCGTACCGGTCCGGACCTGGCCCGTGTTGGCGGTCGTTACTCCGATGACTGGCAGCGTGCGCACTTGTACAACCCGCGCAACGTTGTGCCTGAGTCGAAAATGCCGGCTTACCCGTTCCTCGTGGAAAACAAGCTCGACGGCAAAGACACCGCCAAGAAAATGGAAGTCTTGCGCACGCTCGGCGTCCCTTACACCGACGAAGACATCGCCGGCGCCAAGGATGCTGTGAAGGGCAAAACCGAAATGGACGCGCTGGTGGCCTATCTGCAAGGCCTGGGCACCATCATCAAAAGCAAACGGTGATTTAGATGGATATCGGGATGATTCGTGGCCTGGGCACCGTTGTTGTAATGGTGGCCTTCATCGGTCTGGCGTTGTGGGTATTCAGCCCCAAGCGCAAGTCGGAGTTTGAAGACGCGACCTTGCTGCCTTTCGCGGATGATCCCGAAGCCATCAAGCACGTCGAGCAAGCTTCTAGGAGTAACAAAGAATGACTACGTTCTGGAGTCTGTACGTCACAGTCCTCAGTCTCGGCACCATCTTCGCCCTGACCTGGCTGCTGCTGTCCACCCGCAAGGGTCAGCGCGCCGAGCAGACGGAAGAAACGGTTGGCCACTCCTTCGACGGGATCGAGGAGTACGACAACCCACTGCCGAAATGGTGGTTCATGCTGTTCGTGGGCACCATCATCTTCGCGTTGGGTTATCTGGTGCTGTACCCGGGCCTGGGTAACTGGAAAGGCCTGTTGCCGGGGTACAACTACCTCGATAACGAGAAGCAGACCGCGTTCGCCAACGGCCAGACCGGCTGGACTGGCGTTCACGAGTGGGAAAAGGAAATGGCCAAGTCGGACGCCAGGTTCGGTCCGATCTTCGCCAAATTCGCCTCCATGCCGATTGAAGAAGTCGCCAAGGACCCGCAAGCCCTGAAGATGGGTGGCCGTTTGTTCGCCTCCAACTGCTCGGTCTGCCACGGTTCCGACGCCAAAGGCGCTTATGGCTTCCCTAACCTGACCGACGCCGACTGGCGCTGGGGCGGCGAACCGGAAACCATCAAGACCACCATCATGGGCGGTCGTCACGCCGTGATGCCGGCATGGGCTGAAGTGATCGGCGAGCAAGGCGTTGCGGACGTGGCTGCGTTCGTACTGACCAACCTCGATGGTCGCAAGCTGCCGGAAGGCACCAAGGCCGATCCGGTTGCCGGCCAGAAGCTCTTCGCTGGCAACTGCGTGGCGTGCCACGGTCCGGCAGGTAAAGGCACCCCGGCGATGGGCGCACCTGACCTGACTCACCCGGGCGCGTTCATCTACGGCTCGAGCTTCGCTCAGCTGCAGCAGACCATCCGTTACGGCCGTCAGGGCCAGATGCCTGCGCAGGAACAGCTGCAAGGTAACGACAAGGTTCACCTGCTGGCCGCTTACGTCTACAGCTTGTCTCACGGCGAGAAAGCACCGGCGGCAGACGCTCAGTAACGCTTGATGCAATAAAAAACGGCCCCGCCAATGTGAATTGGCGGGGCCGTTTTGCATTAAGCCTGATGAATAAAAGCCTCATAAACTGAAACCTTTCTTCAGTAGGCCTGGCCGGGAGACTTCGGTAGCTTGAAATCTCCTGACGACCGACCGACAGATACTTTCTGCCAAGCGGAGTAGTCATGGACAAGGAAGCACCTCATCAATAAACAAGGAGTTCATCACATGACTGATCAACACGACATCGACACTCAAAACTGCAATACCGCAGATACCGTTTCGACCGACGAAGCCACCGTGGTTGCGGATGTTTCGCCAGTAGAAGAAAGTACAGCCGCAACACCGACAAATCGTCGCGCCAGCTTTGCTGCCGAACAGCGCACCCCCAGCAAACCTCCGCGCAGTACCGGGGGTGTTGGCGGTTCGGGCGGTATCGATAGCCTGGGCCGAGGATATCTGCCTTGAACGCTGCCCAGGAACGTTCGGCTATAGTCAATTGACCTGCATCATGTTTTGTTACATCTGCTACACCATTCATGATTTTTCCCCAACGCGACCAAAGGTCGCACCCTCGCCCTAGAGCGACAGGCGTATCATTGCGCCACTGCAACACCTCTTTTTGACCGCGGTCGGCATGCACTGACCGCGGCATTTTTCCACTGCCGTGGGATGCAATGATGAGCAACCAGATTCCGGTACACGACGTCACACCGCCTACCAAGAACGCGAACAACAGCGTCGACCTCTACGCCTCTCGAGAAAAGATCTACACACGCGCTTTCACCGGACTGTTCCGCAACCTGCGGATGATGGGCGGTGCCTTGTTGTTCCTGTTGTACTTCGGGACGGTCTGGCTGAACTGGTCGGGCCATCAGGCCGTCTGGTGGAACCTGCCGGAACGTAAATTCTTTATCTTCGGCGCAACCTTCTGGCCTCAGGACTTCATTCTGCTGTCGGGGATTCTGATCGTCAGCGCGTTCGGCCTGTTCTTCATTACCGTGTACGCCGGGCGCGTCTGGTGCGGCTATACCTGCCCGCAAAGCGTCTGGACCTGGATTTTCATGTGGTGCGAGAAGGTCACCGAAGGCGACCGCAACCAGCGCATCAAGCTCGACAAGGCGCCGATGAGCGCCAACAAGTTCATGCGCAAGTTCAGCAAGCACGCGATGTGGCTGTTGATCGGTTTCGTCACCGGCATGACCTTTGTCGGTTACTTCTCGCCGATCCGCGAACTGGTCATCGATTTCTTCACCGGCCAGGCTGATGGCTGGTCGTATTTCTGGGTGGGCTTCTTCACCCTCGCCACTTACGGCAACGCCGGCTGGTTGCGCGAGCAGGTGTGCATCTACATGTGCCCGTATGCTCGGTTCCAGAGCGTGATGTTCGACAAGGACACCCTGATCGTGTCCTACGACCCGCGTCGAGGCGAAGCCCGTGGCCCACGCAAGAAAGGCATCGACTACAAGGCCCAGGGTCTGGGCGATTGCATCGATTGCACCATGTGCGTCCAGGTGTGCCCGACCGGCATCGACATTCGCGACGGCCTGCAGATCGAATGCATTGGCTGTGCCGCCTGCATCGATGCCTGCGACAGCATCATGGACAAAATGGACTATCCGCGCGGCCTGATCAGCTACACCACCGAGCACAACCTGTCCGGCCAGAAAACCCATAAACTGCGCCCGCGCCTGATCGGCTATGCCGTGGTGCTGCTGGCGATGATCAGCTTGTTGATCGGCGCGTTCTTCATGCGTTCGCTGGTGGGCTTCGACGTCAGCAAGGACCGCGTGCTGTACCGCGAGAACGCCGAAGGCCGGATCGAAAACGTTTACAGCCTGAAGATCATGAACAAGGACCAGCGCGACCACACGTATGTGCTGGAAGCCACCGGTCTGCCGGACCTCAAGCTGCAAGGCAAGCGTGAGATCAAAGTCGCCGCTGGCGAGATTTTCAGCCAGCCGGTGGAACTGTCGAGCGCACCGGAACAACTGCCATCGAGCACCAACGAGGTGAAATTCATCCTCAAGGATGCCGATGACGACAGCGTCCACGTTGAAGCCAAGAGCCGATTCATCGGCCCACAAATTCGTTGAGAGAAATGAACATGCCCGCAGCAAACGCCGCAAGTCCTTGGTACAAGCACCTTTGGCCGTGGATCATCATCGCCATCCTGGCCTGCTCGGTGACGTTGACCCTGTCCATGGTGACCATTGCGGTGAATAACCCGGACAACCTGGTCAACGACAACTACTACGAGGCCGGCAAGGGCATCAACCGTTCCCTGGACCGTGAGCTGCTGGCGCAGACCCTGCAACTGCAAGCCAAGGTCCATCTGGATGGCGTCACCGGTGAAGTCGACCTGCACCTGAGCGGTAACAGCCAGCCGAAAACCCTGGAACTCAACCTGATCTCCCCGACCCAGCCAGAGAAAGACCGCAAGATCACCCTGACCCAAAGCGACACCGAACAAGGCCGCTACATTGGCCAGGTGAACGACAAGGTTGAGGGTCGTCGTTTTGTGGAGCTGCTGGGCGTGCAGGATGGAACAACCTGGCGCATGTTCGAGGAAGAACAGGTCAGCCATGACAAGGACCTGCTGTTAGGTGATGAACCCTTGCAGGGCGCCGAAGACCTGAAGAAATAAAAGCCTGCGCGGTCCCTGTAGGAGCGAGCTCGCTCGCGATGGACGTCAACGATAACGCTGGGAGCCTGAGACGCCGCGGCGCTCATTCGTTCTTCGCGAGCAAGCTCGCTCCTACAGGGTTCTCAGCAGCTCCCGGACGACATAGATTCCCCCATGACCACTCCAACCCCCTGCTACCACTGCGCCCTGCCCGTCCCGGCCGGCAGCCGCTTCACCGCTGCCGTCCTCGGGGAAACCCGCGAGTTCTGCTGCCCGGGTTGCCAGGCCGTGGCCGAAGCTATCGTAGCCGGGGGACTGGAAAGCTATTACCAGCATCGCAGCGAAGCCTCGGCCAACCCCGAAGCCTTGCCGGTGCAACTGGTCGATGAACTGGCGCTCTACGATCGCGCCGACGTGCAAAAACCTTTCGTGCGCCACGACGGCGATCTAGCCGAAACCACCCTGCTGATGGAAGGCATCAGCTGCGCGGCGTGCGGCTGGCTGATCGAGAAACACCTGCGCGCCCTGCCAGCCGTCGCCGAAGCCCGTCTCAACCTGTCGAACCATCGCCTGCATGTACGCTGGGCCGATGCACAACTGCCGCTGAGCCAGGTGCTCAGTGAATTGCGCCACATCGGTTACGCCGCCCATCCCTATCAAGCCGACCGCGCCAGCGAACAACTGGCCAGCGAAAATCGCCTGGCCTTGCGCCAACTTGGCGTCGCCGGTCTGCTGTGGTTCCAGGCGATGATGGCGACCATGGCCACCTGGCCGGAATTCAACATCGACCTCAGCCCCGAGCTGCACACCATCCTGCGCTGGGTCGCGTTGTTCCTCACCACACCGATCGTGTTCTACAGCTGCGCGCCGTTCTTCAAGGGCGCCATGCGCGACCTGCGGACCCGCCACCTGACCATGGACGTCTCGGTCTCCCTGGCCATCGGCAGCGCCTACCTTGCCGGGATCTGGACCTCCATAACCGGCGTCGGTGAACTGTATTTTGATGCGGTCGGCATGTTCGCCCTGTTCCTGCTGGCCGGACGCTATCTGGAGCGGCGCGCCCGAGAACGCACGGCCGCCGCCACCGCTCAACTCGTTAACCTGCTGCCCGCCTCCTGCCTGCGGCTCAGCGCCGACGGCCAAAGCGAGCGCATCCTGCTCAGCGAACTACGGGTCGGCGATCAGGTTCTGGTGCATCCCGGAGCGATCCTGCCGGCCGATGGCAAGATTCTCGATGGTCAGTCTAGTGTCGACGAGTCTTTGCTGACCGGCGAATACCTGCCACAGCCACGCACCCAGGGCGATGCGGTGACGGCTGGCACGCTGAACGTCGAAGGCGCGTTGACGGTGCAAGTCCTGGCGCTGGGCCAGGACACGCGCCTCTCCGCCATCGTCCGATTGCTGGACCGCGCCCAGGCCGAAAAACCGCGTCTGGCAGAAATTGCCGACCGTGCCGCGCAATGGTTTCTGTTGTTGTCGCTGATTGCCGTCGCCGTCATCGGCCTGGTGTGGTGGGAGCTGGATCCGTCGCGGGCGTTCTGGATTGTCTTGGCGATGCTCGTCGCGACCTGCCCGTGCGCCCTCTCGCTGGCAACGCCAACTGCGCTCACCGCCGCCACCGGCACACTGCACAAACTGGGCCTGCTGTTGACGCGCGGCCATGTGCTGGAAGGCTTGAACCAGATCGACACGGTGATCTTCGACAAGACCGGCACCCTGACTGAAGGTCGCCTGGCGTTGCGGTCGATCCGCCCCCTCGGCCCACTCGACAGCGATCAATGCCTGGGCCTGGCCGCCGCGCTGGAAAACCGCTCCGAACACCCGATCGCCCGTGCTTTCGGCCGGGCACCGCTGGCTGCCGAAGAGGTGCACAGCACCCCGGGCCTTGGCCTCGAAGGCCTGGTGGGTGAACAGCGCCTGCGCATCGGCCAGCCGGGGTTTGTGTGTGAACTCAGTGGCGCTGCCGTACCCGTCATGCCCGATGAAGCCGGCCAATGGCTATTGCTCGGCGACTGCCACGGTCCTTTGGCCTGGTTTGTACTTGACGACCGCTTGCGCGCCGACGCCCCGGCGTTG
>NZ_WFGV02000085.1 GCF_010095445.2 Pseudomonas sp. TNT3
ATCGCCCTGTTGATCGGCAGCCTCGGCGCAACAGTCGTCGCCGGGCACCAGATCGCGCTCAACTTCAGCTCGCTGGTGTTCATGATCCCCTACTCCCTTGGCATGGCTGTCACCGTGCGCGTCGGCCCGAACAGGTCAAGGCATTGCAGGCGCAGGGTTATTCGACGCTGCAGTTGGACAAGCCCGAAATGTTGGGCGAGCAAGTGAATGCCGTGTATGCCGGTGGTGCGGACGTGATCTTCGACACCACAGGCTTCTGGCTACCGGCTTCGGTGACAGCATTGGCGACCTTCGGACGAATCGCAATCATCGCTGCGCCGGTGGATGGGCTGGTCCAGTTGCCAGCGTTGGGCTTGTACCGCAAAGGTGGCTCGGTGGTAGGCATCAACTCCCTGCTTTACGGCGTCCAGGCCTGCGCCGCCATGCTTGACCAGTTCGGCCAGTTCTTCGATCAGGATTTGCTGCCGTTGCCGCAAGGGTTGTTCGAATCGCCGTTGTCGGAAGGTGTGGAGCGGTATGCGGAAGTGGATCGTGGAAGTGCGGACAAAGTGATTTTTGTGCCGTGAGCTAGAAAATCATCTGCAGGAAAGAAGCTCGCTCGCGATGGCTTTTGATCTGCTTTTGATCTGCTTTGGATCTGCTTTGGATCTTCTTGCCCCCTCGGAAGGCCGAGCGCAGGTTCTGCGCAGTGGGCAACCCGGCATGGATGCCGGGTTAGCCGCGCACGGCCATGGATGGCCGATCGCGGCGGGCCCACGGAGCAGGACCGGAGCGAGGGAATGCCGAGCCCAGGCGAGGCACCGTACGAAAGGGGCAAGAGCGTTTGGTTACTTGGCGCTCTTCCAAGTGACTCGCTGTAAAAGCGAAACCAATAGCAGCCGTGACCGCAGAAATGGATATGTACTCCATCAAAACCTCATAGCCTGTCAGGCCGCCATCGCCGGCAAGCCAGCTCCCACAGTTTGATCCGGGGGCGACAGGGAAAGATGCGTCGGCTGTCAGGGCGCCATCGCGAGCAAGCTCAGCTCCTACAGGTTGATCTGGGGGCATCCGGGAGGAAGTTGTCGGCTGGCAGGGCGCCATCGCGAGCAAGCTCAGCTCCTACAGGTTGATCTGGGGGCATCTGGGAGGAAGTTGTTGGCTGCCAGGGCGCCATCGCGAGCAAGCTCAGCTCCTACAGGTTGATCTGGGGGCATCTGGGAGGAAGTTGTTGGCTGCCAGGCCGTCATCGCGAGCAAGCTCAGCTCCTACAGGTTGATCTGGGGGCATCTGGGAGAAAGTTGTTGGCTGGCAGGGCGCCATCGCGAGCAAGCTCAGCTCCTACAGTTGATCTGGGGCCTCCGGGAGAAAGGTGTCGGCGGGCAAGCCGCCGTCGCGAGCAAGCTCAACTCCCGCAGTCAGAACTGATACCCAACCCCCGCGTAATACCCCCACCCATCCGAACGGGCACGGAAGTCGCCGTCGCCGAAATTCAACTCACTGCCATCCTCCCAGTTACCCCCGTTGTGAAAATACCGACCCACCAACGTAAAACGCAGATGCGTAAAGGCGTACAGCAACACATTGGTCGCCACCGTCGCGTTAGCCGTTCGCGCCGGGTTGTCCTTGTGCAGGTCCGAACCAAAGTCGAAATTGGTGAAGCCGATATACGTCAGCGACGCGCCATTGCTGAAGCTGCTGATCGGAACGATGTACTTGAGTTGGGCACGATAGCCGTCCCAGGAGTACTCGTTGCTGGCGCCGTAGTTTTCCCACTGATAACGACCGTAGAAGTTGGCCGACAGATTGACCCGCGAGTGCGTGTCGATGTCCGTGCCCAACCCGCTGTACAGCGTATTCGCGCGGTTGGCGCTATTGCTGCCGTGATCGTAGATCCAGTCAAACGCCACATACCATTCCTTGAACGGACCGATGGCCAGGCTGCGGCCCGCCAGGTAGTCGATCGAGATCCGCGGTTCGTGCTCCATAAACACCGGCGAGCCATGGTCCCAGACGCCTTTGTCGTGGCTGTTGCCGATGTTGAAAATCTTCGGGATGTCGATGTAACCGTACAACTCGAACGGCCCCTTGCGCCCGAAATACTCGTATTCCAGATAGATATCATCCGCCGGTTGCGGGCCGAAGCTGATGTCTTTGCTGCCAATGACTGTCAGGTCCTGGTTGAACCAGTCCGAGAGGTACGCGCCTTTTTTCGGCGGGCCGGCTTCGGGGCTGAGGGCTTCGCCCTGGGCGGATTCTTCGGGCGTGGCGGGTTGCGCCAAGGTGTTGCAGCTGAGTAGTCCTGTAACGCTGGCGAGCAGCAGGGAAACAGCCAATGTGCGCGAACGTGTCACGCGACGGGAAGTGCAAAGCATTAAAAGTCCCTTTTCGTTTGGAGCGGGGCCCGTTTCTTCGGGCTTGAGCCGTTATGTATCGAAAGCGCGCCTATCAGCGCTTCGCAAACGTTTGCATAAGCCATACCAATTGTTTCAAGAAGATCAAATTCATGCCGATTACTCGCCCCTTGTAGCTGCCGCGGGCTGCGATCTTTTGATCTGACGGCCACGAATCAAACGGTATGTTGCTGTAGGATTATTGGCCTGACTTCACGAGGTACACCCCTATGAGCGAGCCGATTCGTCTAACCCAGTACAGCCACGGTGCAGGGTGTGGCTGCAAGATTTCCCCCCAGGTGCTGGAGGTGATTCTTGCCGGCAGCGGGGCGCAGAACCTAGATCCCAAGCTGTGGGTGGGCAATGCCTCGCGCGATGATGCGGCGGTATACGCCATCGATGAAGAACGCGGGGTGGTCTCGACCACGGATTTCTTCATGCCGATTGTCGATGATCCGTACGATTTCGGTCGTATCGCTGCCACCAATGCCATCAGCGATATCTATGCCATGGGCGGCGACCCGTTGATGGCGATCGCGATTCTCGGCTGGCCGGTCAACGTGCTGGCGCCGGAGATCGCCCGTGAAGTGATCCGTGGCGGGCGCTCGGTCTGCGACGAAGCGGGCATTCCACTGGCCGGCGGTCACTCCATTGATGCGCCCGAACCGATCTTCGGCCTGGCAGTCACCGGGCTCGTGGAAAAGCGCCACATGAAACGCAACGACACTGCCACCGCCGGGTGCCAGCTGTACCTCACCAAGCCGCTGGGCATTGGCATCCTCACCACCGCGGAGAAGAAGGGCAAGCTGCGCAACGCTGACATTGGGCTGGCCCGCGACTGGATGTGCACCCTGAACAAACCCGGCAGCCGCTTCGGCAAACTCGACGGCGTGACCGCAATGACGGACGTCACCGGCTTCGGCCTGTTGGGGCATCTGGTGGAGATGGCCGACGGCAGCCAACTCACCGCGCGCATTCAATATGACCGCGTACCACGACTGCCCGGAGTCGAGTATTACCTCGAACAGGGCTGCGTGCCGGGCGGCACACTGCGTAATTTCGACAGCTATGCGAGCAAGCTCGGTCGCCTTCAGGAGCTTCACAAGCTCGTTCTTTGCGACCCGCAAACCAGCGGTGGCCTGCTGGTCGCCGTCACCCCGCAAGGCAACGCCGGTTTCCTCGCGGTGGCCGCCGAACTGGGCCTGGACCTTGAGCCCATCGGTGAGCTGGTTGAGCGACAGACACACGCGGTAGAGGTGTTCTGATGTCGACCGACTTCACCGATTACCGCGACATCTTTCTCAACGACCGGCCAATGATGGACACCCGCGCGCCGGTCGAGTACGCCAAGGGTTCATTCCCCGACGTAATCAATCTGCCGCTGATGAACGACCACGAGCGCCAACGCATCGGCACTTGCTACAAGCAGCAGGGGCAGCAATCGGCGATCATCCTGGGGCATCAACTGGTGTCGGGTGACATCAAGGCCGAACGCATCCAGGCCTGGGCCGATTTCGCCCGGGCGCATCCTGATGGCTACCTTTACTGTTTTCGCGGCGGGCTGCGTTCGCAGATCGTCCAGCAATGGCTCAAGGACGAGGCGGGCATCGACTATCCGCGCGTCGGTGGCGGTTACAAGGCCATGCGTACCTTCTTGCTGGAGACGGTCGACCAGGCGATTGCCCAGTGTGATTTCGTCCTGCTGGGCGGCATGACCGGCACCGGCAAGACCGAGGTGTTGACGCAGTTGCGTAACGGGCTGGACCTTGAGGGCCACGCCAACCACCGCGGCTCCAGTTTCGGCAAACGTGCCACTGGCCAGCCGTCCAACATCGACTTCGAAAACCGCCTGGCGGTGGACGTGTTGAAAAAGCGCGCCGCCGGCATCGAGCAGTTCGTGCTGGAAGACGAGAGCCGCATGGTCGGCAGTTGTGCCTTGCCATTGCCGTTGTTCCAGGGCATGCAGCAGTTTTCGATGGTCTGGCTGGAAGACAGCCTGTCAGGGCGGGTCGAGCGAATCCTGCGCGATTACGTGGTGGATTTATGCGCCGAGTTCATCCGCGTGCATGGCGATGAAGGGTTTGCGCTGTTTTCCGAGCGGTTGCTGGAAAGCCTGAACAATGTGCAGAAACGCCTGGGCGGAGAACGCCATCGGCGGATGTTGATATTGATGGAAGCGGCATTGGCGGAGCAGGCGCGCAGTGGCGCGGTGGATCTGCACCGGGACTGGATTGAAGGGTTGTTGAGCGAGTATTACGACCCGATGTATGCGTTCCAGCGGGAGAAGAAGGGTGGGCGGATCGAGTTTGCGGGGGAGCAAGCGGCGGTTCTGGAGTATTTGAAAGCGCGGCAAAAACAACAGGATTGAGGGTGTTTTTTTTGCCGGCCTCATCGCGAGCAAGCTTTGCTCCCACAGAATTTGCGCCTGACCGTTACCGCGTGGACGGTGCCTGATCTGTAGAAGCAAAGCTTGCTCGCGATGGGGCCGTGTCAGGCGCTACCTGTTTTAAAGGACAGCCGCGCCGATCAACCCGGTGATCACTCCGATCCCCATGGTCATCAGCGCCACGCTCACCAGTACCCGTGCGTCGAAATCCTTACGCAGCATCAGCAGCGACGGCAGGCTGATGCTTGGCAAGGTCATCAACAAGGCGACCGCCGGAGCGGTGCCCATCCCCAGGGTCATCATGGTTTGCACGATCGGGATTTCCGCCGCCGTGGGGATCACGAACAGGGTGCCGATGATCGCCAGCGGTATCAGCCACAGCAAACCGTTGGCCATGGCGCCGTCAATGTGAGGGAACACCCAGACCCGCACGGCCCCCAGGACCAACACCGCCAGGATGTAGATCGGAATCGTGCTCCAGAACAACTGCCAGATGGTGCGGCCCCAGCGAACCAGGAACGGTTGCGAGTCCGGTTCACTGGCCGCCGACACCGCTTCGACAGCCGCTTCGGGCAGTACTTCCGGGCCGGAAATCCGCTGTGCAACCAGCGACACACCGAACACCAGCACGATACCCGCCACCAGTCTCAGCGCCGTGAATCCCCAGCCCAGCACGAATCCCATGAACACCAGCGTGGCCGGGTTCAGCACCGGGTTGCCGATCCAGAAGGCCAGCGCCGCGCCGACCGAGACATTCGACCGCCGCATGCTCGCCGCCACTGGAGCGGCGCAGCACGAGCACATCATCCCCGGCAACGCAAACAAGCCACCGCGCACGGTCGAGGCAAAACCGGCGCGGCCAAACAGGCGCAGCAGCCAGTCTCGCGGGATCAGCACCTGCAGGAGCGAGCCGAGGATGACGGCCAGCACGGCGGCTTTCCAGATCGCCAGGAAATACACCTTGGCATAGGTCAGCGCAGCGATGAGCGGGGAGGTTTGTGCGTCGTTGAGAATAGACGCGCCGATGCTGTGGTTGTCAGCGGCCAGGAAGGCTTTGGCGTAGTAGGGCGACCATTTGACGTAATAGAGACCGATGCAGGCGACGAGGACGAAGAGGGCGGGTTTCCACCAGAACGACCAGCCCCGAGTGGGGGCGGCAACAGAAGACAGTGACATGGTGAGGTTCCGGACGAGAGGACGATGGACGGATGATAGCCCAGACCTTGCCTTTCGCGGAGTGTGGCCAATGATGATCAGTCGGGTTCAGTGAGCTTCTGCGGCGAGCGAGCCTGCTCGCGCCGGGCCGCGCAGCGGCCCCAAATCCCCACGTTATGTCGGGCAGGTCTCGGCACCGTTATCCAGACCTTGCTTGTAACTGTGGCTCGCGACGCTCGCCTTGCCGTTGTGCCAGGTCAGCGTCAGGACGAACAGCGAATCGTAATCGCTGGACTCCCAGTCTTCTGTGATCGTCTGTTTCTTGCCAACGGCTTCGCCCGCGACCGTGTTGATCAGCTCCGGCAGGTAGCCGTGGGACCAGGCGGTATAGATGACCGAGTTGTGATACTTGTCGTGAAGCAGTTCATCGGCCAGGTCGCTGGTGTCATTGGCCGAAAAGTTGATGTTCACCGGCAACCCGAGCTTGATCGCGCTGGGGCTGATGGTCATCAGTGGACGAATATAACTGTAGGAGTTATCCAGCTCGCCTTCTTCGACATTGCGCGTCGGGTTGGCGGCAAACACGTAGTTGGCCTTGCCGAATTTTTCCGGCAGCAAGGTGGCCAGGTCGATGGCGCGGTTCAAGCCCTGGCAGTTCAGCTGGCCGAGACCGCCTTCAGGTTTTTCCGCGTGGCGCAGGAATACCAGGGTCTGGGTGCCGTCAGCCGGCTGGGCACGGCTCTCGCTGGATTCCAGCGACAGGAACACCGCGCTGGTGGCCAGCAATGCGGGCAGGAACAGGTAGGCGCGATGCTTGAAACGAGTGGCAAATTTCGAAAGGTTCTTCATCGAATAAAGGGTTCTTCAGCGCATTCGGTTAAGGCTGACAAACCTTTACACCGCGAGCGTCCAGCGTCGGGTGATTTCCATGTCGATAAGCCGGTCCGTTTCCGAAAGGGCAATCCTCAGAGTCCTCTGAGGCCCATTTGGTTCGATACCGGCCGGGGGCGCAGCAATGTATCGATAACCTTTCATGGGTTGCAGCGAAGGTTATCGACAGGATGTTGCGAAATTATGGCCACCCTACAGGTTATGGCGATGTCGAAAGCGTCAATTGTTCGATCTTGATAATCAGCGACATTGATAACGCCTTTGGATCCCGTGGATTATGATCGGCGTACATTTCCCGGTGGATACCCTCATGACCGATCTGTCCGCGTTCCCCATCACGCAAAAGTGGCCTGCCCAGTACCCGGAGTGGCTCCAGCTGTACTCCTTGCCGACCCCCAACGGCGTCAAGGTGTCGATCATGCTCGAAGAGATCGGGCTGCCCTATGAACCCCATCGTGTGGGTTTCGACACGAACGACCAGTTGTCCCCCGAGTTTTTGTCGCTGAACCCCAGCAACAAGATTCCGGCGATCCTTGATCCTCACGGTCCGGGGGATCAACCGTTGGCGCTGTTCGAGTCCGGGGCGATTCTGATCTACCTCGCTGACAAAAGCGGGCAGTTGCTGGCCCAGGAATCGGCCGCGCGTTACGAGACGATCCAATGGTTGATGTTTCAGATGGGCGGCATCGGTCCGATGTTTGGCCAGGTCGGCTTTTTCAATAAATTTGGCGGCAAGGACTACGAGGACAAACGTCCACTGGGACGCTACGTCGAAGAAAGCAAGCGCCTGCTGAACGTGCTCGATGGTCGGCTGGAAGGGCGGGACTGGATCATGGGCGAGCGCTACACCATCGCCGACATCGCCACGTTTCCCTGGATACGCAATCTGATCGGCTTCTATGAAGCGGGCGATCTGGTGGGCATCAACGACTTCAAGAACGTCACGCGAGTCCTGGAGCGTTTTCTGGCACGCCCGGCGGTGATGCGCGGGCTGGAAATTCCGAAGTCGGCGATTTAAGTCCATCCATCTCACACTCAGGGAAGACCCATGCATTCATTCGATTTCAAACAGGTAGACGTATTCAGCCGCGTCGCGCTCAAGGGCAATCCATTGGCCGTGGTGTTCGCGGCCGATGAACTCAGCGATGAGCGTATGGCGGCGTTTGCGACCTGGACCAACCTCAGTGAAACGACGTTCATCCTCGAACCACAAGACCCTCGGGCCGATTACCGGGTCAGGATTTTCACCACCGCAAAGGAGTTGCCGTTTGCCGGTCATCCGACCTTGGGGACGTGTCACGCCTGGCTCGAAGCGGGTGGCGTGCCCAAGGGAGAAGAGATTATTCAGGAGTGTGGCGTCGGGTTGGTGCGGGTCCGTCGCCAAGGCGCGGAGCTGGCTTTTCTTGCACCGCCCCTGCTCCGGACCGGGCCGGTGGAGGCCGACCTGGTGGAGCGGGTGCGACTGGGGCTGGGACTTGAGCAGGGCGCGATTGTTCGGGCCCAGTGGGTCGATAACGGGGCCGGCTGGCTGGCGGTGATGCTCGACAATCGCCAGCAGGTGCTGGACCTGAAGCCGGATCATGGGCAAATGCTTGGCCTGGCGGTCGGTGTGATTGCGCCCTGGAACCCTGAGCGGGATGGCGATGATGCGCACTTCGAGGTGCGGGCGTTCATCAGCGGCGACGGCATGCCCGAAGATCCAGCCACCGGCAGCCTGAACGCCGGTGTTGCCCAATGGTTGCTCAAGGAAGGGTTGGCGCCGTCGTCCTACGTGGTCAGCCAGGGGTTGACCATGGGCCGCGCCGGGCGAATCCAGGTCGAACAACTGGGCGACGAGATCTGGATCGGCGGCGCGGTGGTGACCTGCATCAGTGGCACCCTGAACCTGTGACGCTGACGGGCGCGGTTGAGTGAACACTGACCGCGCCTGCAATAGGGTGAAGCCGCTAATGACGGTGCAAATCGAACCTGCGCGCTTTGGTCGCGACCACTCGCTGCACCCCTTGCTCTGGTTGGGCAGGCCGCGATTATTGTCAGTCCGGCAACGGACTCTTCGTCATCCGGCGTTTGTGCAGGGCGCCGCAGAAGGCATAAGCTTTCGCCCCCTGCGACTTTCGTCTTGTTCATCGATTTTCAGGAACCCCCATGTCCAGCCAGTTCCCCGAAGCACGTCCACGCCGTCTGCGCCGCAATGCGAGCCTGCGCAGCCTGTTCCAGGAAACCGAATTCAGCTTGAGCGATCTGGTGCTGCCGATCTTCGTCGAAGAAGAAATTGACGACTTTGTGCCGATCAAGAGCATGCCCGGCGTGATGCGTATCCCCGAGTCGAAACTGGCTGGCGAGATCGAGCGTTACGCCCGTGCCGGTATCAAGTCGGTGATGACCTTCGGCGTGTCCCACCACCTGGACAGCACCGGCAGTGACACCTGGAGAGAGGATGGCCTGGTCTCGCGCATGTCGCGCATTGCCAAGGATGCTGTGCCGGACATGATCGTGATGTCGGACACCTGCTTCTGCGAATACACCGATCATGGCCACTGCGGTGTGATGCACCACCATGAAGTCGACAACGATCAGACCTTGATCAACCTGGGTCGCCAGGCCGTGGCAGCAGCCCACGCCGGAGCCGATGTCATTGCCCCGTCGGCGGCAATGGACGGCCAGGTCCGGGCGATTCGTCGGGCGCTGGATGAGGCTGGTTTCACCCAGATTCCTATCATGGCTTACTCGACCAAATTCGCTTCCGCGCTCTACGGTCCGTTCCGTGAAGCTGGCGGCAGCGCGCTCAAGGGCGACCGCAAAAGCTACCAGATGAACCCGATGAACCGCCGCGAAGCGGTACGTGAATCATTGATGGACGAGCAGGAAGGCGCCGACGCGCTGATGGTCAAACCGGCGGGCGCCTACCTGGACATCATCCGCGACATTCGTGAAGTGTCCCGTCTGCCGTTGGCGGCGTATCAGGTCAGCGGTGAATACGCGATGATCAAATTCGGCGCTCAGGCCGGTGCGATCGATGAGGATCGGGTAGTCCGCGAAAGCCTTGGGGCGATCAAACGCGCGGGCGCGGATCTGATCTTCACCTACTTTGCGATGGACCTGGCGCTGGCCGGGATCTAAAGCCACCGCATGACCCCTGTGGGAGCGGGCTTGCTCGCGATGGGGCCGTGTCAGTCGGCACCGATGCTGGATGTGCCAAAGCCATCGCGGGCAAGCCCAGCTCCCACATTTTGATCTTTGTCGGGCGCAAATTCCTTTGCATCACCCGTAACCTGTGGGAGCCGAGCTTGCTCGCGATGAGGCCAGGTCAGTCGGTACAGATGCTGGATGTACCGCAGCCATCGCGGGCAAGCCCGGCTCCCACATTTTGACCTTTGTCGGGCGCAAATTCCTGTGCATCACCCATAACCTGTGGGAGCCGAGCTTGCTCGCGATGGGGCCGTGTCAGGCGGCAGAGATGCTGGATGTGCCGCCGCCATCGCGAGCAAGCTCGGCTCCCACAATAACTCTTCGTCTGGCACAGAATGGGTGATTTCCACCGACCATCGCGGGCAAGTTATCCCACTTTTTTGGCTTGCATCGAATCAGGCAACACCAAAGAAAGGCCGGATCCCGTGTTCCTGGAAGTACCGTTCGATCACTTTCGGATCGGAGCACGTTTCGGCAATCGCCACGTAGGTGTCCGGCCGTAACAGGTAAAACCCGTTACGCCCCAGGCCCGCGGTTTCGAACGCCGGGCGCCAGTCAAATACCTGCAGCGGCAGATGGTGTTCCGTGCACCAGGCGATCATTTCGTCGCTGGTGTCGCCATACACATGCACCTGCCAGACCGGTTGCTTGAGCGATTCGAAGTTGTCGCCTTCGCCATCGTGAGCCCAGGGCAATCGATCCCCACCATGCACGTGCCCGGCAACGCCGGTGCTGAGTGGCATCCCGCGATAATTGACGGTGATCTGCGAGACCGTGCGAAACAAAAACTCGCGGGAGGTCTCGAACGAGGCCATTTTCGGGATCACGAACGGGGCCAGACGCGTACGCAACAGGTCGGCCAAGGGGCCTTGGGCGGTGGCGAAGCTGAACACCCGGTCCGTGGTGGCCACCAGTTTGCGGGCAAACGCGATACGTTCGGGTTCGTAGCTGTCGAGCAGCCGGGCCTCGGCGGCGCCGCTCAAGACTGCAGCGAGTTTCCAGGCCAGGTTGATGGCGTCGCCGATCCCGGTGTTCATGCCCTGACCGCCTGCGGGGCTGTGGACATGGGCCGCGTCCCCCAGCAGGAACGCACGCCCGGTGCGGAAGTGGTCCGCCACGCGGTGATGCACGCGGTAGGTGGAAAACCAGTTCACCTGATCGATTTGCACCTTCATATTATTGATCGCGTGACTGCTGACGTCCTCGAACCGCAGGTTCTCCGGATGCTCGGCACGCTCATCTCGAACCGTGCCGATCAACCGGGCGCGGCCTTCTGCCGCCATGGGAAACACGGAGAGGAAGTCCGCTTCATCCAGGTCCACGTGCAGCTCGCCGTTGATGGCCTCGCCACTGGCCTGCACATCCGCGACGTAGAAAATCTGCTGGTAGGTCCCCCCTGGAAAACCGGTGTCCAGGGTCTTGCGCACGATCGATTTGGCCCCGTCGCAACCGGCCAGGTAACAGGCCTGACAGGTTTCCTGCTGGCCATCGGGCCGGCGCAACCTGGCGCTGATGCCGTCACCGGTTTCCTCGAAGCTTTCCAGTTCGGTATCGCGCTCGACTTCAATACCGAACGTTTGCAGGCGGTCGATAAGCAGGCGCTCGTGTTGATCCTGAGGAAATATTTTCAGGAACGAGTAGGGCGTCAGGCCTTCGCCAATACGGGTCAGGGGCAGGCGCGCGACCGGTCCGCCCTTGACCCAGAAATTAGCCGCCGCGACACGATGGCCGTTCTGCACCACGGCGTCGGCGAGATCGAGTTGGCGGTACAGCTCCAGCGTACGAGCCTGCACCGCCAGCGCTCGGGAAGTCGTGCCGGGTGCCGACGTTCTGTCGATGATCCGCACGCGCACGCCCAGTTTGCTCAACCACAGCGCCAGGACCAAACCGGTCGGTCCAGCGCCGACGATCAGCACGTCGCTTCGGTTCATGAGCCCGCCCTCTTTAGAGTGTGAGCTCTAGTATGGTCCAGTTCGAGGGTGAGTCCAGACGCGCCGCCAGACGGAAAAAGGCCCCGCAACGGTGACGCTGCGGGGCCTTTTTTTGAGGCGTCGGGGGATCAGAAGTCGATGGTGCCCGACAACTTCGCGACCCGTGGCTCGCCCTGGGTCAGGTAGCCGCCCTGGGCCGATTCCCAGTATTTCTCGTTTGCCAGGTTTTCGATTCCGAAACGCAGGGTCACGTCTTTCTGCTCCACTTTGAAGCCATACCGCGCACCGGCATCGAAGCGGTTCCAGGTCGGCAGGCTGAGGTTGTTCGCCGCATCGGCATATTGGCCGCCAGTGCGCAACATCCGCGCATTCAGCGCTACACCTTGCAGGCCCGGCACGTCCCAATCCACACCGGCATTGAACTGAAAGTTCGGCACGCCGATAGCGCGATTACCATCGTTTGCGCCGTTCTGGGTGTCTTTCAGTTCGGTGTCCATCAAGGTCAGCCCGCTGATCAGGCGCAGGCCTTCGATAGGCTCGCCGAAGACGTTCAGCTCGACGCCTTTGTTGATCTGTTTGCCTTCACGAATAAATTCCGCCGTGGTCGCGCTGGTCGCAACGGAATAACCGTCTCCCGGTTGTTCGATGCGGTACACACCGAGGCTGGCGCCGTAGGTGCCCATGTCGACTTTGACCCCGGCTTCGATCTGTTTCGAGCGAGCCGGCGCGAACGCCTGATTGCCATTGGTGACGATCAGGTTGCCGGAGGTAACGGGAGAGGTCGGACCTTCGGCCAGGCCTTCGATTCGGTTGGCGTAGAAGGACACGTGTTCCCACGGTTTGAACACGATGCCGTAGACCGGCGTGGTGATCGACTCGTCGTACTTGGAGGTTCGCGTGCCGCTGCCGTAGGCGAAGCCCTGGACCACCAACTGCTGACGACGCACGCCGACGGTCACCAGCAGGCGATCATCGAAGAAGCCCAGGGTGTCGGAGGCGGCGCCGCTGCGCACGAAGGTTTTGCCGGTGATGCCCGGATCGTTGAGGTCGCCAGCGGAAAAATTGCCAACCGGCGACGGCGTTTCGACCGGGTGATAGATGTTGTTGGGGTTTCGGCGCAGGTCGAAATCATAGGCACTGCGCTGCTCGGTCCAGATGCCAGCGAGGCCGAAGTTGAGCTTGTGGCTGACCGGGCCCGTGTCAAATCGGCCATTAAGGCCGCCCATGACGCTTTTGTTGTCCTCGTCGTGCGGGATGAACGAGCCGGTGGTAAAGGAGCTGCCGTCGTTGCCGACCAGGGTGGTGGAGTTGTAGCGTCCGACTTCGCGGGTGTGCTTGGCACCGCCAGCGGCATAGGCGGTCCAGTTGTCGTTCAGGTCGTATTCGGCGCGCAGCATGCCGAAGGTGTCTTCGATTTCGGTGAAACCCCACTTCTGCGCGTAGTTGGTGTCGGCAGAAGGCGCGTCCGGAATGTGTGTGGTGTTGCCGAGGTTCACCGAGTTGCGGCCACCATTGACCCTTTGTTTCTGGTAGGCGAAGTCGCCAGAAACACGCAGGGCGTCACCGCGGTAGTCCAGGCCGATGGCGAACAGCTTGGCGCGCTGGTTTTCGTGATCGATGCCGGTGTCACCTTCGCGCTGAGCCAGGTTGACCCGTGCGCCGAAACGGTTGTCCTCGCCGAACCGTTGGCCGAGGTCCAGATGCTGGCCGATCCGGCCTTCGTCATTGATGTCGGTGGTGAATCGACGCAACGGCACATCGCTGGCGCGTTTGGGTTGCAAGTTGACACCCCCGCCAATGCCCGAACCCGTCGGCGTCACGCCGTTGATGAACGCGTTCGGGCCTTTGAAGACCTCCACACGTTCCAGTGCATCGGTGGAGATGATCTGCCGGGGCAGCACGCCGTACAGGCCGTTGTAGGAAATGTCGTCACCGGTAAGTGGTAAGCCACGGATCATGAAAATCTGCGACTGGTTGGCAAATCCGCTGGCCTGACGCACTGAGGCGTCGTTCAACAGCACGTCGGCCACGTCTTCGGCCTGCTGATCCTGGATCAGTTGTTCGGTGTACGACGACACACTGAACGGTACGTCCATGATGTCCTGATTACCCAACACACCGAGTTGTCCACCACGCGCCACCTGACCACCGGCAAATACCGGGGGCAGGGCGGAAGGCGACGGGGCTTGAGCGTTGACGTTGACGTCGTCCAGTACCAACGCCTTGCCGTTGTTTTCGGCGGGTTCAGCGGCGTAGGCGGTGATGGAAAGGGAGCAAAACAGAGCAATAAGCGTCGGTCGCAAAGGCGCGCCGAGTCGGGTTGGAGAGGTCATGTTTCGTTCCAGGCGGTGCGTCGCCGATGAGGTAAAAATTGACGGCGCGGGAACTCCTTGCGCAAATGCGACTCCAGGCGCGAATGATAGATTTTCTCAGTAACGTCTTGCAATGGGTTTGTTATTACGGTGTGTAGATAATCTTCTGCGGGGTTGTGAGCTTTCTGTAGCGATGGAGCCCGTGAGGATGTAACGCATCTGTGTAGCAGGCTCGACGGCTGCTACAGGGAACAGTGGAGGGTGGTGAGGGTCATAGCTTGCGCCATGCCATTGGTCGTATGGTTAACCCGTCTCTAAGGATTTGATGGAGCTCCATGCAAGCCAATCGATTGATCACGAGCGTCGCGGCGCTGCTGGTACTGGCCGGATGCGGCACCCAGCGCACCCAGGAACCGCCTGCGCGGACCCCCAATGAGGTCAAGGCGGAACTGATGCGCTTGCTGCCGGCCAGGACGGTCGACCGCCAGGGCTGGGCCACGGATATTTATGCGGCATTTGCAGCCCAGGCCATCCCTGCGACCACGCAAAACCTATGTTCGGTGCTCGCCGTCACCGAGCAGGAATCTACCTTCCAGGTCGACCCACCGGTCCCCGGCTTGGGCAAGATTGCCCGTGACGAGATCGACCGCCGTGCGGCCAAAGCCCATATTCCCGGCCTTTTGATCAGCGGCGCGCTGCAGGTGCGCTCACCCAACGGCAAAAGCTACAGCGACCGTCTCAATGCTGCGCGCAGCGAGAAGGAGCTCGGTGCGATTTTCGATGATTTCATCGGCATGGTGCCTATGGGGCGGACGCTGTTCGGTGGTTTCAACCCGGTGCACACCGGTGGACCGATGCAAGTCAGCATCGAATTCGCCGAGCAGCAGGCGCGCAATTATCCGTACCCGGTGGAGGGCTCGATTCGGCGTGAAGTGTTCAGCCGACGTGGGGGAATGTATTTCGGGATTGCCCACCTGCTCGGCTATCCGGTGAGCTATCAGCAGCCGCTGTATCGTTTTGCCGACTTCAATGCCGGTTGGTACGCCAGCCGCAATGCGGCGTTCCAGAACGCGGTGAGCCGTGCTTCGGGTATTCCCCTGGCGCTGGATGGGGATCTGGTCCGCTATGACTCGATCATGCCTGGCACCACTGAATTGGCGGTGCGCACCCTCGGGAAGCGACTGGATATGCGCAACCCGACGATCAGGGATCAATTGGAAAAGGGAAAGAGCCTCGAATTCGAGGAAACAACACTCTATGAGCGGGTATTCGAGTTGGCCGAGCAAGCCGAAGGCCGGTCGCTGCCCCGTGCGGTGTTGCCGGGGATCGTGCTGCAGAGTCCGAAGATCACCCGCAAACTCACCACGGCGTGGTTCGCCAAGCGAGTCGATGAGCGTTATCAGCGGTGCATGGCGCGGGCGCGTTGAAGATCAAAAGATCTTTGATGCACACAAACTACCGACATAAAAAAACCCGGCGGTTGAGGCCGGGTTCTTCGTCGAAGAGTGCTGTGTATTGCTTCGATCATACGGTGCGATTCTGGATCAGACGATCGGAACCACCTTCGGCAACGCGACGTTCCAGTAAACGATCTGAACCACCTTCGGCGACGCGGCGTTCGATCAGACGATCGGAACCACCTTCGGCAACGCGGCGTTCCAGCAAACGATCGGAACCACCTTCGGCCACACGGCGTTCCAGCAAACGGTCGGAGCCACCTTCGGCTACGCGGCGATCGATCAGGCGGTCGGCACCACCTTCAGCGACGCGGCGATCGATCAGGCGATCGGAACCACCTTCAGCCACACGACTTTCAATCAGACGATCCGAGCCGCCTTCAGCGACAGTCTGGTGAGCAGAAGTAGCGGCGAAAGCGTTAACTGCGAAAACCGAGAAAGCGATGCTGAGGAAGAGTTGGCGTTTCATGAGAGTGTGCTCCGGGGTGTTATTGGTTGGTATGGAGCTGATGTTACGCCGTGGATTTTTTATGAGAACTTCATTGCCATGATGGTGGATATCAATGGCAATGATAGGTCGCGCGCCGTACCTCATTCGGTCGTGATGATTCGATCGCGGTCAGATCACCTTCACTGCTCGCCCGATGAATTGGATCGGCCCGGTGGGTTTGCCGATCGGCGAGCCAGTGGGGTTTTCCAGTGTCAGTTCGAACAGCTGGTCGGGAACCAGCGGCGGCAGTTTGTCCAGCGGCACCGACAACGTCTGCCCCGGCTTGACCAGCCCCAGCGACACCGGCCCTTGCCAGCCCTCGGCCTTGGTCCAGAACTCCAGCGCCTTGTCGGCCGGAACTTCCACTACGCCCAGCGGGATCAGCTGGATTTCCCTCGGGTTGCTGGCCTGGATCACCCAGCCAGGTGCCTTGTCCTGAGGGCCCACCAGCACCACCAGATACGTCGGTTTGACGGTGGTCTGCGTCAGCAGCAACGCCCCGAGCAGTAACGTGGCCGTCAGCCCGGCGCCGGCCAGTGCGCGCCACAAGGGCAGCAGGTTCCACCAGGAGGGGGATTGCGCCACTGGCAGCGGAGGGCGCTTTCAAGGGAATGGATGGCGCGGTGCACGCTGACGTTACTGGTCTGCAACTCGGCAG
>NZ_WFGV02000086.1 GCF_010095445.2 Pseudomonas sp. TNT3
CCCACCGGCAACAGCTGGGCAATTTTCGGCAGTTCGGCGCAGGTGGCGGTGCCGGCCGGCAGCTGGTCCACCGGTTTGGCCAGCAGCATCGACAGACGGAACAAGCCGGCCTGGCGCGCAGCCTCATAACGCGGCATCTCGGCGCGCAGGGATTTGAACTGGGTTTGCGAGCGAGTGACCTGGGTTTCATCGCCACGCCCGGCGTCGCGCAACCGCTGGATCAGCGTGGTGCCCTGGGCCTGCAAGTCGAGGGAATGCTGGGCGATTTCCCGCTCTTCATTGGCCGCGCAAACCTGGGTGTACGCCCGAACGACGTCGGCCACCAAGGTGATTCGTGCGGTATCGGCGGCGGCTTGTGTCGCATCGGCATTGGCTTTCGCCGCCTCGATACCGCGCTGCAACGTGCCGAACAGGTCGAACTGATACGAGGTGGTAATGCCGATGTCGCCAACGTTGGCCACGGGCACTTTTTCCGGCAGCAGAAACGCTTCGCCGGATTCCTGCAAACGCTGGGCGCCGATCTTCACGCCACCACTCCAGCCCCCGGCCGCTTCGGCTTCGTCGACTTGAGCTCGCGCCCTTAAAAGACTGGCCGCGGCGACGCGTAAATCGGTATTGGTGGCCATGGCTTGCTGGACCAACTGATCGAGGCGCGGGTCTTTGTACAACCGCCACCAATCACTGGGCACCGGCGCCGAAACAACGTTCTTGTCGTTCACCGCCAGCTCACCCTGAAAATCATCACGGTGCACCGCGGCTTCGTCAGGCAAATGGTAATCCGGCCCGACCACCTGACACGCTGACAGCAACAGGCCTAATCCGGCGACCGCCAAACCTGAGGCCTTGCTCATTTCGCGGGCTCCTGCTGATCGTCGATGATCGACACCGTCGCGGTCCGCCCGGCGATCATGCGGAAATCTGCCGGCACGTCGTCGAAGGCAATTCGCACCGGAATCCGCTGGGCCAGCCGCACCCAGCTGAACGCCGGATTGACGTTGGGCAGCAGGTTACTGCCGCTGCTGCGGTCACGGTCTTCAATACCCGCCACGATGCTTTCGACGTGCCCACGCAAACGAGCACGGTCGCCCACGACCCGAATGTCGACGCTCTGACCGACGTGAATGCCGTCCAGTTTGGTCTCTTCGAAATACCCGTCGATGTGAAAAGAATTGCTGTCGACCACCGACAACACCGGACGTCCGGCCGTGACGAACTCCTGGGTGCGCGGGGCGCGATCGTTGACATAGCCGTCCACCGGGCTGCGAATGGTCGAGCGATCCAGGTTGAGCTGGGCGCTGTCCACCGCCACCTGAGCTTCCATCAGGGCCACTTCGGCGCGGGCTACGCGGGACTGGCTTTCTTCCAGTTGCTCGCCAGGCACCAGGTTGCCCAGGCCACGGTTACGCTTGTGCTCGCGTTGCGCCTGAGCCAGGGTTTCCTGGCGGTCGGCCACAGCGGCCTTGGCCTGGCGCAACGCCAGTTTGAAACGGTCCTGATCGATGCTGAACAGCACCTGACCCCGTTTCACCAACTGGTTGTCGCGCACTTCCACGGTCTGGATCAGCCCGGACACGTCCGGTGCGATCTGCACGATGTCGGCACGGATGTGCCCGTCCCGGGTCCACGGGGCAAACATGTAGTACATCACCATGCGCCAGACCACGACGACAGCGAAGGTCACGATCAGCAGGGTCAGGACCACGCGACCGATAGTCAAAAAAGGTTTTTTCATGTCATCAGGTATCGACTGAGTGAATCCACGGCGCCGAGGAGCAGGGCGTAGAGAGCCACGTTAAACAATGCCCGGTGCCAGACCAGACGGTAAAAGTGCAGACGCGTCAGCAGCCCGTGCACCAGCAGGAAAATCACATACGTAATGCCCATCAGCACCAGCAGCGTAGGCAGGAACACTCCGCTGATATCCAGATCACCGATCATAAAGGCGCTCCATCGATGCCATGGGGAAGCGGTTCTTCGAGTTCGCCCGTGCCGACAAATTCCACCCCCGGCAACAACGCCAGGCGCAGCCCGCTCAAGGCATGCAGCAAGTGCAGTCGCGCGCCGTCATCGCACTCGGTGTTGAGTGCCCGACGGGTGCGGTCGAGGGTCATCAACAAAGCACTCGGCGCCGGCAGACGTTCACCAGCCTTGAGACAGGCCTTGAAGTATTCGCCGACCTCGGCCACCACCTGATGCAGCAGCGTTTGCGGCACACCGGTGACGCGCGGCGTGTAGGCCAGCAGGTCGAGCAGGTTCAGCGCGACGCGCACTTCACGCAGCGCAATACCAGTGTCCTGGCCGATGATGGCCAGTCTCGGCAGGTGCTGCATCAGGCGATCGAGCATCTGCACACCCAGGTGACGATGCTCGGACAGCGTGGCCGGTTCGGTGAGGCTGACGATGTCGCGCCAGCTGAAACGGGTCAGGCGTTTGGCCGCCAGTTCCGCACCGAACGGACGGGCGATCAGGGTCCAGACAAAAGCAAACAGCAAACCGACGGGGCCGGCCAGATTGGAGTTGGCGAAGCTCAGGAAGTCCGCGTCGTAAGCGCCCTGAATGCTGATGAAGGACGAGGTGTTGACCAGCGTCAGCAGCATGCCCAAATAGAACTGCGGCTTGACCGTCAGGGTGCCGATGCAAATGAACGGCACCGCAAAGGCCAGCACCAGCATCGGGAAGTCATGCAGGTTCGGCAGCACCAGAAACAGATAGAGGCTGGCGAACACGACCGACATCGCCGTCCAGAAAAAGAACCGATAAATCTGTGGCGCCGGGTCGTCCATCGAGGCGAAGAAGCTGCACGCCACCGCCGCGAGAATCACCGCACTTCCGCCGTCGGTCCAGCCCAGCAAAATCCACAACACCGAGGCCACGATGATCGCGGTGACAGTGGACGCCGCCGAATACAGCATCAGCCCGCGATCCAGGAACGGCGACAGGCGACCCAGACGCCAGTGGCGGTACACCGCGCGCCAGCTGTCCTGGCTTTCGCACTGGATGGCGTATTGCAGGCTGCGACAGTCCTGCCACAAATCGATCCACTCACCGAGGCGATAGATCGCGTTGGAGAACAGCAACTGCTTGCGATCTTCCAGCTCATCGGCACTCGGCTGCAGGGCTTCGAGCTGATGTTTCAGCGCCTGCCAACGGTTGAGGTCGGCGTCTTTATGGTCGAGCCATTCGGTGGTCGCGGCGAGCAACGGAGCGAACCTGGCCACCAGCTCGGGCGTACGCCGTTCAAGGGCATACAGCGCGTCGTCGAGGGCGTCGATGACCGGCAACAGGTGAATCATCCGCCCGCGCAGCTCTTTGGTATTGCGCACGGTTTGCGGCCGAGCGCCTTCATGGGGCAACTGGCCGATCATCAATTCCAGGGAGTTGAAGGTAGTCACCATTGACGAGCGCAATGCGCTGACTTCATCCGGCTGCACGTTCCGGCTGAGAAACCGCAGGCTGTAGGTCGAGGCATCGGTAAACCATTTGCTCACCGAATCGTTGAACACCGGCGCCAGCCTTCGGGGCCAGAACATGGCACCCATCACCGCCGCGACGGCGATGCCCAGAAAGATCTCTTCCGTGCGCGCCTCGGCCACGTCCCACACCGCAAGCGGGTTATCCACCACCGGCAGGGCGATCAGCGGCAAGGTGTAGCCGGCGAGCATTAGCGCATAGCTATTGGCGGTGCGCAGGTGCAGGGACAGGAACAGCAGCGTTCCGGTCCACAAGGCGATGACGACCACCAGCACATAAGGGCTCTGAACGAACATCGGCACGAAAAACACTGCCGCCATTGCCCCGAGAAAAGTACCAATGGCGCGGTACAGCGCCTTGGAACTGGTAGGGCCGACGAACGGGCTGGAGACGATATAAACCGTGGCCATCGCCCAGTACGGACGAGGCATTTGCATGAGCATGGCGATGTACAGCGCGATCATCGATGCCGCAAACGTGC
This sequence comes from Pseudomonas sp. TNT3, assembly GCF_010095445.2. Lineage (GTDB taxonomy): Bacteria > Pseudomonadota > Gammaproteobacteria > Pseudomonadales > Pseudomonadaceae > Aquipseudomonas. The sequence continues at coordinate 3,953 of NZ_WFGV02000086.1, forward strand.
GCACACCGTAGAACCAGTCGCGCGCTGGGGGCATGCCGGTAAAAAATCCGTTCAAGAGCTGACCACCGACGGCGCGTTCGCGGCTTCAAAGGCTCTCAGCACTCGCAGCGTCGCTTCCAGATCGCTCTGGTCGATCCCTTCGAGTACTTCGTGGCGCAGGCGCACCAGCTCAATTTCGACCGCCTGTACCAGCTCCCGCCCACGCTCGGTGAGGCTCAAACATTTGGCGCGGCGATCATGGGCGTCGGCGGTTCGGCACACATAGCCAGAATGGCAAAGCTGATCGAGCAAACGCACCAGCGAAGGACTTTCCATCCCCGCTGCCTGCGCCACCGTGACCTGCCGCACACCCTCCCCCAGACGCCCGATCATCAACAACGGGACGGCGCAGGCTTCGGAGATTCCATAATTGACCAGCGTGGTCTGGCAGATCTTCCGCCAATGCCTGGCGGCCACCACCATGGCACTGCTGATGTTCATCTGGAGAGCGTCGAGGTTCTTCGGCACGAGGGAATGCACACACTGTTAGTTTGCTAACTATCAATATCGCATTTGAAGGGAAAGGCGGTCAAGTTTTGAAACAATTTACCGCTGAAGAACACGTGCTGTTTGTCTCCTGCCTCGATGTAAAGTCGGAAAAATTGCCCAATATTCCGACCTGGGATTACTAATGACTGATCTTTCTTGTTCGAATTCAGGCAATGACCTGCATTCTCCATCGGAGGATGAATACAGAAGCTTTTTGCAGGAAAAAGTGGCAATAGCGCAGTTATCGATGCTGGAAGGGCAAGGTATCAGCCACGAAGATATCGAACGCCGTTTTTCCCTTAGACGGGCTCTAGCCCGTCACACACCTCGCCCCTTCCTCAACAACACATCCAACTGATCCACCACCTCCGCCCAATCCGCGTCTTCGAGTATCTCGTCACGCAAAAATGCTGCCTGGCTTTCACTCCAGAAGAACGCGTCTGCCAGGTGCAGTTCTGGTTTGAGTGGCGAGTGAGTGGCGATGAATTGGTCGATGCTGACCGGGTCGTTTTCCAGGCCGAGTTGTTTGAACAGGGATGGGAGGCTGTGGGTTGGGGATTGCATGTTGGGCTCCTTGTGAATGATTTGAATGATCGGTGACTGCTGTGCAGTCAATCGCGGGCAAGCCTTGCTCCCACAGTGGACCGCGACTTCCTGTGGGAGCAAGGCTTGCCCGCGATGGCGGTTTCGCTGACGCCGCAAAACTCAATGACTCAGCTCGCACACCTCAGCATGCGGCACCATTTTCAGAAACTCCGGCATGCTCATGTGCAGCAGGTTGTTGTGGTTGCCGGCCTCCAGGTAGATGTCTTTCTGCCGGGTCAGCAGCGGGTCAATGACCATGTCCAGCCCGTAGGATTCACCCAGCGCCGGCACTGCCCCACGCTCACAGTCGTTGAACAGATGCGCCAAAGTGCTTTCCCGGGTGATCTGCCATTCGCCGCTGCCGCGCACCTTGCTCAGGTCCAGATGACGGCTCGCTGGCAGTACCGCCATCAGGTAATGACCGTGGTGGTCGTCGAGGATCACCGATTTGGCCACCCGTTCGGCAGGAATGCCCGCGACCCGCGCCGTTTCAAGGCTGCTGGCCGAGTGAGGGTGGGTGACGATGTCAAATTCGCAGTTGGCTTTTTCTAGGCTGCTCTGCACGGTTCTTGCCATACGCATGATGCACCTCGGTGTCCGCAATGAAGATCGGCGGACGGTGGTTAAACCCGTTCTCTCCCTTGAAAGTCTAGGCGCGCCTGGACCATCGCGCGGGAAATCTGCCCACTGGAACGCAGCCGGCAACTGATCAAAATTCATACAATCCGAGCCTCGACTAAACTGTATACAGAGCCACCTGACGACTCTCCCGGAGGGTCACGTGATTACCCGTTGTTGTGCCGTTGCGCTGTTTTTGGCCGTGAGCGGTTCCGCTCTCGCGGCGGATCCGGTTGTGCTGTTGGTGCCCAACCCGATGGGCGCCTGGTTGATCGTCTTTGGCATCGCGTTTCTGATTGCCGAAGCGGCCTTGCCCAACTATGGCGTGATCGGTCTGGGCGGCATTGTGATGTTCGTGATCGGCGCGGTGATCCTGACCAACACTGACGTGCCCGTGCCGCTGATGATCGGCCTGGGATTGGTCAGTGCGCTGCTGCTGATCTTCCTGCTGATCCACGCCCTGAAAACCCGACCGCGCCACAACGTCAGCGGCGATTCCGGGCTGATTGGCAGCGTCACCCCGGTCACTTCATTACAGGCTGGCAATGCCTTGACCGGATGGGTGCACCTGCAAGGCGAACAGTGGCAAGTACTCAGCGCCACACCGCTGCAACCGGGGCAACGTGTGCGAGTGGTGGCGCGCAAGGGATTACTGCTGCAAGTCGCCGCGGCTGACGCGGCACCGCCTGGAGAATAGTCATGGGCCTGCAATTGGGTTTTGCCGCGCTGCTGCTGTTGCTGATTGCACTGGCGGGTTCGACCTTTCGCATCCTGCGCGAATACGAACGCGGTGTGGTCTTCCAGCTCGGCCGTTTCTGGCAGGTCAAGGGGCCCGGTCTGATCCTGCTGATCCCGGTGGTCCAGCAGATGGTTCGCGTCGATCTGCGCACCGTGGTGCTCGATGTGCCGCCCCAGGACGTGATCACCCGCGACAACGTGTCGGTCAAGGTCAACGCCGTGCTGTATTTCCGTGTTCTCGATCCGCAGAAGGCAATCATTCAGGTCGAAGATTTCCTCATGGCCACCAGCCAATTGGCGCAGACCACTTTGCGCGCGGTCCTGGGCAAACATGAACTGGATGAATTGCTGGCCGAGCGCGAACGATTGAACATCGACATCCAGCAAGTGCTCGACGCCCAGACCGACGCCTGGGGCATCAAGGTCGCCAATGTCGAAATCAAGCACGTCGACCTCAACGAATCGATGGTCCGCGCCATCGCCAAGCAAGCCGAAGCCGAGCGCGAACGCCGGGCGAAAGTCATTCATGCCGAAGGCGAATTGCAGGCCTCGGAAAAACTCATGCAGGCGGCCGAAATGCTGGGCCGTCAGCCAGGTGCCATGCAATTGCGCTACATGCAGACGCTGAGTTCGATTGCCGGGGACAAGAGTTCAACCATTGTCTTCCCATTGCCCATCGAATTGCTCAAGGGCATGGCGGATCTGTCGTCGAAACCGTGAAAAAGAAATGCAGATTTGTGGCGAGGAAGCTTGCTCCCTCGCCACAGGGTTAGCGCGACTTACCAGTCGTAACTCACGCTCGACACCACCGTCCGTCCATCCCCGTAATAGCAATCCCATTGGCTGCGGCAGCTGGCGACGTATTCCTTGTCGGCGAGATTTTTCACGTTCAGCGCCAGTTTCACGCCTTTTAGTTTGAAGGCCGACATGCCCAGGTCATACGTCAGACTGGCGTCGTACACCGTGTAGGAGTCGATCTGAAACGCGCCCTCGTAGTCATCGCCATAGCTGCCTCGGGCATAACGTGCGCCAACCCCCGCACCGACGCCTGCCAATGGCGTATCGCCGAGCACGGTGTAATTGACCCAGAGCGCGGCGGTCAGCGGCGGATTGCCCGCCGGATGACGGCCTTTGCGACCATCGTTGTCCTTGGTGTATTTGATGTCGTTGCGCGACGCCGAGGCAATCACGTCCAGCGCTTCGGTGAGCTCTGCCTTGGCTTCAAACTCGACGCCCTTGGAGCGAATCGCACCGCTTTGATTGCTGAACCCGGGGTTGCCGAGGTCGGTGGTCAGGATATTTTCCTGCTCCAGTTCGTAAGCGGAAATCTGCACGAAACTGTTCTGCCCCGGCGGTTGGTATTTCACGCCCGCCTCGTACTGCTTGCCGGTAGAAGGGTCGAACGCCTTGCCCTGCACGTTAGTCCCGCTGAGCGGCAGGAACGATTCCGAGTAGCTGATGAAAGGCGCCAGGCCGTTATCGAACAGGTAGACGATGCCACCGCGCCCGGTAAATTTCTCATCCTTGCTGCTGGTGTGAGCACCGCTCAGTGGTTGCTTGTTGTCGGTCTCGGCCCAGTCATAGCGGCCGCCGAGGACAAACACCCACTGATCCAGCTTGATCTGATCCTGGGCGTACAACCCGGTCTGGGTGATGGTGTTGTCCCAGCGGTAGTTGTTGCCGAAGTTAAGGGGCTGACCATAGGTCGGTGTGAACAAGTCGATGATCGGCGGGTTGTAGTCATACAGACCGTCGAATTTCGAATTGAAGTGGTAGTAATCCAGCCCGACGATTGCCGTGTGGCTGAACGGACCGGTGTCGAACTCGGCCTGGGCAATGTTATCCACACCGAAGACTTTGTTGTCCTGTTGCCAGTCCACGCCGTAGCGAGTCTGGTAACGCTGGTCGTTTTGCCCGGTGATCGGGTTGGTGACGAACCGGTAGCCATGCAGCGGCGCGGTGTAGTGGTCATTGACCCGTGCGTAGCGCGCGTTCTGTTTCAGGGTCCAGACGTCGTTCAGCCGATGGGAAAACTCGTAGCCGAACGCGTATTGCTCACGGTGGTAATCGTTGACGTCGGGCTCACCGAGGAACAGGTCGCGGTCGATCTTGCCATTGGGGTTATCGAACAACGTGCCCACGGCCGGAAGCCCCTGCGCTTCGGGAACGCCCTTGTCTTTCTGGTACTGGGCAAAGAGCGTCAGGCTGGTGTCTTCACTCGGACGCCAGGTGAAACTGGGGGCGATGAACTGGCGTTTTTCCTCGACATAGTCGATCTCATCGTTGCTGTCGTTGGCCAGCGCGGTCAGGCGGTAGAGAAACTTGCCTTCATCGTCGAGCGGGCCACCGAGGTCGATGGCAGCGCTTTTATGGTCGTAGCTGCCGGCCTCGAATTTGATTTGATGCAAGGCGGTTTCGGTCGGACGCTTGCTGACCAGATTCACGATACCGCCGGGCTGATTCTGGCCGTACAGCACCGATGCCGGGCCTTTGAGTACCTCGATACGCTCCAGCGAGTAGGGCTCGATTTGCAGTGCACCACCGGTACTGCCGCCGCCATAAGGCAGGTGCAAGCCATCGAGGTAAATCGGCGTGGGCGAGAAGCCTCGCGACGTCGGCTCATCGAAAATCTTCACGCGGTCGGAAAAGCCACCACCGGTAATGCCCGGCGTGTAGCGCAGGGCTTCGGTCACGCTTTGGGCGCTACGGGAACTGATCTCGGCGGCGGTGACGACGTTGATGGTTTGCGGAATTTCCACCAGCGCCGCGTCAGTCTTGGTGCCGGTAGCACTGCGCTTGGCGACGATGCCGTCGACCGGGCCCCAGGCATTTTCAACCGCCTCGGTAGCGCTGACGCGTGTGGCGCCCAGTTGCAATGGACCGCCTCCCGCGATCGGCTGCAGTGACCAGCCACCTTGGGCGTAGACAGCCTGCAAGCCACTGCCGGCGAGCACCCGTTCAAGCCCTTGGGCCACATCGAAACGCCCCTGTAGTCCGGTGCTGCGCTTGCCCTCGGTGAGTTGCGCATCCACCGACAGCAGAATTCCCGCGTCACTGGCAAAACGATTCAGAACCTGATCGAGATTACCCGCGGCGATGCTGTACTGACGCGCCTGACTCACGCTGGCGTCATCGGCCCAGGCCAGGTTCGGCAGCAGTGGCGTGGTGGCCAGCAAAGTGGCGAACACGCCGCGGCGCAATACGCCATTGAACGGAAAAAACGTCTGTGTCGGATGATGTGGCATTCCGGAACTCCCCATGAGAATGCTTCTTGATTTGCTTTCAAGAGGTATCCCGGACGGGGCATGAAAACCGACAAGCGCTTCTTAAATTTTTTTTAGATATCAGACGCGGCGTTTCACCGTCACCCAATAACGGGTCACCGACTCGACCTGCACGGGCAATGTGCGTTCGAGAGCGGCCAGGACGGCATCCGTGTTGTCGAGTGGAAAAACGCCGGTCAGCAGCAAGTGCGAGACCGTGTCATCGCAACGAATCCAGCCCGGTCGATAACGCGCCAGCTCGGCCAGGAACCGACCCAGCGGCTGACGCTCGGCCACCAGACGCCCTTGGCTCCAACTGCTGCCGTTCGGGTTCGCAGGCTTCATCGGGTCGGTGCCATTGGCGCTGAACCATACGCTGTTGCCTGCATTCATCAGCACCGGCGCTGCATGCCGAGGGCTGATGCGCAGTTGGCCTTCATACAGTTCGACACGGGCGCCGTCGTCCATTTCACGTACAGAGAACCGTGTTCCCAATGCCTGGACATCCCCACTGGCGGTTTCCACGATCAATGGGCGGACGGGGTCGTTTCCGCTGGTGAGCAGAATCTCGCCCCGGATCAGCTTTATCCGGCGCTCTTGCGCAGTAAAACGCAGGTCGATCGCACTGTTGCTGTTGAGGTCGAGCCGGGTGCCGTCGCTCAAGGTCATGTGGCGAATCTCGCCGGTGGCGGTGCGGTGTTCGGCAAAGGTTGCGCGCCAGGACACCTGGTTCTGCAGCAGATAGCCGCTGCCACCGGCAACCAGTAGCAGGCCCAGCATCTTCAAGGCGGCGCGGCGCTGCGGATCAGGGCTATCGCGCAGTACGGCCCGTGCACGACCGGCCGGCACCGCGCCGAAGGTTTCCTGCAACTGCTGCAATCGCTGCCAGGCGCGGCGGTGTTCCGGATGGGCCTGCTGCCAAAGCGTGAAGGCCTGACGCTTTTCTGCATCCAGGTCGCCGCCCCAGTGCAGCATCAACCATTCACTGGCTTGCTCGACGATGGCTGGCTCGATGGGCGCATCGTGGGCGCGGTTCATGATTCGTAGACCAGTTGATAGCAGGCCAGGATCGCGCGGGTCATGTACTTCTGCACCGAGCTGACGGTAACCCCGAGCCGCTCGGCAATTTGCGCATAACTCAGCCCTTCGAATTGCGAGAGCAGAAAAGCCTGGCGCACGTTATCCGGCATGCGATCGAGCATCGCATCGATCTGGGTCAGCGTTTCAAGGATAAGGGCCCGGGTTTCGAGCGACGGCGATTCGGGCTCCGGCAGATGCGCGATGCTCTCCAGATAAGCGCGCTCGATGCGCAGACGCCGCCACTGGTCGATCACCAGGTTGCGGGCAATCTGCGCGAGGTAGCTGCGACTCTCCTGCGGACCGGGCAAGCGCCCCGACACCAGCAGGCGCAGGAACGTGTCCTGCGCCACATCCGCCGCATGCTCACGATCACCCAGGCGCTTACGCAACCAGCCTTGCAACCAGCCATGGTTATCGCGGTAAAGACGATGAATCGAATCGTTGCCGTCAGTTGTTGCGTCCATGGGAGGTCTACGTGCGTGATTGATAGCAATTATCATTACACTTTACGCAGCGACTGGCAAAACGACATTGATCAGCGGCTGATGCCGCCAGGGCAACAAATCCATTTCACGTGACTCCGCATTCTACAACTGGAGATACAAAGCGAAAATCGACAGTCCCCATATGCATAAACCCAGCGCAACCCACACCCAATTAGAGAAAGTGAGCGAGGAATTGCTCGTGCCATCCGGGTCATTTTCAGAAAAATTGATTGCCCCTTGCACACGCAGTAAGAAGCACGTTTGCAGAAGTACAACCGTAAGGCTTATTGCAAAGCTGATACGAAAATCAGGCACCCATGCTCTCGCAATACCCACGCACGCGATTGTGATTACACCGACGGCGAGACTTCTCGGAAACCAGCGCAACTGACGATCTGAGGCCCTGATCTTCCGGTCGATTCTGACGAGTAGGGAGTAAATGAAAAAGACCCCGAAAATCGTACGCAGTAAAGGCAGGACGTTGTTGCCGGCTGCCCGCTGTTGCTTCCAGTTTTTGTAAAACCAATAAGGTAAATAAAAGCCACAAGTAGATACGAACAACAGCGCGAATTTGCTTTTGCTCACCACATAAAAAGCGGGATTGCAGGTCGTAGTGTTTGACAGCTCAGAGGTCGGAGTCGCATACGGGTCGGCAGTCATAGGAGCGTATTTATCGTCAAAGAACAGGGGAGAAGATGCTAATCGCTCGAAGAGATCAATAATTCCCACAAAAATAAATCAAGACGCATCCTACAAAACAGCTCTACCTCCTTTCACTCAACGCTGAATCGCCAGCGGATACACCGACTCCCATCCCCCGCCCAACGCCTTGTACAAACCGACCATCGCCAATGACACGCCGGTCGAGCTTTCTACCCACTGTTCCTGCGTGGCCAGCAATTCGCCTTGCACGGTGAGGACGTTGACGAAATCGACGACGCCTTCCACGTATTGATGTTGCGCGGTGCTCAGTGCGATCTGGTTCTGGCGCACGGCTTCGGCGAGGCTGTCGCGGCGCCGTTGGCTGGCGTTGAAGGCGCTCAGCTGATCGTCGATTTCATGCCAGGCGCGCAACACGGTTTGTTGGTAGGCGATGGCGGCTTCCTGTTGCTGCGCTTCACGCAGGTTAAGCACGCCACGCAGGCGCCCGCCATCGAACAGCGGCAGGCTGAATTGCGGGCCGATGCCAAAGGCACGCGAGCCCCAGGAACCTAAATCGCTGAGTTGCATGGCTTGGGAGCCCATGTTGCCGGACAAGGTAATCCGCGGATAAAAATCCCCCTTGGCCACGCCGATGTTCGCGGTGGCGGCATGCAGGCGCGCTTCGGCCTGGCGGATGTCAGGGCGACGCTCGGCCAGTTGCGATGGCAGGCCAATAGCGATTTGAGGCGGGGTTTGCGGCACCGGCGCATCGGTGGATAACTCAACGGACAGCGCGTGCGGCGGTTCACCCATCAACAAGCTGAGCGCGTTGATCAGCTGCAACTGGCGCTGCTCAAGCGCCGGCAGGCGGGATTCGATAGCGGCAACTTGCGCGGCGGCTTCAGCGACATCCAGATCCGTGGCAACACCGTCGGCGAGGCGCAACTGTGAAAGCTTCAGGCTGTGGCGAGCGACATCGAGATTCTGCTCGGTGACTGCGCGAGTGCTTTGCACGCCACGCAGTTGAATGTAGTCCTGGGCGGTTTCGGCAAGGACCGACAGCAATACGCCGCGACGGTCGTTTTCGGCGACTTCGAGCGTGGCATCGGCGGCTTCGGTCTCGCGCCGTACACGCCCCCAGAAATCCAGTTCCCAGGACGCGGAGAAGCCGGCGTCCCACAGGTTGAACGCCGAGTCGCCATTGTGTCCGGACGGGTCGCTCAGGCCTTCGCCGCTGTTGCGTTTGCGCCCGTAACTGCCCGTGGCGGCAGTGTTCGGATAGCGCTCGGCAGTGATTACCTGACGTGCTGCGCGGCTTTGCTGCAAGCGGCTGCTGGCGAGTTTGAGGTCGAGGTTATCGGTCAAGGCGCGCTGGGTCAGGGCCGAAAGTTTGGGGTCGTGGAAGACGTCCCACCAGCGTTCGTCCATGGGTTCAGCAATGGCCTGGCTGGCGGCGGCTTTCTGTGGTGCTGACCATTCGGCGATCTGTTGTGGCTGTGGTTTTTGGAAATCCGGGCCGACGGTGCAGGCGCTCAACGACGACAAGCTCAGCACAAATGCGATTGAGCGAACGCAGACCTTGTGGCAAGGGGGCAAGTGGTGGCTGTTGTTCATCGCTGCGCTACCTCATGCTTGTCGGCACCGGCAGTATCAATACTCGCCTCCACCGACATTCCCACCCGCAGCCGTTCGGCCAATGGCTGACCCGGATCGAGCACGATCTTCACCGGAATTCGCTGCACGACCTTGGTGAAATTCCCGGTCGCGTTATCCGGTTTGATCGACGCAAAGGTCACGCCCGTAGCCGGCGCGATGCTCTCGACACGCCCCCTCAGGGCCTGACCATCGAGGCTGTCGACAAGCACCTGAACGCTCTGACCGGCTTGCACGTCAGCCAATTGGGTTTCCTGGAAATTGGCCACCACATACGCCTGCTCCAACGGCACCACGGCCAGAATTTTGCTGCCCGGCGTGACATACGCTCCAACCCGAACCGCCCGCTCGCCGACCATGCCGTCCTGAGGCGCGACGATGCGCGTGTAAGACAGCTCGTAGCTGGCCATTTCCAACGCCGCTTGCGCACGTTTAAGACCGCCGTCCGCCGCGTCGCGCTGGGCGGTGAGGATATCGACTTGCTTGCGTTCCGCCGCCAATACCGCAGTCGCATTGGCCAACCGCGCGGTGGCCTGATCGATACGGGTCCGGGCTTGCTGAGCGTTTTGCACCGTGCCAGCGCCCACACCGGCGAGGTGGTTGTAGCGGTTCAATTCATGATCGGCGAAAGCCATTTCTGCCTTGGCAGAGACGACAGTCGCTTGTGCCTGAGCGATCACTGACGTCTGACGCTCCAGCGTCGCTCGGGCGTTTTGCAACTGAGCCCGGGCGACCAGTGTTTCGGCATCGGCGGCCTGCGCAGCGGCGCGCAAATCCCGGTCGTCAATCAGCGCCAGCAACTGCCCGGCCTTGACCTGCTGGTTGTCTTCCACCAGCACTTCCTTGATGAACCCGGCAACGCGAGGCGCCACAAGAGTGAAGTCCGCTGAGACAAAGGCGTCATTGGTGCTCTGCTGCGTTCGCTTGCCGAAAAGACCGGGCACCAACACGCAGATCAACACGCCAACGGCGACCACCGCGGCGACGCCAATGGCCACTTTTTTTCTGGATTGAGTTGTCATAAAAACCTTCTGTTTCAGTGGAGCATTCAGATCGGCGCACGGGGCGGATAAACCCGCGTCGGCAGCCAGAAAATCAACAGGATCAGCGCGAGTGCGATGCCAGCCATACACAGGTAAAGATCCGATGCGGTCAGCACCACGGCCTGTTCGTGCAGCCTGTGAGCAAGCCCCTCACTATCGCCGTCCACCCAAGGAGAGTTGCCGAGGCGATCGACCAGCATCGTCGAGTGAAAATGCAGCCGTGCGGTGGTCAGCGCCTCGATCACACCGGTTGCGATCACCGCCGACAGACCTTTCACGGTGTTGAACCAGGCCGAAGCGTAGGGCCCTTCCATTGGACTGATGCTGCCGGTGGCAAGCATCAACAGCGGTAAAACCGCCATGGGCTGGCCGAAGATCTGCAGCAGTTGCAGCCCATAGAAATCATCGCGAATCCACACGGAAGTCAGCTGCGAACCGCCCACGCAGGACAGCGCCAGCATGCTCAGGCCAATGCCCAGCACCCAACGGCAATCAACCCGGCGCAGGTTGCACAGCGCCGCGACCGAAGGCAGCGCGATCAACTGGGGCAGCGCTGCCAGCAACGTAATCGGCGCGGTCTGCACCGGGCGGTAACCCTGCACCTGCGCCAGATAGCTGGACGGAATGATGATGACCGCCAGCAGCACCACCAAAACGCCGGCAAGGGTCAGCAAGGCGAACGACAGGTTGCGGATGCCGAGCATTTGCATCTTGAAAAAAGGAATCGGCTGCGACCATTCGTTAATCAGAAACAGCACCAGCAGCAGTGACCCGCCACCGAGCAATGCACAGATCAAGCTCGACTCGAACCAGTCCAGCCGATTGCCTTGCAGGATTCCGATCACCAGCATGCAGATCGCGGGAAAACCCAGGAGCAATCCGCGCCAGTTGAATTGCTTGAAACGCTCCAGGCGCAGCGGGTCCTGGGGCAAGCCGTACGCCACCGCCACCATTGCCAGCAGACACGGCGCGATGATTTGCCAGAACGTCCAGTGCCAGCTCACATACTCGGTCCATAGCCCGGCCAGCGGCGTACCCAGGCCAGGGCCGAATGTCGCCGTCAGGGCATAACCCGCCAGGCCGTACAACTTCACGTTGGCGGGTAAAAAGCGCAGCGCGACGGTCATCAGCATTGGCGGCAACGCGCCACCCGCCAGGCCCTGCAACGTGCGCATCACCAGCAGGCTTTCGTAATTGGGGGCCAATGGGCAGAGCACGCCCAAGAGAGTGAAAACGCTGATGGCACAGAGGGTGAACCGCCGCAGGGAAAACGTGACTGAACACCAGGGGGCGAACGCCATGGCCGCCACCGAGGTCGCGGTGTAACTGGCGACCAGCCAGGTGCCTTCGTCATAGCCGATGCCCATCGCGCCACGAATGTCGGCCAGGGCCACTTTGGTGACCATCTCGTTGAGGCCAGATACCAGCACGGCAATCAGCACGCCAACGAGGCCAATGATGATTCGCGGACCGAACACCGGCGGCGAGGCAGCGGCCGTGGCAAGCGGTGCCGAGACCGTGAGGGAAGTCATGTACTGCAGGCTCCGGGATTGAATACCGGAGCATTTTAAGAAGTGTGAGTGCTGACGAAAATCAACTTATCAGCAGGTTATAAGTGCGCTAAACGCAACTATCAGATCAAAAGATCGCAGCCTTCGGTGTAGTGGTTCAGTTTTTTTAAACCATCCCGTAGGAGGATTAAGCCGCCTGTTGCTCGAACAGCGCAGGCGGCAAGTGGTTCGAGGCGGAGTGGCAACGGCGA
>NZ_WFGV02000087.1 GCF_010095445.2 Pseudomonas sp. TNT3
CGCGGCGCGGATCGATCCCGGCGGCAAGTGCTGCGCAGCGTGGTGATGCTGGCGTCTGCCGGGTCGCTCGGTTGGCTGGGCTGGCGCAGTGAATCGACGCAAAACCTGTTTGCGGATTTACGCACTGCGGTGGGTGAGCGTCGTGAGTTCCGGCTGGCGGATGGCAGTTCGTTGCTGCTGAACACCGACACCTCGGTCAACCTGCGTTTCGACGGTCGGCAACGGGTGCTGGAACTGTTGCGGGGGGAAGTTCTGATCACGACGGCTGTTGACCGTTCGCAGCGACCGTTCAGGGTGATCACGGCACATGGTGAAGTCCTGGCGTTAGGGACGCGCTTTATTGTTCAGTCCCAAACCCAGGGCGCCGAGGTGGCGGTGCTGGAAAAAGCGGTTGAAGTCAGTGCCTATGGGGCAGACAGGAAGGTGCGACTGGAGGCCGGTCAACGCCTGAACTTCAATGCCCGCGTGCTGGGGCCGGTCGGGCACAACGATGCGTCGACGGGTGCCTGGCAACAGGGCAGCATTATCGCCATCGATCGTCCTCTGGGTGAGCTGCTGGCCGACCTTTCCCGCTATCGCACAGGGGTGTTGCGCTGTGATCCGCGCATCGCCGATCTGAAAGTGTCCGGCGCGTTCCCCATCGATAACACGGACCTTGCGCTAGCGGCGCTGGAAAGTGGTTTTTCGCTGCACGTGAGTCGCTACAGCCGGTATTGGGTGACGGTCTCGCTGTAAGAGCAAGCTTTGCTCCCACAGGATTGTGAGTGAGCCCGGCAAAAAAACTTTCAGTTCATTTGCACTTTTCAACCACATCGTTCGGCTCATCCCTCAGTAAGCACTTATTGAAGGTTCTTGGGGGAGGGTAAGCATGTCTCGGGTGTACGCGCCAGGTCGACTGGCCATCGCAATTAAGATCGGTTTGTTCGCAGCTACGACGATGGGGCCGTGGCCGACTGTCGCCATCGCAGCACCGGCACAACAGCAGAATTCGGTTCAATCGTTCGACATCGCCCCAGGCCCGCTGGCCGAAGTACTCAGCCATTTCGCCAGTGCCGCAGGCGCCGCTATTTCGTTTGATGCGCGGCAAACCAAAGGCATGAGATCGCCCGGGCTCAAAGGGGCTTTCGCTGTCAATGAAGGATTCGCCCGGCTGCTGGGCGGCAGTGGCCTGCAAGCCGAACCTCAATCCAATGGCACCTATATCCTGCGCCCCGCGCCGGCAATCGGTTCGGCTCTGGAGCTGGGGGCGACCAACATCAATGGGCAGGTACTCGGCGCGACCACCGAGGACAGTGGCTCATACACCACCGGCGCGGTGACCATCGGCAAGGGCGAACACTCGCTCAAGGAAACACCGCAATCGGTCACGGTGATGACCCGCAAGATGCTCGATGACCAGAACCTCAATACCATCGATCAGGTCATGGAAAAAACGCCGGGCATTACGGTGTATGACTCGACCATGGGCGGTAAGTATTTCTACTCCCGGGGCTTTCGGATGTCGGGCCAGTATCAGTACGACGGTGTGCCGCTGGACATGGGCAACCTGTATGTCCAGGCCGACAGTTTCAGCGGTGACATGGCCTATTACGACCGGGTCGAAGTGCTCCGTGGTGCGGCCGGGATGATGAAGGGATCCGGAGGCACCGCCGGCGGGGTGAACTTCGTGCGCAAACGCGGTACAGCCACGCCGCACACCGAGGTGACGCTGTCCGGTGGCAGCTATGACAATTATCGCGGTCAGGTGGATACCAGCGGCCCGTTGAATGATTCAGGCACCTTGCGCGGCCGGGCCGTGGTCGCCGAGCAGAGCCGGCACTACTTCGTCGACGACGCGAATCGCAAGGACCAGGTCTATTACGGCGCGCTCGACTTCGATCTGAGCCCCGACACGACGCTGGGTCTGGGCGTGGCCTATGAAGATGTCGACGCCAGTCCTTGCTGGGGCGGGCTGCCACGTTACAAGGACGGCAGCGACCTGAAACTCAGTCGCTCAACCTGCCTTGATCCGTCCTGGAACACCTGGCGCAGCAAGCGCACCACCGTGTTCAGTGATGTGAAACACCAGATCAACGACGATTGGGCATTGAAGGTCGCCAGCGTTTATACAAAGAACACCCAGGACATCAAGTACGCCTTCGCGTCGGGGTCCGTAACGCCCGGCGTCGACACCACCGGTATGCTGGGCAGCCTGTACGATTACGATCAGGTGGATTACGGCCTCGACGCCTACGTGGATGGCAAATTTGGCGCCTTCGGCCAGCAACACGAGCTGGTGGTGGGCTTCAACGCCAGTCGTTCAAAAAAGGATGACTTCTACTCCGTGGCCTTCCTGCCGCAGCGGCAGAATGTATTCAACCCGGACAAGCATATCCCCGAGCCGGACGACAGCTACTTCACCGACAATTCGTCCCGCGGCGGACCGGTCAATTCCGTGACCAAACAGAAGGGCGTTTACTCGACCTTGCGTTTGAAGCTGGCGGATCCGCTGACGCTGGTCATGGGCGGACGGGTGAGCTGGTACAACTCCGATACCGATTCCGTGTTCATCAATTCAGGCACCTCTGAGCACTCCAGCACCACCGAAACCGGCCAGGTCACACCCTTTGCCGGCGTGCTGCTGGACCTCAACGAGAACCTCACGGCGTACGCCAGCTATTCGGATATTTTTACCCCGCAAGGTAACTTCCGCTCCGAGGATGGTTCGACCCTCAAGCCGTTGGTGGGCCAGAGCTATGAACTGGGGATCAAGGGCGCCTGGTTCGACGGTCGCCTGAACAGCTCGTTCAACCTGTTCCGCACGATCCAGAAAGACCAGGCACAGACCGACTACAACTCCTCCTGCCCGTCATCGGACGGCTATTGCTACGTCAACGCGGGGAAGGTTCGCGCACAGGGTTTCGAAGCCGAGATCAGCGGCGAAGTCATCGAGCGCCTGCAATTGCTCGCGGGCTACACCTACACCCAGACCAAGACCCTCGACGACATCGACAGCAGCCTGAACGGTGCGGCGTTCAACAGCTACGTGCCGCGGCATGTGTTGCGCATGTGGGGTGACTACGCTTTGGGCGGCGCGCTGGAGCGGTTCAGTATCGGTGCGGGCGTGAACGCGCAGAGCGATAACTTCCGGTTGTCGCCGGCGACGGGGGAGAAACTTAGCCAATCGGGTTACGCGATCTGGAACGGACGAATCGGCTACCGCATCGACGACACCTGGTCAGTCGCCCTCAACGGCAACAACCTGTTCGACAAGCGCTACTACGCCACCATCGGGACCGAGACATTCGGGAATTATTACGGTGATCCGCGTAATTTCATGATGTCGGTCAAAGCGAGTTTCTGATCGGTCCTGACCGCGCAGCACGCCGCAGACCCCGGTGCCAACGCAGCCTCGCAGGCTCGGCAGCTGCTACAGGGATTCGTGGTGTTTATGCGATGGTGTGCACCAACGTGGTTTCGTCGATCTGACCAATCGACGTGACCCCGGTCAACGTCATCGCCACGCGCATCTCTTTGGCGAAGATATCCAGCATGTTCTCCACCCCGCGTTGACCGTCCGCAGCCAGCGCATAGGCCATCGACCGCCCCAGCAATACGCCTTTCGCGCCCAGCGCCAGCATGCGGACCACGTCCAGCCCCGAGCGGATTCCAGAATCCACCAGCACCGTCAGATCGTTGCCGACCGCCTGGACAATCGGTGGCAATGCCCGGGCGGTGGAGAGCACACCGTCCAGTTGCCGGCCACCATGGTTGGACACGACGATGCCGTCCGCGCCGAATGTAACCGCGTCCTTGGCATCCTGAGGGTCAAGAATGCCTTTGATGATCATCGGGCCTTTCCAGAAATCACGAATCCATTCCAGGTCGCTCCAGCTGATTGACGGATCGAAGTTATTCGCCAGCCAGCCCATGTAGTCTTCGAGCGTCACCGCTTTGCCAAGGTACCTGGAGATGTTCCCCAGATCGTGTGGCCGCCCCATCAGCCCGACGTTGAAGGCCCAGTCAGGGCGGGTCATGGCTTGCAGCATGCGCCTTGACGAAGCGAACGGACCGGACATGCCCGAGTGAGCATCCCGATAGCGGGCACCGGGGGTCGGCATGTCGACCGTAAACACCAGGTTCTTCACGCCGGCAGCCTTCGCCCGTTCCAGGGCGTTTTTCATGAAGCCCCGGTCCTTCAACACGTACAGCTGAAACCAGATGGGTTGTTGGCTTTGGGCGACGACCTCTTCGATCGAACACACCGACACCGTCGACAGGCACAGAGGAATGCCTTTGTTTTCCGCTGCCCTGACCGCTTGCACCTCACCCCGGCGGGCGAACATGCCGGTCAGGCCTACTGGCGCGAGGATGATCGGCATGGCCAGTTTTTGCTCGAAGAGGGTGGTCTCCAGGCTCAGGGTTTCAACGTTCTTAAGAATGCGCTGACGCAGGCTGATACCGGTCAGATCGGCGCTATTGGCCCTCAGCGTGTGCTCTGCATAAGCTCCCCCGTCGATGTAATCGAACAAAAACCGGGGAAGTTTGCGACGTGCCGCTTCGCGATAGTCGGATGCAGATGAAATGATCATGAATACAGGTGCCTCGATCGGGTGAGTGGCGGGGCGTTATTGCGCAGAACCTGGGCACAGATTAACGGATACCTGTGGCGAGGGAGTTTACTCCCGCTGGACTGCGCAGCAGTCCCCTGCTTTTTAGGTGTAAGAGGGGGCCGCTTCGCGACCCAGCGGGAGTAAACTCCCTCGCCACAGGTATAGCGTCGTGCTTCAGTGAACAGTATCACCCGCACTCGCGCTGGCTTCAGTTAGTGTCCAAATCCACGTTCTTCGTCTCACGCAAAAAGATCATCCCCACCACCAGGCTCACCCCGGTGATCAACACCGGGTACCAGAGCCCGTAGAAAATATCCCCGGTGTACACCACCAGGGCGAACGATACGGTCGGCAAGAATCCGCCAAACCAGCCGTTGCCGATGTGATAGGGCAGGGACATCGAGGTGTAGCGGATGCGCGTCGGGAACAGTTCGACCATCAGCGCCGCCAGCGGGCCGTAGCACATGGCGGAGATGATGATCAGCGCGACAATCAGCGCCACGATCATTGGTTTGTTGATCAACTGAGCGTCCGCCTGTGACGGGTAACCGGCCAGGGTGATCGCACCGCGCAAGGCTGCTTCGTCATAGCCGTCGATTTTCACGTCACCGACGCTGACCTGCACGGCACTGCCGGCGGGTGCTGCAGCGCTGGTGTACGGCAGGCCTTGTTTGACCAGGAAGGTCTTGACCTTGTCGCACGGGCTGTCAAATTTCGCCTTGCCCACCGGGTCGAACTGGAAGGTGCAGGTAGCCGGGTCGGCCAGTACGCTAATGGGCGCCTGTTGGCTGGCCTGGTCGATGGCCGGGTTGGCGTAATGGGCCAGGGTCTTGAAGATTGGGAAGTACAGCGCGGTCGCCAGCAGCAGGCCCACCATCAACACGGGTTTGCGCCCGACCTTGTCCGAGAGCCAGCCGAAGAAAATGAAGAACGGTGCACCGATGATGACGCTGACAATCAGCAGGCTGTTGGCCAGGGCAGGGTCCATTTTCAGGAACTGCGTGAGGAAGAACAACACGTAGAACTGCGCCGCATAGAAGGTCACGGCCTGACCGGCGTTGATGCTGAACAGGGCGATCAACACGACCTTGAGGTTTTCCCATTTGCCGAATGAATCGCGGATCGGCTGCTTGCAGAGCTTGCCTTCCTCTTTCATTTTCACGAAGGCCGGTGACTCGTGCAGGCTCAGTCGAATCCAGGTCGAAATGCCCAGCAGCACGATGGAAAACAGGAACGGAATGCGCCAGCCCCAGACTTCGAACTGGTCACCGGTAAAGTAGCGGCAACCGAGCACCACCAGCAGCGACAGCAACAAACCGAGGGTCGCGGTGGATTGAATCCAGCTAGTGTGGAAGCCGCGTTTGCCCATCGGTGCGTGTTCTGCGACGTAGGTGGCAGCGCCGCCGTACTCGCCACCCAGGGCCAGGCCCTGGAGCATGCGCAAGACCACAAGGATGATCGGCGCCGCGATGCCGATGCTGGCGTAGGTCGGCAGCAATCCGACGCAGAAGGTGGCCAACCCCATCAGGACGATGGTGGCGAGGAAGGTGTACTTGCGCCCGATCATGTCCCCAAGACGCCCGAAGACCAGCGCGCCGAAAGGCCGCACGATGAAACCGGCGGCGAATGCCATCAAGGCAAAGATGAACGCCGTGGTGTCGTTGACCCCCGCGAAGAACTGCTTGCTGATCACCGCCGCCAAGGCGCCGTAGAGGAAAAAGTCGTACCACTCGAACACCGTCCCGAGTGACGACGCGAAAATGACTTTGCGGGTGTCGTGACCGATCTCGGCGCGGCCCACGGACTCCAGAGGCTGAACATGTTCTGACATATCGGTATCCCTTACAGTGATTGTTTTTGTTGTTCCACTGTCGGCGCCGGCCTTGTGGGTTGGCGCCGCTACTTCGATGTATCGGGTGTGTACTTCCTCTAGGAGCAAAGCTCGCTCGCGATGAACGATAACGCGGTGTACCAGATTTAAAGCCATCGCCAGCAGGCTTTGCTCCTACAAAGGTGTATGCCGTTCAGGGGTGTGTGGCCAGCTCCTTCGGCCCTGTGATGCTCCTTGTGGCGGGGTTGAGGATCATGTGTGCCGCTTTCTCGGCAATCATCAGCGTAGGCGAACAGGTGTTGCCCGAGGTGATTCTCGGCATGATCGAGGCGTCGGCGATGCGCAGGCCGGGGATGCCGTGGACGTTGAGTTGAGCATCGACCACCGCGTCCACGTCATTACCCATCTTGCAGGTGCCGACCGGGTGGAAGATGGTCGTTCCGATCCGTGCCGCTGCCTCGTGCAGTTCTTCTTCACTTTGCAAGCGGTCGCCGGGCAGGTACTCCACCGGTTTGAACCCTTGCAGCGCCGGTGCGGAAACGATGCGACGGGTCAGGCGAATGGCGTCTGCGGCGACACGCAAATCCTCTGGATGACTCAAATAGTTGGGCTGAATCAGTGGCGCGTCTTGAGGGTTGGCGCTGCGGATGTCTATGCGGCCCCGGCTGCGTGGTCGCAGATCACACACTGACGCGGTAAAGGCGGGGAAAGCGTGCAACGGCTCGCCGAAACGCTCCAGCGACAGCGGTTGCACGTGGTATTCGAGATTGGCCGACGTCTGTTCCGGACCGGAACGCGCGAAGGCGCCCAATTGGCTCGGCGCCATGGACAGCGGCCCGCTGCGGTCGTACAGGTAACGCAGGCCCATGCCCATTTTGCCCCACACGCTGCCGGCGATCTGGTTCAGGGTGCGGGCGTTTTCCAGTTTGTAGATCAGCCGCAGTTGCAGGTGATCCTGCAGATTGCCGCCCACGCCGGGAAGCTCATGCACGACGCCGATCCCGAGTTTTTCCAGCAGCGGGCGAGGGCCGATGCCGGAGCGTTGCAGGATACTCGGCGAGCCGACGGCGCCAGCGCACAGGATGATCTCCTTGCGAGCCTTGAACGTCTTCGGCTGTCCGTTACAGCGAGTGATGACCGCCGAGGCGCGGCCGTTTTCCAGCTGCACGCGGTCGACGTCGACGTCGGTCAGTACGGTGAGGTTGGGTCGATGGCGGACCGGTTTGAGGAACGCCTTGGCCGCGTTCCAGCGGACGCCGCCTTTCTGATTGACCTGGAAATAGCCGCAGCCTTCATTGTCGCCCTGGTTGAAGTCATCGATGCTGGCGATGCCGGTTTGCTCGGCCGCGTGCCGGAAGGCATCCAGAATCGGCCATGAAAGGCGCTGGCGCTCGATCCGCCATTCCCCGGCCGCGCCATGAAATTCGGAGTCACCGGCAAAATGGTCTTCGCTTTTCTTGAACATCGGCAGCACGTCGTTCCAGCGCCAGCCCGGATTGCCATCAGCGGCCCAGCCGTCGTAATCACCGGCCTGGCCGCGCATGTAGATCATGCCGTTGATGGAAGAACAACCGCCGAGCACCTTGCCCCGCGGATAACTCAAGGCCCGGCCTTGCAGACCGGCTTGCGCCTCGGTCTTGAAGCACCAGTCGGTGCGCGGGTTGCCGATGCAGAACAGGTAACCCACCGGGATATGAATCCAGGCGTAGTTATCGCGGCCGCCGGCTTCGAGCAGCAGTACCCGGTGTTGCGCGTTGGCCGACAGTCGATTGGCCAGCAAACACCCCGCCGGACCGGCGCCGACCACGATGTAGTCGTATTCATCTAGGGAAGTCTGCATCCCTGACCTCGTCTTGTTGTTCTTGTTGTCGGTCATCCTAGTTGTTAGCTTTCGTTTAAAGAATGTTAGTTTTTGCGCAGCCGCTGTGCGTTTTTAAACAGCGTAGCCCTAAGGACGATTCATGTTTGATTGGAATGACCTGCGGTTTTTTCTTGAGTTGCAGCGCAGTGGACGGTTGCTGACGGCGGCCCGGCGCTTGAACACCACCCACGCCACGGTGGCCCGGCACATTGAAGCCATCGAAAAAAGCCTGGGCACCGCCTTGTTCGTGCAGCACGCCCAGGGTTACGAGTTGACTCCGGCCGGCGAAGCGCTGCTTAAACATGCCGAAGCGATGGAAAACGTTGCGTTACTGGCCCAGGAGGAAATCACCCAGTCCACGGCGCCGCTGGGCAAGATTCGGGTTGGCGTGACCGAAGGGCTGGGCATCATGTTTCTCGCCAGTCGCATGAACGGGTTGTTCGAGCGTTATCCGGGGCTGGAAGTGGAATTGGTCGCGGTGCCGCGATTCGTCAGCATCCTCAATCGCGAAGCCGAAATCAGTATCCACCTCGAACGCCCGGCGGCGGACATGCTGGTCACCCGCAAACTCACTGACTATCGTCTGGCGCTGTATGCCAGCCAGGACTACCTCGACCGTGCGCCGCCCTTGCACAGCCGTGAAGATCTTGGGCGCCACGCCTGGATCGGCTACGTCGATGACCTGTTGTTCAGCCAGGAATTGATGTTCCTCAACAGCTTCTGCCGCAATCCGCAGGTGGTCTTCCACAGCACCAGCGTCATCGCCCAGCAACAGGCGGCGCGCTCGGGACTGGGGATCGCCGTGCTGCCGTGCTACATGGCCAGCGCCGACTCGGGATTGGTGCCGTTACTGCCTGAGGAAAGCATTCTGCGCAGCTACTGGATCAGCACCCGCCGCGAGTTGCACAAATCGGTGCGGCTGCGGGTGTTGTGGGATTACGTGGTGGAGCTGTGTGAGCGTGAGCAGGCGCTGTTGCTGGGTATGAACGCAAGCACGACTTAACGGTCGCCCCCCATGTAGGAGCTCCTACACAGCTCCTACAGAGAGACGGATTTCAGTCGAGGATCTCGAACGACGTACTGGCCAGGCGTTCGCCATTCACCAGGATGTGCACCGCGTGCCTGCCAGCGTAATGCCGGCGGGTGGTGAGTTCCTTGATCTGCTGTCCGCGGCTGACGTTTACCGTCGATGCGCCGGGCAGCGTCAGCGCCTTGAGCTTGAACACCTTCGCCGACGTGCTGCCGTTGGCCTTGACGTAGTCGATGGCATAGTCGATCACCAATCGCTGGCCGGTCTCGACCGTGGATTTCACGGCAAAGGACAGCGTGATTTTCTCCCCGAGCCCGATCACGGGTGGTTCGACCTTTAACTGGGTGATTTCGACCTCGGGTTTGCCGCCCGCGCCAATGATCGCCAGCGCCCGTTGATTGCCCTGTTTGATCAGGCTGCGCAACGCATGTTTGGCGATCCAGGCGGTGTGCTTGTCGTCCAGCGGCCAGCCTTCGATCAGGTCCAGCACCCACTCGGGGTGATCCTTGGTGATGTCATTGAGGTGGTTGGCCACCGACTTGCGCACGTAAAGGCTGTCGTCGGCCTTGAGGTTGTCGAGGATCGCGGCGGCCAGCGCCGGGTTCGCCTGGATCTGTTCCAGACGGAACGACCAGGGCAGGCGCGGTCGGCTGCCTTCGCTGGCCAGACGCCGGACGTGTTCGTTGTCATCCAGTGACCATTGGTGCATGACCGCAAGAGAACGCTCGATATCGCTGCGCAGAAAATGCCGGACCGCGAACTCGGACGATCCAAACGCGGTGAAATACTTCAATGCCTCCATGGACGTATCGAAGGCGTGGCTCCCGTACGTGGCGACGTAATGCGGCAAAGAAATGCTGACGAAACCGCTGTTCAAGCGTGGCGCCAGGTTGCGGAGGACGGTCAGGGAATCTTCGTAGTTCAGTGGCAACACCGCATGCAGACACTCACTGACCCTGGCCATGCGCTGCATGATAGACAGTTCGGCAAGGCCTTCATTGGCCATTTCCAGAAACGCCTCGGCGTTGAACGCCGGGTACACGGCGGTCATTTCGACGGCGATGTGCTGCAGGCGCTCGGCGTTGAAGATTTCCTTGAGGGCCGGCGAGGGTTGATCGGTCATTGTGCGTTCCTTGGAATGGGGTTTACCTGAAGTACCGCGTTATGGTTCCCGCACCTTCGACATCATCATCGTCTGACACACCGCCATCGCTGGCAGGCCAGCTCCCACAGTGGATGTGTGTTAGACGCAAATCCAGTGTGCACCGCTGATCAAATGTGGGAGCGAGCCTGCTCGCGATGGGGCCGACACAGCCAACATCATCATCGTCTGACACACCGCCATCGCTGGCAGACCAGCTCCCACAGGAGATGTGTGTTAGACGCAAATCCAGTGTTCACCGCTAATCAAACGTGGGAGCGAGACTGCTCGCGATGGGGCCGGACTTTTCACCGCAACAGTTTGGCCTTGCCCGCTTCCTGCTCCTCCAATTGATCGGATTCGAACAATTTCGCCAATTCCGCCCGAGCCTCCTGCGCCGACTGCTGCACTTTCGCCTCGTCGTCATAAATCGCGTGCTGAGCTTCCAGCACCTGCTCATCGTGGTGCTTGAAGCGCTTGATCCGTGCATCGGCCTGGGCCTGGGTCAGGCCCAAACCGACCAGCGTGCGCCGGCTCATTTCCAGGCTCGAATAGTAGGTTTCCCGAATGGCCTCGGCCCCGAGGTCTACCAGCCGGTGCACGTGCTGGCGGTTACGTGCCCGGGCGATGATCTTGATATGCGGATACAGCTTGTGCACCAACTCGGCGGTCTTGATGTTGGTGTCCGGGTCGTCTGTGGCAATGACGAAGTATTCTGCCTGCTCCACCTTGGCTGCGCTGAGGATTTCCGGGCGCATCGGGTCGCCGTAGAACACCGGCACACCGCCAAAGCTGCGCGACAGTTCGATGGTTTCCACCGAGGTGTCGAGCGCCACGAACTTGATGTTCTGCGCCCGCAAAATACGCGCGACGATCTGCCCCATGCGGCCCATGCCGGCGATCACCACCCGTGGCGTGTCGGTATCGATTTCACGAAATTTCTCCGGCACTTCCACCGGCTGCACCTTGGGGCTGACCAGCCGTGCGCAAAGCAGCAACAGGAGCGGCGTCACGGCCATCGAGAGGGTGATGGTCAGGACCAGCATGTCGTACAGATGCGGCTCGAACAGACCCTTGTCGCGGCCAATCTTGAACACCACAAACGCAAACTCACCGCCCGCTGCCAGCACGATACCGAGGCGGATCGCACTGACCTTGTTCAGGCCACCGGCCAGTTGACCGACGAGGAACAACAACGGCAGCTTGATGGCGATCAGCAGCAGGGTCAGGCCCAGTACCGTGATCGGCGCGCTCAGCAGCAGGCTCAGGTTCGCGCCCATGCCGACGCTCATGAAGAACAACCCCAACAACAACCCCTTGAAGGGTTCAATCTGCGCTTCAAGTTCATGGCGATATTCGGAGTCCGCCAGCAGCAGCCCCGCGAGAAACGCTCCCAGCGCCATGGATATACCCACCAAGTCCATCAACCACGCCGTGCCGATGACCACCAGCAGCGCAGTGGCGGTGGACACTTCCGGCAAACCGGCTTTGGCCACCACGCGGAACACCGGGCGCAGCAGATACCGCCCGCCGATCACCACCACAGCGATACTGCCCAATACGCGCAACCCCAGGTTCAGGTTCTCGGCAGCGGTGGTAACGTGATCGCCGCCCGCCAGCAGCGGCACCATGGCGATCAGCGGGATCGCGGCAATGTCCTGGAACAACAGAATCGCAAACGCCAACCGCCCATGGGGGCTGGTCAACTCTTTGCGTTCGGCCAGGCTTTGCAGGCCAAACGCAGTGGAGGACAACGCCAGGCCCAGGCCCAGCACGATCGCGCTGTTCAAGGGCTGGCCGAACACGAACAACGCCGTCAGGCCAATCGCCGAACCCGTCAGCAGCACCTGCGCCAGACCGACGCCAAACACTGATCTGCGCATCACCCACAACCGTCGCGGGGACAGTTCCAGGCCGATGATGAACAGCAGCAACACCACCCCGAGTTCGGAAATGTGGCTGACGCTTTGCGGATTGCCGATCAGGCCCAACACTGATGGGCCGATGATCACCCCGGCAAACAGATAACCCAGCACAGCCCCCAGTTGCAGGCGCTTGGCCAGGGGGACGATGAGCACCGCCGCGCACAGAAACACAACAGCGGCTTGCAACAGGTTGCCTTCGTGGGGCATGACGAACTCCAGAACTCGGTACGGCGGGCGACAAGGATAAAGGCTGTAACGGCATGCGTCAGCTTTGGCCGCAATGATTGTACGAATGGCGCGTTGTTTGAGTGCGGCGTTAAATCAATGCGACGTTAGTGAATGATTTCATCCGCACGCAGTCGGAGTTCACGTACCACATATCCTTGGAGGATCACCCATGAACAGCAAAACCTTGATCGCCGCCCTGGCCATTGCCGCAGGCGTTGCCGGTATCAGCCCTATCGTTCAAGCGGATGACCCACCGCAGAAAACCGTACAGCCCGGCGTTAACAACAGCCGCGAGCTGGTGGTCGGCGACCGCGCGCCGGACGTTTATCAGCGCAGCGACAAAGCCCTGAAAAACTGGAAAGCGAAAGGCCTGGCTGCGCCGAAAGAACAGGCGCAATGGGTGCAGATCAATGACAAATACATGATGGTAATGATCACCAACGGCACGATCATCGACGTCACGCCGGTAGAGAAATAACGCTGAACCTGCAGATAGGTTCGCTTGCTTGAGCCCCTGAAAACTATCCAGGGGGCATGGATCGTTCCTGTGGCGAGGGAACTCGCTCCCGCTGGGGCGCGAAGCGGCCCCGTCTATAGAGTCGCGCATCGACTCTGAGAGGATGGCTTCGCCCTCCCGCGGGAGCAAGCTCCCTCGCCACGAGCCCGCCGTAAAACTTCAGCCTCACAACACTTCGCCTTTGTCCCACAGGTGAACCAGGTCACCCGGTGCCCGGTCCTCCGGTACTTTCAGCACCATCAGGTCAGCTTGCTCGCCGCTGCGGTAGTGCACTTCAATTTCATAGAAGCGCTGATCGCTGCGACCGGAAGTCGAATCAGCGATGGGCAGACAGCCTTCGAGCAATGAACAGATGCGCGTGCGCTGGCTGATGTCGCACTGTGCGAAATCGATACTGCGCGGACGCGTCAAGGCGTGGATCGCGGCCACACCGCCCTGACGGGACAGGTGGATAACCGCATCGTCACCCAATGCTGGCAGGGTTTTCATGGTTTCTCCCGGTTGAGTTCAACACCGACATCAGACCAGGCCTGCGCCACAGCCTGCCTTTCATCCGTGCCAAACCGCTGCAAGGCATGGTCAATGGTCAGCGCGGCAAATGCGCTGAATGAGGCTTCGCTGCTCAGGCGCTTGTCGCACAACGCGTCGTACCAGATATGGCCGGTTTTTTGCCAGGCGAAGCCGCCCAACGCCTGGGCGGCCAGATAAAACGCCCGATTGGGAATCCCGGAGTTGATGTGCACACCTCCGTTGTCCTCCTGAGTGATGACAAATTTGCTCATGTGCGCCGGTTGCGGGTCCTTGCCGAGTAGCGGGTCGTCATAGGCCGTCCCGGGATGAGCCATCGAGCGCAAGCCGACGCCTTTGATCTGCGGTGTCAGCAAGTCGGCGCCGATCAGCCAGTCTGCCTCTTCGACGGTCTGACCCAGCACATGCTGTTTGATCAATACCCCAAAAACGTCCGATATCGATTCATTCAACGCTCCGGACTGGTTGGCGTAGATCAGGCCCGCTTCACTTTCAATCACACCGTGGGACAGCTCGTGGCCGATCACATCCAGTGAGCGCGTAAAACGTTGGAAAATCTCGCCGTCGCCATCACCGAACACCATTTGCGCGCCGTTCCAGAACGCATTTTCATAGTCCTGGCCGTAGTGCACGCTGCCAATCAACGCCATGCCCTGGTTGTCGATCGAATCGCGTTCGAGCACCTTCCAGAAGAAATCATAGCTGGCACCCAACGCGTCATAGGCTTCATCGACCGCCGGATCTCCCGTCGGTGGCTGGCTTTCGACACGCACCGGCATTCCAGGCAGGAGCATCTTCCCCTGAGCATCATGGAGGCTGCGTTGCACCACGCCGGGCTGGTTGGAGGGTCGCAGCATTGTCGCGACGGGTGCGCGTACCGGTGGGAAGGGTGCGTGGCGCAGGGTGCGCACATGGGTCAACGTGACCTGCGCACTGGCGCGTTGCCGCTCGGAGCCATGGGCAATAATGCGGTGGAGAATGTAGGGCGGAATGAAACTGCACAGTGATCGTGAGTCGGTCATCAGAGCATCCTTTCCCGAGTGCGAAGGCGATACTTATGTGAGCGAGCGTTTGAGGATTCGGTTCCATGGATTGCCAACGGCGTTCGATTCTGCGAAAACCTGCGTCCATTCCCGTTATAAACCGGGCGACAGACAGTGGACGAGTAAGCCGTATGAATGACCAATTGCAGATTATCGATTTGGAACCGGGTGATGGCAAAGCGGCTGTGAAGGGCGCTTTGATCACAACTCAATACCGTGGCTGGCTCGAAGATGGCACCGAGTTCGATTCTTCCTACAGCCGAGGAAAGCCTTTCCAGTGTGTGATCGGGACAGGGCGTGTGATCAAGGGCTGGGATCAAGGAATCATGGGGATGCAGGTGGGCGGCAAGCGCAAATTGCTGGTGCCGGCGCACCTGGCTTATGGCGAGCGCACAATGGGGTTGATTACGCCGAATTCGAATCTGATTTTTGAGATCGAGTTGCTGGAAGTCTTGACGCGGGATGATTGATTGTCGGGGTTGACCCGGCATCCACGCCGGGTTGTCCACTCCGCCGAAGCCTACGCATACTCCTGTAGGAGCTGCCGCCACGTCTTCGATGCGGCGCTGTCGCGCAAAGAACCGGGTGCTTGCCGCATTGAAAAATATCTAAAGATGAGTAAAAACTCATTTTTTAAATCAATGGCTAACGTTTGTTCTATAAAAGGTTGCTCGAGATGACGGCCTTACAGCCGATCGATATTTTCCTGATGTGCCCGGATCAAACTGTGGGAGCTGGCCTGCCGGCGATGGCGGTTTCTCAGCCGACGGGTATTCCCCTGATGTACCCGGCTTAAACTGTGGGAGCCGAGCTTGCTCGCGATGGCGGTCTGATTGGCGGTGAGATTTTTGCAGGTGTACATATCCATTCCTGCGGTTACGGCTTCTATTGGTTTCGCTTTTACAGCGAGTCACTTGGAAC
>NZ_WFGV02000088.1 GCF_010095445.2 Pseudomonas sp. TNT3
GGCGTCGACTTCCGCGCCCCGCCCATCGAACCCCTCGGCCCCCAGGAAATCCGCCAGGCCATCCTCGCCTTCAACGCCATGCAGGCCCAGTTGCAGCACTTCATCCGCGACCGAACCCAAATGCTCGCCGCCATCTCCCACGACCTGCGCGCGCCCCTGACGCGGATGCGCTTGCGGGGTGAATTCATTGAAGACGGCGAGCAACAGCAACGGCTGTTTCGCGACGTGGATGAGATGCAGGCGATGATCAATTCGGCGCTGGAATTCTTCCGTGATGACGCGCGGCTTGAACCGGCGACCCAGTTCGATTTGGCTGAACTGTTGCAAACTCTGCTGGATGATTATCGCGATCAAGGTGTCGACATTGCCTTCAGCGGGCCACTGCGGCTCGTGTACTTCGGGCGGCCGCTGGGGCTCAAGCGGGTGATGACCAACCTGCTGGACAACGCAATCAAGTACGGCAAGGAACCGGCCATTGAGCTGATGTCCGATGCCGGCCAGGTGCGGATCAACGTGCTGGATAGCGGGCCGGGCATTCCCCAGGCCAGTCTTGAGCAGGTGTTTGCGCCGTTCTTTCGCATGGAAGGCTCGCGCAACCGAAGCACGGGCGGTGTGGGGCTGGGATTGTCGGCGGCGCGGGCGATTGTGCTGGAGCATGGCGGCGAATTGAAACTCAGGAATCGACCGAAAGGCGGCTTGGTAGCGGCGGTGGTTTTACCGGTGCAACCCGGTGCATGATTCGGGCTACAGTGATCTATCCAGACACCTTGCGAGCGCTCGGGAAGGCGCTGACCAACGGAGAGTATCCATGAACAAAATCATCCTGCCGGCACTGGCCGTTTTGCTGTTTGCGCAATCCCCGGCCTATGCCATCAACGACAAATACCGCAAACAACTGGAGCAATCGGGCTGCACCCAGGTCAGCGAAGCCCAGGGCTGTGATATCCACAAGTCCAAGGCTGAAAACGCCAAGGCCGGGTTCAGCAATCCGCAGGCACCTGCCGCCGACAGCGCCAATCCGCCGACCCCTTACGCCGGGCAATGGGTCGCCAAGAGTGACACTGGCGCAACCGTCGCGACCATCCGTATCGACGCCAGGGAGAGGGTTTGGGTCAACGGTGAACGGGTCAACGCCAAACGCACCGACGGCGCGCTGCAGTTCCGCCAGGGCAAGCTCACCTTCACCATTCAGGGGGATCGGCGCCTCAAGGATGAGGACTATTGGACCGACAGCGATGCCGGGACCAAAGGGTCGATTCAGGTCGAGTAGCTCTGGCCGGCAGGCCAGGTCTGTCATCAAATGAAAAGCCATTGTCGTCTGATGAGAAGCATCTCAACAGGCCTCGACCTACAGTCCAATCAGCGCAATTCGATGCAACACGCCCATATTGCAGATTGGAGAATAAGAAAAAATGGCCAAAGCCGTACGCTTCTACGAAACCGGTGGTCCCGAAGTTCTACGTTATGAGGACGTCGAGGTCGGCGATCCCGGTCCTGGCCAGGTTCGTCTTCGTCATGTGGCGGTCGGCCTGAACTATGCCGACACCTACTTTCGCAACGGCACCTACCCGATTCCGATGCCCAATGGCATGGGCGTCGAAGCGTCGGGTGTCGTCCAGTCCGTTGGCGAAGGGGTGACCAACGTTCAGGTGGGGGATCGTGTCACCTACACCGGTTTTCTCAACACCCTCGGCGCCTACAGCACCGAACGCCTGATCTCGGCCGAGCCGCTGATCAAACTGCCGGAAACCATCAGCTTCGAAACCGCCGCCGCGATGACCATGCGTGGCTTGACCTCGTCGTACCTGATGCGCCGCATCTATGACTTCAAGGCCGGCGACAGCATCCTGTTGCATGCCGCCGCCGGGGGCGTTGGCCTGATCGTTTCGCAGTGGGCCAAACTGCTGGGGCTGAACGTGATTGGCACCGTATCGACTGAACATAAAGGCGAAATCGCCAAGGCTCACGGTTGCGACCATGTGATCAATTACAGCCATGAAGACGTCGCTTCGCGCGTTCGTGAACTGACCGACGGTGTCGGCGTCAACGTAGTGTTCGACAGTGTTGGCAAGAACACCTTCGCCGGCTCCCTGGACTCGCTGAAACGCCGTGGCCTGATGGTCTGCGTCGGAACGGCCTCCGGCCCGATCCCCGAGTTCAACCCGGTGTTGCTGGCAATGAAGGGCTCGCTGTTCATGACGCGCCCGGCGCTGGCCGACTACATCGCCGACCCGGCGGAAAAAGCCGCATTGGCCGGTGAATTGTTCGACCACGTTGGCAGTGGCCGGATCAAGATCGAGATCAACCAGCACTACGCTCTGCAAGATGCCGTGCAGGCCCATCGCGATCTTGAATCCCGCAAGACTACCGGCTCGTCAATCTTCGTCATTTAAGGAGCTGCCAGCCATGAAAGTCGAACAATTGACCTGCAACATTGGCGCCGAACTGATCGGCGTCAACCTGGCTGACGCGGTGCATGACAACGACCTGTTTGCCGAAATCCGTGCCCAGTTGCTCAAGCATCGCGTGGTGTTTCTGCGCGATCAGGACATCACTCGCGCCGAACACGTGGCCTTCGCCCGGCGCTTCGGCGAACTGGAAGATCACCCGGTGGTGGGCAGCGATCCGGACCATCCGGGGCTGGTGCGTATCTACAAGACCCCGGAACATCCAGCAGACCGCTATGAAAACGCCTGGCACACCGACGCCACCTGGCGCG
This sequence comes from Pseudomonas sp. TNT3, assembly GCF_010095445.2. Classification (GTDB taxonomy): domain Bacteria; phylum Pseudomonadota; class Gammaproteobacteria; order Pseudomonadales; family Pseudomonadaceae; genus Aquipseudomonas. The sequence goes on from NZ_WFGV02000088.1 coordinate 2,720, forward strand.
AGGCGCCGCCGATGGGCTGTGTGCTGCGCTGTGTGGAATGTCCTCCAGTCGGCGGCGACACCATGTGGGCCAACATGGTCCAGGCCTATGCCAACTTGCCGGAAGACGTGAAGCTGAAGATTGCCGACTTGCGTGCTCGTCACAGCATCGAGGCGAGTTTCGGCGCCGCCATGCCTATCGAGAAACGTCTGGCGCTCAAGGCGATGTACCCGGATGCCGAACACCCGGTGGTGCGCATTCACCCGGAGACCGGCGAGAAGGTGCTGTTCGTCAACTCTTTCACGACCCACTTCAGCAACTTCCACACGCCGGATCGTGTGCGCTTCGGCCAGGACTTCACCCATGGTACGTCCGAGCTGCTGCGCTACCTGACCAATCAGGCCAGCATCCCCGAGTATCAAGTGCGCTGGCGCTGGAAGCCCAACAGCATCGCCATCTGGGACAACCGCAGTACCCAGCATTACGCCGTCATGGACTACCCGGCCTGCCATCGCAAGATGGAGCGCGCCGGGATCATCGGCGAAAAGACCTACTGATCCACCGCTTCTGCATTAGCTCTCGTAAACACGCCTGCCCGGTGCGACCCCGGGTGGGCGGGACAATCATAAGAACTGGAGTAAACCATGCAATTCTTCGACGATTCCCTGCACCCCGAAAACATGGAAAAAGTGGTCATCACCGTGGCCCCTTACGGCCCGGAGTGGATGCCTGAAGACTTCCCTGAAGACATCCCGCTGACCATGGATGAGCAGGTCCAGAAAGCAGTCGATTGCTATGAAGCCGGCGCCACCGTATTGCACCTGCACGTGCGTGAGCTGGATGGCAAGGGTTCCAAGCGCCTGTCGAAATTCAACGAGCTGATCGCCGGTGTGCGTGAAGCCGTGCCGGACATGATCATCCAGGTCGGCGGCTCGATTTCCTTTGCCCCGGAAAGCGATGGCGAAGCGGCCAAGTGGCTGTCCGACGACACCCGCCACATGCTGGCCGAGCTGACGCCGAAACCGGATCAGGTCACGGTGGCGATCAACACCACCCAGATGAACATCATGGAGTTGCTGTACCCGGAGTACCTGAAGGGCACTTCCCTGGATAACCCGATGATCCACGCCGCCTACAGCGAAATGACCGTACCGGCCGGCCCGGCCTGGGTTGCCGAGCACCTCAAGCGCCTGATGGACAACGGCATCCAGCCGCACTTTCAGCTGACCGGCATGCACGCCCTGGAAACCCTTGAGCGCCTGGTGCGCCGAGGCGTCTACAAGGGCCCGCTGAACCTGACCTGGATCGGCATCGGCGGTGGTTTCGACGGCCCGAACCCGTTCAACTTCTTCAACTTCATCCACCGCGCGCCGGACGGTTGCACCCTGACCTCCGAGTCGCTGCTCAAGAACGTCATGCCGTTCAACACCATGTCGATGGCCATGGGCATGCACCCGCGCGTGGGCAATGAAGACACTATCATTGATCACAAGGGCGACCGTTTCGGCTCGGTGGCGCAGATCCAGCAAACCGTGCGCATCGCCCACGAACTGGGTCGTGAAATTGCCACCGGCAAAGAAGCCCGCGAGATCTATCGCATTGGCGTTCAGTACGAAACGATCGAGCAAACCCTGTTGGCCAACGGTATGGCCCCGAACCGCAAGGCCGGGCAAAAAGGTGTGCCGCAACGCGGCTGACCGACACGGCGAACGAGCGGCCGTGACCGCTCGTTCGCCGTATAGCGACACGCTTGATAAAAAAAATAAAACGAAGCTCTGAGGAGGCTGCATGGCCTTTCACACAATCGCCGCCGACGATGACGACGCAGGTTGCGTCGGCGTTACGCGCCAATATGCCTGGATCGTCTTTGCCTTGACGTTCGGCCTGTTGATTTCCGATTACATGTCGCGTCAGGTATTGAACGCGGTGTTCCCGCTGCTCAAAAGCGAGTGGGCGCTGAGTGACGGTCAGCTCGGTCTGCTCAGTGGCATTGTCGCCCTGATGGTCGGCCTTCTGACGTTTCCCCTGTCGTTGCTGGCGGACCGCTTCGGCCGGGTCAAGAGCCTGGCGCTGATGGCGTTTTTGTGGAGCGTCGCGACCCTGGGCTGCGCATTGGCCCAGGACTATCAACAGATGTTCATCGCGCGATTCATGGTCGGCGTTGGCGAAGCGGCCTATGGCAGCGTCGGCATCGCGGTGGTGATTTCGGTGTTCCCCAAACACATGCGCGCCACCCTGGCGAGTGCCTTCATGGCCGGCGGCATGTTCGGTTCGGTATTGGGCATGGCCTTGGGCGGTGCGATTGCCGCCAAGCTGGGCTGGCGCTGGTCGTTCGCCGGCATGTCGTTGTTCGGGCTGGTGCTGGCGATGCTGTATCCGCTCATCGTCAAGGAAGCGCGCATCGCTCCGAAGCGTGTGGCCAAGGCCGTTGCCGAGGTCAAGCGACCGCTGCGCACGTTGTGGTCCAGCCGTTCGGTGGTCGCCACTTACGTCGCCAGCGGCTTGCAGTTGTTCGTCGGCGGCACGGTCATGGTGTGGATTCCCAGCTACCTCAACCGCTACTACGACATGCCTACGGACAAGGCCGGCGGCATGGCGGCCATCATCGTGTTGTGCAGCGGTACGGGAATGATTCTGTGCGGCATCCTCAGCGATCGCCTGTGCCGTCACTCGCCGGAGCGCAAGGTCAGCCTGGCCATCGGCTTTTGTCTGGGCAGTTGCCTGTTGCTGTCGGCGGCTTTCGCTTTGCAGGCGGGGCCGGTGCAACTGTTGCTGATCTGCCTGGGCATGGCGATTGCCACCGGCACGACCGGCCCTTGCGGCGCGATGGTCGCCAACCTGACCCATTACTCGGTGCACGGCACGGCGTTCGCCACGTTGACCCTGGCCAACAACATGCTGGGGCTGGCGCCGGGACCGTTTATTACTGGCCGGGTGTCCGACCTCATCGGTCTGCATGCCGCGTTTCAACTGGTGCCGCTGGTGAGTCTCGCGGCTGCCGCAGTGTTCTTCTACGCCAAGTGTCATTACCACAAAGATATTGCCCGGCTTCAGGGACAGAGCGTCGCTCATCCCGTCGGCGAAACCGGGTTAGAGGTGAAGTTGTGAGTCGTCGTTTAGAGATTGATGTGTTTTTCGATTTTATCTGCCCCTGGTGCCTGATCGGCAAACGTCAGCTGGAGCATGCGCAGGTGCAGTTTCGCAGCCGCCATCCGGATGTGCAGATCAACACGGTGTGGCATGGCGTGCAGTTGTTGCCGCAGCTGCCTGCGGAGGGTGAGCCCTTCGCCGACTTCTATCGCAAACGCCTGGGCAGTGCCAGCGCCATGACCATGCGCCAGGCCCAGGTGCAGCAGGCTGCCAGCGCCGTTGGACTGAACATTGATCTCAGTCGCATCGAGACGATGCCCAACACCGCTGACGCCCATCGTATGTTCGAACGCGTCAGCGCGGTGGGCAATGCGGCTCAGCGTGAAATGTTGCTGGAACGGCTGTTCGCCGCCTATTTCCTCAGGCGCGAAAACCTGGGTAACCCTGAGACATTGCTCGCCATTGCCAGCGCCTGCGGCATTGAAGCGGCACGGGTGATCGATTGCCTGAAGGGCGACGGCACGCCTTTTGAAGGATCCCCCGGTGCCACCAGTGGCGTACCGAGTTTCCAGTTCGATCGCCGCGTGACGGTGATCGGTGCGCAACCGGCTCAGGCTCTGCTCGGGGCCATGAACGAAGCGCTGAAGGAAAGCGAGCGCGAGCGTCAGTCGGCATGACCCGGCGCATACCCGTACCTGCCGGGAAACACCCGCAGGCCGGTGGTCGAGCGCTGTTCGAATTCGAAGACAAAAGCCTGGCGTTGTTCAACGTCGATGGGCAGCTGTTTGCCATCGATGACAGTTGCCCGCATCAAGGGGCTTCGCTGTGTGGCGGGCGTCTGGAAGGGCGGGTGATTCAGTGTTGCGCCCATGGGCTGCGCTTCAATTTGCACACGGGTTACCTGCTCAATTCCACCCAGGTCAAAGTCAACAACTACCCGGTCGAGATCATCGACGACCAGGCGTTTATCGTCATTACCGAGGAGTCCGCGCCATGAGCGCCATTGCGCTGACCCGTCTCCACAGTCGCACGCGCGAACTGGTGCCGGGTTTTATCGTCAGCTTGATCGTGGCGGCCGCCGCGTCGTTTTTGTCCGAGCACTACGGTGCGCCGGTGATGTTGTTTGCCTTGTTGCTGGGGATGGCGCTGAACTTCCTCGCCGACGACGGCCCGTGCAAGGCCGGTGTCGAATTCACCGCGCGCACGGTGCTGCGTATTGGCGTGGCGCTGTTGGGCATGCGCATCACCCTGGAGCAGATGGCGGCGCTGGGCTGGAAGCCGATTGCACTGGTGGTGATTCTGGTGGTGGTGACCATCGGCGCTTCCGTGATCGCGGCCAAGGCGATGGGGTTTCAGCGGTTGTTCGGCATGCTCACCGGCGGCGCAACGGCGATCTGCGGTGCTTCGGCTGCATTGGCGCTGGCGGCGGCGTTGCCGAATCATCCACAGAAAGAGCGGGCGACGTTGTTCACGGTGATTGGCGTTTCGGCGTTGTCGACCCTGGCGATGATTGTCTACCCGATGATTGCCAACTGGCTGGAATTGTCGCCGCAGGTCGCGGGGGTGTTCCTTGGCGCGACTATCCACGATGTCGCCCAAGTGGTCGGTGCCGGGTACAGCATGTCGACCGAAACGGGTGATACGGCGACGGTGGTCAAGCTGATGCGTGTTGCCATGCTGCTGCCGGTGATCGTCACCGCGGCGATGATCACCCGCATGCAAGGTGCCGATCCGACAGGAAAGCGACCGCCGTTGCTGCCGTGGTTTGCGGTCGGGTTTCTGATTCTGGCCTGCATCAACAGCACCGGCTGGATCGCCCCGGCGGTACAGGGTTCGGTCAATGAACTGTCGCGCTGGTGCCTGGTGGTTTCGATCAGCGCCCTAGGCATGAAGACCCGCCTGAAAGAGCTGGCATCGGTCGGCATCAAACCGATCCTGCTGATGGTGGGGGAGACTGTGTTTCTTGTGGTGCTGGTGTTGCTGCTGCTGCGGTGGGGCATGTAACAACCCCTTGTAGCAGCTGGCGAAGCCTGCGTTCGAGGACGCAGTCCTCGCAAAACCGGGGTTCGCAGTGCATCGGCAAGACGACTGCTACGCAGCCGAACGCAGCCTCGCCGGGGCTCGGCAGCTGCTACAGGGAATGCATTTCAATTTCGCTCTTTTACGGCGTCTGTGCCAGCAGTCGCCGTTTTTTTTTGCCGTGGATCAGGTCGGTTTTGTACCGGCCTGCTTTTGTGCGCGCCAGGTGGCGGGTGGCATGCCGAACTGGGTGATGAACCAGCGGGTGAAGGAGCTGGCCATGGAGTAGCCGAGCATGTCGGCGATGCGGCTGAGGGGGTAGTTCGGGTTGTCCAGGTAGCGCAGCACCAGGTCGCGGCGCACGTCGTTGATCACATCGTTGAAGGCGCAGCCATCATCCTTCAGACGTCGCTGCAGGGTGCGTACGTTCATGCCCTGGCTCTGGGCGACCTGCTCGATGGTGGCGCGGCCCATGGGCAGCAGCAGGTAGATGGCCTTGCGCACCTCGAACAGCATCGAGGCGCCTTCGTGGCCTTGCAGCGAGTCGAGGTAGCTCTGGGCATAGCGGGCCATGGCCGGGTCGGCATTGGGGTTGGCCATGTCGAGGCTGGTGTCGGGGCAGACGATGCCATTGAACTCGCTGCCGAACTCCAGCTTGCAGCCGAACAGTCGTCGATGCAGCTGCAGGTTGTCCGGCGGCTGGTGCATGAAATTGACACTGTAGGGATGCCAGTGCGAGCCAAGCAGCGCGGCGCACAGGCGGAACATCACGCCAATCGCCAACTCCGTGGCCTGGCGGCTGGGCATGGGCGTTTCAGTGACTACCTCTTCGCGAATGATCACCATCTTGCCGGCCTCTTCAATAAAGATGGCCAGCGAATTGTTCATCAGGTGCCGGTAGTGCAATACCACCTGCAAGGCATCGCGCAGGGTGCGTTGGTGGCTGAGCAACAGACTGACCACGCCGAAGTCCGAGAGCTGGCGTGATTCGGCCATGCTCAGGCCGAAACTCTGGCAGCCACTGGCCGCCGCTGAGCTCTCCAGCAGACGCACCGCGGAATCGATGGGGATGCGGCTTTCAGGCGCTTGCAATTGGGCCTTGCTCAGGCCGACGTCAGCCATGACATCGCGCGGGTTGAATCCCAGGTACTGGGTGACCTCCAGGTAGTTGGTCAGTACAGCTGCGCGAACAAGCTTGGGCATGCGTGGGTTTCCCTGGGCCGATGACGATTGGCGTGAGCGTGGCGACTATATCCAGCGCATCGTCCGTTGAACAGTTGCGCTGTTGCCGATGGTTCGTCAGTCGCCCCGTCGCCAATGAGCGGCGCTGCGGTGAGCAGTCGAGCCTCATCCGTTGATTACAGTGACCCTGCGCCCACCCGCGGGGTTTTTCGACCAGCGGTCAGCGCCGCTGAAGTGTCCGACAATCTGTCATGAAAAGAAAAGTGGCTGACGTCCAATGTAAAGCACCCCGAGTGGCCGCTCTCTAATGTCGACCCTACAAAAAGCCCCTGGCGAAAACAGCCAGTCGAGATATCGAGAAAGCGAAGGTGTTGACCGTGGACAAATTGCAAACCGCCGCCACCGTTCTGATCGTACCGGGTCTGCGCGAGCACGTTGCCGAGCATTGGCAAACGCTGCTGGAAGCCAGGCTCGCCAAGGTACGCAGCGTTGCGCCGCTGGAGACCGACAAGCTCGACTGCATGGCGCGCGTGCGGGCGATCCAGCACGAGCTGGAGCAGATCGACGGTCCGGTAATCCTGGTTGCCCACAGCGCCGGCGTACTGATGGTTGCGCACTGGGCGACGCATTTCAGCCGTCCGATCAAGGGCGCGCTGCTGGCCGCGCCGCCGGACCTCGATGCCGTCTGGCCGTCAAACTACCCCTCTTCCGAAACCCTCAGCAGCCACGGCTGGAACCCGTTGCCTCAACGCCCGTTGCCGTTTCGCAGCATCGTGGCCGGCAGCACCAATGATCACCTCGCCAGTTTCTCCGCCGTGACCCGCATGGCTGAAAACTGGGGCGCCGAATTGCTCGATCTGGGCGATGTCGGTCATCTCAATCCGGCCGCAGGATTTGGCCACTGGGCGCAAGCCGAAGCACTCATCCTGCAACTGGATCGTTAGAACAAGGAGCTGGACTGGCAGTACGCCAACCGGCATTTGCCCTCATTCCTTAAACGCAAACCCGAAGAGGATTGCGTGAGGGCGGCTGCGCTAAAAACAAATAAAAAAAGGCGGAGACACGCAATGCACAACAAAAAGAGTCACGGGTTCACCACTTCACGCTACACCTTGCTGGCCTCGGCCATTCTTGCGGCTATGGCGCCAATGGCCCATGCGGGCGAGATCGAGACGGGTAACCCGGACTGGAACGTTCGCCTGGATAACACCGTCAAGTACAACTATGGCGTGCGCACGGAAAGCGCCGACAAACGCATGTTGGCCTCCCCGAACAACAACGACGGTGACTACAACTTTCGCAAGGCCGGGACCAACATCACCAACCGTGTCGACTTGTTGACCGAGATGGATGTGGTCTACCAGAACCACATGGGTTTTCGCGTCAGCGCCGCCAGTTGGTATGACAAGGCCTACGAGAACACCGGGTCCAACTCCAACCCGTTCGTCAACGGCAACGGTTCGACCTCCGGCCTGATCGCCAATGACCCGCGCCTGGCAGGTGTGACCAACGACAACGTCGGCACTGGCAGCCCGCACCTGAGCAACTACGCCCGGCGCTACTACAACGGCCCGTCCGGCGAAATCCTCGACGCCTTCGTGTTCTACAGCACCGAAGTGGGCGAAGAGTCGATGCTCAGCGTCAAGGCCGGCCAGCACAACGTGTTCTGGGGCGAGACCATTCTCAACCCGGTGCACTCGATCAGCTACGGTCAATCCGGCCTCGACCTGGCCAAGCTTGCAGCGTCTCCCGGCACCGAAGCCAAGGAGCTGTTCGTCCCGCGCAATCAGTTATCGATGACCTTCACCGTCAACCCCGAGCTGACCGTGGGTGCTCAATACTTCCTAGATTGGGACGCCGCGCGCCTGCCGGAAGCGGGCACCTATTACGGAGGTTCCGACCTGGTGGGTACGGGCGCGCAGTCGTTCCTGCTGGGTAACACCAACGGCGTGGTGCCGGGCAGCCCGCTGGGTTGCGGCCTGGCGCCGTGCAACGGCTTGACCAACGTGCGTCGCGGCCATGACCTGACGCCGGACAAGCGTGGCGACTGGGGCATCATGGCCAAGTGGTCGCCGGTCTGGCTCGATGGCACCCTCGGCGTCTACTACCGCGAAACCTCGGAGATCCTGCCGCAAGCCTGGCTGGATGCCCGCGGCCTGAGTTCGGCCAACCCCAACGGCACTCGTCCGGCTGGGCAAGTGCCGGCGGTGATCAACACCCTCAACTCACTGAACTCCGCCACCTATCAATTGGCCTACGCCGACAACATCAAGATTGTCGGCCTGAGCCTGTCCAAGGACGTGGGTGGCATCAGCGTGGGCTCGGACCTGAACGTGCGCCACAACATGCCGCTGGCCAGTATTCCGGCGATCGTCAGCACCAACAGCCCCTTGGGCCTGGGTCAAGGGCTTGGCTTGTTGCCAGCGCGAACCGCCGCCACCGGCGTGGTCTACGACACCCCGGGAAAAGGCGACAGCATGGCCGCCACCGGCGACACCTTGCACTGGACGCTCAATGGCCTGATGACCATGCCCAAAACCCCGTTGTTCGATTCCGCGACCCTGCTCGGCGAGCTGTACTACAGCAACTTGCTCAAGCTCGATAGCAAGAACGAGGCGCTCTACAAGGGCAAGTCCAGCTATCGCGGGATCGACGCGCCGACCCGGGACAACTGGGGCATCGCGGTCAACTTCACACCCACCTGGTACCAGGTTTTTCCTGGTGTCGATCTCAACGCGCCAATGTCCGTCAACGTCGGTCTTGATGGTGTGTCACCGGTCTCCGGTGGCGGTGCCAAAGACACCGGCAACTACGCGGTCGGCCTCGGCGCCGTTGTGTACAACAAATACTTTGTCGACCTGAAGTACGTGGACTCTTTCGGCAAGACCGACAAGTGCAACGTCAGCGGTGTCAGCACCGGTCCGAACGGTGGCGACGGTTCCACCCCGAACGCCTTTAGCGGCAACGAAAACTACGCCTGTTACGCCGGTGGCTACTCGGCCTTTTCCGGAGGGGGTGCCACGACCGAGGACCGTGGCGCCGTGTACCTGACGATGAAAACCACTTTCTGATTCACCACTGATTTGCTCAATGCAAGCAGGAGAATAACAAGATGAAATTCGCACAAACCGTGTTGGCCGCCTCTCTGGCCATGGTCCTTGCCGCTCAGGCACAGGCCGTCGTTTCAACTCAGGACGCCGCTAAACTGGGCACCAGCCTGACCCTGGTGGGCGCCGAAAAGTCCGGGAACGCTGATGGTTCGATCCCGGCCTACAGCGGTGGCTTGACCACCGCGCCGGCCGGTTTCAAAGCCGGCGACAGCATGCGTCCGGACCCGTTTGCCAATGAAAAACCAGTGCTGGTGATCGATGGCAAAAACGTCGACCAGTACAAGGGTCTGCTCAGCGCGACCACGGTGGAACTGGCCAAGCGCTTCCCGACGTTCCGGGTCGATGTGTTCCCGACGCACCGCACTGTCTCGTTGCCCCAGGCCATTCTGGATAACGGCGTGAAGAACGCCAGCGGCGCCAAATCCCTGGAAGGTGGTTTGGCCATCGATAACGTGCTGCCGGGCGTGCCGTTCCCGATCCCTCAGACGGGCAACGAAGCGATGTGGAACTTCCTGCTGCGTTATCAGGGCGTGAGCATCAACTCCAAGTACGACTCGTGGAACGTTGACTCGGCTGGCGTACCGAGTCTGGCGATCACCGGGCAGGCGTTCATTTCCTACCCGATCTACGAAAACCTGACGCAGCCAATCAGCAGCGCCGACGTGTACTACCAGATGAAGCTGTCGTACACCGGCCCGGCGCGCCGTGCGGGGGAGGCGATCATGCTCAAGGACGCGGCCAACCCGCTGCAGCAGCCACGCCGCGCCTGGCAGTACTTGCCCGGGCAGCGTCGGGTGAAACTGGCCCCGAACCTGGCCTACGACACGCCGAACCCGGGCACCGCTGGCGCGGGCACTTACGATGACGTGTTCGTGTTCAACGGTGCGCTGGATCGCTACGACTGGAAGCTGGTGGGCAAGCAGGAAATGATCGTGCCCTACAACACCTACAAGCTGACCTACGCCCAGGACCCTAAATCGCTGACCAGCGCCAATCACCTGGCACCGGATTTCGTGCGCTGGGAAAAACACCGTGTCTGGGTCGTCGAAGGCACCCTCAAGGCCGGTGCTCGCCACATCTACGCCAAGCGCCGCTTCTACCTCGACGAAGACAGCTGGACCGCTCTGGCCTCGGATCAATACGACGCCCGTGGTCAGCTCTATCGCGGTTCCTTCGCGTTCCTCAGCCAGAGCTACGACAAGCAGGTACCGGACTCCACGCCGTTCATGATCTATGACCTGGTGGGCGGTTCGTACAGCATCAATGGCGTCGTCGGCCCGTACGGCGGCATCAAGTACATCGACCCGCTCTCCAAGGCGCAGTGGTCGTCGGAATCCCTGGCTGGCGCCGGTATTCGCTAAGCCAGCTGCAATGTAGGAGCGAGCTTGCTCGCGATGGTCGTGAACGATGACGCGGGGAGTCTGGTTCCCCGCGGTGTTCTTGAGTCCATCGCGAGCAAGCTCGCTCCTACAGACGGCATCAACGTCAGGCACACGGACGTGTGTTCCGGCGCGGTTTTCCGAAGAGGGTGCGGTATGTGTACGTGTAAAAATTATGTGCAGATGGTGTTGGGCATCGTGCTCGTCCTGTTGCAGGGCGTCGCCCAGGCGGCCGCTTATGTCGATGTACTGGACCTGCCTGCCAAGGTCAGTGCCCTGGCGATCAACAGCCCGTTGTCCGGCATGACCCGCGCCGGCGAGCGGGTGATTACTGTGGGCCAGCGTGGCCATATTCTGTTTTCCGATGATGCCGGGCAGCACTGGCAACAGGCGGCAGTGCCCGTCAGTGCCGACCTGACGGCGGTGAATTTCCCCACCACCACCCAGGGCTGGGCGGTGGGCAATGACGGCGTGGTGTTGCACAGCGGCGATGCCGGTGCGACCTGGGCCAAACAGCTGGACGGCCGTCAGATCGGCGACCTGCTGGTCAACCATTATTCCGCGTTGGCCGCTGCCGACCCGGGCAACGAACAATGGCCGTTGCTGGTCGCCGAGGGCCAGCGGATGGTCGAGCAGGGCGCGGACAAACCGCTGCTTGATGTCTGGTTTGCCAATGAAAAAACCGGCTACGTAGTCGGCGTCTTCAACCTGATCCTGCGCACCGACGACGGCGGCCAGACCTGGATGCCATTCCAGGACCGCACCGACAACCCGCAGGGCTTCCACCTCAACGCCATTGCCTCCACCGGGGACGCGTTGTACATCGCGGGCGAGCAGGGCCTGTTGCTGAAATGGGACGACAGCGCCCAGCGTTTCAACGCTGTACCGACGCCGTATCAGGGCAGCTTCTTCGGCGTGCTCGGCAAGCCCGGCGAAGTGCTGGTCTACGGCCTGCGCGGCAACGTGCTGCGCAGCACCGACGGCGGCCAGAGCTGGACCGCCCTCAACACCGGTCTGCACGTCAGCATCAGCGCCGGCCTGATCGATGCCCGTGGCCACTACCGCCTGTTCACCCAGGGCGGGCAGAT
>NZ_WFGV02000089.1 GCF_010095445.2 Pseudomonas sp. TNT3
TCGCTCCTACAGTTTGATCCGGGTGGATCAATGAGATATGGGTTGGCTGTCAGACCGTCATCGCTGGCAAGCCAGCTCCCACAGTTGATATGGGAACACCCGCCAGAAATGCGCGACTGTCAGGCCGTCATCGCGAGCAAGCTCGGCTCCCACAGGTGAACGCGTGCGCTTCGAAAGTCAGGTCGGCTGTCAGGCCGCCTCGCTTTGTTTTTGATCTGCTTTTGATCTTCTTGCCCCCCCCCGGCAGGCCGAGCGCAGGTTCTGCGCAGTGGGCAACCCGGCATGGATGCCGGGTTAGCCGCGCACGGCCATGGATGGCCGATCGCGGCGGGCCAACGGAGCAGGACCGGAGTGAGGGTATGCCGAGCCCCAGCGAGGCACCGGACGAAAGGGGCAAGAGCGTTTGGTTACTTGGCGCTTTTCCAAGTGACTCGCCGTAAGGGCGAAACCAATAGAAGCCGTAACCACAGAAACGGATATGTACCCCAGCAAGATCACACCGCCGATCAGGCCGCCATCGCTGGCAAGCCAGCTCCCACAATTTGGGGTCAGACCAGTTTGATCCGGAGACATCTGGAAGAAACCTGTCGGCTATCAGGCCGTCATCGCGAGCAAGCTCAGCTCCTACAGGGGGTGAGCATTGTCATCCAAACCACGGGACGCCAGAAACCCGGTGATGTAATCGATGAACGCCAGCACTTTGGCCGTGGCCCGGCGGTGACTCGGGTACACCGCCAGAATGTGCGGGCCAAAGCTGTCAGGGTCGATGGCGTAGTCGGCCATCAGGCGCACCAGTCGACCCTCGGCCAGATACGGCGCGGCGCTCCACAGTGGCGTGTGCAGCAGACCACGCCCGGCCAGGGCATTGGCCAGCAGCAAGTCGTAATTGTCACTGCGCAAGCGCGGTGCCTGGGGCTGCGGCAGGCTCAGGCGCTGACCGTCGCGCTCGACCCACCAGAATTCACGGCTGAGCAAAGGGTGGCTGTACAGCAGCCAATCGTGGTCATCGAGGGTTTGCGGGGTGACCGGCACACCCTTGCGCGCCAGGTATTGCGGGCTGGCACACAGCGCCAGGCGATTGCTGCCGACCACGCGCGCGATCAGCCCCGGCAAGTTGTCATGACCTTCGCGCAAGGCCAGGTCGTAACCGCTCTCCAGCAAATTGACGAACTCGTCACACAAGTCCACTTGCAGGTTGATTTGCGGGTATTGCTCGAGAAAACCACCACACACCTGATCGAGAAACGCCTGCCCATACGCCAGCGGCGCGGTGACTTTCAGGCTGCCGCGCAGGCCATGCTGTAACTGCTCGATTTCTTCGCCGGCCTCGTCCAGACGCTGCAAGACCTGGCGCGCGGTGTCCAGGTAAAGCCGGCCCGATTCCGTCAGCGAAATCCGCCGGGTGCTGCGTTCGAACAGACGGGCCCCGAGTTCGGCCTCCAGGTGGTTGACCGCCTTGGTCAAGGCCGACGGGGTCTTGCCCAGTTGCTCGGCGGCACGACTGAAACTGCCCAGTTGCGCCGTGACCACGAACATTTTCAGTGCACCCAACTTGTCCATTCTTTTTCCATTCAGGCAAAAACGTTTTTCGTGAGCGAGGCGTTCTGCCGAGCGCGGCAAGCCACTAATCTCGCCATCAGACGCAATAACAAGGAAACATTCAATGAAAAGATTCATCCCGAATCTATTGGTAGTGGCAGTGAGTTTTGCCTCGTTGGAAGCCATGGCAGCGACTGATCTAGTGCTGTTCAACGGCAAGATTTTCACTGCCGACCACAACCAGCCCAAGGCTCAAGCGCTGGCGGTACAGGACGGCAAAGTGCTGAAAGTCGGCAGCGATGCGCAGATCAAGGCCCTGATCGAGCCTGGCACCCAAGTCATCGATCTGGGCGGCAAGACCCTGATGCCCGGACTGATCGACAGCCATTCCCACGCGATTTTCGGCGGTCTCGAGATGGTCTCGGCCAACATGGCGGATGAGATAGTCGAGCTCGACGAGCTGGAAAAACGCCTGCGGACCTGGCGTGAAGACGGCACGGCGAAGCATGAAGATGTACTGGTCATAGCCGGCATGAGCTCGGGTTACTGGGCGCAGTCCGAAGCTCTGGGCAAAAAATTCAACAGTGGCGAATGGGCCAGCGTCCCCGTGGTGTTTGTCGGCAGCGACCACCACACGGCCTGGGCCAACGACGTGATGCTCAAGCGCGCCGGCATCGATGCCGCGCTGCTCACGTCATTGCCGGAAGCTGAACGCGACACCATTGGCAAACTTGAAGACGGCCGTCCGAGCGGCTTCCTCGTCGACGCCGGTTGGGACCGGGTGGCCTCGAAGATGCCGACGCCGAGTGCTGCCGCCATGCTCAAAGCGGCCCAAACGGCCGTGAGTTATAACAACAGCCTCGGCATCACAGCGTGGATGGACCCCGCCGCCAACGCCGCGCCCGGGGAGCCGATATTCGCCCTCAAACCCACGGAGAAAACCGTCGGCGTGCTGCCGGTGTACAAGGCGCTGTCGGAAAGCGGTGGCATGACCGCCCACGTCGCAGCGCTGCTGGTGGCGAATGGCAAAAGCGTTCCCGCCGACCTCGATACACTGGACAAGGTCCGCCAGCAATTTCAGGGCATTCCCAACCTGACGCTGCCCGGGGTGAAGATCTTCGCCGACGGCGTGATCGAGTACCCGGCGCAAAGCGCAGCGATGATCGATCCCTACACCAACTCGCACAAACCGGGCGAATTGCTGATCGATCCCAAGCATTTCGGTGAGCTGGTCAGTGCCATCGATCAGCGCGGCTGGCTGGTGCACATTCACGCCATTGGCGACCGCGCGGTGCGTGAATCGCTCAATGGTATCGAGCAGGCGCGCAAAGACCGCCAAAGCGGTGTGACGCACTCCATTACCCACCTGCAGATGGTCAACCCGACCGAGTTCGCCAGGTTCAAACCACTCAACGTCATCGCCTCGATGCAGTTGCTCTGGGCCAGCGCCGACGATTACACCACCGAAATGATCAAGCCTTACGTCAGCGCCCAGGCGTTCCGCTACCAGTACCCCGCGCACTCGCTGCTCAAACAGGGCGCGACCATCGCCGGGGCCAGTGACTGGGCGGTGTCCACGCCCAACCCGTGGAACGCCATGGCCCAGGCGATGACCCGAATCGGTCCACTGGGGGTGCTCAACGCCGATGAGCGCATCGACCGCGAGACCATGTTCTACGCCTACACCATCAACGCCGCCCGCACCATCGGCCTGGACAAACAGATCGGCTCCCTGAGCATTGGCAAACAGGCTGACTTCATCGTGGTGGACCGCGATGTGTTCAAGGTCGACGAAAAAGCCCTGAACGACACCCAGGTGCTGCAGACCTGGTTCGCCGGCCGCCAGGTCTACGCCCCAACCCTCTAATAAAAACCGCAACCCCTTTACTGCCCGACCTCGTGTTGTCCACACGAGGCCCGGCGCAGCCTTGCCCGACATCTGCCCAAAACAATCACAATAGCGGAACGTGCCCCCATGAAAGCTTTCACCTTGTTCGCCCTAGGTTCCTTGAGTCTGCTGCCCTTGAGCAGCCAGGCCATCCCATTGAACGATGACTTCGCCGTGGTGCTGGACGTGACCCTGGCCAGCGACTACCGCACCCGCGGCATCTCGCAGACCCAGAACGATCCGGCCCTGCAGGCGGCTGCCACCCTGAACCACAGCAGCGGCCTGTACGTGGGGGCTTGGAGCTCAAACGTCGACTTCGGCGGCGGCCTGAAAACCCGGCAGGAAGTCGATTACTACGGCGGTTGGTTTTGGGAGGCCACCGAGGACGTCAACCTAGACCTCGGTTACCTGAAATATACCTACCCGAAAGAAAGCCAGTTCAATCAGAGCGAGGTCTACGGCATTCTCAGCGTCTATGGGGTGAAGCTAGGCGCCTATTATTCCGACGATGCGCCTGGGATCGACAGCAAGCAGAACTCGCTCTACAGCTATGTCGGTTACGAGACCGAACTGCCCTATGGCGTGGGACTGAAGCTGCGCTACGGCGACATGGATTTCAAGGACCCGCATCTGTACTCAAGCTCGGGTGAAGCCGAGGACTCGTACCGTGAATGGGAGGTCAAACTGACCCACGAACTGGCCGGGGCGATGCTGGGGTTGAGCTACATCGATACCGACCTGTCGAAGAGCCAGTGCACCAGCAACTGGGGATTCGACGATGTGTGCGGCGCGACGGTGGTGGCGAGTGTCAGCAAATCCTTTTGATCCCCTGTAGGAGTGAGCCTGCTCGCGAAGCGGTGGAAAAGTCGACATTGATGTTGAATGCCAGTGTGCTATCGCGAGCAGGCTCACTCCTACAGGGAAATGCGCAGGCCTGAAGCGTCAGGTCGGCTCGAAGGCCGCCTCGTTGTTGCTGTTGATCTTGATCTTGATCTTCTTGCCCCTTGGGAAGGCCGAGCCCAGGCGAGGCACCGGACGAAAGGGGCAAGAGCGGTTGGTTACTTGGCGCTTTTCCAAGTGACTCGCCGTAAGGGCGAAACCAATAGCGGCCATGACCGCAGAAACGGATATGTACACCAGCAACAATCTCACCGCCAATCAGACCGCAATCGCCGGCAAGCCAGCTCCCACAGTTTGATCCGGGGGTATCTGGAAGAAACCTGTCGGCTTTCAGTCCGCCATCGCGAGCAAGCCTTGCTCCCATACGAGATAGGGCCGAAGGTTCAGATTCTGCCGAGAATACGGTCCATCACCCAGTCGGTTTTCAATGCCTCCTCGGCCACCGCAGGGTGCTGCGACTCACCGCGAATATGAGCATTCATGCCCAGCACGTGATGCCACTGGATGTGCGGGTGATGGTCGATGTGCACACTCAGGTGTTCTTCGGCCTCGAGCTGCACCGGGTGTTCGTCGAACACCGAAAAGCTGATTCGGCCTCGGCTGCCGATCAGCTCTACCCGGTCTTCACGACGGTCGGCGACGAAGTTCCAGCAACCCATGCCCGTCGCGCCGCTGGCAAACCGCCAACAGGCGCTGACGGCATCTTCGGCCGCATACAAACCGGCTTGGCGAGCGGTGAACCCGGCAACGTCGACGATATCGCCGAGCAGGTACTGGAACAGGTCCAGACCATGGCTGGCGAGGTCGGCGAAGTAGCCACCACCGGCGATTGCCGGATCGGTGCGCCAGTTGGCAGCGCCTTCGCTGTCCGTTGCGGACGGGGCTTTGGTCAGTGTCCAGGTGAGGTGCCGAACCTCACCGATCCGCCCCTCTTCCAGCCATTGGCGCACTTGCTGAAAACGCGGCAGAGAACGCCGATAGTAGGACACGAACAGGTGCAGTCCGGCATCAACGAAGACCTGGTGCATCTTCTGGCTTTGCCCGGCACTCAGCGACATGGGTTTCTCGACGCAGCAATGCTTGCCGGCGGCGGCCACCTTCAGGGCGTAAGCCTGATGACTGTCGGGTGGCGTGGCGATGTACACCGCGTCGACTTCAGGGTCGTTGATCAACGCGTCGGCGTCGGTGTAAACCCGTGCGATGCCATGGCGCGCGGCGTAATCGCTCACCGCGTCCAGGCGCCGCCCCATCACTGCCACCAACGCCGAGCCAGGTGCCTTGTAAAAGGCCGGCCCGCTCTTGCGTTCAGTAACGTCGCCACAACCGATCATGCCCCAGCGCACCACGTTCATTGTCACTCCTGATATCAGCCGATGCGCAATGCGCGCAGGTCCAGATGTCCATCCTTGAGCGGCGGGCACCAGTAGTACCCCCCCGTGATCGGGCGACTGATGCGATACAAACCGTCGGTGATCCCGTCTTCCAGACCGCTCATGCGGCGCAGCTGGGCTTCGAACGCGTCGAGGGAAAAGCCGAATGCCAGGAACATCAGACCGGCACGATCACCTTCGATCCACGGCATCGAACGACGGACAACGAACGCTTCCGGGGCGAAGCTTTCCTGCGCCGTGCGTTTGACGTGGGCCGAAATCGGCGCATCGTCGAGCTCTTCGTTGTCGCTCAGGCGACGGCCCATGATGTTGTCGGTTTCATGGGACGGCAACGCACGAAAGCCCTTCAGGTCGTGCTGCCACTGCTGGATCGCAGCAAAACTGCCACCCACCAGGCCTTCGGCACCTTCACCCAGCAATGCAGCCGCCACGGCGGCTTCATCGTGAGGGTTTTCCGTCCCGTCCTCGTAACCGGTGAGGTCGTGGCCGGTGAGATGGCGGAAGGTTTCGTTCATCTGCACCAGGCGAAACGCCGGCGCCAGCGCCGTTTCGATGGCCTGACTGCGATTGAGCAATTCGCCCCGGTCAATACCGTGCAACCAGCACCAGAGCGCGTGCTGGGTCGACGGGTTGTCGACGCCGACGCCGGTCATTGCCGGAAACGGACGCAAACCATCAATCTGACAGTGCAGCGCTTTCACCAGGGATTCACCAAAACCGACCACGGCCGACTTGCCGTCCACCAGTTGCATGAGCTTGTCGAGCGCTGCCGGCAGTGCATCGACGGACTCCAGCGCGAAGAACATATGACGGGCTTGAAGTGGAACGGGGGTGGCGAGAATGCCCGGCTGGTAGTAACTCATATGAACTCCTTGAAAAGAGGCGCAGTTTACCCGCCGCGAAGAGGATGGTCATTGATCGGATAGATTCATTGCCCTCTGAAAACGCATTAAGCTCGATGCGAGCGCTGCAAAAATGCACATCACCTGCAAAATCACAGCATTCAAACCCTTCGGCATCCCTGTAGCAGCTGCCGAAGCACGAAGCTGTTGTGGCGAGGGGATTCATCCCCGTTCGGCTGCGCAGCAGTCGCAAAGGTTTTGGGGCCGCTGCGCGACCCAACGGGGATGAATCCCCTCGCCACAAGTTCGCAAGCGCTCACAGGGATGTGGTGTGCAATGTGCCGCGCATGGCATGGGATGTGCCCTGTATTGATCACCTGAGCATTCACAGTCAGGTCCCCCCGAGCCAACCAGAGCCGATTGACCGATGGATACTCTTGATTTCCTGGCCCAGAAGGCCCCGCCGCTTACCAGCACCCTGAGTGCTGACGGGTTACTCGTCAGCCTGTCCGAGAGCTTGAGCGATCAATTGGGCTATGCGCCTGAAGAATCATTGAGCCAGCCGATCGAACGCTTCTACAGCGTCGAGTCTGTACGGGCTTTGCGGTTGCTGATTGCCAATCCACCCGCCGACGAGCAGGTCCACAGCCTGGAACTGACCCTCATTCGTCACAACGGCGGATTGCTGCACGTGATCGCCAGCGGCCTGCTGGAATGGCGTTCGGTTCAACCGGCGCGCCTGCATTTGCTGAACATTGCCCTCGGTGCGCTGGGCCATCGCGTGCGGGAAATGCACAACGCCAACGAAGTGATGAGCCAGATGCTGCAAAGCGCCAAAGTCGCTTACTGGTGCATTGAGTTTGCCGAGGCGGTGGACATCAACAACTCGCCGGATGAAATCGTTCGCCAGGTCTTCGAAAACGACTCGCACTGGCGTTTGTGCAACCGGGCAATGGCCGATGTCTACGAGATGCCGTCCGACGTTGATTTCAACCAGCAACCGGTTCGCCTTTACTGGCCACGCAGCCCGGCCAACGAAGAGTTCGTGCGACGCCTGATCGAAGCCGGTTTCAGCGTCGACTGCGCGCTGTCCGTGGACCGCCGCCACGATGGTTCACCCGCTTATGTCGAGAACGATGTTCGGGCCACCATCGTCAACGGGCACCTGTTACGCATGTGGGGCAGCATCCGCGACGTCAGTCAGGAACTGCGCATGCAACACGACGCCGAGCAGCGTATCGACGCCTTGCGAAGGGTCTTCGACGCTGTACCGGACGCCGTGCTGGTGATTGATGAGCACCTGCAACCGCAATGGCGCAACGCAGCGTTTGAAGAGACCTTCGGCATTACCAATGGCGCCGGCATCGCTCGCCTCCTGCTGGACAATGCCCTGCCCGAGCGCACCTGGCACCGCTTGCCGCTGCCCGACCTGAGTGGCCGCGAGCCGGACTTCGACGTGCACTGTTCGCGCATTCAGATTCGTGAAGGCGTGGCCTGGCGCGTCGCGGTGTTTCGTGAACGACAAGGTGTGCTGCACGCCCAAGAGCTGCACCCATGAAAGATTCCAACCTGCCGCCTACGTTGCAGATGGGCATGCGCTCTTCGGTCAACGTCAGCAGTGAAGTGCTCGCGGCGCTGCTGGAAACCCCGGCGCTGCATGCCCTGCTCGACAGCTTCAGCGAAGCGCTGATCGTGACGGATGGCGAGGGCCGCGTGCGTTTTCTCAACCTGGCCGCCGAGCGGGTCAATCGCCTTTCGAAACAGCAAGCCATCGGGCTGTCCGAAAGTGAATTCTTCCAGCGTTCGGCGTTGAACTACGACGACTTGCAGGCCGCGCTGAATCGTGGCGGCAACAATGCCCTGACCCGTTCCCGGGAAGGCCGCGTGCTGCTCAGCAGCACCCACGCCATTCCAACCGGGGCGTATGAAAAACCGTTCAGGATGCTGACCCAGAAAGACTTCGACGGCAGCCAACCGCAACGTCGCGCATCGCTGGGTGCCCGCCCCGTGGAACCCCAGGGCCTGCGTGATCCACAGGACAACGCGCTGCATCTTTCACCGCAGTTATCCAGCATTGCCGATACAGGTGTGCGGGCCTTTCGGCGTCGCGCACGGTTGCTGTTGCTCGGTGAGCCGGGTGTCGGCAAAACCGCCATCGCGCGGCATATCCACCGCGCGGCCGGCTGGGGTGATCGGCCGTTCATCCACGTCAATTGCGGGAGCATCCCGGAAAGCCTGTTCGAGTCGGAGATGTTCGGCTATGAACGCGGCGCCTTCACTGGCGCACTGGCGGGCGGCAAGCAAGGCTACATCGAGGCCGCTGCGGGCGGGACGTTGTTCCTCGACGAGATCGGTGAAATTCCGCTGCATGTCCAGGCCAAGCTGTTGAAGTTTCTTGAAGACAGCACCATTCAGTCAGTCGGCTCGCCCCTGAGCAAAACCGTTCAGGTACAGGTGATAGCGGCCACTAACAAGGACCTGCGTCATCTTGTGAGCGTCGGCGAATTTCGCGCCGATCTCTACTATCGCCTGGCCGTCCTGCCGGTAGAAATCCCGCCACTGCGCCAGCACCGGGACGACCTGCCCTTTCTCATCGACATCTTGCTCAGCCGCATCAATGGCGATCGCGAGCCGTCGTTGAGCTTGTCTGCCGGCTGCCGCAAGCGGCTGATGAGCTATGACTACCCCGGCAATATCCGTGAACTGGTAAACATTTTCGAACGCCTGGCGGTCCTCGCCGACGATGAAGCGCAAGAGCATCACCTGCCTGCCGAATTGCTGGAAACGGGAACTGTGCAGGAACCATTGAAAACGCGGGTCACGGACGATATTTCGCAGGATGACCCGGAGCAGAATCTGAAGCTTCAGGTGCAGCAATTTGAACGGCAGATCATTCTCAAAGCGGTGCATTTGTGTGGCAGCAAGCGCAAAGCTGCGCAGCACCTGGGGATCGACATCGGCACGTTGATCCGCAAGCTCCAGCGCGACGAGTAACGCCTTCCCTGTGGAAGCTGTGTAGGAGCTGCGTACAAACGCTGCAAAAACGCATACATATCAAGTTACTTTTGCCTGCGCCCCACTCCCGAAAAACAATTAAACCCATCAATTACAACAACTTAAACAATTGGCACGACCTGTGCTCCTGCTACCTGCAACCCACTAATGTTGGGCATTGCATCAGAGCCGGCTTCCTGAAGCCGAGCCGGTAGCCAGGAGGAATAATAAAAATGTTGATTACCGGGATCAAAAGCCGACCCGTCTATGACCGGTTGCAACCGCTGCCAGGAGGTATCCGGCACATCATTGCCGGGCAAGGCAGCGGCGGTCGCGCCATGTTGCGCCTGTTGGCTGACATGAACGGGCAGAACAGCCCTATCACCTTGCTGTACTCCCAGGAGTCTTTTTCCGGCCAGGATTTCCTTGCCCAATTGCAGCAGCACCCACAACACCCCCTTCACCTGCACGCGACCAATCAGGCGCTGATCGACGAGCTCAAAAGTTTGCTCGGCGATGCGCGCATGGGTACCCGCCTGTACCTCGCCGGCTCGGAAAGTTTTCTGGGCAGCGCCATGCAAGTGGCCACGCATTTCGACCTCAACCGCGACGAAGTCTTGCGCGAGCACTCCGGGACACTGGTGCGCCGGGTCTGGTGCGTGCACTGCGACACCTACACCGAAAACGTCACCCAACGCGTTTACGACTGCCCCGGTTGCGGCGTCACGCTGGTGGTGCGCGATCACTATTCCCGGCGCCTGGCGGCCTTTCAGGCGGTCAAGGCCGATGCCGAAGTCCCGGGTGAATTGCCCGAAGCCGAGGAGCTCGATACATGAGCCAGAACAATGGGACGTTGAACCTGCGGGTTGCCCGCATCGAAGCGGTGACGCCGCAAATCAAACGCTTCACCCTGGTGTCGCCAACCGGTGCGCACTTGCCGGCCTTCTCCGGCGGCAGCCACGTGGTGGTGCTGATTTCCAACCCGCACAACACACTGCGCAATCCTTACTCGCTGCTGAGTTCGCCTTACGACACCAGCAGTTATCAGATCGCCGTGCGCCGGGTGGACAGCGGCCGTGGCGGGTCGGTATCGATGCACGACGATGTCAGTGAAGGGGACCTGATCGAGGTCACGCCACCGGTCAACCTGTTCCCGCTGATCAAGCAGGCGCGGCTGCACATTTTCATTGCCGGCGGCGTCGGTATAACGCCGGTGATTTCCCAGCTCGAAGAGTTACGCCTGAGCAAGGTGCCTTTCGAGCTGCATTACGCCGTGCGCGGTGAAGAACATGCGCAACTCGGCAAGGAGTTGCAGGCCACTTATGGCGCCCAGGTTCATCTGTACCGCAAGGGTGTCGATGCGCGTATGGAGATCGGCCGGGTCCTGGCTGACCGCCCGCTGGGCAGCCACGTTTATGTGTGCGGTCCGGACAGCATGATCGACGCCACGCTGGTGTGCGCCAGGGATCTGGGCTGGACCGACAGCCATGTGCACTTCGAGCGCTTTCTCGAACAAAGCAGCGGCGGTGAAGCCTTCAGTTTCACCCTGGGCCGCAGCGGCGCAACCATCGAAGTCTCGCCCGACCAGACCATGCTCGAAGCGGTGGAAGCTGCCGGCTACACCATGCCCTACCTGTGTCGCGGCGGCGCCTGTGGTCATTGCGAAACCGAGGTGCTCGAGCTCGATGGCGAGCTGCTGCACAGCGATGACTGGCTGTCCGATGAAGACAAAACCAGCCGCAAGAAAATCATGCCCTGCGTATCCCGCGCCAAGTGCAATCGCCTGGTCATCGACCTCTGATCGACGGAGAAAAAAACAATGAACATAAAATTCAATCCCGACGAAACCTACCGCGACGACTACACCTTCGCCAACAGCCCGGAGACCATCGCCCGCGCACCCTTCCCGTTCCCCGATGACGACTACATGTACTCGATGAACCTGGAGCCGCATGTCCCGGTAGGTGACGGTGCGTTCAGGGCCGCATTCGATATCGACGAGCATTACATCAGCGAGTGCAAGGACCGCGCGATCACCCTGGAAAAAGACCCGGGCATGCATTACGTCTCGGCGCCCCACATGATGGAGGCGCAATGGGACTTGCTCGAATTGATCATGGAGTCGTACGCCCGCGACTACCCGCAGTACTTCAGCCTGGCGCGCGAAGGTCGTCAGTGGCACTGGATCAACCGCCTGCTGGACATCGACGATCGTTTCACCTTTGGCGATCCGGCCACCCTGCCCTATGAGCCGATGGAATACGTAACGCGCCAGGCTCAGGGGGATTGGGTGCTGCAGGAAGAGCGCGACGGCACGCTCTACTGGGGCGCGGGAATCGCCACCCAACGCGCCGATTACTCCCTGCGTTTCAACCTGGGCATGAGTTGGGAAGAGTTCCACGGACCGGTGCCGCTGGTGAAGGAAATCGGCATGCTCGATCGCGCGCTCAAATTTCTGCTGCGCTTGCGTACCGGGCACCCGGTGCGTCGCCTGAACTGGTCGCTGACGGTCAATCCGCGCCTTGAAGTCTCGGCCGAAAGCCTGCCGGAGTGGGCACCGGACCGCACCATCGTGACCGCTGAAAATGCCGGCAAGCTGGTTTACCTGCGCATCGAGTTGCAGCCGCTGCATCGATTGCCGCGCAGCAACGCCATCGTGTTTCCGATTCGTACGTATCTGCTGAGCCTTGAGGACATCGCCACCAACCCGGCGTGGGCGCGGCGCATGCATCGGGTCCTGCGGGACCTGAACCAGCAACTGGTCGATTACAAGGGCTTCAGCCGCTACCGCGATGCGGCTGTTGAATGGCTGTCGCAGTACGACGACGGGCGTGACAGCGAAATCAAAAAGCAGGCGTAAACAACAAACCTGTAGCAGCTGGCGAAGCCTGCGTTCGGCTGCATAGCAGTCGAACGCAGGCTTCGCCAGCTGCTACAGGGTCCGTGTGTGCATAACAACAACAAGCTCGGGATCACCCGCCAGCACTAATCCACTGCCATTGATAATGAGGAAATAACATGAGTGGCTCATCCAACACGCGTGCAAGCGTCAGTGCCGATCAGGATGCGGAACAGCTCCGCGCCCTCGGCTACAGTTCGGATTTCAATCGAAGCATGAGCCTTTGGGAGAACTTTTCCCTGGGCTTTACCTATTTGTCGCCGGTCGTCGGCGTGTACACGTTGTTCGGGTTGTGCCTGGCCGCTGGCGGTCCACCGATGTTCTGGTCCTACCTGCTGATCGGCGCCGGCCAGCTGCTGGTGTGCTTGATCTTTGGTGAAATCGTCTCGCAGTTTCCGATTTCCGGCGGTGTCTATCCGTGGGCGCGTCGGCTGGTCGGCAAGCGCTGGGCGTGGATGGTCGGCTGGGTGTATGCCTGGGCCTTGTGCGCAACCATCGCCGGGGTTGCCGTGGGCGCCGGACCGTATCTGGCCATTATGCTGGGTTTCAACCCTGGCCCCGAAGCCAACATCTACATCGCCTTGAGCATCATCCTGCTGTCGACCGCGCTGAACCTGGTCGGCACCAAACTGCTGGCGCGGGTGGCGATGTTCGGTTTTCTCTGTGAGCTGGTCGGGGCGATTCTCGTCGGTGGCTACCTGCTGATCTTCGAGCGTCATCAACCCTTCAGCGTGCTGTTCGACACCTTCAACCTGCAGGTCAACGGCTCGTATTTGCCGGCCTTCCTCGCGGCGTCCCTGGCCGGCCTGTTCCAGTACTACGGGTTCGAGGCCTGCGGCGATGTCGCCGAAGAAACCCCGAACCCTGGCAAGCGCATTCCCAAAGCCATGCGCATGACCATCTACATTGGTGGTGCGGCAGCGATGTTCGCGTGCCTGGCGCTGATCCTGTCAGTGCCGGACATGGCCAAGGTGCTCGCTGGCGAAGACACCGATCCGGTCGCCACCATCCTGGCCAATGCCTTCGGCCCGGTCGGATCGCGCCTGGTGATGGCAGTGGTCATGGTGTCGTTCATCTCCTGTGTGTTGAGCTTGCAAGCGGCGGCCAGCCGTCTGTTGTTCGCCTACGCCCGCGACGAAATGATCATTGGCAGTTCGCTGCTCAAGCGCCTGTCAGGCAACCACGTGCCATCGTTCGCCTTGATGATAAGCGGCCTGGTGCCGGCGGCCATTGTTTGCCTGGGAATATTCATGGCCGATGCCGTGGCGACCATCGTCGGCTTTGCGGCCATCGGCATCTACGTCGCCTTCCAATTGATCGTCATCGCTGCCCTGATCGCCCGCGCCAAGGGCTGGCGCCCGAACGGTCAATTTACCCTCGGTGCGTGGGGCCTGTGGGTGAACCTGGCCGCGCTGGTGTATGGCCTGTGCGCCATCGTCAACATGGTCTGGCCCCGCTCGCCGGATGCCCCTTGGTACATCAACTACGCAATGATCCTGACCACGCTGGTGGTGATGGGCGCGGGTCTTGTCTACATGCTGCTGGGCAAGCCCTACGACAAGGGCACGGCACCGGCTGGGGACGCGTGGAAGTTTTCGAAACCGCAGATCAAGGCAACTGATGTATCCGGTGCGGCGGTCAATAGACCGATTATTTGAAGACACATAAATAAATCCCTGTCGAAACCGAACCTCTGTAGGAGCTGCCGCAGGCTGCGATCTTTTGATCTTGCTCTTTCAAAATTGCCAGACAGCAAGATCAAAAGATCGCAGCCTGCGGCAGCTCCTACACGGTCCGGTTTCTCCAGAAGACATAACAACAGTTCTGAAGAGGACATAGAGATGCAAACCAAACTCCTGATCAACGGCCAGCTGATCGATGGCGAAGGCCCCGCCCAAGCCGTGTTCAACCCGGCCCTCGGCCGCGTTCTGGTGGAGATCAACGAAGCCAGCGAAGCCCAGGTCGACGCCGCCGTGCGCGCCGCCGATGCCGC
>NZ_WFGV02000008.1 GCF_010095445.2 Pseudomonas sp. TNT3
GAGCAGTCGGCCGGCCGCGTTGAGCAGCGCAGCACGCGCGCGGTCATCGGTGCCCAGCCCGAACCGAATCTTTCCCTCCGGGTGCAATACGTCGTTCTGATAGTGCAGGGCGATCACCACCGGCGCGTTCATCACACGAACACCTCAAGATTGGCGAACACGTCGTTGCAGTTGATCAGGTCCACGCGCTTGAGCTGGATCTGCCAGCCACCACCGTCCTGAGCGGCCAATTTATAGGTGTAGCGACCGGCGAGCTGGCGCTGTTCCAGGCGCCATTCGCTGTACTGGAAGCTCGCGCTGATCACCAGCAGGCCCTCGGCATCGAGCCCCTCGACCATCACGTTGCCGACCAGGTGCGCGGTTTGGGTTTGGGGTTGCTGGGACCAGTTGCGAGCGTTCTCCACCCGCCGGATCCGCACCTCGCGCAGCATGCGGTTTTCCCAGAACAGCGAGATATGGTCGAACGGGTTGGCCTGCTCGTGCTTGTGCGGCACCCAGTACATACCGGTGTCGGTGAACAGCTTGTCCCACTCCCAGAAACGCCGCTCATCCAGCAGGCGCGCCTCCCGGTAAAGAAATTGTTCGAGCTGGCGCAGGGTCTCGACGGGCACATGGGCGGGGGTCAACTGGCGGGTGTCGACGTCGATTCGGCGGTCAAGCAGCATGGGTGCTCTCCTTGGCGATCAGGGTGGCGGTCATGAACTGTTTCCAGGCGGCGAACTGGTTGCGCATCGGCAGTTCGCTGGTGCCGTTGGTGGACACCGCGCCGTCGTCCAGCAGCTGATCGGTACCGACGTAGCGGTGCATGCTGATCCACTCGCCACCGCGGGTCATGTTGCCTTCCTGGCAGCGCGCATAAACCTCAACATCGTCGGGCATCACGTTGGAGGAGGGCGAGTTGATGACGTTGGCGTAGGTCAGCGCGCGATCGAACACGGCCTCCGGCGCACCTTTGCAGCGGAAGGTCTGGATCTCGACCATGGTCTGGTCGACGGCGATCGGGCGGATCACCCGGAATTGCATGAACACCGTGTGCGGCGAGCCGCTGCCGTAGATCACCGTGTTGTGGCGGTTCATGCCCAGGATCTCCTTGGCACGCTGTTCGCCGTAGGCCTGGCTCAGGCATTCGAAATGAGCGCGGGAGACCTCGTCGCGCTCGGCGGCGGCCGGGTCGAAGATGGCTTCCATGTAGCCGTGGCCGTTGTGGTAGGCGCGCAGCTCGAGCTTTTCCCAGAAGTCATAGGGCTCGCCGTTGCCGTCCATGATCAGCAGCTCGAAGGGCATTTCACCGATGGCTTCGGCTTCGCCACGCGCAGCGTCAACCGACGATTCGTGGGTCACGCGAGCGTGCATGGTGTCGTGCAGGTTCTCGTAGAACACCTTCCAGTTCGAGCGTTGCTTGACGCGGAAAATGCCGCCCGCCACTTCGACTTCACCGACCGGTGAGCGGTCGCACAGGTTGTCGATGGAGGTGATGACGCCGCCCAGAAATGCTTTCAGGTCCGGTCCGAATGCTGCCTGGCTGGCAAACACAAACCCGCGATAGGTGTCGACGCGGGCCACACTGGCCATGGAGAAATCCGGATGTTTGGGGTCGTAGCAGGTGCCTTCGAAACCGCTCTTGAGCGGCGCCGACAGATGCTGGCCGTCGAGCTTGAAGGTCCAGGCGTGGTACGGGCAGCGGAAGAATTTGCCGACACTGCCGTCACCGTCGGCCACCAGTTTCGCGCCCTTGTGCGGGCAGCGGTTGTACAGCACGCTGACTTGCTGATTGGCGCCGCGCACCATGATGACATCCTGATCACCGATGCGCGTGGTGTGGTAGTCGCCGGGGTTCTTGACCTGGCTTTCGTGGCCGACGTAGATCCAGGCGTTGCCGTAGATGCGCTCCATTTCCAGCTTGAACAGGGTCGGGTCGGTGTAGACGCTCTTGTGAACGCTGTCCTCGCGGATCAAGGCAGCGATTTGCTCATTGGTCGGTATCACGGGATGTCCTCGGCTTGTCACAGATCGAGCACCAGCAGCGCGCTGCTGGCACGGGAGACACAGGTACAGAAACTGCCGCTGGCGCGGTCGCGCGCCGACAGGCAGATGTCGCGGTGATCGGGCTGACCGTCGATGACCTGGGCGACGCACACGCCACAGTCACCTCGCCGGCAATCGAACATCGGGTCCAGGCCAGCCGCGAGCATGGCGTCCAGCACGCTTTGCCCGGAGGCGACTTGCAGGCTCACGCCGCTCTCGCGCAGGTGCACCTCAAAACCGTGATCACCGGCCATTTCCAGGGCGCCGCTGAACAGTTCGTAATGCAGGTGATCTTCGGCCCAACCCTGATCGCGGGCGCAGGCCAGTACGCTGTTGAGCAGGGCGGTCGGGCCGCAGATGTAGAGGTGCAGGCCCGGTCTTGGCGAGGCCAGGATTTCGGGGGCCGGGAAGCGCTTTTGCGGGTCGCCGCCGCTGATCCAGCAGTGGTGGTCCAGGCAGGCGCGGGCCTCTGGCAGATACGCCATCTGCACTTCATCACGACCGGCGTAGTGCAGGGTGAACGGCTTGCCCGCTGCTTGCAGCGATCTGGCCATGCTCAACATGGGCGTGATGCCGATGCCACCGGCGATCAGCAGGGCGTGTTCGGTGTTTTCACACAGCGGGAAGTGGTTGCGTGGTGCATCGGCCAGCAGTTCATCGCCGACCTTGAGCGAGTGCACCCAGCGCGATCCCCCTGTGCTCGTCTCTTCGAGCTGGACGGCGATTTCGTAGTGCTCGCCGTCAGGCAGGTTGACCAGGGAATAGGCACGGCGTTGGGCGCGATGGCCAGGGACATGCAACTCAAGGTGCGCCCCGGCGGTGAAGCCCGGCAGTCTCTGCGCGTTGCTGGATACCAGCAACATGCGGCGGATTCTGGGGGTCAAGGACTCGATCTGTTGGACCCTGAGCGAGAGGCTGGACATACGCAATTCCTGTCTGAATTCGTAGCCACTGTATGAAGCTTGAGGGGGTCAAAAAAGCCGCAAACGGCAAACCGGTAGCCACTTCTGGCGAGAGTGATCACGAAGCCGATCTTTCAAGCTGCACCGCAACCTGTAGCAGCTGGCGAAGCCTGCGTTCGGCTGCGAAGCAGTCGCTGGGTCAGGCAGTGCGGTGCATCAAGTAAACCGGGTTTTCAGTATTCACGACTGCTTCGCAGCCGAACGCAGGCTTCGCCAGCTGCTACAGGTTCTGGTGCGGCTTGAAAGATCGGCATCAACGCAATCGGATTAACGCTTCAAATAGGCGAGCAGGGCGCGCAACTGTTCGCCATCCGCCCGGGCCAGGTCGTCCAGCACTGCAAAGTGATGACGCCCCGCAAGCTCGACAAGGCTCACGGCCTGCCCGGCCTCGTGACAGGCACTGGCGTAGTCGCGTGAGTGCCGGATCAGTTCCGGTAATTCATCGGCGCCCACGGTCAGCAATAACGGCGCGCCATCGCCGATCAGCCGCTGGGGGCTGTAGCGCTGGATGTCTTCTGCGCTCAGTTGCAGCTTGTCGTTCAGCCAGCAGCGACTGATGGGGTCCAGTTCCATCAGGCCGCTGATGGGCATGGCCAGCGTCACCAGCGGATGCTGGCGATACAGCGCAGTCAGATGCCCGCCCGCCGAGTGTCCGCACAGCACCACCTGCTGACCGATGTTCAAGGCTTCGCGATGCGTCAGCAGATAGTCCAGTGCCTTGCCGATTTGCCCGACGATGGTGCCCATGCTCGCTTCGGGCGCCAGGGTGTATTCCAGCAATCCGACATTGAACCCGGCTTCGATCAGGCCTTCGGCGACGAAGGCATAGTCGTCCTTGTCCGAGGCCTGCCAGTAACCGCCATGAATGAACAGCAATGTCGGCGCCCCGGCATCCGCCTGGGCATACCAGTCGAAACGCTCGCGCAGGGCCTCGCCATACGGCACGTCTCGTTGCCAGGCATGGCGTGCGTAGGTCTCGGCGCTGCACTGGCGAAAACGCTGCATGATCTGTGGAAAATCACCCACGGCGGCAACATTGTTGTAGGCCTGATCGAGGTTCATGGCGGCTCACACTCCCAGGTAGCGTTGCGACAGTTCCGGTTGTGCCGCCAGTTCCAGCGGTGTGCCGTCCCAGACCTGGCGTCCCTTTTCGATAATGTGATGACGGTCGACCACCCGCGCCATTTCCTTGAGGTTCTTGTCGATCACCAGAATCGTCTCGCCCTCGGCCTTGAGCGTGGCCAGGCAACGCCAGATCTGCTCGCGAATGATCGGTGCCAGGCCTTCAGTGGCTTCGTCGAGAATCAGCAGGCTGGGGTTGGTCAGCAGTGCGCGACCGACCACCAGCATCTGTTGCTCGCCGCCCGACAGGGTGCGCGACAGCTGGTCCTGGCGTTCCAGCAAACGCGGGAACAGTTCATAGACCCGCGCCAGGTCCCACTTGCCCCGCGTGGCGGTGGCCAGCAGGTTTTCCCGCACGCTCAAGGTGCCGAAGGCGCGGCGGCCCTCCGGCACCAGCCCGAGGCCCGCCTTGGCGATGCGAAAGGGCGCTGCACCGCGCATTTCCATGCCGTTGATGCGGATGCTGCCGGCACTGGGCTTGAGTAATCCCATGATCGATTTGACCGTGGTGGTCTTGCCCATGCCGTTGCGGCCGATCAGCGATACCACCTGGCCTTGCTCGATGCTCAGGTGCATGTCGAACAGCACCTGGCTCAAGCCGTAGCCCGCTTTCAAGCCTTGAACTTCAAGCATGTTCTTCTCCCAGGTAAGCGGCCCGCACTTGCGGATCGTTGCGCACTTGCTCGACGCTGCCGGTCAGCACCGTCTGGCCGTACACCAACACCGTAATGCGGTCGGCGAGGGCGAATACCGCGTCCATGTCGTGTTCAACCAGCAGGATTGCGTAGCGGCCCTTGAGGCTTTGCAGCAGCTCGGTCATGCGCGCGGATTCGTCGGCGCCCATCCCGGCCATCGGCTCATCGAGCAACAGCACCGACGCTTCCTGTGCCAGTGCCAAGGCGATCTCCAATTGCCGCCGTTCGCCATGGGACAGCTCGTGGACCGGGTCTTGCGCGCGAGGGCCCAGGCCCACCTGCTGCAAATAGCCCAGCGCCGGTTCCAGCAGGCGGGTGTCGCGGCTCAACGGACGCCACATGCCGAACGCCTTGCCTTCGCGGGCGGCGATGGCCAGGGCGATGTTCTCCAGCAGCGTAAACTCGGTGTACAGCTGACTCACCTGGAAAGCCCGTGCCAGACCCAGGCGCGGCCGTTGCCAGGCCGGTATGCGAGTGATGTCCTTGCCGTTGAGGTGGACCTGGCCTTGGTCGGGGAAAATCTCCCCGGCGATCTGCGCGATCAGCGTGGATTTACCGGCGCCGTTAGGGCCGATGATGGCGTGCAATTCACCCTTGGCCAATTCAAGGCTGGCGCCGTTGGTGGCTTTCACTGCACCGAAGGATTTGTACAAATCACGAATCGACAGTTGCGAGCTCATGGGCGTGCCTCCACGGCGACGTTCGGTTTGACGGCCACCACCTTCGGTTTGCGCTGCAACACGCTCAGCAGCAATCCGTAAACGCCTTTCTTGCCGAACAGCACCACCAGTAGCAACAGGGGACCGAAGATCAACATCCAGTGTTCGGTCCATTGGCTCAGTACCTGTTCCAGGCCCAGGTAGGTGGCCGCGCCCAGCAGTGGGCCGATCAGGGTCCCGACGCCGCCGAGGATCACCATCGCCATCAGCTCGCCGGACTTGTGCCAGGCGCCCATGTCGGGGCTGACGAACAGTGCGTAGTTGGCCCACAGAATCCCTGCCAGGGCACCGCCGGTGCCGGCGATCACAAACGCCGTCAGGCGGTAGCGCAAGGGTTTGAAGCCCAGGCTGACGCTGCGCCGCTCGCTCTGCTTGAGCCCGCGCAGCACGTAACCGAAACGCGAATTGACCAGCCGCCGGCACAGCAGCAACCAGCCGGCCAGCAGCGCTACGCACAGGTAATAGAAGTGGTTGGGGTCACCCAGGTCCAGTGTGCCGAGGGTATTGCGCCCGTTGAGCAGAATGCCGTCGTCGCCGCCATACAGCGACAGCGATCCGAGCACGAAATAGAGCATCTGGCCGAACGCCAGGGTGATCATGATGAACTGCACACCGCTGGTGCGCAGCGACAGATAACCCACCAGCAGCGAGAGCAGCGCACACACCAGCAGGGCCAGCGGCCACACCACCAGCGCGCTGTTGCTGCCTTGCCAGCCCCACAGCGGCATGCCTTGCGAGGTGTGAAAGGCAACGATGCCGACGATGTATCCGCCCAGGCTGAAGAACGCGGCATGGCCGAAGCTGACCATGGCGCCGTAACCGATCAGCAGGTCCAGGCTGACAGCCGCCATGCCGTAGATCGCCAGGCGGGTGAAAAAGCTGACCAGATAAGGTTCGTGTAACCAGTGGGCCAGCAGCGGCATGCAGGCGAAGGTCGCCAGGCACGCAAGGTCGATGATGAGACGGGGTGACATAGCGTTCTCCTCAGGCGCGGGCCGGCAGCAGGCCGCGCGGACGCACCAGCAGCACCAGGGCCATGACGATGTAGGCGCTGGCGGAAATCAGCCCGGCGCTCAGGGTGCTGCTGGTGTCGCTGGGCAGCAGTTGGTCCAGCAACGGCGGAATGTAGGCACGGCCCAGGCTGTCGACCATGCCGATCAGCAAGGCGCCCACCAGCGCACCGCGCACCGAGCCGACGCCGCCGACGACGATGACCACGAAGGTGGTAATCAGGATCTTCTCGCCCATGCCGATCTCCACCGACAGCAACGGTGCCGCCATGAAACCGGCCAGCCCGCACAGCACGCAGCCAAAGACAAACACCAGGGTGTACAGCCGGGCGATGTTGACGCCCAGTGCACCGACCATTTCATGGTCGTCGGCGCCGGCGCGAATCAGCATGCCCAGGCGCGTGTGGTTGATCAGCAGCCACATGCCGATCGCCACGAGCAGCCCGGCGGCGATAAACAGCAGCCGGCTGACCGGGTACATCAAACCCGGCAGCACTTCGACAAAGCTTGAATACCACTCAGGCGTGGGCATTGCCGGTGGGCTGCGGCCGAAGATCAGGGTCAGCAGTTCGTTGCTGAAGAACACCACGGCCAGGGTCGCCAGCACCTGATCCAGGTGATCGCGTTGGTAGAGGCGGCGCATGATCGAGGTTTCGATCAGCACGCCGTAGCAGGCCGAGCCGATCAGCGCCGCCAGGCCACCCAGCCAGAACGAACCGGTGGCCATGGCGGTGTAGGCGGCGCAGAAGGCGCCCACCATGTAAAAGGCACCATGGGCGAGGTTGATCACGCCCATGATGCCGAAAATCAGGGTCAGGCCGGAGGCCAGCAGAAACAGCAAAGCGCTGTATTGCAGGCCGTTGAGAATCTGTTCGAGCAATAACATGACTGCGTTCCTCATGAAAACGCCCCGCAGGTGTTCTGCGGGGCGAGGACGGGGCTCAGAGACCGGTCAGATCGAGCATTGAGCGGCGTAGCTGTCGACGTGGCGGGTCGCCAGGGTCTTGATCGGCACTTCGATCAGCTTGCCGTCGGCGCCGGTCTGCACTTGCAACAGGTACCAGTCGATGACCGGGTGCCGGTTCTGGGCGAAGCTGAAGTCACCGCGAATGGAGTCGAACTTGACGTTCTTCATCGCCGCGCGAAAGGCCGGTTGGTCTTTCAAATTGCCCTGGGAGGCTTTCAGGGCGGCGCCGATCAGCCGTGCCGTGTCGTAGGTCTGAGCGGCGTACACCGTAGGTACGCGCTTGTACTTCTCGGTGAAGGCCTTGATGAAGGCCTGGTTGGCCGGGTTGTCCGATTGCGGGTTCCACAAGGTCACAACGTTGGTGCCCTTGGCCACGTCGCCGACAGCGGCGAGCATGCGTTCATCCATGGAGAACACCGGTACGACCATCGGAACCTGTGCCGACAGGCCCGAGCCGCCGTATTGCTTGGCGAAGTTGATACCGCCGCCGCCCGGGTGAAACTGGAAGATTGCGTCCGGCGCCAGTGAACGCACACGTGCCAGTTCTACCGAAAAGTCGAGCTGATTGAGCTTGGTGTAGATCTCGGTCACTTCGCCCTTGTAGGTGCGCTTGAAGCCGGCGAGCGCGTCACGGCCACCCTGATAGTTAGGCGCCAGAATCACCATTTTCTTGTAGCCCAGCTCGTTGGCGGCGACACCGGCCATTTCGTGCGGGGTATCGTTCTGGTAGGAGCCGACGAAGTAGTTGGCCATGCACTTTTCGCCGGCAAGGGTCGAAGGCGCGGTGTTGTTGCTGACGTAGAACGCGTCCTTGGTGGTGGTGTTGATCACGGCCGCCAGTACGTTGGAAAAAATCACTCCGGTGTACAACGAGATGCCGTCCAGGCTCATACGGTCGGCGATCTGCTTGGCCTTGGCCGGTTGCAGGCCATCGTCTTCCACAATGAGTTGCACCGGCACGCCGCCGAGCTTGCCGTCTTCCTGGTCGATCGCCAGCTGGAAGCCGTCGCGCGAGTCTTCGCCGAGGTAACCGGCGGGGGTGGAGAGGGTGGTGATGAAGCCGATTCGGACAGGCTCCACGGCCTGCGCAGCCGTCGCGGCGCAGAGGGAAGTTGCCAGACATGCACGCAATACCAGGTTTTTCATGAGGCGGCCTATGAAGTAGGTCGTGCCAACGCACGGTAGATGTCGATGAGGGCAGTGATGCAGTGTTCGGTCGGGCCGATTAATTGTTGTTATGGGGTGCGGTGTCAGCTGTTGCTCTCGGTGAACTTCTCCAGGTAAAGGCGGCTTTGATCCAGGCCGTGTTGCTGGCGCCAGTCCTTGATCGACTCGACCATTGGCGGCGGGCCGCACAGGTACAGGTCGAACGGCTGGTCGCGCAGTTCAGCCAGTTCGAGGTGTTCGGCGATGTAACCGGTCTTGCCCGGCCAGTCGGGGTTGGGATTGCTGACCACTGGCGTAAAACGAAACCCTGGAATCCGTGCGGCATAGGCCTCGATGCGCGAGACCTCGCACAGGTCCGCGGCTTCGCGCACGCCGTAGTACAGGTGCACCGGGTGGCCGCAGCCTTGCCGGTCGGCAATCTGCTCGAGCATGCCGAGGAAGGCCGACAGCCCGGTGCCGCCGGCGACCATCACCAGTGGGCGGTCGATATGGCGCAAGTAGAAGGCACCCAGGGGCGCTTCCATGTGGATCACGTCACCGACCTGGCAGCGATCGCGCACGTAGTCCGTCATCACGCCGCTGGGCAGCAGCCGAATAAGAAACTGCAAGTGGCTGCTGCCCGGCGCGCAGGCAAAGGAATACGAACGCCGATGCTCGGTGCCCGGTACTTGCAGGCGGGCGTACTGGCCCGGCAAGTAGTCCAGCGCTGCGCCCGCTGCACCGACCTCCACGTGCACGATGGCGGTGGTCGGAGAGACCTGCCGCACCTCGCTGACAGTGCCTTGCAAGCTGCTCGGGCCGTTGCTGCCGCAGAGGCTGGAATCGAAATCGAAGTAGAAGGCAGCGTCCGACTGCACGCGCGTCTGGCAGGTCAGCACCTTGCGTTCGGCCAGGTCGCTGGCCGACAAGGCTTCATCGTCCACGTAGTCCTGGGTGTACTGCCCGGATTCACAGCGGCCCTGGCAGGTCGCGCAAACCCCTTCGCGGCAGTCCAACGGAATCTTGATCCCGCTGCGCAGGGCCGCGTCGAGCAGGATTTCATTGTTCTGCACGTTGCAGAAGAGTGTTTTGCCGTCGGCGAAATTGAAGGCGACCTTGTGCGTCATAAGCGTTAATCCGCAGGGTTCAAAGATGGTAGAAATCGAGCACGGAGTTGATCGTGTCGTTGAGCAGCACCACGTGTTTGCGGGCGATTTTCCAGCTCTCCCCGTCGGGGCGCAGGCGGTACGTGGCGCGGCCGAAGAATTGCTCGGCGGTCTGCATGCGGTAGTACAGGGTGCTCCAGTTGACGCGCACCTCCAGCTCATCGTCCTGCAGCGGCGCAATGCGCACGTTGCTGATCAGGTGCAGGGTGCGCGGCATCGGGATGGTCGACGCGGCCTTGCCGGTGCGAATGCGGAACACCCGGTCTTCCAGGCCGCCCCGGTTGGGGTAATAAATCAGCGACATGCCTTTTTTCGGGTCGGTGGTGTAGACGTGCTCCGAATCCCATTGCGGCAGGTGGAATTCGCTGTCGTCGCTGAACGTGTCCAGGTAGGTGTCCCAGTCCTGGGCATCACAGGCTTCGGCGTTGCGGTAAAGAAATTGCTCGACGCGGTATTGCAGTTGCGAATTCATGTTCACACCTCACGCAGTTTCAACGGTTGTTGTTCGGCCGCCTTGCGCGCCAGGCCTTCGAGCAAAAAGCGCTGCCAGTTGGCGTGCTGATTGACGTACAGGCCTTCATGGGTGAATTCGGTGCCGGTCAGTGCCGGAGCGATGCCGATGGTCTCGCTGTTGCGGGTGGCGCCTTCGACCCACTTGCCGTGGCCACGGGAAATGTCGCTCCAGCGTTCCAGGCGGGCCTGGAAGCCGCGCTGGGCTTCACGGAATTCCACCAGGTCATCGGGGGTGCCCATGCCGGACACGTTGAAGAAGTCTTCGAACTGACGGATGCGGTTTTCCCGATCCGCATCTGACTCGCCGACCACGCCCAGGCAGAAGCTGTTGATCTCGGTCTTGTTCCAGGCCAGCGGGCGGATGATCCGCAACTGCGAGCTGATCTGGTCGAGGAAGAACATGCTCGGGTAGACGTTCAGGTTGCGCAGGCGATGCATCATCCACTCGGCCTTGCCCTGGCCGTGTTCCTGGACCAGGCGCGGCATGATGCTGGCGTAGCCCGGGCGCACGGCCGGGTTGGGCATGTCGCTGAACAGCAAGCTGTGGCCGTTGTGAAACGCGAACCAGCCGTCGTCGGTTTCCTTGTCTCCGGCACCCAGCTTGCTGTAGTCAAGGGTGTCGCTGGCAGTGAGGCCTTTTTCGGCGTTGACCTGCTGACGGTGCTGCACGGTGGCCACGTAGTTGTAGTGCACGGTGCTGACGTGATAACCGTCCAGGCCGTTCTCGTTCTGCAGTTTCCAGTTGCCTTCGTAGGTGTAGGCCGACTTGCCCGGCAGGACTTCGAGCTGACCGGTCGGCGACTGCGCGACCATCATGTCGAAGAAGACTTTGGCGTCACCGAGGAAGTCTTCGAGGGTGTCGGTGCCTTCCACGTTGAGACTGACGAACACAAAGCCGTTGTAGCTTTCGATACGAGCCTTTTTCAGACCACGGGTGGCCTTGTCGAAATCTTCGGGGTATTCGCCCGGCGCCTTGACCTTTACCAGTCGGCCGTCGCTTTTGTAGCACCAGGCGTGGAAGGGGCAGGTGAAGGTTGACTGGTTACCCTTGCCAACGCGGGTGAGGGTGGTGCCGCGGTGCTGGCAGGCATTGATCAGGGCGTTGAGACGACCTTCACCGTCGCGGGTGATGATCAGCGGCTGGCGCCCGGCACGCAGGGTCATGAAGTCGTGATTATTGGCGATCTCGCTTTCGTGGCAGGCGTAGATCCAGTTCTTCTCGAATATCAGTTCCATTTCCAGATCGAACAATTCCGGGTCGGTAAACATATCGCGGGCAATACGATAAACACCGTCTTGCGGACGGAAGTCCAGGCAACTTTCTATGTAACTTTTCCACTGTTCGACACTTCGTGCAGTTGTCATATCCCGGTCCTCGGCCAATGGGCTAATTCATGGGTTCATTTAATGACGTGGTGGCGAGCCCGGTCTATCCGGTTATTAGTGGAAACCCATCCGCAAAATAAGCTTTATTTTTGGTTGATAGCGCATTAGCCCAGTAAATACGGGCTTTTGTTGCGGCTGGTGGCTGAGCAATCGGCTAATTGTCTTTCAGTAACGGGATAGCCGTTGACGAACTTATTGCGGCTTAATTTCAATCGAAGCACCACCAGAGTGTCTCGCTGCAGGTCACTGGAAACTGCCATTGCTCATGGCCTTGGGTTCTGTGCCAGAAGGGCCTTCTATTAATGTTTGTTCTATACGCGGCAGGGGGAATAAATAATATGTTGGATAAGACGTGGCTCATACGGGGCGTTCAAACAGTTGGCTTGTTGACGCCATTATTGGCACAGGCGGATGTGGTCAGTGACAGCAAGCTGACGCTGGGGACCCGTAACTTTTACATCGATCGGGATTACAAAGAGGACAACCCGCCGCATTCACGGGTGGGCAGCTGGACCCAGGGTTTCGACCTGCGTTTCGCTTCCGGCTATACCGAAGGCCCGGTGCAGTTCGGCCTCGATGCAGAGGCGCAGTATGCCTATCGTCTGGACGGCGGTGGCGGGCGCGGAGATGACTCCATCATCCCCTACAGCCAAAGCCGTCAGGAGCAGGCCGATGACTATGGCCGTGGCGGTGTGACGCTGAAAATGCGCTACTCGAAAACCGAGCTGAAAGTCGGTGAGTTGCGGCCGTTTCTGCCCGTGGTGATCATCGACGACTCGCGCCAACTGGTCACGACCTATCGCGGTGCCTTGCTCGAGTCCAAGGAGGTCGACCGTCTGACATTGACCGCCGGACGGCTGACGGAGATCGGGGCGCGTAACTCTTCCAACTACGAAAAGCTGTACCTGCAGACCGGCTCCGGCGTGCGCCACGGCAGTGATGGCCTTAACCTCGCCGGCGCCAGCTATGCCTTCACCCCGTCGTTGACCGGCACCTACTTCTACGCCCAACTGGAAG
Source organism: Pseudomonas sp. TNT3 (assembly GCF_010095445.2). GTDB lineage: Bacteria > Pseudomonadota > Gammaproteobacteria > Pseudomonadales > Pseudomonadaceae > Aquipseudomonas. The sequence continues at coordinate 12,729 of NZ_WFGV02000008.1, forward strand.
ACATCTACCAACAGCACTACCTGGGTATCACCCATCTGGCAGACCTGGGTGACGGTTATGGGCTGAAGACCGACCTGCGTTACTTCAACAACAACGAAGATGGCGACGCCCTCTACGGCGACATCGACAACCGCTCCTACGGCGCCATGACCTCGCTGAAAAAGGGCGGGCATCGATTTGGCGTGGGCTACCAGCGCATGCTTGGCGACAGCAACTTCCCGACCTTGGGCGGCTATGTCCCGCAGCCGTTTCTGGTGAACTGGTCGCGGGTCGCGTTCATCAAGCCCAACGAAAAATCCTGGCAATTGCGTTATGACTACGACTTTGCCGCCCTCGGCGTCCCGGGCCTGACCTTCATGACCCGTTACTTCAAGGGCACATCGGTGGACCGCGGCGGCGACCTCAGCCAGGCAGCAGAGCAGGAACGCAACCTGGTGCTGTCGTATGTGGTGCAAAGCGGTCCGCTCAAAGGCGTCGGTGTGGAGGCCGGCAACGTCGTCGCCAAATTCAGCCACGGTAATGACTGGGTGGAGAACCGCCTGATCACCACTTACACCTGGAAATTTTGGTAACGTCCTGCCCTCAAATCGAGCGCGGTTGGGCGCTGAAGTGACGCCTTGGGTAGCGCATTACCCGGGGCGTCGACCCTGATCGGCACCGTTGCTGTGCGCGTCAACGCCGCACGATGCGCTCGATATCCAGATAGTGTCCGATTACTAGCCTGAAAATGCGGATACCGCCTGTTCGCACCGGCTGGGCATAGCCCTTGCTAATCCATTGAGAATACGCGCCGAAGAGCGTGTCGATGTTCATTGCCGTGGGTGTACTGAAATGACCGAACCAAACGTTGCCCAGTTTCGAGATATCCGTATAGACCGCTATGACCTGGCCGGCGCCCGTGCATGGATGGCCGGCATTTGCGGGCCGCACGAATTGCAGACCTCTCAACCGAACCGGATTCAGTTTCACCACAAGGCCAATGTGTTCAAGTCCATGTCGACGACCTTGGGCCGGATGGAGTACGGCACCGACGTGACCATCGGCGTCGAGGATGTCGAACACCTCAATTGCTACAGCCTCAGCCTGCCCATTCGCGGCGAGCAGGAGCTGATCAAGGACGGCCGCCGGTTGTACTCCAGTCAGGACCAGGGCCTGATCGTGACGCCTCACGAAACCCAGTCACTGAGCATGGCCGGCGATTGCCACAAAATCTCCGTGGTGATCACCCGCATGGCGATGCGTCAGACCCTCGAAGGCATGCTGCAGCGTCCACTGGAAACGCCGCTGAAATTCGAACCTGTGATGGATGCGGTCAACGGCGCCTCAGCCTCCTGGTGGCGGCTGGCCCGTCACTACATTGATGAGCTGGAGCGCGGCCACGACCTGTTTAACCAGGTGTATTTCACCCGCGATATCGAAAGCGCGCTGATCAAGGGCCTCATCCTTTCTCAGCCCAACAACTACAGTGCCGAGTTGCGTGAGCAGCTGGGCGCCAAGTTGCCGTACTACCTGGTGCGCGCCAAGGATTTCATTGAAAGCAACGCCCGCGAAGACATGCACCTGGAAGACATCGAGGCGGCGGCAGGTGTGTCACGTTTCAAACTGTTCGAAGGCTTTCGCAAACACTTCGGCGTCTCGCCCATGGCTTACCTGAAAAAGTTTCGCCTCGGCGCCGTGCGCCAGGAAATCCTTGAAGACGCCTCGGTGCGCAACATATCCGTGATCGCGATGTGCTGGGGATTTTCGCACCTGGGGCGGTTCGCCAGCGAATACCGCAAGCTGTTCAACGAAACGCCCAGCAAAACCCTGCAACGCAGCGAAGCCCGTCGCAACCGGTCGCTTTGAAATGACGACTTTTCACGCGGCCACCGCCAACAGCGTCGGCCTGAACTTGTCGCTAATGTGCCGCGAGCCGGTCTTCACCAGCCGCTCGGCGCAGGAAACCCAGCGGTTGATGGGGCAAGCGCTGGTGGAACATGAGCTGGATTGGCCGCGAGGCGGTGTCGATACGGCGTTCTATCGCGGCAAGGTCGCCAGCTGCGAACTGTATGCGCTGCGCTACGGCGGCCAGGTTGAAATCCGCCCGCAGCCTTTCGAAGATTTCGTGTTGGTGCAGATGCCACTGCGCGGCAGCGCCACCCTGGAGTCTGACGGCATGGGTTTTAGCGTCAGTCCTGGAGAAGTGGCGATTCTGTCGCCGCGTGAACAGGCCCGAGTAGTGTGGGAGGAGGGCTGCGAGCAACTGATCCTCAAACTGCCACGGGCACTACTCGACGAGAGCCAGCGGGCGCTGGCCGATGACTTGCCTTCGGGATTCACCCTGGCGCCGGTCAGCCGCCTGCAACGGCCGCTGGCAATGCGCTGGTTTCGTCTGGTCAGCGAATTGCTGGAGCACCTGCCCGAGGGCCCGGCGAGCACAACGCCTTCGCGCTGGTTACAGCATTTGGAGCAAAGCCTGCCGCTGTTTCTGCTCAGCCATTGCGGGGTTGCCCAGCAAACGTCGCCTTCGCTGCGGCAGCCTACCCTTCAATTGCATAAAATCGACGCCTGTATGCGCGAGCACCTTGCCCAGGGCATCAGCCTGGCTGAACTGGCGACAGCCGTGGGCATGAGCATTCGCAGTTTGAATACCCTGTGCCAGCGCGAGTACGGCCAAAGTCCGATGGACCGATTGCGTGGGTTGCGCCTTCAAGCCGCTCGGGAGTATTTGCTGGCCAGGCCACACGCCAGCGTGACCGAGGTAGCGCTTGAATTTGGCTTTGGGCACGTGGGGCGGTTTGCCAATTATTATCGGCAGCGTTTTGGAGAGTTGCCCAAGCAAACGGTGAAGTCACAAGCGTGAGCCGGTTCTAGATCTAGATCATCAGAAACGAAAAAAACCGGCAGGACAGGTTGTGTGAAAACGCAATCTATCCCGGTCAAACGCTGAAAATACGCATAAGAAAAATGCCCGCATCTTGCGACACGACGAATGTGAAACGCTGCTCACCCATATGCCTGTTCAAGCGTTACCGCGTGGCCTTCATCGTAGGCACGTGGCAGCGCATGAAACGTGTTTGTTCCGGAAACGTTGCGCAGAAAAGGACACGGTGTGCTGCAGCCCGGCCAGCTATTTGTTGTCCTTCAGCGCATTGGCCAGGCGCAGCATGGCTGCTTCGATTTCATGGGCATTCAAGGACGAATACCCCAATAGCCAACCTTGTTTCTTCTCCGCGCCCGCGTACAGCCGGCTGAGGCCGGGCAGTTGCACGCCCGCGCTGGCAGCTTGGCGGATGGTCTTTTCCTCCGACCAGCCATCGGCCAGCAGGCAGGGAATCTGCAGCCCGCCTTGAGGGCATAAGGCCGTGGCAATACCGTCCAGGTGCTTGTCAATGGCATTGAGCATGATTGCACGGCGTCCGGCGTAGAGTTTGCGCATGGCCCGGACATGGGAGTTGTAGTGGCCGTCTTCCATGAAGCGCGCCAGGGTAAGTTGAAGGATCTGTGGCGTGTGGCCATCCATGATGCTGCGCGCGTAGGTGAAGGCTTTGACCAGCTCGAAAGGCAGCACCATGTAGCCCATCCGCAACCCCGGATAGAGCGTCTTGCTGAAGGTGCCGAGGTAGATCGTGCGCTGGTATTTGTCCAGGCCCTGCACGCACGCGGTCGGCAGCCCTTCATAGTGGAACTCGCTGTCGTAGTCGTCTTCGATGATCCACTTGCCATGTTCGGCCGCCCAATTGATCAGTTCGAGTCGGCGTTCCAGCGGTAAGGTCGCTCCGGTGGGGTATTGATGTGAAGGCGTGACATAGACGCAATTGGCGCCGCTGCGGTCTGCCTGCAGCAAATCCGTACGTATGCCCAGGGCATCGACGTCAATGGGCACGACCTTGGTCTCGGCCGTTTCAAAGGCCTTCTTGGCGCCGTAGTACCCCGGGTTTTCCAGCAGGATCGGTTTGCCGGCGTCCACTAGCAACTGGGCACACAGGAACAGGGCTTGGCGAGTACTGCTCAACACCAGAATCTGGTCGGGGGAGCATTTGGCCCCGCGTTCGAGGTTCAAGTAGGTGGCGATGGCCTTGCGCAGAGGCTCTGCGCCTTGCGGGTCTCCGTGCAGCAGAACATTGCCCCGGTAGTCCTTCATGACCTGGCGTTGCAGGCGTTCCCAGACATCGGTGGGGAAGGTGCGGGTTTCCGGCAGCCCTGTGGCAAAGGCCTTGATCACCTGTTGATCGGTAACTCCACCACTGTCGAAAATCATCCGGCCGCGCCGGCTCAAGCCCGGTCCTGGCGCCGCCTCGCTGCGTTTGGTGTCTTGCAATTTCAGGCGCCGGCGCGCAGCCCCGCGCAATTCAGTGCCCACCGTCTCGGATACATAACTGCCCGAGCCCTCGCGCCGCACGATGAAGCCATCACGGTGCAATTGCACGTAGGCGTTCTCGACCGTGTCGCGGGCAACGCCGAGCGTCTTGGCCAGGACCCGGGTTGCCGGCAGCTTCAGGCCAGAGTCAAGGGCACCGTCGAGGATCAGTGCACGCAGGGCGCGCTGAATCCGCTGGTGTAGATCCAGCAGCTGAAACTCGGCGTCGTTGAGTCGCATTTTCAGCGTTTCGAGTTCGAAGGTTTTCGCCATGCGGTCTGCCATAGATGAATAAATTGGCCTGCAAAGGCAGGCCAGTCTACCCGTAGACTCTGTCCATCGCTATTGCCTTTGTGCTCGGCGATCCAACGCTTGGTGGTGTTCATGGAACTTGCCTATCAGGCCGAACAAGACCTGCGGGCACGCGTGCATGGCCAGGCAAGGACCGCCGCAGGCCCGACAAGCGGTCTGGTTTCATGCGCAAAAGTGTATGGGTCAAACGGGCCATTTCAGCGCTATAAATCACTTTCCAGTCGAGGCCAAGTACCTCGCTTTGCAAGGAGCAAGTTAAGCCATGCCTTCGTCAACATCCAAGTCATCTGTTCGCTTCAGCGATCTCATTCACCCGATTGTCGCCGGTCTGATCTCGGTCATTGTCAACTATGGCGGCACCTTCATTCTGGTCTTCCAGGCAGCCAAGGTAGCTGGGCTGAGCCCTGAGTTGACAGCTTCGTGGGTGTGGTCCGTGTCGATTGGCGTGGGCGTTACCGGGCTGTTCCTCAGTTGGGTTTCTCGCGAGCCGATCATCACCGCCTGGTCGACACCCGCAGCGGCGTTCCTGGTCGTCGCCCTGGCCACCACGCCCTATGCCGAGGCGGTGGGCGCGTACATGATCTCGGCTGCTGCCTTCGTGCTGCTGGGCTTGTCCGGCTACTTCGAAAAAGTCATCCGACTGATCCCGCCTGGTGTGGCCGCAGGGTTGCTGGCCGGTATCCTGCTGCAGTTTGGCATCAGTGCTTTTGGCGGCATGAGCATTGACCCGATGCTGGTCGGGTTGCTGATTGTTGCCTACATCCTGCTCAAACGATTTACCGCACGCTACGCGGTGGTGGGCATTCTGGCATTGGGGCTGGCCTTCCTGCTGATTCAGGGGCGTGTCGATTTGTCGGGGCTGGGGCTGCAACTCGCGGCACCAGTATTCACCGTGCCTGAGTTCTCGCTCAATGCTTTGCTCAGTGTCGCGCTGCCGCTGTTTCTGATCACCCTGACCGGTCAGTACATGCCTGGCATGCTGGTACTGCGTAACGATGGGTTCAGCACCAGTGCCAATCCGATCGTGACCCTCACCGGGTTGGGCTCCTTGCTCATGGCGCCCTTTGGTTCCCACGCGTTCAACATCGCGGCGATTACAGCAGCCATCTGCACCGGCAAGGAGGCCCATGAAGAACCCTCCAAGCGCTGGATCGCCGGCATTGCTGCGGGCGTCTTCTATATCCTCGTAGGGGTCTTCGGCGTGACCCTCGCTGCGGTGTTCATGGCTTTCCCGGCATCCTTCATCACGACTCTGGCCGGGCTCGCCCTGCTGGGCACCATCGGCGGCAGCCTGGCCAGTGCAATGGTCGATGCCAAATCCCGCGAAGCCTCGCTGATTACCTTCCTGGCTGCTGCCGCCAACATCACTTTGTTCGGGATCGGTGGGGCGTTCTGGGGGCTGCTGATTGGTCTGGTGGCGTACGCCGTACTCAACGGCCGTTTGCCCCGTCGCGAGCCGGTCTTCAATCCTGCTGCCGAGCCTGTCACCCGTAAAGGAGCTGCCAACTGACGCAAGCCCTTATTGAAGAGGTCTCCGAAGTCGAAACCCTGACCCTGCACGAGTGCCACGGCCGCTCCCCGCAGGCCAACAGCGTTGAGGACTTTCGGCGCAATCTGGCTGCAGTGGCATCCACCGGAATCCGACGGAACGCAAAAACGAAAAAACCCGCCAGAAGGCGGGTTTTTCGGGGGTTTCAGAGATTTTAGTAGCCTTCTCTGGAACCTTGTCTGGCTCCACGACCTGGACTCGAACCAGGGACCCAGTGATTAACAGTCACTTGCTCTACCAACTGAGCTATCGCGGAATGGCGTGTATGTTACTGATTCAAAAAGAGAAGTCAAGCATCTGTTGCTAACTTGACGGATTCATCGGGACGGGCGGTGGTTAATCGGTCATTGGCGGTTACCAGAATCGGTTCAGAGGTCTACCATGGCCGCCCGGAAGTGGTTACACGCGCTGCCGGCCATTCGCCGAAAAGGTACGCGTTATGAATCACTCAGTCCTCCCGCCTCAAACTACCGAGGTGATCGCATGACTATCGCTCAGATCAGCCTGCCTAAAGGTGTCGGCCCCCACGCCGAGAAACTATTCGATGCAATCACTCAGGCCAGCACGGCTGACGAATTGAATCGGGCGGGCGGTAAGGCTGAAGGCTTCGTCCTCGGTCTGGAAAGCACCAAGGCGATCAAAAGCCAGGTCGCTGAATCGCTCTATGTTGCCTATGACGACGCCGCCAGCCAGCGTGCAACCGAACTGGCTTAACCGCCAAAGGTAAAAGTGCCCAGCATCAGTTTGGCGTAGAGCGTCGTGGCGGCCAGTTGCACCAGCCATAAGGCGAGGCCGCCGAGAAACACGCCAGCGGCTACTTGCATCACAAGGTTATTGCCACGTTTGGCCGGGGTGCGAGGGACGAAATGGTCCAGTTCATCCAGATCATCGCGGTCAGCGCGTAGGTCATCGTTTTTCATGTGGGTTCTCGTCAAAATCTCGGGATGTACATCACACCTGTAGGAGCGAGCTTGCTCGCGAAAAACTTGAGGGCGGTGAGCTCACCAGATAGTACGCGTTATCGTTAACGTCCTTCGCGAGCAAGCTCGCTCCTACAGGGTAGATGTGTGGAGTTTAGAGGGCTGAGCCTCGGCTTTGAGATTTATCTGCAACAAATAAAAAACGGGAAGCTCGATGGCTTCCCGTTTTTTCACATCACGACGCGCTTCAGATAACCTGAATAATCGCATCCGTAACGGCCTTGATGTTGCTCTGGTTCAGTGCAGCCACGCAGATACGGCCGGTGTCCAGGGCGTAGATCCCGAACTCGTTGCGCAGACGGGTGACTTGCTCAACCGTCAGGCCGGAGTAGGAGAACATGCCGCGCTGACGACCCACGAAGCTGAAGTCACGCTGCGGGGCGTTTTTTGCCAGCAGGTCGACCATCTGGGTGCGCATGCCGCGAATGCGAAGGCGCATTTCAGCCAGTTCTTCTTCCCATTTCGCACGCAATTCCGGGCTGTTCAGCACGGCAGCAACAATGCTTGCGCCGTGGGTCGGCGGGTTGGAATAGTTGGTGCGGATCACGCGTTTCACTTGCGACAGCACGCGCGCGCTTTCTTCTTTCGATTCGCTGACGATCGACAGGGCGCCAACGCGCTCGCCGTACAGCGAGAAGGATTTGGAGAACGAGCTCGAGACAAAGAAGGTCAGGCCCGAATCCGCGAACAGGCGCACGGCGGCGGCGTCTTCGTCGATGCCATCGCCGAAACCTTGATACGCCATGTCGAGGAACGGCACGTGACCTTTGGCTTTCACCACTTCCAGGACGTTTTTCCAGTCTGCCGGGCTCAGGTCAACGCCGGTCGGGTTGTGGCAGCAAGCGTGCAGCACAACGATCGAACCGGACGGCAGGGCGTTCAGGTCTTCCAGCAGACCCGTACGGTTGACGTCGTGTGTTGCCGCGTCGTAGTAGCGATAGTTCTGCACCGGGAAACCGGCGGTTTCAAATAGAGCGCGGTGGTTTTCCCAGCTCGGGTCGCTGATTGCCACGACAGCGTTCGGCAGCAACTGCTTGAGGAAGTCGGCACCGATTTTCAGTGCGCCGGTACCACCAACAGCCTGGGTGGTGAGGACGCGGCCGGAAGCGATCAGCGGCGAGTCATTGCCAAACAGCAGTTTTTGCACGGCCTGGTCGTAGGCGGCGATACCGTCGATCGGCAAGTAGCCACGGGAAGCGTGTTGAGCGACGCGAATCGTCTCGGCTTCGACAACGGCGCGCAGGAGTGGAATTCGCCCCTCCTCGTTGCAGTAAACACCCACCCCCAGGTTGACCTTATTGGTACGGGTATCGGCGTTGAATGCTTCGTTGAGGCCCAGGATTGGATCGCGTGGTGCCATTTCGACAGCGGAGAACAGGCTCATTTTTGCGGCGGCTCTGAATGGAGAGTGGAGGGACGTGTCGCGCTCCAGCCGAATGCACTAGAGCGGTGCACAAACGGGGAGCTAGTATAGAGGCCATCGGCGATTGAAGGCGACAGACGAATCGGCTTTTCGGGTAAGTTTTTTGGAATATTTTTCGACCGTTAGTCGAATGCCCGCGTCAAAGACTTCAAGGGATGTAGGACTTTTGCCTTGAAAGCGTGGGCAATCGACTCCACATTGACCACAATCAAGTTTTTTCCTCGGGCGACGTCAGTCGTTTGCGGCCTTTCTCGTTGCTGCCGGTTTGACCGGACTGGCGCGACTCTTTGCTCCGAGAACCATGAGGTATGCATGTCTGAATTTCAGCTAGTCACCCGCTTCGAGCCCGCCGGCGATCAGCCGGAAGCCATCCGCCTGATGGTCGAGGGCATCGAAGCCGGGCTGGCGCACCAGACGTTGCTCGGTGTGACCGGCTCGGGCAAGACCTTCAGCATCGCCAACGTCATCGCTCAGGTTCAGCGTCCAACCCTGGTGCTGGCGCCGAACAAGACACTGGCCGCGCAGCTGTATGGCGAGTTCAAGGCGTTCTTCCCCAATAACGCCGTCGAGTATTTCGTTTCCTACTACGACTACTATCAGCCTGAAGCCTATGTGCCGTCCTCGGATACCTTCATCGAGAAAGACGCCTCGATCAACGACCACATCGAACAGATGCGACTGTCCGCGACCAAAGCGTTGCTGGAGCGCAAGGACGCGATCATCGTCACCACGGTGTCGTGCATCTACGGCCTGGGCAGCCCGGAAACCTATCTGAAGATGGTCTTGCACGTGGATCGTGGCGACAAGCTCGATCAGCGTGCCTTGCTGCGTCGCCTGGCGGACCTGCAATACACCCGCAACGACATGGAATTTGCTCGTGCGACCTTCCGGGTGCGCGGTGATGTGATCGATATTCACCCGGCGGAATCCGATTTCGAAGCCATTCGCATCGAGCTGTTCGATGACGAGGTCGAGAGCCTGTCAGCTTTCGATCCGTTGACGGGTGAAGTGATCCGCAAACTGCCGCGCTTCACGTTTTATCCGAAAAGCCACTACGTGACACCGCGAGAAACCCTGCTCGGCGCCATCGAAGGGATCAAGGTCGAGTTGCAGGAGCGCCTGGACTATCTGCGTTCCAACAATAAGCTGGTAGAAGCGCAGCGGCTGGAGCAGCGCACCCGTTTCGACCTGGAGATGATCCTCGAACTGGGCTACTGCAACGGCATCGAAAACTACTCGCGCTACCTCTCTGGCCGTGAGTCCGGCCAGGCGCCGCCTACCTTGTTTGATTACCTGCCAGCCGACGCCTTGCTGGTGATCGACGAATCCCACGTCAGCGTGCCGCAGGTGGGCGCGATGTATAAGGGCGACCGCTCCCGCAAAGAAACCCTGGTGGAGTACGGCTTCCGCCTGCCGTCGGCGCTGGATAACCGGCCGATGCGTTTCGATGAGTTCGAAAACATCAGCCCGCAAACCATCTTCGTTTCCGCCACGCCGGGTAACTATGAGGCGGAGCACGCCGGGCGCGTTGTCGAGCAATTGGTGCGGCCGACCGGCCTGGTGGATCCGCAAATCGAGATCCGTCCGGCGTTGACTCAGGTCGACGACCTGCTGTCGGAAATCACCAAGCGTGTGGCCCTCGAAGAGCGAGTGCTGGTGACGACGTTGACCAAGCGCATGTCCGAAGACCTGACCGATTACCTGGCGGATCATGGTGTGCGGGTGCGCTACCTGCACTCGGACATCGACACCGTGGAGCGGGTCGAAATCATTCGCGATCTGCGCCTGGGCACGTTCGATGTGTTGGTGGGGATCAACCTGCTGCGTGAAGGCCTGGACATGCCAGAGGTCTCGCTGGTGGCGATCCTCGATGCGGACAAGGAGGGCTTCCTGCGCTCCGAGCGTTCGTTGATCCAGACCATTGGGCGCGCGGCGCGTAACCTCAATGGCCGGGCGATTCTGTACGCGGACCGGATCACCGGTTCGATGGAGCGCGCGATTGGCGAAACCGAACGCCGGCGCGACAAGCAGATCGCGTTCAACCTGGCCAACGGCATCACGCCCAAGGGTGTGTTCAAGGACGTTGCCGACATCATGGAAGGCGCCACCGTGCCGGGTTCGCGCAGCAAGAAGCGCAAAGGCATGGCCAAGGCTGCCGAGGAAAGTGCCAAGTACGAAGCCGAACTGCGCTCGCCGGGCGAAGTGGCCAAGCGCATCAAGGCCCTGGAAGAGAAGATGTATCAGCTTGCGCGTGATCTGGAGTTTGAGGCTGCGGCGCAGATGCGCGATGAAATCACCAAGTTGCGGGATCGGTTGATTGCTGTTTGATATTCGCGGTGCCTGGGCTGGCCTCATCGCGAGCAGGCTCACTCCTACAATGGGCTTCGCAACGTTCACGATCGCGTGAATACCCGAAAAACCTGTAGGAGTGAGCCTGCTCGCGATGGGGGCAACCCGGTTTCAATGAGCCTCGCCAGCCTTCAGCCCCACCGGCAATTTCTTGGTCAGCAACACCGCGATCATGCTGATCCCCAGCGCAATCCCCACAAAATGAAACGCATCGTTGTACGCCATGATCGACGCCTGTTGATGGGCGATCTCGCTCAGCTTGCCCAGCGCCGCCGTTTCACTGCCGAACCTGTCCGCCATCGACGCCATTCGCTCGGCCACCTGCGGGTTGGTGGGCACCAGCGCCTCGCGTAAGTAATCAAAATACGTCTTCGTTCGCGCGTCCAGCAGCGTGGCGAGGAGGGCGATGCCAATCGCGCCGCCCAGGTTACGCAGGATATTGAACAGGCTCGATGCCGACCCCGCATCCTGGGGCAGGATGTAGGCGGTGGCGATCAACGAAATGGTGACCATGATCAACGGCTGGCCCAGCGCGCGAATAATCTGGATTTGATTGAACTGCGGCCCGGCAAAATCCGGGTTCAGCACCCCTGACGAAAAACTCGCCAGCCCGAACAGCCCGAAGCCCAGGGTGCACAGCCACTTGGGCGAGATGTACTTCATCAGCTTGGGCACCAGCGGAATCAGGAACAGCTGCGGAACGCCCATCCACATGATCACTTCGCCAATCTGCAAGGCGTTGTAGTTCTGGATCTGCGCCAGGTACAACGGCAGCAGGTAAATCGAACCGTACAGCCCGACGCCCATCCCCAGGCTGGAAATGCTCGACAGGCCGAAGTTGCGATTGCGCAAGATGCCGAGGTTGATCAGCGGATTGGGTTTTGACACTTGCACGATCACAAAGGTGATCAGGCTGATCAGCGCAATGCTGCCCAGGGAAACAATCAGGCTCGATTCCAGCCAGTCCTTGCGATGGCCTTCCTCCAGAAAAACCTGCAAGCAGCCGAGGCCGACACCCAGGGTGAGAATGCCCATGTAGTCCGTGCTTTTGAGCAGTTCCCAGTGTGCTTCCTTCTTCTCCAAGCCATACATCAGGCCGGCAATCATGATCAGGCCCGGTGGGATGTTGATGTAGAAGATGTATTCCCAGCCCCAGTTTTCAGTCAGCCAGCCGCCCAGCGTCGGGCCGATTGAAGGTGCAAACGTGGCGGTCATGGCAAACATCGCCATGCCTTTCGCGCGGTGGTGTTCGGGGAGCTTGATCAGCGTCAGGGTAAACGCCAGCGGGATCAGTGCGCCGCCCGTGAAGCCTTGCAGGGCGCGGAAAACGATCATGCTTTCCAGGCTCCAGGCCATCGAGCAGAGCAGCGAGGCCACGAGAAATCCCAGCGAAACCCACACCGCCAGCCGGCGTGCCGAGAGCAACTGCACCAGCCAGGCGGTCAGCGGGATCATGATGATTTCCGCGACCAGGTAGGAGGTGGAAATCCACGAGCCTTCTTCGAGCGTGGCCGACAGTGCGCCTTGAATATCCTTGAGCGACGAGTTGGTGATCTGGATATCGAGCACGGCCATGAAGGCGCCGAGCATCACACTCATGACGGCGATCCAGTCCCGGCGAGTCGGTTCGCCGGCCGGGCGGATCAGTTGATCACCGGCCATCGTCAGGGGCGTCTTTGATGTTCACTTTGGCGGTGACCGACATGCCCGGGCGAATCTTGCCGTGCAGCGGATTGTCCGCGGCGAAGGTCAGTTTTACCGGAATCCGTTGTACGACTTTGGTGAAGTTGCCGGTCGCATTGTCCGGCGGCAGCAGGCTGAACTGTGCGCCCGAGGCGGCGAACAGGCTGTCGACCCGGGCTTCGATCGGGGTGTCGCTGTAGGCGTCGAACGTCAGTTCGGCTTTCTGGCCGGGCTGCATGTGGCCGATCTGGGTTTCCTTGAAGTTGGCCTGAATCCAGATGTCCTGATCCGGCACGATCGACAGCAAATAGGCGCCAGCCTGCACGTATTGGCCATTGCGCGCGGCGCGTTGGCCGATCAGGCCGCTGATGGGCGCGTGGATTTCGCTGCGAGTGAGGTTCAGTTCGGCCTGGGCCAGGTCGGTTTTGGCGTTGGCAATCATGGCGTCCAGGCGCTTGATTTCGGCGCTCAGGGCGTTGACTTGCTGGCGCTGACTTTGCGCATCCGCCTGGGCCTTGGTCACTTGCGAGCGCGCAATGTGATTGTCAGCGGAGAGAGTGGTGACCCGTTCTTCCGATACATAGCCGGGTTTGCGCAAGGTTTCGGCGCGGGATAAATCGATCTGCGAGCGGCTGAGGCTGGCCTGGCTGGAGGCGACCTGTGCGTCGCTGGCGGCGATCTGGCTGGCTTGTTGAGTGAGTTTGCTCTGGGCTTGCAGGCGTTCGGCCTGGCGAGTGGCGAGGGTGGCATTGGCCCGGTCGACTGCGAGGTGGAAATCATCGCCTTCAAGCTTGATCAGCAACTGGCCTTTCTCCACGTGCTGGTTGTCATGCACCAGCACCTCATCGATACGCGCCCCCAGCTGGCTCGAGACGCGGGTGATCTCGCCCTGCACATAGGCGTTGTCGGTGCTTTCGTAAAACCGTCCCTTGAAGAACCAATGGGCAAAGAAGCCCCCGGCGATCAACAGGACGATCAACAGGAAAATAAACAGGCGACGCTTGAGTTGGGCAGGCATGGGGCAGACTGTAGTCGAGAAATTGTAAGGAAAGTTATCAGCCGGTGAATCTCGCATACAGCCGATAAACGGTAAATGCCATTGGCTGATATTTGGCCATTCACCGGGCAATCAGCACTTTGTAGGCGCAACCTTGGCTTAAATGCCCTGCTGACTGGAGCCGGGCCGCTGTCGCCTGTTACCATTCGCCCTTTGTTTTATCTTCATTTCGAGACTTGCCATGACCACCGTCCGCACTCGCATCGCGCCATCGCCTACCGGGGATCCCCACGTAGGTACCGCTTACATCGCTTTGTTCAACTATTGCTTTGCCAAGCAGCATGGCGGTGAGTTCATCCTGCGGATTGAAGACACCGATCAATTGCGTTCGACCCGCGAGTCCGAACAACAGATTTTCGACGCCCTGCGCTGGTTGGGTATCGACTGGAGCGAAGGTCCGGACGTGGGCGGCCCGCACGGTCCTTATCGTCAAAGCGAGCGGGGCGAGATCTATCAGAAGTATTGCCAGCAGCTGGTCGAAATGGGCCACGCGTTCCCGTGTTTCTGCACCGCCGAAGAACTGGACCAGATGCGCGCCGAGCAGATGGCGCGTGGCGAAACCCCGCGCTACGACGGCCGTGCGCTGCTGCTGTCCGCTGAGGAAGTCGCGCGCCGCCTGGCCGCTGGCGAACCTCATGTGATCCGCATGAAAGTGCCGAGTGAAGGCGTTTGCGTGGTTCCGGACATGCTGCGTGGCGACGTCGAGATCCCGTGGGATCGCATGGACATGCAAGTACTGATGAAGACCGACGGCCTGCCGACGTACTTCCTGGCCAACGTGGTCGATGACCACCTGATGGGCATCACCCACGTGCTGCGTGGTGAAGAGTGGCTGCCATCGGCGCCGAAACTGATCCTGCTTTACGAGTACTTCGGCTGGGAACAACCAGAGCTGTGCTACATGCCGCTGCTGCGTAACCCGGACAAGAGCAAGCTGTCCAAGCGCAAAAACCCGACCTCGGTGACGTTCTACGAGCGCATGGGCTTCATGCCGGAAGCGATGCTGAACTACCTGGGCCGCATGGGCTGGTCGATGCCGGACGAGCGCGAGAAGTTCTCGCTGCAGGAAATGGTCGACAACTTCGACCTGAAGCGCGTTTCCCTGGGCGGGCCGATTTTCGACATCGAGAAACTGTCCTGGCTCAACGGCCAGTGGCTGCGTGATCTGCCGGTGGAAGAGTTTGCTTCGCGCCTGCAGACCTGGGCACTGAATCCTGAATACATGATGAAGATCGCACCGCACGTACAGGGCCGGGTTGAAACGTTCAGCCAGGTCGCACCGCTGGCCGGCTTCTTCTTCGCTGGCGGCGTGAACCCGGATGCGAAGCTGTTTGAATCGAAGAAGCTGTCGAGCGATCAGGTGCGTCAGCTGATGCAGTTGATCCTGTGGAAGCTTGAGAGCCTGCGGCAGTGGGAGAAGGACAGCATCACCGCGACGATTCAGGCGGTGGTCGAATCCCTGGAACTGAAGCTGCGTGACGCCATGCCGCTGATGTTCGCCTCGATCACGGGCCAGGCCAGTTCGGTCTCGGTGCTGGATGCGATGGAGATCCTTGGGCCGGACCTGACTCGTTTCCGTCTGCGCCAGGCGATCGACTTGCTCGGTGGTGTGTCGAAGAAAGAAAACAAAGAGTGGGAAAAACTCTTGGGCAACATCGCCTGACCTGCCGAACCCTTGACGCTCACCCGTCATTGATGACGTTCACCTGTAGCAGCTGCCGAAGGCTGCGTTGGGCTGCGAAGCAGTCCTTGATGGCCGCCACGTAATCTGCCTGAAAGGGCAAGGCGTCCGGTGGAGCGAGTGCTACGCACTCGAACGCAGCCTGCGGCAGCTGCTACAGGAACGGATACATCCCCGGATTTACGGGGGAAGGGCGGTAAGTGATTGTTATGTCGGCAAAAAACTTTGAAATATTTTAAAAATAAGTTTGACAGCCTTTCGATGCGCCATTAAGATTCGCCCCGTCCTCAGCGATGAGGGGCTATAGCTCAGCTGGGAGAGCGCTTGCATGGCATGCAAGAGGTCGACGGTTCGATCCCGTCTAGCTCCACCAATTTACACTTCAAGGTCTGGCCACACCGGCCTTGAAGCGATCAACACTCAGCGTTGATCTGTTGTATAGAAGGGTTTGCGTCCCCTTCGTCTAGTGGCCTAGGACACCGCCCTTTCACGGCGGTAACAGGGGTTCGAGTCCCCTAGGGGACGCCAGTTTTACAGAAGCGATGTTGCAAGATGTCGCTCCGCCGCGAGGCGAAAAATCCGGGGCTTTAGCTCAGCTGGGAGAGCGCCTGCATGGCATGCAGGAGGTCAGCGGTTCGATCCCGCTAAGCTCCACCAATTTTACAGTTCAAGGTCTGGCCACACCGGCCTTGAATCGATCAGCTCTCAGCACTGATCAGTTGTATAGAAGGTTTTGCGTCCCCTTCGTCTAGTGGCCTAGGACACCGCCCTTTCACGGCGGTAACAGGGGTTCGAGTCCCCTAGGGGACGCCACGATTACCCGCTCTGCGGGATTTTATAAGGGTCATTCAATTATTGAATGGCCCTTTTGTTTGTCTGGCGTTTGGCCAAACCCCCCAATTTCTCTCACACTGTTCTTCAGACCAGCGGTCACATCCACGACTTGCGGAAAATTATTATGAGAATAATATTCTAGTCGTAATATTCGGAGGCAACGATGAACGATAAAAAAGCTCAAACCCGCGAACGCATCCTCAAGGCCGCCAGCGCAGCGCTGATTCAGCGCGGCCCGGCCGAACCGAGCGTGGGCGAGGTGATGGGGGCTGCTGGCCTGACGGTTGGCGGCTTCTATGCGCACTTCGAAAGCAAGGACGCCATGATGCTGGAGGCGTTCAAACAGTTGCTCGGTCATCGTCGTGAGCTGATCGCCGATATGGATGACCAGTTGACCGGTGAAGAGCGGCGGGCGTTGGTCGCTGCGTTTTATCTGTCGCGCAAACACCGTGACTCTTCTGATTCCGCTTGCCCGATCCCGGCGTCTGTCGGCGAATTGGGGCGGCTGCCAGACGCATTTCGTGTCGCGCTGAATGAGCACGTGGAGATGATGGTCGCGCAGTTGGCGGCCAGCCCGGAAGAAACCGAAAAGGCCCTGGCCGACATGGCTTTGATGGTGGGTGGTTTGGCTCTGGCGCGGGCGCTGGGGCCGGGAGAGTTGTCTGATCGATTGCTGCGCGCCGCAAAATCAGCGGTGCAATGACCTGAAGGCGAACGCCTGGGGAGTGAGAGCGATGAACGCGTTAAAGTGGGTTCGTGGCGTTAATGGCACCTTGGGCTGGTTTGCACCGCAGTTGGTCGCAAGCAAAATGCGACTCGCATTCATGACCCCGCGCACGCGGCCACCGCGTGATTGGGAGTTGCCGTTGCTGGCAAATTCCGAGCGCATCACGTTGCGCTTCGGTCTCTCCGCACTGCGCTGGGGGCAGGGGCCGGCGGTCTTGCTGATGCACGGTTGGGAAGGGCGCCCCACGCAGTTCGCCAGTCTGATCACCGCACTTGTAGAGGCCGGTTATAGCGTGGTTGCGCTGGATGGCCCGGCACATGGTCGTTCTCCGGGTAGAGAGGCAAATGTCGTGCTCTTCGCCCGCGCCATGCTCGAAGCCGCCGCTGAGTTGCCACCGCTGCGCGCTGTCATCGGCCATTCCATGGGGGGCGCCAGTGCGATGCTCGCCGTGCAGTTGGGCCTGCGCACTGAAACCCTGGTAACCATTGCGGCCCCGGCACGAATTCTTGGGGTCCTGCGTGGTTTTGCGCGCTACGTGCGGCTGCCGCCCAAGGCGCGCTCGGCATTCATTCGTCAGGTCGAGAACGACGTCGGCATGCGCGCCACCACGCTGGATGTTGCGCACTATCAGCTCGACATGCCGGGCCTGATCGTCCATGCCGACGATGATGATTTTGTCCTGGCCAAAGAATCTCAGCTGATCCATGAAGCCTGGTTTGACAGTCGCCTGTTGCGTCTGGAGGCGGGCGGTCATCAGCGAGTGCTGGCCGATCCTCGGGTCATTGATGGCGTGTTATCACTGTTGGCCGGACGTAGCCTGCAATCGCGCCAATCCGCTTGAGCATCCGTTACACTGCCCCGGTCGAAAATTCTGACTGGGAGTGGGGCATGGGCTGGGATCGGGCAACGCCATTTATCATTGACCTGGAAGTGGGCGCCGAGGACATCGACGGGCTGGGGCACGCGAACAACGCGGTCTATGTGACCTGGCTCGAGCGTTGCGCCTGGCGCCACTCCCAGCGTCTGGGCCTGGATCTGGTCGAGTATCGGCGTCTGGACCGGGCGATGGCCGTGGTGCGTCACGAGATCGATTACCTCGCGGCCGCCTATGAAGGCGAGGAATTACAGTTGGCAACCTGGATTGTCGATTGGGACCAGCGCCTGAAAATGACCCGGCACTTTCAACTCAAGCGCCCCAGTGACAACACCACGTTGCTGAGGGCGCAAACCACGTTCGTCTGCATCGAGCTGTCCACCGGCAAGCCCAAGCGCATGCCGGCAGAGTTTATCGAGGGCTACGGGCCGGCGTTGTTGTCGCAAGAATTGAACACCACCCAAATCTAGTGTGGGAGTGAGCCTGCTCGCGATTCGGGCGGCGCGGTTTAGCCATTACACCGCGTCATCGTTTATCGCGAGCAGGCTCACTCCTACAAGGAATCTGCGATTCCCCGCGCAATCCAGTAAACTGCGGCACGTTTTTCGTCGAGTGTGTTTTTCATGCAAATTGCTTTGGCGCCCATGGAGGGGTTGGTCGACAACATCCTGCGGGACGTGCTGACTCGTGTGGGCGGCATCGATTGGTGCGTGACCGAGTTCATCCGCATCAACGACCAGCTGCTCACGCCTGCCTATTACCACAAGTTCGGCCCTGAACTGCTGCACGGCGCCAAAACCGCTGCCGGCGTGCCCCTGCGCGTGCAGTTGCTGGGTTCCGACCCGGTTTGCCTGGCGGAAAACGCCGCGCTGGCCTGCGAACTGGGCTCCCAGGTAATCGACCTTAACTTCGGTTGCCCGGCCAAAACCGTGAACAAATCCCGCGGTGGCGCCGTTCTGCTCAAAGAGCCTGAGCTGCTGAACCAGATCGTTGAGCATGTGCGCCGCGCGGTTCCGGCTCACATCCCGGTCACCGCCAAAATGCGCCTGGGTTTCGACAGTCCTGACGGCTCGCTGGTCTGCGCCACGGCGCTGGCCGAAGGCGGTGCGGCTCACATCGTCGTGCACGCACGAACCAAGACCGACGGTTACAAGCCACCTGCTCATTGGGAATGGATCCCGCGAGTGCAGGACGTGGTCAAGGTGCCCGTGTTCGCCAACGGCGATATCTGGAGCGTCGAAGACTGGCGTCGCTGCCGCGAAATCAGTGGCGTGGAAGACATCATGCTCGGTCGCGGCCTGGTGTCGCGTCCCGACCTGGCGCGTCAAATCGCTGCGGCGCGAGCCGGTAAAGACGTCGTCGAGATGACCTGGGCCGAACTGTTGCCGCTCATCCAGGACTTCTGGCTGCAAGCCAAGGCACAGATGACACCCCGCCAATCACCCGGCCGCCTGAAGCAATGGCTGGCGATGCTGACCCGCAACTACCCCGAAGCAGTCGAATTGTTCACCGTGCTGCGACGCGAAACCGAACTCGATCAGGTCTCGCGTTTATTGGGTTTGCAAGTTCGCGAAGCGGCCTGAAAAAATCTTCAAAAAACCTCTTGAAATGTAATCAGTGGTCCCTATCTAAGGGTTACGCGATGCCGAATTCGGGTCGCGGAGACATAGAACCTTGCTGATTATCTTCAGGAGATTTTGAATCATGAGTACTGCATTTTCCCTGGCGCCCCTGTTCCGTTCCTCGGTGGGTTTCGACCGTTTCAACGACCTGTTTGAAACCGCCTTGCGCAACGAACCAGGCAGCACCTACCCGCCTTACAACGTTGAAAAACACGGCGACGATCAATACCGCATCGTCGTAGCGGCAGCCGGTTTCCAGGAAGAAGACCTGGACCTGCAAGTCGAGAAGGGTGTGCTGACCATCAGTGGTGGCAAACGCGATGCAACCGAAGGCGTGACCTTCCTGCACCAAGGCATCGCCCAACGTGCGTTCAAGTTGTCGTTCCGCCTGGCGGACCACATCGAGATCAAAGCCGCCGACCTGCGTAATGGTCTGCTGAGCATTGACCTTCTGCGCGTCGTGCCGGAAGAGGCGAAAGCCAAGCGCATCCCTATCAACGGGACGCAGCAACCTGCTCTGCAGCATTGATTCAGAGCAATCAAGAAGGGCGCCAATGGCGCCCTTTTTTGTGTTCGAGTGATTCCTAATATCGCATAGGCTGGATCACCCGAGTCACCTCCAAAACGAAAGCAATCAGGTCCACCCATACCGAACCAGATGAAAGAAGATTGGGGCTGCAAAGCACACTGAATCCAGCCGGTCTAGCATGCCGCCGTGACCTTCGATCATGTGCCCCCAATCCTTCACGCCACGGTCACGCTTGATCGCTGACATCACGATTCCACCGGCGAAACCCAGCAGGTTGATCAGCAGAGCGATGAGCAATGATTGCCATGGAGTGAACGGCGTGATCCACCACAATCCGCAACCGATAAGTGACGCTAGCAGGATGCCACCAATAAAGCCTTCCAGTGTCTTGGACGGCGACAGGTTGGGGGCGATTTTGCGTTTGCCGAACAGTTTGCCGCACACGTACTGCAGTACATCCGACATTTGCACGACGATCACCAGGTAGGCGATCAACAGCAGGTTTCGCCCTTCATAACCGGCAATGTCGAGGGTCAGCAGGGCGGGCACGTGCGATACGCAGAACACGGCGATCATCAGGCCCCACTGGACTTTCGAGGCGCGTTCCAGGAAGTGCGTGCTGTCGCCTCCGAGCGACGCCAGGATTGGCAGGAGGAGGAAAACGTACACCGGAATAAAGATCGAAAACAGCCCGTACCAATCGTAGTAGATGAGCAGGTACTGCAGTGGCAGCGCCAGGTAGAAAGCCGCCACCAGCGCCGGGTAATCGCTGCGGCGGGTCGGCGTCAGGGTCATGAACTCGCGCAGGGCATAGAAGGACACGGTGTAGAACAGCAGGATCACAGCGGTGGTGCCCAACCAGAAGGCAATCCCGATGACCAGCACCATCACCCACCAAGCGTTGATCCGTGCGTTGAGGTTGTCGATCACAGGGTTGGATGTGCCGTGACTGCGGCGTTTGAGGAAGAACCCAGTCACAGAAGCCAGCAGCAGAAACGCTCCAATTCCGGCGAACAACATCAATGTTTGCCTATCCATGTCAGGCTTGCTCCTCAGCCAGGCTCAGCAGCACATTGCGGCTGCGTTCAAGAAACTGCGTCTTGCTTTCGTCCTCGTCCACGGACAGTGCGGCGCCAAAGCTGACAGTACATAGCAGTGGCAAAGGGAGGACTCGTCCCTTGGGCATGACGCGGTTGAGATTGGCTATCCAGACTGGAATCAATTGGACTTGGGGGTAAGATTTCGCGAGGTGGTATAACCCGCTTTTGAACGGCAACAGGCCGTCCTCCAGATTGCGTGTGCCTTCGGGAAAGATGATCAGCGAATCACCCTTTGCCAAGGCGTCCAGCATTGGCTGCAAGGGGTTCTCGCTGGGCTCCTTGCGCTCACGGTCAATCAGTACACCGTTGAATACCCGGTTGATGAGGTATCGACGCAGACCGCTTTTGAGCCAGTAGTCCGTGCCGGCCACTGGCCGGGTAATGGTGCGCAACGCCGGTGGTAATGAAGCCCACAACAGGACGAAATCGCCATGACTGCTGTGGTTGGCAAAGTAGATGCGTTGTTCCGCTTGCGGCGCACAACCAAGCCACAGGCTGCGAGCTCCCGTCAGAAGGCGGGCGCCAGAAGTAATGAAAGTGGCAACCACAGGCTCGAACATGAAACCTCCTTATCCAGTAAAGGTTAGCCAAGGGCCAGCCAGGATGAAGAACGCGGTTAGCAGGACTTGTGCAGCCACCAGCAGCGCCTGGCGGCGCAAAAGCTTCAGCGCACCGTTTATACGTTCGTTCCAGGGACGACCGCCCCGGCCACTGGACTGCAGACGCAGCGCCGCGAGCGCTTGGTCCAGCGCTTCGGTAAGGTCAGAGATGTGGTGAGCGTCGGTGGCCAGGTTCTGGAACAGGTCCGCGTCGAAAGCGACCCGCAGTGCCCAGTATTTTTGCAAAACGCCGAGCAGCACAAGCGAGGCGCTGCAGACCAGCCCCCAGTACTCCAGGCTGGTCATAAAATACTGGCTGAGACCGAGAAGGGCTCCCAGCAGGGTGATGCCAGTAGACAGTCGGTCCAGTGAGCCGCCACGACGCAGTAAGCTGGCCGTTACTTGCAGGTGCATATCAATGGACACGAGCACGCTCCGTGCTGGAGAACACTTGTCCCAGCGTCAGTCGGTGTTGAGGGCCTAAAACGACACCGGGACGCGCACGCTGAATCAGCCGGCAGGCTTCATCCACACTTGCAGCCCGACCGCTGTGCAACAGCCAGGCGGCGCACGCGGTCGCACTGCGTGAATAGCCCAAGGCGCAGCAGACAATCAACGGACCGTGTTGGCGCAGCTTTTCGATCGCTTCGGCCGCCTGCTGGCATTGCGCGGCGGTCGGAACCGTAAGGTCCAGTATCGGCAGCGAGTAGTAAGTGATCGAGCCTGGATTGACTGACAGTTCGGCGCACAGATCGACTAGGGCCTTGAACGGCGAATTCTCAAGCTCCCTTCGGCCAGGCAGGCGTCCGAGCCAAACGTCGTCGGTTAAAAGGTCAGGTTGGGGATGGTTCCGGGTCCACAAGCGCAAGTTGAGGCTGGCCGCTGCCAGGTAGGGTGCGAGCAGCCAGCGTGCCGCAGGTGGCAGCCTGCCATCGGGGCGCTTTTGAAAACCCCGAGCGTCGAGCAGGGCGTAATTGAGTGCTACCAGTAGCAGCGCCACCGCTGGCCAGATAAACCAGAGCCACGCGCCGCCCCACGTGAACGCCGGGATCATGAAGACCGCAGCGCCCAGGCTGTAATACAGCGCCAGTTGCCAGCGTTTTCTGTTCCTGGTCAGGCCGGCACCGTGTAAAGGGCTGGGAGCATCCAGTGGCCACAGCCAGACGCACAGCCAGCCGAGCAAGGCGCCGGTCGGCAGATCAATGAAGTGGTGCTGGTACGTGGTCAGTACCGAGACACCGATCAGGATGAACCAGCCATGCATCAAACCTCGCCAGATGCCCCGCAAGTGCTGTTGATAGCAGGTCCATAACACCACCAGCAGCGCAATGTGCAATGAAGGCGCCTGATTGAACGGCTTGTCGAAACCCGCGAGGACATCGAACAGCCAGCCGAATATGCCGTCCAGTTCGGGTCGTACGAAGGTAAAGCGCAGCGGCCAGATCAGAAAACAACTGACGGCGATCAGTTGGGCCGTAATCAGGCGCAAAGCGTGGCGTTTGAGTGCCTCGCGGGTTTTGGGCAGCAGCAGTGACAGGCCATAGAGCAGGTCGATGGACCAGTAGGGGATAATGCTCCAGCCCCAGAACGGTATGTATTGTTCCCATCCAAACACCAAGCTGCCGACATCGTCGCGCTGGGTGGTGACCCAGGTGGCAAAGCCATAGGACCCGAAGAACAGCGGCGCTAAGAGCAGCAGCCAGAGCACGGCGGGTTTGAGCAGGCCTGGCTCGCGTTCCAACGAAGATGTCAGCGGCATCACTTCACCCGCTGGGCGAGGGACACGGTGAAAATGCCCCACTCATCGACCCGCATTTCGATTTTTCGAAAGCCGGCGGCCGCTACCAACTGATCCATTTCCGCTTGGGTGCGTCGGCGCATGACCCAGGCCTGGCCCGCGCGGTGGCTGGTCAGGGCGCGGGCGATCAGTTCAAGCTGCGGGTGCCAGGGCTGGCCGGTGTAAACCAGATAACCGCCAGGCTCGACGGCTGCGGCCAGCCCGGCGAGGGAAGCGCCCACCATTTGATTGTCAGCAAATAACTCGTACAGGCCGGATACCACCGCAAGGGTTGGCTTGGGCTCGAGTGCGGCGAGATCGTCCTGGTCGAAGGCATCGGCCTTGACGAATTGGGCAATGGACTCGAGGCCTTTCTCGGTAATAAGCGCACTGCCGTCGCGCACGTTGATGTCGCTGTAATCGCGCAGCAGTATCGACTCGGGTAACGGGCTGACGCCTTGCAACGCTTCGAGGATGTACCGCCCGTGCCCGGCGGCAATGTCGACGATTCGCACTTCGCGACCCTGGTCGCGCAGGCGCGCCATGGCCACGCGCAGAAGTTTTTCGATGTGCAACTTGCGTTGGCGAATCCCGCGCCAGCCGATGGAGTTCAGGTAATTGCTATCGATCATCCGACCCAGGATAGAAGTGCCGGTGGGTGTATTACGGTAGACGTAGTCCAGAGTGCTGCCGGAGTCGAAACCGGTCTCGAAACCCAGCTTGAGTCCGGACGACAGATGGCTGCCCAGACGCATGCCGGCGCGGGTCATTCGCCAGTACAGATCATGCAGGGAGTTGTGCGGCAGCGGTGCGGCCAGGGATTCCGATTCAGCGCAGGTCAGGCCCAGATGATCGGCGGCCAACAGGGAGGGGCGACCCGTCGGTTGTTTGAAGTTGTGTAGGATAAAGCGACGTGCGCTGGCAACGGCTGAACAACGATTTTTCTCGCCCAGGGTGTCGTGGAAAAAACCGGGCAGAGTATGTTTTTCCTTGTGCAGGCTGCCAAGTCGATCGAAAAACTGTTCCTGAGGCTGGCGATGGACCACGAAATCCGCGCCGGAAATCAATAGCTGTGTAGGGACTTGAATGGCCTGGGCATCGGCGACGACCCGCTCGGCGGCCTGGTAAAGGCCGAGCAAAACATTGACTGAAATCGCCTTGGTGATAAGCGGGTCGCTGTCGTAGGTGGCGACGCGTTGAGGGTCATGGCTGAGGAAGCGGGCTTTCACATAGCTGTTGACGAAAAAGTTGCCACGCAACCTTCGCATCAGAGCGAGCCCTTGTCGGGCAAAAGGCACGTACAGCTTGACCTTGAATGCCGGTGATGCCAGCACCAGTGACCTTATACGCGGTGCGTAATCGTGGACCCAGGTGGCGACTATGACCGCGCCGACGCTTTGAGCAACGACCGCCATGTTGTCTTCATCAATCTGGTAGGTCGCGCTTAGGTGATCGCAGAAGGTCTGCACATCGCGCACGCTGGTGGCAAAACTCGGGCTGTCACCTCTAAGGCCGGGCGAGAGACCGTGGCCGCGAGCGTCCCAGGCGAAGAAAGCAAATTCAGGCAGATTGAGTTCATCTACCAAGTGAGCAATTCGCCCTGAGTGTTCGTGGCCGCGGTGAAACAGCAGCACGGCTTTGTGAGGTTCGTCCGGGGCGGGGGACCCTGGCCAATATCGGTAGGCCAGTTCCACACCGTCATGCGTCGTGAATGTTTGATGTTGAGCATCGCGCATTGTCATTTCCTTATGCTGAGGGGCTGTTTTGTCTTGCTTCCCGGAGGCCCTGCCTGACTCGATTAATCAGCGTGTAAACCAACAGCAATGCGATGACTGCGAACACCGAATTGATCCAGAAGGCGCTGACCCAGCCCAGAGCGATACCTGCAGCCAGGACGCCTAAGATGAACGCACGATCACTCTTCCCCATGGGGCCGTCATAGCGTCGCGAGGCACTCACCATGGGACCCAGTACGCCGGCGTATTCGCTGAACAAGGCGAGCAGGGTCACCCACAGCACCAGCCACAGGCTGACGTCCGGCAATAGCGCGAAAGGAAGGATCAGGGCGCAGTCCGCTGCGATATCGCATAGCTCATTGAGATAGGCGCCAAGGTGCGACTGCTGATTGAACTCCCGGGCCAGCATGCCATCGATGGCATTCAGTGCCATGCGCACTATCATCCAGGCCGGTACCAGCCCAAATACCCACGTGTGATGCACAAAGCCCGCGATAAGCGCTCCCACCAATACTGAGCCGATACCGGCTATCAACGTGATTTGGTTGGCTGTCGTGCCGTTTTCGAACAATCGTTTTACCAGCGGTCGCAAGAGGTTTTGAAAAGCAGGTTTGATCTGGTAGATGCTGGGCACGTTAATCGGATCTCGGCCGGTGGTATGGGAGGTAGTCGGTAATTCGAGTTCTCAGTGTAGATGCCTTCCTGCGGCAGCAAGCTCGAGGGGGAATGGGCGAGGTCGCAGGCTGAATGTGTCCTTGTTTTTCTACGAGCTGAACACGCTAGGCTAGGAGATGCCGTCCAATAAATCAGACATTTCGTTGTTTGACGTAGGAATGTTCTTGGATCGAGCCTAGCCCTCAAGGGAGGGGACCATTACGTTCCCACTGTACTCAACAACAACTGAAACTCCTCCACCGGCAACGGCCGACTGTGCAAATACCCCTGATAAAAATGACAGCCCAGCCCCTGCAAAAACTCCAATTGCTCCGCTGTCTCAACCCCTTCGGCAATCACCTTCAACTCCAGGCTTCGGGCCATGGCGACAATGGCGCGGATGATTTCGGCGTCGTTGGGGTCGTTGGTTGCGTCGCGGATGAATGACTGGTCGATTTTCAGGGTGTCGACCGGCAGGCGCTTGAGGTAGGTCAAAGAGGAATAGCCGGTGCCAAAGTCATCCATCGCGAAACTCACGCCGAGTTTTTTCAGGCGGCGCATTTTGTTGATGGTGTCTTCCAGGTTCTGGATGACGATGCCTTCGGTGATTTCCAGTTTCAGCAGTGAGCAGGGCAGCCCATGACTGCTGAGGCTGTGTTCGATGCGCTCGACGAAGTCATTCTGGCGAAACTGTCGTGGGCTGATGTTCACGCACAGGCTGAAATTGAGCGGATCGATCAGACCCTGGGCCATCAATTGCTTAAAGGCGTCGCAGGCCTCGTCGACGATCCAGGCGCCGACCTCGAGAATCAGTCCGCTGTCTTCGAGCACCTTGATGAACTCGGTGGGCGATTGCGCGCCGAGTTCCGGGTGATTCCAGCGCACCAGCGCTTCCGCGCCGACGATGCGGTTATCCCTGGCGTCCACCTGGGGTTGGTAGTGCACGCGAAACTCGCCCCTTGAAAGTGCCAGGCGCAGGTCGGTTTCCATGCGCAGACGTTCGCTCGCGGCCTTCTGCATGGTGTTGTGGTACATCTGCGTGGTGTTGCGGCCTGAATCCTTGGCCCGATACAGCGCGATGTCCGCGCGTTTGAGCAGGTCGGTTGGCGTCGAGCCATGATCGGGAATCAAGGCGATACCGATACTCGGCGTCACTTGCAGGCGCTGGCCGTCGAGGAACATCGGTTCCGACAGCAGTTCGCGCAAGGTGTCTGCCAACTCGCGCACCTGGGCACTGACTTCGTTGCGCGAGCCTTCCAGGCCGCTCAGCAGCACGACAAATTCATCGCCGCCCAGGCGCGCGACCGTGTCTTCCATGCGCACGCTGGCTTCAAGGCGCGCGGTGATGATTTTCAGCACCGTATCGCCGACCGGATGGCCGAGCGAGTCGTTGATGTGCTTGAAGTGATCGAGATCGAGAAAGAGCAGCGCGCCTCGCAGGTTGTGGCGCTTGAGCAGGGCGATCTGTTGGCTGAGGCGATCCATCAGCAGTGCGCGGTTGGGCAAATTGGTCAGTGGATCGTGATAGGCCAGGTGACGGATCTGCGCTTCGGCGTTCTTCAGCAGACTGACGTCACGCGCGGTCAACAGCAGGCACGCGGTTTCGTTAAGGGTGATCGGTTCTACCGAAACTTCGACGGTCAGCAATTCGCCCCGTTTGTTGCGCCCGAGCATTTCCTGGTGGTGAACCCGGCCTTTGAGCTGTAACTCGGCCAGCAGCGAGGACCGTTGTTTTTCTTCGGCCCAAATGCCCACCTGGTACACCGTCCGCCCGATGACTTCATCGGCGCGGTAACCGGTGAGTCGGCAGAACCCGTCATTGACCTCCAGATAGCGTCCGGTGTCGCGCTCGGTGATGGTGATGGCGTCGGGGCTGGAGTGAAACGCCTTGGCGAACTTCTCTTCGCTGGCCTTGAGTGCCGCTTCGGAGCGCTGCTGTTGCGTGATGTCACGCAGGTTGGTGACGATGCACGGCTGGTCGCCGACGCTGATCTGGCGACTGGAGATCACGCAGGTCAACGACTGCCCGTTCTTGTGTTGGACGTGGATCGCCACGTTGCTCAATCCCTGTTCACGGATGACCTGTTCGATCCGCTGCAGGCTTTTGGACGAGGCGTCCCACAGGCCGATTTCATCGGCGCTTCGACCGATCACATCGGCGGCGCTCCAGCCGAACGTCTGGGTAAAGCTGGAGTTGATTTCGATGAATTGGCCACTGTCCTGATGAGTGACACAAATCGGATCCGGGCTGACCTGGAACAGCGTGGCGAACTTTTCTTCCGAGGCAATCAACTGCTGTTCGCGCTCCACCTGTTCGGTGATATCCAGCAGGGTGCCAGCCATGCGCAAGGGCGTGCCATTTTCATCGCGATAGAGGCGGGCGCGGCTCTCCAGATACCGCGAAGTGCCGTCCGCCAATTGCACTCGATAGGTCAGCTGATAATTGCCGGCGGGACCTTCGCGCAAGCTGCGGTAGGCGTCACGCATGGTGTCGCGCTCTTCACCGGGCACACCCTCGAAAAACTCGTCGAAGGATTCATGGACGGGTTTGGCTTCCATTCCGTGCAATTGCGCAGCGCGCGCCGAGCCGTAAAGCATGCCGCTGGGAATGTGCCAGTCCCAGGTGCCGAGTTGCGCAGAATCCAGCGCCAGGTCCAGACGCTCCTGACTGTCTTTCAGGGCATGCTCGGCGGCCTTGCGTTCAGTCGTGTCGAGGAAGGTGCTCAGCAGATACGGTTGGCCTTCGAGCTCGACCTTTTGTGCGCTGAGGATGCCGTCGTGGATTTGCCCGTTGCTGGCGCGAAACTGCACTTCCATGCTGACCAGCTCGCCTTTGGCCTTGGTGGCTTTGACCAGGTGCTCGCGATGTTCCGGGTGCACCCACAAGCCAAGCTCGAGGGTGGTGCGGCCAATGGCATCCTGCACGGGCCAGCCGAACAGGCTCTCGAAATACTGGTTGGCCTCGGTGATCAGGCCATCTTCCTGACGAGTCAGCAGCACCATGTTCGGGCACAGGTGAAACAGCGTTGCGAAGCGCTTCTCCGAGCTGGTCAGGGCTTGTTCGCGCTGGCGCTGATGGGTGATTTCGCGGATTACGCCGATCATGCGTGGGTGCCCATCCTTGTCTGGCAGCAGGCTGCCATTGATTTCGAGCCAATGCAGGCTGCCATCGGGCCAGCGAATACGGTGGTGCATCGCCTGTGCCAGCGGTGCGCCGGCGATCACTGCGTTAAAGGCGCGGACGGTCTTCGCCCGATCTTCTGGCGGCAGCAGGTCGAGGTATTCCAGATCGGCGGGCAATGGCGCGTGCGGGTCGAAGCCGAACAGCGCTTGAGTGCCCCGTGACCAGCTGATCTGCCCGCGCTCGATATCCCAATACCAGGCGCCCAGGCGTGCACCGTTAAGGGCGGCCAGCAATTGCGGTGCGCTTTCCCAGCTCTGCTCTGACTGTTTTGGGTCAAGCGCCTGAATACGCGGCATTGGCGGAATTCGGTCAACAGATTTCGGCATTGGCAAGCCTTAAGCTGAGTGGGCGTTAGGCGCAGGGTCTCGCGGCTCTATAGGCGTAGCACACGTTAGCCATGAGTCCCTGGCCGATCGATTTGTGCATCCAGCAAGGCCATAAAGGCCCGTGCCGCATTCGACAGCGTCCGTTCGGTGTGCACGATATAGCCTAGCTGGCGAGTGAGCTGTATGCCCGGCAAAGGTATACGCGCCACTTGATCATCGAGCATGGTGCGTGGCAATACACTCCAGGCCAGGCCAATCGAGACCATCATCTTGATGGTTTCCAGGTAATTGGTGCTCATGGCGATGTTTGGCGTCAGGCCCTGCGCTTCAAACAGACGCTGGACGATGTGGTGGGTAAAGGTGTTGCCGCCGGGGAACACGGCCGGATGCAGGGCAATGTCCGCCAGGCTGACGGCACCGTTGCTGATGAGTGAATGTTCCGGCGCGACCACAAAGTCCAGCGGGTCGTCCCACACTGGTGTGGCCTTAACCAGCGAGTGGGGCTCTGGTGCGAGGGTGATGACCGCCAGTTCGGCGCGACCGTGGAGGATTTCTTCGTAGGCTACTTCCGAATCGAGGAACTGAATATCCAGCGCGACCTGGGGGTAGCGTCGTGTGAACTCCCTTAATAAGGGCGGCAATCGGTGCAGGCCGATGTGGTGACTGGTGGCCAGGGTCAGGCGGCCCGTGACTTCGCCGGTCAGGTTGGTCAGGGCGCGGCGGGTATCGTCGAGCACATTGAGGATCTGATAAGCCCGCGGCAGCAGGGCGCGACCAGCCTCGGTCAGACCGACTTCACGGCCCAGGCGATCGAACAGGCGTACCTTCAATTGCTGCTCCAGACCGGCGATGCGTTTACTGATCGCAGGCTGGGTCAGGTGTAACCGTTCGCCTGCGCCAGAGAAGCTGCCGGTCTCGGCAATCGCGATAAAAGCATTGAGGTTGGCGAGGTCCATTGCAGTATTCCAGTTGGTTATCCAAAGCATAAAAAATATGAATTTGAGTTATTTAATGTAACCCCCTAGGATCGACCTCACAAGCCAAGGGGTTATTGAAAAAGCCCAGGGCATAGAAACAAGCTGATGAGGACCGTCTGATGGCCGGCAAAACGCTTTACGACAAGCTTTGGGATTCCCATGAAGTGAAACGGCGCGACGATGGGTCGTCGCTGATCTATATCGACCGCCACATCATCCATGAAGTGACTTCGCCCCAAGCTTTCGAAGGCCTGCGCCTGGCCGGGCGCAAGCCTTGGCGCGTTGACTCGATCATCGCCACCCCGGACCACAACGTGCCGACTACCCCGGATCGCAAGGGCGGGATCGAAGCAATCACCGACCAGGTCTCGCGTTTGCAGGTTCAGACCCTCGACGACTATTGCGACGAATATGGCATCACTGAATTCAAAATGAATGACGTGCGTCAGGGGATTGTTCACGTGATCGGCCCGGAACAGGGCGCGACCTTGCCGGGCATGACTGTCGTCTGCGGCGACTCGCACACCTCGACCCACGGCGCGTTTGGCGCGTTGGCACACGGCATCGGCACTTCCGAGGTCGAGCATGTGTTCGCCACGCAGTGCCTGGTCGCCAAGAAAATGAAAAACATGTTGGTGTCCGTCGAAGGCCAATTGCCGTTCGGCGTCACCGCCAAAGACATCGTGCTCGCGGTAATCGGCAAGATCGGCACCGCTGGCGGTAATGGTCATGCGATCGAGTTCGCCGGTAGCGCGATTCGTGATCTGTCGATCGAAGGCCGCATGACCATCTGCAACATGTCCATCGAGGCCGGCGCTCGGGTAGGTCTGGTCGCTGCGGACGAAAAAACCGTGGAGTACGTCAAAGGCCGTCCATTCGCCCCGAAAGGCGCGGAATGGGACATGGCGGTCGAAGCCTGGAAAGACCTGGTGTCCGACGCTGATGCCAAGTTCGATACCGTGGTTGAACTCGACGCGACCCAGATCAAGCCGCAAGTCAGCTGGGGCACCTCGCCAGAGATGGTCCTGGCCGTTGATCAGAACGTGCCGGACCCGGCCAAGGAAATGGACCTGGTCAAACGCGGTTCCATCGAACGCGCCTTGAAGTACATGGGTTTGAGCGCCAATCAGGCGATCACCGATATTCAGCTGGACCGCGTATTCATTGGTTCGTGCACCAACTCGCGAATTGAAGACCTGCGTGCTGCTGCCGTGATTGCCAAGGGCCGCAAAGTCGCTTCGACCATCAAGCAGGCTATCGTCGTGCCGGGCTCGGGCCTGGTGAAGGCCCAAGCCGAGGCTGAAGGTCTGGACAAGATTTTCCTCGAAGCCGGTTTTGAATGGCGTGAGCCGGGTTGCTCGATGTGCCTGGCGATGAACCCGGACCGTTTGGAGTCGGGCGAGCATTGCGCCTCGACCTCCAACCGCAACTTCGAAGGCCGTCAGGGCGCCGGTGGCCGTACGCACCTGGTGAGTCCGGCCATGGCCGCGGCGGCTGCCGTCAACGGTCGTTTCATCGACGTTCGCGAACTGATCTGAGGAACCGCACATGAGAGCTTTTACCCAACACACCGGTTTGGTCGCGCCATTGGACCGGGCCAACGTCGACACCGACCAGATCATTCCGAAGCAGTTTCTGAAGTCGATCAAGCGCACCGGTTTTGGTCCGAATCTGTTTGACGAGTGGCGCTATCTGGACGTGGGCTACGCCTACCAGGACAACTCCAAGCGTCCGCTGAACAAGGATTTCGTGCTCAACGCCGAGCGTTATCAGGGCGCCAGTGTGTTGCTGGCCCGTGAGAACTTCGGTTGTGGTTCCAGCCGTGAACACGCGCCGTGGGCCCTGGAAGAATACGGTTTCCGTAGCATCATCGCGCCGAGCTATGCCGACATCTTCTACAACAACAGTTTCAAGAACGGCTTGCTGCCGATCATCTTGAGTGACGCTGAGGTTGATGAGCTGTTCCAGCAGGTTGAAGCGAATCCTGGCTACGAGTTGACGGTCGACCTGCAAGCCCAGACCGTGACCCGGCCGGATGGCAAGGTCTACAGCTTTGAGCTGGATGAATTCCGCAAGCATTGCCTGGTGAATGGTCTGGATGACATTGGCCTGACGTTGCAGGACCACGAGGCGATTGCGACGTTTGAAGGCAAGCACCGGGCGAGTCAGCCTTGGTTGTTTCGTGACGCGTAAATTTGCGTAAGGCGTGATGACGCCATCGCCAGCAGGCTGTCTCCCACATTGGATTTGCGGGGTTCAAAAAACCCTGTGGGAGCTGGCTTGCCAGCGATGAGGCCCGACCAGGCAACACAAGGCTTAAACCCAAAAGGAAATCCCCATGACCAGCACCGCCCACAGTCAGGTTGTACAAAAGCAATTCGGTGAACAGGCCTCCGCCTACTTGAGCAGCGCCGTACACGCTCAAGGCACCGAATTCGCGCTGCTACAGGCCGAACTGGCAGGGCAGGGCGATGCACGGGTGCTGGACGTGGGTTGCGGCGCCGGTCACGTGAGTTTTCACGTCGCCTCGCTGGTCAAGGACGTGGTGGCTTATGACCTGTCGCAGCAGATGCTCGACGTGGTGGCCGGTGCTGCTGCTGACCGGGGCTTGAGCAACGTGTCGACGGTCCTTGGCGCTGCGGAACGCCTGCCGTTCGCCGACGGTGAATTCGACTTCGTCTTCAGTCGCTACTCCGCGCACCATTGGAGCGATCTGGGGTTGGCGTTGCGCGAAGTCCGTCGGGTACTGAAGCCGGGTGGCGTGGCAGCGTTCATCGATGTGTTGTCACCAGGTAGCCCGCTGTTCGACACTTACCTGCAAAGCGTCGAAGTACTGCGCGACACCAGCCATGTGCGCGACTATTGCGCCGGTGAGTGGTTGCGTCAGGTCAGTGAGGCGGGGTTGCATACCCGCAGCACCACCCGTCAACGTCTGCGCCTGGAATACAACTCCTGGGTCGAACGCATGCGCACGCCACAGGTGATGCGCGCGGCGATCCGCGAGTTGCAGCAGTCGATGGGCAACGAAGTGCGCGAATATTTTGAGATTGAGGCCGATGGTTCGTTCAGTACCGATGTGCTGGTTCTGTTTGCAGAACGCTAAGCACTGAACGATAGCCGCCGGACGATAGAATTTTTCCGGGTGCGCCCAAGGGGTGCACCGACTGATGACATGAGGAAAGCATGAGCAAGCAGATTCTGATTCTCCCAGGTGACGGTATTGGCCCGGAAATCATGGCCGAAGCGGTCAAGGTGCTGGAGCTGGCTAACGACAAGTACAGCCTGGGCTTTGAATTCAGCCACGACGTGATCGGCGGCGCGGCCATCGACAAACACGGCGTGCCGCTGGCCGACGAAACCCTGGAGCGTGCCCGCGCGGCTGACGCTGTGTTGCTGGGCGCCGTGGGCGGCCCGAAATGGGACACCATCGAGCGTGACATCCGTCCAGAGCGCGGTCTGCTGAAAATCCGTGCGCAATTAGGCCTGTTCGGCAACCTGCGTCCGGCGATCCTCTACCCGCAACTGGCCGACGCCTCCAGCTTGAAGCCGGAAATCGTTTCCGGTCTGGATATCCTGATCGTTCGCGAGCTGACCGGCGGCATCTACTTCGGCGCGCCGCGCGGTACACGTACCCTGGAAAACGGCGAGCGTCAGTCTTACGACACGCTGCCTTACAGCGAAAGCGAAATCCGCCGTATCGCCCGTGTCGGTTTCGACATGGCCATGGTGCGCGGCAAGAAGCTGTGCTCGGTGGACAAGGCCAACGTGCTGGCGTCCAGCCAACTGTGGCGTGAAATCGTCGAAGAAGTGGCCAAGGATTACCCGCAAGTCGAACTGAGCCACATGTACGTCGACAACGCCGCGATGCAACTGGTGCGCGCACCCAAGCAGTTCGACGTGATCGTGACCGACAACCTGTTCGGCGACATCCTGTCTGACCAGGCTTCCATGTTGACCGGGTCCATTGGCATGCTGCCGTCGGCGTCCCTGGACACCAACAACAAGGGCATGTACGAGCCGTGCCACGGTTCGGCGCCGGACATCGCAGGCAAAGGCATTGCCAACCCGTTGGCGACCATTTTGTCGGTGTCGATGATGCTGCGTTACAGCTTCAACCAACAGGCTGCCGCTGATGCCATCGAGCAAGCCGTGAGCCTGGTTCTGGATCAAGGCCTGCGTACCGGTGACATCTGGTCGACGGGTTGCACTAAGGTCGGTACGCAGGAAATGGGCGACGCAGTAGTCGCCGCGCTGCGGAATCTGTAATCTCTCGGGCCCGCTGCCACTTTCAACGTCGAAAGCAGCGGCCCACTTTTTAAAGAAGGTGTAGTTGCGATGAAACGTGTAGGTCTGATCGGTTGGCGCGGTATGGTCGGTTCCGTGCTCATGCAGCGGATGCTGGAAGAGCAGGATTTCGATCTTATTGAGCCGGTGTTTTTCACCACTTCCAATGTCGGTGGCCAAGGCCCGTCCGTGGGCAAGGATATTGCGCCGCTCAAGGACGCTTACAGCATTGAAGAGCTGAAGACCCTCGACGTGATCCTGACCTGCCAGGGTGGCGACTACACCAGCGAAGTCTTCCCGAAACTGCGCGAAGCTGGCTGGCAGGGTTACTGGATCGACGCCGCTTCCAGCCTGCGCATGCAGGATGACGCGGTGATCGTGCTGGACCCGGTAAACCGCAAGGTTATCGACCAGCAGCTCGATGCGGGCACCAAGAACTACATCGGCGGCAACTGCACCGTCAGCCTGATGTTGATGGGCCTTGGCGGTCTGTTCGAAGCCGGTCTGGTGGAGTGGATGAGCGCCATGACGTATCAGGCGGCCTCCGGTGGCGGCGCGCAGCACATGCGTGAGCTGATCAAGCAAATGGGCGTGACCCACGGCGCTGTCGCCGATCAATTGGCGGATCCTGCCAGCGCGATCCTCGACATCGACCGTCGTGTGGCCGAAGCCATGCGCAGCGACGCGTACCCGACCGAAAACTTCGGTGTTCCGTTGGCCGGCAGCCTGATCCCGTGGATCGACAAGGAACTGCCGAACGGTCAGAGCCGCGAAGAGTGGAAGGCTCAGGCCGAGACCAACAAGATACTGGGTCGTTTCAAGAACCCGATTCCGGTCGACGGTATCTGCGTGCGCATCGGCGCCATGCGTTGCCACAGCCAGGCGCTGACCATCAAGCTGAACAAAGACGTGCCGATCGCCGACATCGAAGGGCTGATCAGCCAGCACAACCCATGGGTCAAGCTGGTGCCGAACAACCGTGAGATGAGCATGCAGGAGCTGAGCCCGACAAAGGTCACCGGCACCTTGAATGTACCGGTTGGCCGTCTGCGCAAGCTGAACATGGGTTCGCAATTCGTCGGTGCCTTCACCGTCGGCGACCAGCTGTTGTGGGGCGCGGCCGAACCGCTGCGTCGCATGCTGCGGATTCTGCTTGAGCGTTGATCGATTGATGCAATGAAAGAACCCGTGCCTTGAAAGAGGTGCGGGTTTTTTTACGCGCCGATTAACCCCTGTAGCAGCTGGCGAAGCCTGCGTTCGGCTGCGAAGCAGTCGTAGAAACTGAACGCTGGGTTCTTTTGAACGATTGAGGGATCCCCTAAGCGAGGACTTCGTCCCCGAACGCAGCCTTCGGCAGCTGCTACAAGGTTTCGCCGATCAATTGCTTGCATGCCACCCACCCGGTAAAGTGCCGCTCCCCCCGTTTCGCCAGAGGTAAAACCATGAGCCAGACCCTTGATATTGCCGTGATCGGCGCGACCGGTACTGTCGGCGAAACGCTTGTGCAGATTCTCGAAGAGCGCGACTTCCCGGTGGGCAACCTGCACCTGCTTGCCAGCAGCGAGTCCGCCGGGCATTCGGTACCATTTCGCGGCAAGAACGTACGTGTGCGCGAAGTCGATGAGTTTGACTTCAGCAAGGTCCAGCTGGTGTTCTTCGCCGCCGGTCCCGCGGTCACCCTCAGCTTCGCCTCGCGCGCCACGGCGGCCGGCTGCTCGCTGATCGACCTGTCCGGCGCGTTGCCCGCCGACCAGGCGCCGCAAGTCGTGCCTGAGGCCAATGGCGATATCCTCGCCGGAATGAAACAACCTTT
Organism: Pseudomonas sp. TNT3; assembly: GCF_010095445.2. Classification (GTDB taxonomy): domain Bacteria; phylum Pseudomonadota; class Gammaproteobacteria; order Pseudomonadales; family Pseudomonadaceae; genus Aquipseudomonas. The sequence continues at coordinate 49,138 of NZ_WFGV02000008.1, forward strand.
CCAAGTCAGCAGCCCAAGTCCTTCGGCCACCACCCTGGCCGTGCTGCTGGCGCCGTTGCTCAGCATCATCGACCTGCAACGTATCAATTTGACGGCGAGTCTGGCGGTATCAGCCCAGGGTCGTGAAGCCGTGACTGAACTGGCCCGGCAAACCGCCGAGCTGCTGAATGTGCGTCCGCTGGAGCCGACGTTCTTTGATCGGCAGATGGCGTTCAACCTCCTGGCTCAGGTCGGCAAGCCGGATGAACAGGGCCATACCTTGCTGGAAAAACGCCTGGTTCGCGAAGTGCGTCAGGTGTTGGCGCTGCCTTCGTTAAAGATTTCCGTTACGTGCATTCAAGCGCCGGTGTTTTTTGGCGATAGCTTTAGTGTGACCCTGCAGTCTTCGCGTGAGGTCGACCTGGCGAAAGTCAACGCGGCCCTCGAAGACGCACCAGGCATCGAACTGGTAGAAGCTGGCGATTACCCGACAGCGGTGGGCGACGCGGTAGGGCAGGATGTGGTGTACGTCGGTCGGGTCCGCCGGGGAATCGACGACCCGTCGGAACTTAATGTCTGGCTGACGTCAGATAACGTACGCAAAGGTGCCGCGCTCAATGCTGTGCAGGTGGCTGAATTGTTGATAAAAGACCTAGCGTAAAAGATACTTGGCAACAATTTGTCGACTGAATCTGGCCGGGCGCTATGCTTGGCCGAAGTGCTGATCGCGAGTCACCCTTCGGGGCTTCGCGTGGCAAGAAAGAAAAGATCGCGCGCGACGACCCTTCGCCGCCGCGCGCAATGCCTTACGGCAGCGACTATCAACACCTTCTCGCTGGCCGAGGAATGTTCAAACAAAGGATGAGGCTATGGTTCAAGTTCGCAAACTGGTGTTAGCAATAGCGGCCGCCTCGGCGCTGTCCTCCGGTGTGGCGCATGCCCTCGGGCTCGGGGAGCTGACCCTGAAGTCGACGCTGAACCAGCCGCTGGTGGCGGAAATCGAGCTTCTTGATGTCAAGGAGCTCACTGCTGCTGAAGTGGTGCCGAGCCTGGCCTCACCCGAAGATTTCGCCAAGGCCGGTGTCGACCGCCAGGCGTTTCTCAACGACCTGACCTTTACGCCGGTGCTCAACCCCGGCGGTAAAAGCATCCTGCGTGTGACATCCAGCAAGCCGCTGTCCGAACCGATGGTGAAATTCCTGGTTCAGGTCATGTGGCCAAGCGGTCGGTTGATGCGCGATTACAGCGTGTTGCTCGATCCCTCCAAATTCTCGCCGCAGACCGCTGACGCGGCTGCTCAGCCTGCACCGACGCAAACTGTCGCTGCACCGGTCACCGGCGCGACCAAACCCGCCCAGTACACCACCACGCCGCGCGATACTTTGTGGGAAATCGCTGCGAAGGCGCGTAATGGCGGTTCGATTCAGCAGACCATGCTGGCCATCCAGGCACTTAACCCGGATGCCTTTATCGATGGCAACATCAACCGGTTGAAAACCGGTCAGGTGCTGCGTCTGCCGGATCAGGCGCAAAGCACCAATCTGCCGCAACCTAAAGCCATCGCCGAAGTCGCCGCACAGAACACCGCCTGGCGTCAGGGCCGTCGCTATGTACCCAAGGCGGGCGCTGGCCAGCAACAACTGGATGCCACTAACCGTCCTCGCGGTGATGGCGCGACCTCGCAAGCTCCCAAGGACAACTTGAGCCTGGTCTCGGCCGAGACGGGCAAGCCCGGTGCCAAAGGCGCTGCGGGCGATGCGAAGAAATTGAGCAACAAGCTGGCGGTGACCCAGGAAAGCCTCGACACGACCCGTCGTGACAACGCCGAACTGAAAAGCCGCATGACCGATCTGCAAAGTCAGCTGGACAAGCTGCAACGCCTGATTGAACTGAAGAACAACCAATTGGCCAAGTTGCAGGCTGAGGGCGCTGCAGACGCTCCAGCGGATGCGGCTGCCGCGCCCGCCATGTCGGCGGAACTGGCAGGCAGTCCAGCGGCCGCGACGCCTGCTGAAGTCGCGCCGATAGCACCGGTGACGCCAGCGCCTGAGGCGGTGGTACCCGAGGCCTCGCCGGCACCTGCCGAGAAGCCTGTCGAGCCGACGCCGGTTAAAACTACTGACGATCAGAAATTCAATGAGCTGCTGACCAATCCATGGTTGCTGGGCATGGTCGGCGGTGGCGCAGTCATCCTGCTGCTTCTGTTGCTGTTGCTGGCCCGTCGGCGCAAAGCTCAACAGGAGGCTGAAAAGCATCTGCGCATGGCTCGCGCATTGTCCGAGGAGCAAGAATTCTCGGTCGATCACGATTTGCCGGAAAGCAGTTTCGAAGGCCTGGAAGTTCCGCCTGCAAGCGTGAAGCTCGCCACCGCGCCGGCTGTAGAGCCGACTCCAGCGCCTGTGCCTGCACCGGCGCCAGTGATCGCTCCGGTCATCGTAACGCCACCGATCGCAGCGCCGCTGATCTCGCCAGCCGCCGAACACAATGATGATGTGTTGGGCCGGGCGCAGTCGCACATTGCTGCCGGTCGCCTGAATCAGGCCGCCGCGATACTGGAAGATGGCATCAAGCAGGAACCGCAACGCAGTGATTTGCGCTTGAAGCTGATGGAAGTCTACGGGCAGCAGGGCGATCGCGATGCGTTCGTCGCCCAGGAGCGCAAGCTGATTGCCAACGGCGACAACTTCGCTCAGGTCGAGCAGTTGAAAAGCCGCTTCCCGGCCATGGCGCTCGTGGCGGCGGGTGGTATCGGCGCTGCGGCTATCGCAGCGCAAATGGATGCCCAGTACGTCAAGGACCTGATGCTGGATGAGCCGGAGGCGCCTGCGCCAGTGGTGCCGGCTGATGACAACTTTGATCATGACTTCGACTTGAGCCTGGATGATCTGGAAGCCGCTTCTCCGGCCGTCGTTTCTCCCGAAGCGGACCCCGTGGAAGAGCTGGACGCATTCCCGTCTGACGATGACCTGAGCTTTGAGTCGGTGTTGCAGCAGCAGACTGACATCAAGGAAAACCTCGACGACCTGTCTGATTTTGATCTGGACATGGACCTCGGGGGTGAAGCGTCGCCAGCCACGTTGGCCGAAGATGATTTCCTGCTGAACCTGGACGACGATGCCAAGGATCTGCCGGTTGCCGAAGCGCCGACCGTCCCGGAAGTAGCACTGGACGATCTGGAGTTGCCGGCCGACTTCGACCTGTCGCTGGCGGACGAAATGGACGCCCCCGTCGCTGCCGACGATTTGTCCGCCAAGCCGGACGACTTCAGCGCGGAGCTCGACCGCCTGTCCCAGGACATCAGCGGGCCGACCTTTTCAGCGGAAGACGCCATGGCTTCCGCCGCTGACGAGCCTGAGTTCGACTTCCTTTCCGGTACCGACGAAGTGGCGACCAAACTCGATCTGGCCCAGGCCTACATCGACATGGGCGACAACGACGGTGCGCGGGACATCCTTAACGAGGTGGTGACCGAGGGTGATGACGGGCAGAAGAGCGAAGCAAAGGAGATGTTGTCGCGTCTGGCTTGAATGCTCGGTAAGTCGTAAAGAGAACGGCAGCCCATTGAGGCTGCCGTTTTTGTTTCTGCCGGGAGTGCGAGGGTGGTGGTGGGATGGTCATCGTCGGAATGCCGCCCAGACCAAGCCCGCTCCCACAGTGATTTGCGCTGTTCACAAAACCTGTGGGAGCGGGCTTGCCCGCGATGAGGCCCTGACATTCAACATCGTGTCGACAGTTGCACTGGCTTCCACGTCCCGCCGCCTTATAATGCCCGCCTTTGCGTACATCAGCAGGCTGTCACTCCTTGGCAAATATAGATAATCCTGCCGCCGAAATGGCGGCCGACGGCTTTTTCCGGATCGCGTTGGGCGTTGAATACAAAGGCTCGCGTTATCGCGGCTGGCAGCGTCAGGCCTCCGGCGTGCTCACCGTGCAGGAAACCCTGGAAAAGGCGTTGTCGAAAGTCGCCGACTCGCCTGTCTCGCTGCTCTGCGCCGGTCGCACTGACGCCGGCGTGCACGCATGCGGACAGGTGGTGCATTTCGACACGCAGGTCGAGCGCTCGATGAAAGCCTGGGTCATGGGGGCCAACATCAACTTGCCCCACGACATCAGTGTCAGCTGGGCCAAGGCCATGCCGGCGGATTTTCATGCGCGGTTCAAAGCCATTGCCCGGCGCTATCGCTACGTGATCTACAACGATCAGATCCGTCCGGCGCACTTGAACGATGAAATCACCTGGAACCACCGGCCCCTGGACGTCGACCGTATGGCCGAGGCGGCGCAGTGTCTGGTGGGTACCCATGACTTCAGCGCTTTCCGCGCGGGTCAGTGCCAGGCCAAGTCGCCGATCAAGGAACTTCATCACCTGCGAGTCACTCGCCACGGCAAGATGATCGTGCTGGACATCCGTGCCAGCGCGTTCCTGCACCACATGGTGCGCAACATTGCCGGCGTGCTGATGACCATCGGTGCCGGCGAGCGCCCGGTGGAGTGGATGAAAGAGGTGCTGGAGAGCCGGATCCGTCGTTCTGGCGGGGTGACCGCGCATCCTTTCGGCTTGTATCTGGTGCAGGTTGAATACCGCGACGAGTTCGAATTGCCGCAGCGTTACATTGGCCCGCACTTCTTGACCGGTTTCACCGAACTTGACGGCTGACGCCCTCGAACGCATTTGTTACCATCCGGGACTTTCTCGGATTTGCCTTGGGGTTCTATCGACATGTCAGCCGTTCGCAGCAAGATTTGCGGGATTACCCGCATAGAAGATGCGTTGGCAGCGGTAGAGGCCGGGGCAGATGCGATCGGATTCGTCTTCTATGCAAAAAGCCCGCGTGCCGTGACGTTTCAGCAAGCGCGGGACATTATCAAGGCGCTGCCGCCGTTCGTGACCACCGTGGGATTGTTCGTCAACGCCAGCCGTTGCGAGTTGGGCGAACTGCTCGACGCCGTGCCGCTGGATCTGTTGCAGTTCCATGGTGATGAAACGGCGGCGGATTGTGAAGGCTGGCACCGTCCGTATATCAAGGCGCTGCGGGTCAAGGCCGGTGACGACATTGCGGCCGCTTGCGATGCCTTTCCAAGTGCCAGCGGTATCCTGCTGGATGCCTACGTCGAGGGCGTGCCTGGGGGAACCGGGGAAGCGTTCGACTGGTCTCTGATACCTCAAGGGTTGAGCAAACCGATCATTTTGGCGGGTGGCCTGACACCGGACAACGTTGCCGAAGCGATTGCGCGGGTCCGGCCTTACGCGGTCGACGTCAGTGGCGGGGTAGAGGCGAGCAAGGGAATCAAGGATCACGCAAAGGTTCAGGCGTTCATCAAGGCAGTACGCGGCACGTTGATGTGACGGCTGGCACACTGCCGCCGTCCACAGGCATGGCTGAGGGTTTTTGGGTGGTACGCAGGTCACGTTTGCTGATCCGGCCACCCAGTCGATCATCGCCGCACATATGAATTTAGCTCAAGGGCATACGCGGGGCTGCGAACCAAAGTGTTCGAGCCGCCGGTACTGGAGAAAGAAAGCATGAGCAACTGGTTAGTAGACAAACTGATCCCTTCGATCATGCGTTCCGAGGTCAAGAAGAGCTCGGTGCCTGAAGGTCTGTGGCACAAATGCCCGTCTTGCGAGGCTGTGCTGTATCGTCCGGAGCTGGAAAAGACCCTGGACGTTTGCCCCAAGTGCAATCACCACATGCGTATCGGCGCCCGCGCCCGTATCGACATTTTCCTCGACGCTGAAGGCCGTGCCGAACTGGGCGCTGAGCTTGAGCCCGTCGACCGTCTGAAATTCCGTGACGGCAAGAAGTACAAGGATCGCCTGACCGCCGCACAGAAAGCGACCGGCGAAAAAGATGCCCTGATCTCCATGAGCGGTACGCTGCTGGGCATGCCGGTCGTGGTGTCGGCTTTCGAATTCTCCTTCATGGGCGGTTCGATGGGTGCCATCGTCGGTGAGCGCTTTGTACGCGCTGCCAACTACGCACTGGAAAACAAATGCCCGATGATCTGCTTCGCGGCTTCCGGCGGCGCGCGGATGCAAGAAGCCTTGATCTCCCTGATGCAAATGGCCAAGACCTCCGCGGTGCTGGCGCGTCTGCGTGAAGAAGGCATTCCGTTCATCTCGGTACTGACTGACCCTGTCTACGGCGGCGTTTCCGCCAGTCTGGCGATGCTGGGCGATGTGATCGTCGGCGAACCGAAAGCCCTGATCGGCTTTGCCGGTCCGCGCGTCATCGAACAGACCGTGCGTGAAAAATTGCCGGAAGGCTTCCAGCGCAGCGAATTCCTGCTCGAACACGGCGCGATCGACATGATCATTCACCGTCAGGAGCTGCGTCCGCGTCTGGGCAACCTGCTGGCACAGATGATGGGCCTGCCGACGCCTAAATTCGTCGCCGCACCTATCGAGCCAATCGTGGTTCCGCCGGTGCCTGCCAACATATGACCCAACGTACCCTTGGCGAGTGGCTCGCCTACCTTGAGCAGTTGCACCCTTCGGCCATCGACATGGGCCTGGAGCGCTCGCAACAGGTAGCGTCCCGCATGGGACTGGGCAAGCCGGCGCCTCGGGTGATTACGGTCACCGGCACCAACGGCAAGGGTTCTACCTGCGCATTCGTGGCTTCGTTGCTACGGTCGCAAGGCCTGAACGTCGGTGTCTACAATTCTCCGCACCTGCTGCGTTATAACGAGCGGGTGCAGGTCAACGGCGTTGAAGCAACCGACGCCGAACTGTGCGAAGCCTTTGCTGCAGTCGAGGCGGGCCGCGGCGAAACTTCCCTGACGTACTTCGAAATGGGCACCCTGGCGGCGTTCTGGCTGTTTCAACAGGCCGGGCTTGACGCGGTGGTGCTGGAAGTCGGTCTGGGCGGGCGTCTGGATACAGTCAACGTGGTGGATGCCGACATGGCACTGGTCACCAGCATCGGCGTCGATCATGCCGACTATCTGGGTGATACCCGGGAATCCGTGGCGTACGAAAAAGCCGGAATCTTCCGCCAGGGCGCGCCTGCGCTTTGCGGCGATCTGAATCCTCCACAACCTTTGCTTGATAAGGCGCGCGAGCTGGCTTGTCCGTTTTTCCTGCGCGGGCGTGATTTTGATCTGGGTGTGACCGATCATCACTGGCAATGGCGCGGTGTCGACGCTCAAGGGCAGGTGATTGAGCTGCGTGATCTGCCATTGCTTGACCTGCCGATGGAAAACGCCGCGCTGGCGCTGCAGGCTTATCTGCTGATGGACCTGCCGTGGGTGGACGCACAGATTGTCGATGCCCTGAAGGCTACGCGGGTGGTAGGGCGTCTTGATCGCCGTCAGTTCGATTGGCAAGGCAAGCGCCTGAGCCTGTTGCTGGACGTGGGGCATAATCCTCATGCGGCCGAGTACCTGGCTCGTCGACTGGCCAGTCGGCCACCGGCAGGCAAGCGTCTGGCCGTGTTCGGATTGCTGGCGGACAAGGATCTCGATGGTGTTGTGGGCGAGTTGAATGCTAGTGTCCAGCACTGGGCGGTTGCGCCGCTAAATTCGCCCCGGTCACGGCCAGTTGCCGATTTGAACGGGGTGTTGCAGAACCTTGGCGCATCGGTAACGTCCTATGACAGCGTGGCTGCAGCCCTCGATGGGCAGTGTGCATTGGCTACGAGCGACGACGAGATTCTGTTGTTCGGATCATTTTATTGTGTCGCCGAGGCCCTTGAATGGTTGGCCCGGCGCTCCACGGAGGAAGCGGCAAATGGCATTGCTGGATAAAGCCTACAAACAGCGGATGGTCGGTGCCTTGGTTCTAGTGGCACTGGCGGTGATTTTCCTGCCGATGCTGTTTTCGCGTCAGGATGAACAACGCCAGGTGACCGTTGAGGCGCCCGCCGCACCGCAAGCACCTTCGATGCCGCAAGTGCAGGTCGAGCCCGTGGTCGTGCCCGAGCCGCAGACGCTTGCGCAAGAGCCGGTACCGAGCGATGAGGAAATCGCCCAGCAGGAAGAGCCTTCGATGCCTATCGCTCCGACTGCCCCTGTCGCGCCTGCACCTGCTGCCAAACCCGTCGCGCCGGCGCCTGTACCAGCGATGGCGGCCAAGCCAAGCACGCCGCCTGCCCAGCCAATCACCGCGGCCCCTGGCAAACCCGATACCACGCAAAGTCGCGTGGATGCCAATGGCCTGTCGGTCAGTTGGTCGGTGCAACTGGCCAGCCTGTCGAACCGTGCCAGCGCTGAAAGCCTGCAGAAATCCTTGCGCAGCCAAGGCTACAACGCCTACATCCGCACAGCGGACGGCAAGAACCGGGTATTCGTCGGGCCGCTCATTGAGCGCGCAGAAGCCGACCGTTTGCGCGACTTGCTAAGCCGCCAGCAGAACCTCAAGGGTTTTGTAGTGCGCTTCCAGCCCGAGCGCGGCTAAAACGCGCTTATCCCTGTAGCAACTGGCGCAGCCTGTGTCCGGCTGCGAAGCAGCCGTCAATCACGCTTGCACGGTGTGCCAAATAGACCCAATTGCCTGATTTTACGGCTGCTGAGCAGCCGGACTCAGGCTTCGCCAGCTGCTACAGGGGCGAGTGCAGTTTCGATAAGGGTTAAAACTATCACCCCGATTTGAAATGCACTGACAATCGCAGCTTACCGATCAGCATGGGCTCTGCTAAAATGCGCCGCCTTATCCGTCTGTAGGCTGCACTGTGCCATTTACCTGGGTTGATTGGGCGATCGTTGCAATAGTCGCCATCTCCGCATTGATCAGTCTGAGCCGCGGCTTCGTCAAAGAAGCATTATCGCTGGTGACCTGGATCATCGCAGGAGTCGTCGCCTGGATGTTCGGTGGTTCATTGTCCGAGTACCTCGCCGGATACATAGAAACGCCATCGGCTCGTGTAATCACGGGCTGTGCCATCATGTTTGTCGCCACGTTAATCGTAGGCGCAATGATCAATTATCTTATCGGCGAGTTGGTTCGCGTCACCGGGCTATCCGGGACCGACCGATTTCTCGGCATGGCCTTCGGCGCAGCGCGTGGCGTGTTGCTGGTGGTCGTGGCGGTCGGGCTGTTGAGCCTGGGGCCGGTACAGCAGGACGGGTGGTGGAAAGAATCACAGCTCGTGCCAAAGTTTCTATTGGTCGCAGACTGGTCCAAAAACCTGATTCTCGGGTGGAGCAGTCAGTGGCTTGCCAGCGGTATCAGCGTACCCGCTGAGATACCGTTCAAGGAGCACCTCTTGCCGACGGCCAAAACGCCTCAGTGAGTGTTGTTCAGTTCAGATCCATTAAGTAGGGGTTGCGTCGCATGTGTGGCATCGTCGGTATCGTCGGTAAGTCGAACGTCAATCAGGCGCTGTATGACGCGCTAACCGTGCTCCAGCACCGCGGCCAGGACGCTGCCGGTATCGTGACCAGCCATGACGGCCGGTTATTCCTGCGCAAGGATAATGGCCTGGTACGTGACGTGTTCCATCAGCGTCACATGCAGCGCCTCGTCGGGCACATGGGCATTGGCCATGTGCGTTACCCGACCGCAGGCAGCTCGACTTCGGCTGAAGCTCAACCGTTTTACGTCAACTCGCCTTACGGCATCACCCTGGCGCACAACGGTAACCTGACCAACGTTGAACAGCTGGCCAAGGAGATTTACGAATCTGACCTGCGCCACGTCAACACCAACTCTGATTCGGAAGTACTGCTGAACGTGTTCGCGCACGAGCTGGCCCAGCGCGGCAAGCTGCAGCCTACCGAAGAAGACGTATTTGCTGCCGTCACTGACGTGCACAACCGTTGCGTGGGTGGTTACGCGGTCGTTGCGATGGTGACCGGTTACGGTATCGTCGGTTTCCGCGACCCGCATGGCATCCGCCCGATTGTCTTCGGTCAGCGTCACACCGATGAAGGCGTCGAGTACATGATTGCCTCCGAGAGCGTCTCCCTGGACGTGCTCGGTTTCACCCTGATTCGCGACCTCGCGCCGGGCGAAGCGGTCTACATCACGGAAGACGGCAAGCTGCACACCCGTCAGTGCGCAAACAACCCGTCCCTGACTCCGTGCATCTTCGAACACGTTTACCTGGCGCGTCCGGACTCGATCATCGACGGCGTGTCGGTCTACAAGGCCCGTCTGCGTATGGGTGAGAAACTTGCCGAGAAGATCCTGCGCGAGCGTCCGGAACACGACATCGACGTGGTCATCCCGATCCCTGACACCAGCCGCACCGCAGCGCTCGAGCTGGCGAACCACTTGGGCGTCAAGTTCCGCGAAGGCTTCGTGAAGAACCGCTACATCGGCCGGACTTTCATCATGCCTGGCCAGGCTGCACGAAAAAAATCCGTACGCCAGAAGCTCAATGCCATCGAGCTGGAGTTTCGCGGCAAGAACGTGATGCTGGTGGACGACTCGATCGTACGCGGCACCACGTGCAAGCAGATCATCCAGATGGCTCGCGAAGCGGGCGCCAAGAACGTTTACTTCTGCTCCGCGGCACCGGCCGTTCGCTACCCGAACGTCTACGGCATCGACATGCCGAGCGCTCACGAGCTGATCGCACACAACCGTTCGACCCAGGACGTGGCGGATCTGATCGGCGCTGACTGGCTGATCTATCAGGACCTGCCTGACTTGATCGAAGCAGTCGGTGGCGGCAAGATCAAGATCGAGAAGTTCGATTGCGCAGTGTTCGACGGCCAGTACGTTACCGGCGACGTCGACGAGGCTTACCTGAACAAGATCGAGCAGGCTCGCAATGATGCCTCCAAGGTCAAGACGCAGGCAGTCAGTGCGATCATTGATCTGTATAACAACTGAGTAACTACCGGCCCTGAGGGGCCGGTTTTGTATCTACTAAAAGAGCAAGGCAAGGAGTGACAGCATGAGTCAGGATTGGGATGCCGGTCGGCTGGACAGCGACCTCGACGGCGTAGCGTTCGATACCCTGGCCGTACGCGCCGGTCAGCACCGTACGCCAGAAGGCGAACACGGTGATCCGATGTTCTTTACTTCCAGTTACGTGTTCCGCACCGCTGCCGATGCCGCGGCACGCTTTGCCGGGGAAGTCCCGGGCAACGTTTACTCGCGCTACACCAATCCGACCGTGCGTGCGTTCGAAGAGCGTATTGCCGCGCTGGAAAGCGCCGAGCAGGCCGTCGCCACCGCAACCGGCATGGCTGCGATCATGGCGGTGGTGATGAGCTTGTGCAGCGCCGGCGACCATGTATTGGTGTCTCGCAGCGTGTTTGGCTCGACCATCAGCCTGTTCGAAAAGTACTTCAAGCGCTTCGGTATCGAAGTCGATTACGTTCCCTTGGCAGATTTGTCCGGTTGGGATGCGGCGATCAAGGCCAACACTAAACTGCTGTTCGTCGAGTCTCCCTCCAATCCGCTGGCCGAACTGGTGGACATCGCTGCGTTATCGGAAATCGCTCACGCCAAAGGCGCGATGCTGGTGGTCGACAACTGCTTCTGCACCCCGGCATTGCAGCAGCCATTGAAACTCGGCGCAGACATCGTCGTGCACTCGGCAACCAAGTTCATCGACGGCCAGGGTCGTTGCATGGGCGGTGTCGTGGCCGGACGCAGCGAGCAGATGAAGGAAGTGGTCGGCTTCCTGCGCACTGCAGGCCCAACCCTGAGTCCGTTCAACGCCTGGATCTTCCTCAAGGGTCTTGAAACCCTGAACCTGCGGATGAAGGCTCACTGCGCCAACGCCCAGCAACTGGCCGAGTGGCTGGAGCAGCAGGAAGGCATCGAGAAAGTCCATTACGCCGGCCTTAATAGTCATCCTCAGCACGAACTGGCCCAGCGCCAGCAGAAGGGCTTTGGCGCGGTCGTGAGTTTCGAAGTCAAGGGTGGCAAAGAGGGCGCCTGGCGCTTTATCGATGCGACCCGCCTGATATCCATCACGGCTAACCTCGGTGACACCAAGACCACCATCACTCACCCAAGCACCACCTCCCACGGTCGTCTGGCGCCGCAGGAGCGGGAAGCGGCGGGTATTCGTGACAGCCTGATCCGCATCGCGGTCGGCCTCGAAGACGTGACAGACCTGCAAGCCGATCTGGCGCGCGGTCTGGCTGCGCTGTGATCGAATTGTCGACGCCGGGTACTGGCACCAATGGCCGTGTCGCGATGGTCACGGGTGCTGCGCGGGGCATCGGTCTGGGGATATCGGCCTGGCTGGTCAGCGAAGGCTGGCAAGTCGTGCTGACCGACCTGGATCGGGTCCGCGGTTCGAAAGTGGCCAAGGTGCTGGGCGAAAACGCCTGGTTCATCGCCATGGACGTGTCCAACGAAGGTCAGGTGGCATTGGGTGTAGCCGAGGTGTTGGGACAGTTCGGCCGACTTGATGCGCTGGTGTGCAATGCGGCCATTGCCGATCCGCACAACATCACGCTGGAAAGCCTCGATCTGTCTTACTGGAATCGGGTGCTGGCGGTGAACCTCAGCGGGCCGATGCTGTTGGCAAAGCATTGCGCGCCTTACCTGCGAGCTCACAGCGGGGCTATCGTCAATCTGGCCTCGACCCGCGCCGGGCAGTCGGAACCTGACACTGAGGCGTACGCGGCGAGCAAGGGAGGGCTGTTGGCCCTGACTCATGCGCTGGCAATCAGCCTTGGGCCGGAGATTCGCGTTAATGCCGTCAGTCCGGGATGGATCGATACGCGTGATCCGTCTGCCCGTCGCGCCGAACCTCTTACCGATGCCGACCATGCCCAGCACCCGGCGGGCAGGGTAGGGACGGTCGAGGACGTGGCGGCGATGGTGGCATGGCTGCTGTCGCGCAATGCAGGGTTCGTCACGGGCCAGGAGTTCGTGGTGGATGGCGGGATGACCAAGAAGATGATTTACAGCGAGTGACAGGCTGAAGCATCGATGGTGGCTGTTCTTCTGTTATCGCGAGCAGGCTCACTCCCACAGGTGCAACGCAGACTATTGTGGGAGTGAGCCTGCTCGCGATGACGGTCTGGCCGTCACCACTGTCACCAGCCACCGACACGATTTTGTCTTTTTCAGAAAAACTTCAATCCTGCTATTGACTTAGGTTCGCTACCTGCGTAAATTTCGCGGCCTCGGAGATGCAAACCGGGTGATTAGCTCAGCTGGGAGAGCGTCTGCCTTACAAGCAGAATGTCGGCGGTTCGATCCCGTCATCACCCACCACTTCCGAGAGTCTTGCGAAAGCAAGATGGAAGCTTTTAAAAGCCTCCACCGACGCGCAGCGGTAGTTCAGTCGGTTAGAATACCGGCCTGTCACGCCGGGGGTCGCGGGTTCGAGTCCCGTCCGCTGCGCCATATTTCCGAAGCAGGTTTTACCTGGTTCGAGATTGATAAGCCTCGAAGCTTTCAGTCAGACGAGTTACTTGGACGCAAGTCCAAAGCGATACGCAGCGGTAGTTCAGTCGGTTAGAATACCGGCCTGTCACGCCGGGGGTCGCGGGTTCGAGTCCCGTCCGCTGCGCCATATCTGCTACAAGGCCCACTGAACGCCTTGGAGCTACGAAGAAAAGCCTCAGGCTGTCTTCGAGTCGATAGCAAAGACCCTGGTCGAAAGACCGGGGTTTTTTGTGTCTGCGATTCAGCGATTTCTCCCTCCCTATCCTCCCCGTCCAGCCTTTCTGCTCAACTGACACATAAAGCGCTTCCTTCGCACGGCTGACATTAATTAGAATCACTCTCATTAACGATAACTCGTTGGCACAGGGCTTCTTGAGATGAGTGATGCAGTAATGCCAGAGGAGCAATCTTTCAACGACCTCTACCGCGATCATCGTGGTTGGCTGGAAGGCTGGTTGAGGCGGCGCATGAGCAATGGCCATGATGCGGCGGACCTCAGCCAGGACACCTTCGTACGCTTACTCGCCAGCTCTCAGAGCATTGCTGATCTGCAAGAACCCCGTGCCTATCTGGCGACTGTCGGCAAGCGGCTCCTGACCAATTTCTACAAGCGTCGCAGCCTCGAACAGGCCTACCTCAATGCGCTGGCCTTCTTGCCGGAAGATTGTGTCCCATCTCCTGAACAGCGCTGGATCCTCCTGGAAACCCTGCAAGCCCTCGATGAATTGCTCGATGGACTGCCAAGACCGGTGCGCAGGGCGTTTCTGTGGAGTCAATTGGAAGGTTTGACGTATCAGGACATCGCCGAGCGCCTGGGCGTCTCGGAGCGCACGATCAAGCGCTACATGGCCCAGGCTTATGAACATTGCCTGCTGGTGATGCTGTGATCGGCTCAGCGCCGTCGGCTGAAGCCCGCCAGGCCGTACGGGCCGCTGCACAATGGCTGGCGCTTATGGAATCCGGTGCTGCCAATGAGCGGGATCGCGCCGAACTGCAGACCTGGCGAAACAGCCATTCCAGTCACGAGCAGGCCTGGCAGAAAGCCCAACTCCTGCGTCAGCGCTTTGCCGAACTGCCGTCAGCGCTGGCGATGGCCAGTCTCGATCGACCGCAGGAAAGCCGGCGTACCGTACTCAAGCGTGCCTTGGGGGCGGTGGCATTGGTGCCGGCTGCCTGGCTGATCAGTCGACAGTTACCACTGGATGTCTGGAGCGCGGACCTGCGAACCGCGACCGGAGAAGGCAAGACGGTCCGCTTGGCCGATGGCAGCTCGCTGCAACTGAACACCGCAAGCGCCGTCGACATCGATCTGACGAAGCGTTGGTTGAAACTCGTGGAGGGCGAGATAGCGCTGAGCGTTCCTGGTTCCTCGCCGCTGACCGTGCAGACCCACTTCGGGCAAGTCATCGTCAGTCAGGGTGAAGTGTGCGTTCGTCAGGGGCAGACGGGTTGCAAGGTGTCAGTCTTGAAAGGAGCGGTGCGATTGCAACCGTTGCGTGGACCGGACTTCTCGTTGCAAGCCGGCCGGCAAGTCAGTCTTCAAGCAGCGGGTGCGGGCGCTATTGAACCCTTTGACGTACTCGCGCCAGGTTGGCGTGAGGGTGTACTGATGGCGCAGAACCAACCCTTGGGTGATTTCTTGCGCGAGCTCAGCAGCTATCGTCCGGGCGTCTTGCGCTGGGAGCCATCGCTGGAATCCCTGCGCGTCACCGGCAGTTTTCGTCTGCAAGATACCGATCGAATCCTGGCGCTGCTGGCGGCCAGCCTTCCACTGGAGGTGCATTCGCGTACGCGTTATTGGGTAACGCTGCTGCCGCGCAAAAATAGTGTGTAAGGCGTGTCCCCTTTTTTCGTATCGATTGTCATTCAAGGCAAGTGAACGAACCAAGAGAACTTTTTCAATGCCTGCAGTGTTCCCGTCCAGTCCGCGTTTGGTCCCCGCCAGCCGTCGTCCGTTGTTGCACTTGAGCCTGTTGTTGAGTCTGAGTGCTTGTCCGTTGTTCATCACCGCCGGTTGGGCTGAAGACGCGTCTCGACGCAGTTATCAGGTGCCGGCAGGCAGTCTCAGTGCCGCGCTGACGCGTTTCGCCGGGTTGGCTGGCGTCAATCTGTCGGTGGACCCGACACTGGTGGGTGGTAGTAGCAGCCCCGGTCTTGCCGGCGAGTTCGCGGTGGAGGAGGGCTTCGCTCGACTGTTGCAGGGTTCCGGTCTACAACTGCAGCCGGTGGGCGAACAAGCGTACATCCTGACACCGGCGCCAGAAGGCAGCAGCCTGCAACTGGCGCCGACCTCGATTCTCGGTGCCACGGGCGGGGCGGATGGCGAGGTGTACGCTGGCGGCCAGGTTGCGCGACGCGGTTCGCAAGGGTTGCTGGGCTCGAAAGACTTCATGGAAACGCCGTTCAGCATGACCACCTACACCAGTGAGGTGATCGAAAACCAGCAGGCGCGTACCTTGGGCGACTTGATCGCTAACGATCCGTCGGTTCGCGCCACCAACCCGGCGGGTGGTCGTTACGAGCAATTCACCATTCGTGGGCTCAGCCTGTTCAACAGTGATGTTGCCTACAATGGCCTCTACGGTGTCTTGCCCACTTATACGATTGATATGGAGATGGCCGACCGCGTCGACATTCTCAAAGGTCCTACCCAGCTCATCAACGGAATCTCGCCTCGGGGCAGTGTGGGTGGCGGCATCAACGTGGTACCCAAGCGTGCAACCGACAAGCCGATCACTTCGTTCACCGGCAGTTACGCGTCCAACAACCAGCTCGGCGGCGCCGTGGATGTCGGTCGGCGCTTTGGTGAGGATGACAAGTTCGGCATCCGCTTCAATGGCGTGAAGCAGTCCGGCGATACCGAATGGGATCACCAGAGCGTCGATCGCGATATGGCGGTGCTGGGCCTGGATTTCCGTGGTGAACGCCTGCGGCTCTCAACGGATATCGGGCACACCGAACGTGACACCGATGCACCGCAGGAGCGCGTGCAGGTTGGCGCCAATGCCCAGGTTCCCCGTGCCAGCGATGTCCGCCACAACTATGCGCAGGCCTGGAGCAAGGCGCGCACCAAAGATACGTTCGGGACAGCGAACGGCGAATTCGACGTCAGCGATGCCGTCATGTTGTACGGCGGCGTGGGCGCGCGTAAAAGCAATCATGACTTTCTCCGTCATGCCGTCTCGGTCACTAACGATGCTGGGGACTTCAGCGTTCAACCTCGCGACTTCACCCGTGACGAAAATGTCCGGACGGCCACGGCAGGGGTACGCAACTGGTTTCATACCGGTCCGGTGAGCCATGAGGTCAATCTGGCTGCCAGCTACTTCTACATGGACTTTGAAAACGGCGGTGCCCGGTACGCCTCGGCTCCCAGCAACCTTTACGACCCGGTCGAAACACCGAAGCCTGGAACCCCGACGCGATTCGATTCAAAGGTGTACACCGAGAACCGTTTCAGCGGTGTCGCGTTGTCCGACACGCTGGGCTTCTTTGATGATCGGCTGCTGCTGACACTCGGCGCCCGCTGGCAGCGAGTGAAGGTCGACGACTGGTCGGATAACATCAAAGGCGACACCGCTTATGACGAGGAAAAGGTGTCGCCATCGGGGGGCATCTTGTTCAAGGCGACCGACAAGCTGTCGTTGTACGCCAACTACATGGAAGGCCTGAGCCAGGGCAAGATCGCGCCATCGACTTCGGTGAACGAGGACGAAATCTTCCCGCCGTTCATCAGCCGCCAGGTTGAGGTCGGCGCCAAGTATGACGCGGGCCCTTTTGCCGTGACCGCCGCAGTGTTCCGGATCAAGCAACCGGCCTACGAGACCAATGCCACGACTCGCGTCTTCGGTCCGAACGGCAAGCGTCAAAACGACGGTGTTGAAGTGAGCGTGTTTGGTGAGCCGCTAACAGGGTTCCGCCTGCTCGGCGGTGTCATGTACATCGACAGCGAGTTGACCAGCACCACCAATGGCACGTTTGATGGCAACCGGGCGCCTGCCACGCCGAAATACAACGTCAACCTTGGTGCCGAGTGGGATGTGCCGACCGTGCAGGGCCTGACCTTGACCAGTCGCGGCCTCTATTCCAGCTCGCAGTACCTGGATCAGTCCAACAACAAGGAAATCGACTCCTGGGAGCGTTTCGACGTGGGCGCACGTTATGCGTTCCGGGTCGACGAAAAGACCATCACCCTGCGTGGCAATATCGAGAACGTAGCCGACAAGCGCTACTGGAGTTCGGCGGGCGCATCGGATGACAGCGAGCCCGGTTTGACGCTATCGACCCCGCGTACTTACCTGCTGTCGGCGACTGTCGATTTCTGAGGCCAGCGTCACACCCGCTGCACGTGTGCAGCACTTGCAGCACTTGCAGCATTTGTAGCAGCTGTCGAGCCTGCGAGGCTGCGTTCGGCTGCGAAGCAGTCGTCAAATCAAACACCCCGGTTTCCCAGGGTTTAGCGACTGCTGCGCAGCCGAACGCAGCCTCGCAGGCTCGACAGCTGCTACAGGGAACGCGTGTCTTCTGAAATCCCTTGTTTTCATACATCCTGCTCAAGCCGCGCGTCAGCTGGAGCAGGGCTTTCTAACGTTAATGCGGTGCAACGCTGCCTTAATTTGATCTTTCAGTCAGTTTTTTGTAACTGGTTGTTTGCCGCGAGCGCATAAACCTTTAAAGTTAACCTTTCGGTCAGCTTTGCACTGTCAACACAGCCCTTTGCTTCGTCCAAAAAGGGTTCCTGCAAGACTCGAGATTTCCAGAACATAACCAGAAGGGCGGGCCTATAACCGCCCAGAGGATGATCCATGTCCAACCGTGATATATCCCGGCGTTCGTTCCTTCAGGGCGGGCTGGTGGCAGGTGTGAGCGTGACGCTTACACCGCTCAGCACCCAGGCGCTGGCTGCCTTGATGGAAAACAGCGTGACCGTGCCGTCCGAGCAATGGCTCGGCAACAACGGCAAGGCGCGCTCGCGTAACGATGCCTTGTCCAAAGTCTGCGGCAGCAAAGTTTTTGCCCGCGACATCCGTGCCAAGGACATGCCGGGCTGGCCTGAGCAGCAAGGGCACGCCATGCTGCTGAAAATCACCAAGGCCGACCGCCTGTACGCCGGTTACGACTTGTCGTGGCTCGGTGCTGACTTGCAGCCTGACCGCATTGTCACCGCCGAAGACCTGGAAAAGGACGGCATCGTCTTTCCGGAGGAGCACGCGCCGGATCCATTACTGCCCGTGGGCAAAGTGCCGATGTTCATCGGTCACCCGGTGGCGATCCTGATCTGGAATGATTTCGAGCGCTTCCGTCAGGCCAAAGCCAAACTCAAATTCAATGACAAAGCGATTCGTTATGGCGCCCAGGTGCCTTTCTACGAAGGCGATCCCTACGGCAGCTTCCGCTACGTACGCGTCGGCGGCGCGACCTCGGCGGACGAGGATGAATTCGCCAGCCTCAAGGATTCGATCCTGTTCCCGATGCTGAAAAACCGTCGCCCGGTGTGGAATTCCCAGCCGGACCTGCACGGTAACCTGACCGAACGGGGGCTGTTTTACGCCGACCGCATGAAGCAGCAAATCGACTCGCCGCCAGACAACTGGCTGGTGTTCGACGAGCGCTACAAAACCCCGTCGATCGAACCGGCCGCAATGGAGCCGGACAACGGCAACGGCTGGTACGATCCTGCGACCAAGACCCTGCATTTCGTCGTCGCCACCCAGTGCCCGCTGGAAGCCGCCACCGAGACCGCGAAGATGATCGCGCCGTCGCGTTTCGGCCTGGCCAACCTGAACATGCACCCTGGCTACACCGTCGGCTACGGCTCCAAAGATCACAACATCTTCGTCTACTACGCAGCCCTTGCTGCGTTGTACGGCGCCGGTGTGCCGGTGCGTCTGGCGAACGATCGCTACGAGCAGTTCCAGAGCGGCATCAAGCGTCACCCGTTCGACATCCGCTACCAGCTGGCGGTCGACAAGACTGATCACAGCTTCAAGATTTTTCGCGCCGAGATGAGTGTCGATGGCGGCGGACGAATCAACTACAGCCCTTCAGTGGCAGCGGTAGGCGCGACGGCGGCGCAGTCGATCTACTACATGCCACAGAACGATTTGCAGGTCACGGCCTACCATTCCCGCGCGGTTGAAGCGGGCTCGATGCGTGGTTATGGCACGCTGCAAAGCATGGCGTCCACCGAGATGATGGTCGACGAAATTGCCGGTCGTCTTGGCATCGACGCCATCGACCTGCGCAAGAAAAACGCCATGGTCTCGGGTATGAAAAACACCCAGGGCGCGGTGCCGGCGGGTGCGTTGCGCCTGCACGAGATTCTCGACAAGGCGGCCGTGCACGACGTCTGGAAAAGCCGCGATGCGATCAAGCAGCAGCGCGAGGCCCAGGACCCGGATCACTGGTACGGCGTCGGTTTCGCCATTTGCCAGAAAGACTTCGGCACCGGCTCCGAAGCGCCGATGGCCAGCATCGAATTCACCGCCGAAGGCCACGTGACCCTGCGCCACATCGGCATCGAAATCGGCACGGGCATGTCCACCTCGCAAGCCCTGGTGGTGGCGGATTTCATCGGCATCCCGGCCACTGAAGTGAAGACTGGCGAAACCGAATGGAAGGAGTTGCAGCTGATCACCGGCGGCAACCCCTACATCATGAGTCAGGCCGAACAGGACGGTTTCCTGCGCAATCCACGCTGGGTCGGCAAGCTGGCCTCGGCCTCGTCGGCGACCAACTCCGCCTATTACTTCAGCCACGCCACCCGTGAAGCGGCGCGTGTGCTGTTCAACCACGGCTTGTGGCCAGCGGCGCTACAGATCTGGGGCCAGGGCCCTTACGGCGGTCAGGCCAATCCTTATGTGGTGCGCCGCGAAGACGCCCATTGGGTCGACGGTAAACTCACCGCCAACGGCATGCAGCCACTGAGCTTTGAACAGTTGGCAAAACACGCCCATGAAAAAGGTCTGGTGACGGGTGCCACCGTGCACGGTTTCAACCGCTGGAGCTGGGCCGAGGCCGAGTTCAGCATCGACGGCGTGCGCGAGCGTCTGCCCCTCGATGGTCTGGCCGTGAAGTACGGCGACGGCGCGCCGAAGGCAAAACTGGCGCAGATGACCAGCAACGGTTTCCACCTGCTGGATCGCAAGAACGTCCATTACCCGGACACCCAGTTGAACAACGCCGCGGTGACGTACTACAGCCCGGTGGCGACGCTGGTGGAATTGAAAGTGAACAAGGGCTCCGCCGAAGTGCAAGTCCTCAACCATCACTCGTGGGTCGAGTGCGGTCGGGTGCTGGTGGAAGAACTGGTCAAGGGTCAGCTCGAGGGTGGGATCGCCATGGGCATCGGCCACGCGTTGCTGGAAGAAATGCCGCTGTACGAAGGCGGGCCGGGGGAGGGCGACTGGAACTTCAACCGTTACCGTTTGCCCATGGCGCGACACGTGGCTGTGTGGAACCAGACGGCCGAGATTTTGCCGCCGCTGTCGCCGAGCGACCCGTCCAAGGGCATCGCCGAGGTGGTGATGATCCCGGTGGTGGGCGCCATCGGTAACGCCGTGGCCCATGCCATCGGCAAACGTGTTCGCGACCTGCCTATCACTTCTGCACGCATCAAGGAGGCCCTCAATGGCTAACCGTCCGCTTCAACTGACCCTCAACGGTCAATCCGTCGGCCCGGTGGACATCCCTGATGACCTGCCGATGATCGACTACCTGCACGAATACAAGAACCTCACGGGCTCCCGACTGGGTTGCGGTCAGGGCATCTGTCACGCCTGCGTGGTGATTGTCGACAACCCGGACGGCACCAGCGAAGAAGTGCGCACCTGCATCACGGGTGCGCATTATTTCGAAGGCAAGAAAGTGCGGACCATCGAAGGTCACGCGACCCGCGATGAGCAGGGCAAAGTCACCGAACTGAACCCGATCCAGCAGCGCTTTGTGGATGAGTTCGCGTTCCAGTGCAGCTACTGCGCGCCAGGTTTTGTGAATGCCGCGACCGTATTGGTGGAGAAGCTTCAGCGTCAGCCAATCGTCAAGAGTCAGCTGGAACAGGTGATCGAGGACAGCCTCGGTCACCACGTCTGCCGCTGCACCGGCTACGTGCGCTATTACAGCGCCACGCGCAACGTGCTGACCGATCTTGGTCTGGTCAAGGAGGGTTAAGCATGAAGCATCTACTTTCCCGCCTGGCGTTGGCGGTCGGTCTGGCTGCACCGGTATTGCTGGTTCATGCGGATGATCAGGTCAAGCGCGGCGAATACCTCGCGCGCGCTGCCGACTGCATGGCGTGCCACACCGCACCAGGTGGTGCGCCGTATGCGGGCGGTCTGCCGATTGTCTCGCCGTTCGGCACGATCTACGGCACCAACATCACCCCGAGTAAAGAGCACGGTATCGGCCTGTACAGCGATGACGAATTCTTCGCTGCACTGACTGAAGGCAAGCGTCGCGATGGTGCCAACTTGTACCCGGCGATGCCCTATACCTCGTACCACCTGATGCCGCGTGAAGACTCTGACGCGATCCACGCGTATATGAAAACCATCGAGCCGATCGAGCGTGCGGCACCGGTCACCAGCTTGAGCTTTCCGTTCAACGTGCGCTTGGGTCTGATGGGCTGGAACATGCTCTATGGCAAGGACGTAAAACTGTTGCCCACCGAGGGCAAAAGCGAAGCGTTCAAGCGTGGCCAGTACATGGTCGACGTCCTCGGTCACTGTGGCGAATGCCACACGCCACGCGGCTTGCCCGGCGCGATGCAACAAGACAAGCGCATGACCGGTGGTCTGCTCAATGGCTATCTGGCACCGAGCCTGCTGGCCAACGACCTGGCGGCGCGCGGCTGGAATCACCAGGACTTGAGCTCGTTTCTCAAGCACGGGATGAGCGCCCAGGGCACGATGTTCAACGAGATGTTCCCGGTGTTCCACAACAGCACCCAAGGCCTCACGGACCCGGATCTGGCAGCGATGGCGACTTACCTGCTCGGCGATCAACCGCCGGCAGCGAAGGTGCTGACCGACGTGCCGTTGGACAAACTCAGCGCCAGCGCCCAGCGCGGTCGTCAGGAATACCTGAACGTCTGCGCCGGTTGCCATGCGGTAGAGGGCGAGGGCAAACCGCACATCGCGGTGGCCATGCGCGGCAATACCACCTTGCGCCTGGAAGATCCGCGCAACCTGTTGCGGGTGATCGAGGACGGGATTGGCGAGCAGCAGTTCGTCGGCTTCGAGCGCATGCAGCCGATGCCGGGCTTTGCCGACAAACTCAGTCAGGAACAGCTGGCCGATCTGCTCAACTACCTGCGTCAGGGTTGGGGTGGGCAAGCCGGTGATCTGGCCGTCAGTGACGTGCAGAAGCTGCAAGCGGATGCCCCTTCGGCCGAGCACAAGGCGCACTGATATGCAGCATCTCGATCTGCAAGTGGTGAGGCGGGCGCTTGAATGGTCGGCGGCCGGGCAGTGCGTGTGGCTGTGCACGGTGCTCGCCACCTATGGCTCGGCGCCTCGCGCGCCGGGCTCACTGCTGGCGGTGAACGCTGACGGGCAATGGATCGGTTCGTTGTCGGGCGGCTGTGTCGAGGAAGACTTTCTCGAACGGGTCGCCGAGGGCGCATTTTTTGAGCCGGTCAATGTGGTGCGTTATGGCGAAGGCGATGACCCGCGCTCCCGGGTCAGCTTGCCCTGTGGCGGGATACTTGACGTGCTGGTGGAGAGGCTTGAGCCGGAGTGTGAGGTTCAGGCCCATCTGCGCGAGCTTGAGTCGGCGTTGTTGGGTCAGCGGCGGCTTATCCGCGAGGTCGATCTGGTCAGCGGTGCGCGCAGTCTGTTTACCGATCGCGAGCAGGGTGTGCGCATCGAGCGTGAAGTCGATCGGGTTCGTGTGCGGATCGGGGCAGCTCAGCGATTGTTGCTGGCGGGTTACTCCAGCGTCGCTCAGGCGTGCGCGGAGTTTGCCGTCGGGCTGGGTTTCGAAGTGATTCTCTGCGATCCCCGGGACGAAGTGCTGGAAGGCGTGGTGCTCGACAACGTCGAAATACGCCGGCAACTGCCCTCGGTGTTTATTGCCGATGGCGGCTGCCACAGCGATACGGCGGTGGTGGCGCTGACCCACGACCCGCGTATCGATGATTTGGCGATGATGGAAGCGGTACGCACCGATGCGTTTTACATCGGCGTGATGGGATCAATGCAGACGTCGCAAAAGCGCTTTGAGCGGTTGCGGCGCATTGGTGGGCTGGGGGATGCCGAGCTGTCGCGAATTCATGCGCCGATCGGGCTGAACCTGGGCAGTAAAACCCCCGCTGAAATCGCTTTGGCGGTGCTCGCCGACATCCTGCGCATCCGCAGCGGGATTGCACGGGATCGGCTCTGACGACCTTCGCACCGGCGCTTGTGAAAGCGCCGGTTACATCAATGAGTGACAAGCCTGTCAGAAACCGAACTTATCCCGCAGCCCGTAATACCAGGCCCCTAGCGCAGCAAACGGTGTACGCAGCAATTGGCCGCCAGGGAACGGGTAGTGCGGCAGGTCCGCAAACGCATCAAAACGCTCGGCCTGACCGCGCAACGCTTCGGCCAGCACCTTGCCCGCGAGGTGCGTATAGGTCACGCCGTGGCCGCTGCAACCCTGGGAATAGTAGATGTTGTCACCCAACCGTCCCACCTGAGGCAGGCGCGACAGGGTGAGCAGGAAATTACCGGTCCATGCGTAATCAATCTTCACGTCCTTGAGTTGCGGGAATGCCTTGAGCATCTTCGGCCGAATGATTGCCTCGATGTTCGCCGGATCCCGCGCGCCATAGACCACGCCGCCACCGAAAATCAGGCGTTTGTCGCCCGTCAGACGGTAATAATCGAGCAGGTAATTGCAGTCTTCGACACAGTAATCCTGAGGCAGCAAGCTGCTCGCCAAAGCTTCGCCCAACGGTTCGGTCGTAATGACCTGGGTTCCGCAAGGCATCGATTTGGCCGCCAGTTCCGGCACCAGATTGCCGAGATAGGCGTTGCCCGCCACGATGATGAATTTGGCCCTAACCTTGCCTTGTGGCGTATGCACCACCGGATTCGCGCCACGCTCGATGCGTACCGCTGGCGACTGCTCATAAATCGTCCCGCCAAGTGACTCGACGGCGGCCGCTTCGCCCAGAGCCAGATTCAGCGGATGGATATGTCCACCACTCATGTCGAGCATGCCGCCGACATACTGATCGCAATCCACTGCTTCACGGATGCGTTTCTGATCCAGCAGCTCAAGTTGCGTGTGGCCGAAACGTTCCCATAAACGCTTCTGGGATTCCAGGTGACCCATCTGCTTGGCGGTGATGGCTGCAAACACGCCACCGTCTTTGAGGTCGCACTGGATATTATACGTGGCAACCCGCTCGCGAATGATCCGCCCGCCCTCGAACGCCATCTGACCCAGCAGTTGAGCCTGCTTGGGGCCGACTCTGCGTTCGATCACATCGATGTCGCGACTGTAACTGTTAACAATCTGACCACCGTTGCGGCCCGACGCCCCAAAACCCACCTTGGCGGCTTCCAGCACCGTGACCTTGAAACCGCTCTCGAGCAAAAACAGGGCAGAAGACAACCCGGTGTAGCCGGCGCCAATCACACAGACGTCAGTCTCTACATCGTTCTGCAATGCCGGACGCGGAGGAACCGCATTCGCCGATGCGGCGTAATAGGACTGTGGGTAGGGGGTGTTCGCCATCCTGCTGCCTCTGTGTTTAATATATTTTACGAGCGCTTCGATCCTACCCGAGTAAAAAATCGAGCGCCAGCCGCCGTAAAATCTTCTTCACGACCGCGAAATTAAATATTTTGCATATTCATAGGGTTAGCTCGAAAAAAGGTGTTGACACCCTTTCGGAATTCCGTAGAATGCCGCCTCACAGCAGGCACGTAGCTCAGTTGGTTAGAGCACCACCTTGACATGGTGGGGGTCGTTGGTTCGAGTCCAATCGCGCCTACCAAACAAAATCCGCTCTGCTGGGCGGTCTAGAAGGGCTCACCGAAAGGTGGGCCCTTTTTTGTTGCCTGCGATTCGCATAACTGTTGCAAAACCTCAGTCAAGACGCCAGTGCGGCGCCTTTCTCCACCAAAGGGCGGGCGCATTGATGGTAACTGGTACCAAAGGGCCCGCTGAATGACGTGTGAAAAGCCCTACGACGCGCTAGGTGGCTGAGCGGTATCGCTGACGTTCATCCCTGGTTCAAGTTCGCACGCTTTTACGCGGGCGGTGTCGATCAGCGAAGAGTAGTAACTGTCAGATCGTGTTGTCCTCGCCAGTTCGGCCAAGGCGCCCTCAGGCGAACTGAAAAATCCAGTCTGACGAAAATCCTGGCTTGCACAGTCGAACTGAAAGGCGCGATAGGACGTGAATTCTGGACCGCTTCTTTTCACCACTACATTGCGGACAGGCGAGTCGCCCATCACTCTGTCGATGGAGTATGCGGCGTAGTAATCGTCTGCGGCAGAAAGGGTATTGGCGGAATAAGTAACGGCGGCGAGCAGAAGCGTGGCAAAGACTGCTGATGATTTCATTGCGCTCTTCCCTGACGAGGTTTTCCAAGCTGAGACTGGTCAGCGGCTGCATTGTAGAGCTGAAATATGACGAAACGGAATCGGTAAATGAGAAGAAATATCAGCTTATGAGTGTCGGCCGCCGAACGGTCATCATGGTCGCGTCACGCCTTGCTGATCTCCTCGGTTAGCTAGTCCGGGTTAACATTTCAAGTATCAGGTAAGCCCACCACAGCCAGGCAGTCTGAGTTAAAGGCGATCCGTCAGGCTTTCCGTCAGCCTCCCTCGCTGAGCGGGGACATGGGAGGCATCGCAATTAAATCAAATTCGGGCTCATTTACCGGGAGGTGCAATCATGAATCTGCAAATCAGACAGGCGGTTTTGAGCGATATCGAATGGTTGGTTCGTCTGGATCCTTTAGCGGCAGAAGAAAGCGGCCGCCGGTCGTACATCGAAAAGGCAGTCGCGCAGTGCGAATGCCTGGTTGCATGTGAAAGAACCGAACCTGATGTTCCGATTGGTTACGGGTGCCTGGAGAAATGCTTTTTTGGGGAATGGTTCATACCCCTGGTAGTTGTCTCCAGCGTTCACCGACGTTCTGGGGTGGCCACGCAAATCATCACTCACTTGGAGCATGGCGCATCTGCTAAAAAAATCTTCACTTCTACCAACCTGTCGAATGTAGCCATGCAGCAATTGTTGGTGCGGATTGGATATGAATCCAGCGGCACGATAGAGAACCTGGACCCAGGGGACCCAGAGCTAATCTTTGTGAAGTTTTTCGACAGTTAAACGTGGTGTTTCTCTTGTTGAATTGAGCCTGCGTTTTCAAATGAAGCCTATTTGCCCACCTACGTTAGCTCAAGTCGCTCTAACGCATAATCCTTACCGGCCAAGGTAAGCATAAAGATGGTGGAGCCAAACGTGCCCCGCGTCACATCCCGCTTCACAAGGCGTTTGACTTCGAGTTGCTTAAGACCAGATTCAACTTCCAGCGCGCTGAGTGAAACGAGTTTGCAAACCGAGTCAAAATTTGCAATTTTCCTGAAGTTTGCGTGATAAGCCAACGCTTCCATCAATATCGTCTCGTTGTCTGTCAGCTGGGGAAACTGAGGGTTGTTCTTTTTGTAAACTCTTCGCTCTATTTCATGTAATTCACCGTCCGCAGGTTCAGTCGTGCGGGTGTAGTAAATTGCCACGGACAGAAAAACGATCAAAGGCGCGATCATCAGCAGCAACCAGTTCGGCACTGGCGTTTCCAGCGTAAGCCAATCCCAGGCAACTGACAGCCATTCCTCGGTATCTGTAAACAATTTCAAGTCGAAGTGAGTATCGAGCAGCTTTGTGACAATCCAAGCGACAAACAAGCCTCCAGCCGAGTAGGCCGTAGCCTTAAAAGCAAGAGGGGATCGCATGCCTGCTGCTGCCATGCTGTTCGTCTCTGGTGTGGAGAGTTGGCACTATCAGCATAGCAGTGGAAGAGAGGCCCTCAAGCCATTGCACAGTCGGTGCGGATGATTTTTTCGTCGAGCCTCTGCCTATGTTGCCTCGTCGTCTAATTACTCAGCTTTGCTTCGCACTATCCTTCCTGCCTTCACCTCATCCGCGTAGAGGCTGATGATTGCTTGCTGATCCTTCAATAATGCCGAGATCTTGCTGAGTGTTATGGCTTCCTCAGGCGATTTGCCTCGGCCTGCCATGTTGCTCAACTCTGTCGCGGACCAGCCGATGATCGCGGTCGCATCTTCAAGGTCATAAAACAGCTCTTGTTGGGCTGTTCTTGGGCCGTCGAGCCCTTGTATTAGATCTGCCAACTGTTTGTCCGTCCGTTCGCGTCGGGGCTTTTTACTGAGCCCATGGTCGTTTTCAATGAAGCGTTTTAACCCTGCGACTTTCACCAATCCTGATCCGGTCCAGCGCACGGTTTAGAGCGTCCAGCGCATCCAGGAGGGCTTTCGCCTCGATTTCTCGACCCTCTCCCCAAAGGCGCTCAGCCATCTTGTTCAAGGCCTGGATAGCTCTCTCAATTTCGGCGGCAGTCACTGCCGCTGTACTTGCCACCTGTTTTGTCGGCATGCGTAACCCTTTCGTTGGGGTCTTCGTATCTGTTTTTTTTGCATCGATGGAGCTTCAAGCGATCAATTCGACTTTACCTGTTGCCAAGCGATAAATACCTCCCACTATCTTCAGTTTGCCCCTTGCGAGCGCGTCGGTCAGCAGGGGTGTGGCTTTCTTGAGGCGCTCGACCGAGTCTTTGACATTCTGCTCGGTCGCGTTTTCCGCGATATCTCCGGGTTGTTTGATCACTGTCTCAATCGAGGATTTGAGAGCGTCCGTCAGTTTCGGGATATGCCCTGGGAACACCGTTTGGTCTTTAACGGCTTTTATGCCCGCCTCGATGGCGCCGCAGCGCTCATGCCCCAGCACCAGAATGAGCGGGGTTCCCAGCACAGCAACACCGTACTCAATACTGGCCAGGCCTTCGTCAGTGACAAAGTTGCCAGCGACGCGTACAGCAAAGAGATCACCTCGCGCGGTGTCGAAGGCGTACTCGGGTGCAATGCGCGAGTCAGAGCAACTCAGCACTGCCACGAACGGGTTCTGGCCGGAAACCAGCGCTTCGCGTTCGTCCTTGAAGTCGTGTGTCACTGAGTTACCGCTGACGTACCGATCATTTCCCTCCATTAACCGCTTAAGCGCTTGATCCGGGGTGATGACGTTTTTCGGTTTGGGTGGTGCCGAAGGTATTTCGGCGGCCTGAATGATTCGGTTGGGCAATATACCTGCAAGTAGCAGGGCGCCGGCCCCTAATCCGGCAAGGCGCAGAAACTGGCGGCGCTCATTGAGTTTTGCAGCAGGTTTCGGATCACATGGCTCACACATGATTTTGTGTACTCGGTTCAGTGCGGTGGGAACAAGTGTTGTTGGATTTTGCCTGCAGGAACTTGTCGCACTGGCGTGTTGGAGTCCAGCGAGTCGCTGACGCCATGTATTTCTTCGGCTTCGCAGTCAGCCAGGTAGTTTGAACCTGCCAGGCGGCGAGTTCCGGAGCGGGTGCGCTACATCGTTTGATGGGCTACTACTGACAGACCGGCTCAATTCATTCCGATAGGAGTATCTAGATGCTGACCCACTGGTCTCTGGCTGCAATTCATCTGTTAGCGTTTGGATTGGGTTTTTGGGCTGTGCTGTCACGCGGTACTGCGTTCAGGCGCCTGTCTGCAGGGGTGGGGCAGGCTAAAAGCGTATTGATCGCGGATAATCTTTGGGGGATCTGCGCAGTCATTCTGCTGGTTACTGGTGGGACAAGAGCGTTTGGCGGGTATGAAAAGGGCACTGACTACTATCTTCAACAGCCACTGTTCCATTTGAAAATGACATTGTTCGTAGTGATTTTGCTATTGGAAGTAGCGCCGATGGTGACGCTGATCAAGTGGCGGATTGCATTGGCGAAAGGCAGGGCTATCGATGAACGTCGTGCAAAACTGTTTGCGCGAATCAGCCATGTCGAGGCGATGCTGGTGCTGCTGATGGTGGTAGCGGCCACGGGCATGGCGCGAGGGGTGGGATGGGGTTAGTCGGGGGGCAACAGCAGTCACGTTGCGCTTGAATCTTAGCCAGCCGTGGTTCGGAATGCGAACAGGCTGGCTACTGACTGCTGCGGAACTCAGTTTTGCGGTTTGTCCGGAGCGGTCAAACCAGCCTGAATGCGCTGGTAGATCTCTTCGCGGTGCACCGCAACGTCCTTCGGGGCGTTGATGCCAATCCTGACTTGCTGGCCGCTGACGCCGAGGATGGTGATCGTAATGTCATCGCCAATATTTATGCTTTCACCGACTTTGCGGGTGAGTATCAGCATGGTCTTCTCCTTGATTGCTTTGTAGGGCACCTGATTCGAACAGTGCAGAGGTCGGTGGTACGTATAGATTAGTGCGAAGTTTCACAGTTTGGGTGCCTCTTTCTGACGCGCAGATGCTGCATTAATTCCCAAGGCGTAACTATACAGAGGCCGCAACCATCATTCTCGTTGTTTTATGGCCATTTTGCGGCCCTAAAGAACTATTCATGAATGTTAAAATCCCGTCTTTTAGCCTTCAGAGGGAAGCGTCGTGCGCAAATTGGTCTTGGTAATCGCGGTACTGGCGTTGGCGGGATGCGGGGAAGGCAAGCGCGTTGAAGGGCAGAAGCCCCAGTCGGCGGTGTCGACCGCGCCGGTGACGGCTCCTGCACAGCAGTGGGATCTGGAAGTGCGGGGCGAGATTACCCAGGCAGTCAGCGATCTGAGTGGCTGGCTGATCGAGCACAGTTTTGTTGCCAATGTCATCAAGGAAAATGGCAAGACCCGCATTCTGATGGGGCCTTTCAATTCGAAAGCGGAGGCCGAGGCCAAACAGGCAGAGGTCGCCGCTGCGCTCACCCGGGCGAAAAAGCAGAACATTCAACTGCTGGTCGTGGAGCATGCGGTCGCGCAGTAACAGGCTTAATGCCGGCACCGTTAGTCTGAGTCCTAAGGAAGTGGAAAGGTGACGTGTTTCCAAGCACGGTTAATGAGTGCTTCTGTGGCCTCCACGAGCCCTTGCGAGCCTTTCGACGCGATCCTGCTTCAACAATCCACGCTCAGCCCTTTCCTGGTTACTGGCGCTACAACAAAGTTGGCGGCTAGAACGAAAAAAGGCCTCGAGGTTCATGCTCGAGGCCTTTGTGTTCCAAGCCAGCCGTCAGCCACAGGTTTTCATGTCCACCGGCCCGACAAACTCGTTGCCACGGCCCATGACGCACGCGACGGTTTGGTTGCGCTGAAGCTCCCAGGCCTGCACTGGATAGGTTTTGTTCCAGGCTTCGTAAAGCTGGCGGTCCTGTTTGGACAAGCGCAAACCGTACTGTTTGCTCATATAGAAGTACGTCCGGGCAATCATGCCGCGTATTGAAGGGCGCGGCATCACCTTCTTCGCCTTGAAGTCGACCTGGGTCAGGCACGACCCGTATTGACCGGTTTGTACCGGCAGCCAGCCGAAACTGAAATTGCTGCGATCACCGTTCACTTCGCCGATGCTGGGAACAAGGTTATGCAGATCGGCCTCGGCCTTCTGATAGACCGGGTCATAGCGTGTGCAGTTCTTGCGTCCGCCCTCTTGCCAGCATTGACGCTGATGGCCGATCTGCCAGGCCGGCACAATGTGCTCCCATTCAATGCGAGAAGCGCGTTTGGCACTTTTACGGGGTACATAACCACAGGCCGCGAGGTTCACCTTGTTGCCAGTGTATTTGCAGCCGCAATAGAACTCGGTCGATTGCGGGGCATAGAGTTTCCAGGCGACTTTCTTGGCTTCTTCAAAGGTTCGAGGGGCCGCAGCCTGGGCGCCCATGGCGCAGAACAAAAACAGCACAGCAAAAAAACGGACACTCATTGACTCAATCTTCCTTCGGCACAACCCAGAAAATCTGCACACCACCATCGTCGCGATAGGCGAGGGTGACGTTATCGTTTTCGTCGATTTCTTCGAGCAGTTGCTCCCACTCGTCCACCGGCTCGTCCGGCAGGCGAAAGATCAGCGCCGCTTTGGCTTTCTGAGCGGTAGGGGAATTGATGATTTTTTGAACGCGCATGCCCATGCGTGCATAGGCGTCCGGGGAGTCGGAAGTGGTGGCCACAAAATTATCCTTATTAAGCTGTACGTGCATACAGTATTAAACTGTAAGGATTATCGCAACTGCTTAAAATTCAAGAAAATCTTCTGACAGCGTTTTTCGTGGTTTGGTGTAGGACAGGAGAAATTTGTATCGAGGTGCCCGGCCGGAACCGGCCGGGCGAGGGTCAATCAGTATTCCCAGAACATCCGCTGCAGCTCTTTGCTGTCATTGGTCTTGGTCAGTGCGACCATGGCCAGGATGCGGGCTTTCTGTGGGTTCAGGTCGTGAGCCACAACCCAGTCGTACTTGTCGTCTGGCTGTTCGGCGTTACGCAGGACGAAACCACCGGCATTGACGTGAGAAGAGCGAATGATTTGTACGCCGTCCTTGCGCAGGGCCTGCAGGGTAGGGACCACTCGCGAGGACACCGAGCCATTGCCCGTGCCGGCGTGAATGATCGCTTTCGCACCCGACTGCGCCAGGGCTTTGTAGGCGGTATCGCTTACGTTGCCATACGAATAGGCAATTTCGACGTCGGGCAAGCTCTTGATGGTTTTGATGTCGAATTCCGAGTCCATGGTGTGGCGCTTGGCAGGCAAGCGGAACCAGTAGGATTTGCCTTCAACCACCATGCCTAGCGGCCCCCAGGCACTCTTGAATGCTTCGGTCTTGATGTTGATCATCTTGCTGACATCGCGACCCGACTGAATTTCGTCGTTCATGGTGACGAGCACGCCTTTGCCTCGCGCCTCTTTACTGCTGGCCACCGCCACGGCGTTGTACAGGTTCAACATGCCGTCAGCGGACATGGCAGTGCCTGGACGCATGGAGCCGACCACTATGATCGGCTTGTCGGTTTTTTCCACCAGGTTGAGGAAATAGGCGGTTTCTTCGAGAGTGTCGGTGCCGTGGGTGATGACGATGCCATCAACGTCTTTGCTGTCGGCCAGCTCCGCCACTCGACGACCCAGTTGCAGCAAGTTGTCGTTGGTAATGCTCTCCGAGGCGATTTGCATGACTTGTTCGCCGCGAACATTGGCCAATTGACTCAGCTCCGGAACGCCGGCGATCAATTGTTCGATACCGACTTTCGCCGCTTGATAAGTCGCACTGTTGGCCGCGCTGGCGCCTGCGCCGGCAATGGTGCCGCCGGTGGCGAGGATGACCACGTTAGCGAGCTTCTGTCGGGTTTCAACTTCTTTTGCCTGGAGGGCAGTCGGCAGGAGGAGCAAAAGGGCCAAGGCGCCCGGTACAAAGGTCTTCAAAGCAGATGTCATTATTTTTCTCTCTAGTGGTGAGACGGTGCAGAGTGCAGGTTCATCTAGATACGCCTCAGGTCGATCTGAACGCTTGAGGTGTAGGGAAAGGAGCAAGAGCTGTACCAGTAATATCCAGAGTTAATTTAATGATGTAACTAAATGATATATAAAGAATTTATTGATCTATGCAGCCGCTTGGTCGCAAAGAAACGTCCGGCTTTCCGAACGTATGCGGCTTTTCCGTTCGGCCCACCGAAAAGTGCTGCGCACCCTTTCTTGTCAGAAATTTCACTCGCTCATGTTTGCCAAATTACCTTTAAAGAAACTCGCGTAGCGGTCGATGCCTCCATACGGATCTTTTTTGGGAGGGAATTCAGATGTCGCTGACAATCAGTCCATCAAATGCGGCAGTTATCAATATTGGCGGTAAGACTGCAACGACAGTCGATACCCTGAATTACGATGCGACAGAGAAGGTCGCATCAGGCTCAGGGCTGGAAAATGGCGATAAAAAATCTGTCGGCGCAGCGGGTGTGCAGGGCGATTCAAAGACCGAAAGTACCGCCAGCACTCAAAGCATTACCGTGCAGATGCTGCTCAAGCGGATGAAAGAGCTGCAACAACAAATGCGTGAACAACAGCAGCAATTGGCGGCGACGCAAGCGGCGAGGTTTGCGAATGCAGAAGCCAAAATCACAGCCATCGTGTCGATCCAGCAACGAATCACCGGTACCGCCGCGGCAATTTCAGAAGTGGCGGCAGCCTTGGCAGCGGAGTTAACCAAAGGCGCTGCTACCGGCAATTTGGTTAGCACCTCGGCTTGATTTTCAGGTCTTGTTATTTCGGGTAACAACGAAAAATTGGCATTCTCGGTCGTTGACAAATCTCGGCCGGGTTCGCATAGTTCGGTCTACGCAAACGTTTGCGACATGTTTCAGACGGGCTGATTGCCTTAAAGAGCGTTGTTAAACCAACCTGCGCAAGCGTTGCTCACAATAATCATAAGATCGGAGTGAACCCATGAAGCTGCCATTCGCTGGACGCCTTCTCGCTGTCGCTGTGCTGGCTGCCGTATCTGCCGCTTTGCCTGTCTCATCGGCCTTCGCCGAAACCCCTGAGAAACCTAAAGTTGCGCTGGTCATGAAGTCGCTGGCCAACGAATTCTTCCTGACCATGGAAGACGGCGCCAAGGCTTACCAGAAAGATCATTCCGCAGATTTCGATCTGATCTCCAATGGCATCAAGGACGAGACCGACACCGCCGGACAAACGCGCATTGTCGAGCAAATGATCCTGGCCAAGGTCAACGCGCTGGTCATTGCACCCGCTGATTCCAAAGCCATGGTCCCGGTGATCAAGAAAGCGATCGATGCCGGTATCACCGTGATCAACATCGACAATCAACTCGATCCAGCCGTCGTCAAAAGCAAAAATATCACCGTGCCTTTTGTGGGGCCTGACAACCGCAAAGGCGCGCGTCTGGTCGGCGAGTATCTGGCCAAGCAACTGAAGGCCGGTGACGAAGTCGGCATCATTGAAGGCGTGTCCACCACCACCAATGCCCAGGCGCGCACCGCTGGTTTCAAGGACGCGATGGAAGCCGCCCAGATCAAGGTCGTTTCGTTGCAGTCCGGTGACTGGGAAATCGACAAAGGCAACAAGGTCGCCGCCTCGATTCTCAGCGAGTATCCGCAAGTCAAAGCCCTGCTGGCAGGTAACGACAGCATGGCCGTCGGTGCAGTGTCTGCCGTGCGCGCAGCAGGCAAGGCCGGCAAGGTGCAAGTGGTCGGCTATGACAACATCAACGCGATTAAACCGATGCTCAAGGATGGCCGTGTCCTGGCCACTGCGGACCAATTCGCCGCCAAGCAAGCAGTCTTCGGTATCGAAACCGCGTTGAAAATCATCAAGGGTGAGAAGGTCGACAGCGGTCCCAATGGCGTGATCGAAACTCCAGTCGAACTGGTGACCAAGTAGTCCTTCTGGTGACACTACGGTGCTCGCCCGTCTGGGCGAGTGCATGGAGATTTCTATGTCAGTTTCCGCCCCGAACGCTGTCCTCTCGGTCAACGGCATCGGTAAGACGTACGCCCAACCGGTCCTGACCGGCATCGACCTTACGCTCATGCGCGGGGAAGTGCTGGCGCTGACTGGTGAAAACGGCGCCGGGAAAAGCACGCTGTCGAAGATCATCGGTGGGCTGGTGACGCCGACGACCGGTCAGATGCAATTCCAGGGACAAGATTATCGTCCCGGCAGCCGGACCCAGGCTGAAGACCTGGGTATCCGCATGGTCATGCAAGAACTCAATCTGTTGCCGACCTTGTCGGTCGCGGAAAACCTGTTCCTCGATAACCTGCCCAGCAGCGGCGGCTGGATCAGTCGCAAGCAATTGCGCAAAGCGGCGATCGAAGCCATGGCCCAGGTCGGCCTGGACGCCATTGATCCGGACACGCTGGTAGGCGAACTTGGCATCGGTCACCAGCAAATGGTGGAGATCGCCCGCAACCTGATCGGCGACTGCCACGTGTTGATCCTCGATGAGCCGACCGCCATGTTGACGGCCCGCGAAGTCGAAATGCTGTTCGAGCAGATCACCCGCCTGCAAGCGCGTGGCGTCTCTATCATCTATATCTCGCATCGACTCGAAGAGCTGGCGCAAGTTGCCCAGCGCATTGCAGTACTGCGTGACGGCAACCTGGTCTGCATCGAACCGATGGCCAACTACAACAGCGAGCAACTGGTCACCTTGATGGTTGGCCGGGAACTGGGCGAGCACATGGACATGGGGCCGCGCAACATTGGCGCCCCCGCATTGACGGTCAAAGGGCTGACCCGTTCCGACAAGGTTCGCGACGTTTCTTTCGAAGTCCGTGCCGGTGAGATATTCGGGGTTTCCGGTTTGATCGGGGCAGGGCGCACCGAGTTGCTGCGCCTGATTTTCGGCGCGGACATTGCCGACAGCGGCACGGTAGCGCTGGGTTCACCGGCGCAGGTTGTCAGTATCCGCTCGCCAGCGGATGCCGTCGGTCACGGCATTGCTCTGATTACCGAAGACCGCAAAGGCGAAGGTTTGCTGCTGACTCAGTCGATCAGCGCCAACATCGCGTTGGGCAATATGCCGGTGATTTCCAGTGGCGGCATCGTCAACAATGGTGACGAAATGTCCCTGGCCCAACGCCAGATCGATGCCATGCGCATTCGCAGTTCCAGCCCGACGCAGCTGGTGTCGGAATTGTCCGGGGGTAACCAGCAGAAAGTCGTGATAGGGCGCTGGCTTGAGCGCGATTGTTCGGTGCTGTTGTTCGACGAGCCAACTCGCGGTATCGATGTGGGTGCAAAGTTCGACATCTATGCGTTGCTCGGTGAGCTGACTCGCCAGGGCAAGGCTCTGGTGGTGGTGTCCAGTGATCTGCGCGAACTGATGCTGATCTGCGACCGCATCGGCGTGCTGTCGGCGGGGCGCCTGATCGAAACCTTCGAGCGCGATACCTGGACCCAGGATGACTTGCTTGCAGCCGCGTTTGCCGGCTACCAAAAACGTGATGCGTTGCTCAACGAAGCGGCGCCAAGGGATCTTCCATGAAAACTGCAGCACCTGTCGGCAAACGTAGTGGCAACTTTTACGGCCTGGGCACCTATTTGGGGCTGGCCGGTGCCTTGCTGGCAATGATCGCGCTGTTCTCGGTCCTGAGCAGCCATTTCCTGTCCTACGACACGTTCAGCACCTTGGCCAACCAGATTCCGGACTTGATGGTGCTGGCCGTGGGCATGACCTTCGTGTTGATCATCGGCGGCATCGACCTGTCGGTGGGCTCGGTGTTGGCGCTTGCGGCGTCGGCGGTCAGCGTGGCGATTCTGGGCTGGGGCTGGAGCGTGCTGCCTGCGGCGTTGCTCGGCATGGCAGTTGCGGCGCTGGCCGGCACCATTACCGGTTCGATCACCGTGGCATGGCGCATTCCGTCGTTCATTGTTTCCCTGGGCGTGCTGGAAATGGCCCGCGGCGTGGCCTACCAAATGACCGGTTCGCGCACTGCGTACATTGGTGATTCTTTTG
This sequence comes from Pseudomonas sp. TNT3, assembly GCF_010095445.2. Taxonomy (GTDB): domain Bacteria; phylum Pseudomonadota; class Gammaproteobacteria; order Pseudomonadales; family Pseudomonadaceae; genus Aquipseudomonas. The sequence continues at coordinate 85,904 of NZ_WFGV02000008.1, forward strand.
CATGGTTGTCCAACCCGATTGCATTTGGCATCTCGCCATCGTTCATCATCGCTTTGTTGATCATCATCATTGCTCAGGCAGTGTTGACCCGTACCGTGTTCGGTCGCTATCTGATCGGTATCGGCACCAATGAAGAAGCGGTGCGCCTGGCAGGGATCAATCCGAAGCCCTACAAGATTCTGGTGTTCAGTCTGATGGGGCTGCTGGCCGGTATTGCCGCACTGTTCCAGATTTCCCGGCTGGAAGCGGCGGATCCGAATGCCGGCTCAGGCCTGGAGTTGCAGGTGATCGCGGCGGTGGTGATCGGCGGCACCAGTTTGATGGGCGGCCGGGGTTCGGTGATCAGTACCTTCTTCGGCGTTCTGATCATCTCCGTCCTGGCGGCCGGGCTCGCACAGATCGGCGCAACGGAACCGACCAAACGGATCATCACCGGTGCAGTCATCGTGATCGCCGTGGTGCTGGATACTTATCGCAGTCAGCGCGCAAGCCGGCGGACCTGATTCATGGCAACTATCAAGGATGTCGCAGCGCTTGCAGGAATTTCCTACACCACGGTGTCTCACGTGGTGAACAAGACACGGCCGGTCAGCGAAGAAGTGCGGATCAAAGTCGAGGCGGCGATCAAAAGCCTCGACTACGTGCCTAGCGCGGTCGCCCGGTCGTTGAAGGCGAAAACCACGGCGACCATCGGGTTGCTGGTGCCTAACAGCCTCAACCCATACTTCGCCGAACTCGCGCGCGGCATCGAGGATTATTGTGAGCGCAATGGCTACTGCGTGATTCTTTGCAACTCCGACGATAATCCGGACAAACAGCGCAGCTACCTGCGGGTATTGCTGGAAAAGCGCATTGACGGACTGATCGTGGCATCGGCCGGTGGGGATGCCGGGCTGGCGGAAGGTCTCGCCGGTGTGCGCACTCCCATGGTGATTGTCGACCGTAATCTGGAAGGCGTGAATGCCGACCTGGTACGCATCGATCACGAATATGGCGCGTACCTGGCGACGCGTCATTTGCTGGAACTCGGGCATCGGGACATCGCGACGATCGGCGGGCCGGCGAGTACCAGTGTGGCCCAGATGCGTCTGGCCGGTTTTAGCCGGGCCTTGAAAGAGGCGGGCGTCGACGTAGCACCGGAGCGCAGGCTTGAAAGCGACTTCACCAGCACGGGAGGTTACAGCGCGGCTGCGATCCTGCTGGAAAACAATCCGCCCACCGCTATTTTCGCCGGTAACGACATGATCGGTATCGGCGTGTTGCGAGCCGCTGCCGAGCGCAATATTCGCGTGCCAAGCGAGTTGTCGGTCATCGGCTTCGACGACATCCAGATGAGCCGTTATGTCTACCCGGCCTTGACGACCGTGGGGCAGTCGATCCTGCAGCTCGGGGAGATGGCCGCTGAAGTGCTTTTGCGAAGGATCGCCACACCGGACATGGCCACCGATCAACGGATCGTGACGCCCAGCATTGTCCTGCGAGAATCGACTGCGCCATTGGCCGGGGTGTTCTCGGAATATCGCTAAACCAGAATTGACGAGTAGTGACGAATGTCAGCAAAAGTAGTGGTAATAGGCAGCCTGAACATGGACCTGGTCACCCGGGCGCCAAGGCTGCCCCAAGGCGGCGAAACGCTGATCGGTAACTCCTTTGCCACAGTGTCCGGCGGCAAGGGCGCCAATCAGGCCGTTGCTGCGGCAAGGCTCGGTGCGCAGGTGTCGATGGTCGGCTGCGTTGGCAGCGATGCCTACGGCGAGGAGTTGCGCGGCGCGTTGCTCGCCGAGCAGATCGACTGCCAGGCGGTCACTTGCGTAGAAGGGTCGAGCGGCGTGGCGTTGATCGTGGTCGACGACAACAGCCAGAACGCAATCGTGATCGTCGCAGGTGCCAACGGTGCGCTGACGCCTGCGGTCATCGGTTGCTTCGATCCCGTCCTGCAGGCTGCCGACGTGATCATCTGTCAGCTTGAGATCCCTGATGCCACCGTTGGTCATGCGCTCAAGCGCGGGCGAGAGCTGGGTAAAACCGTGATCCTCAACCCGGCGCCTGCCAGTCATCCGCTGCCAGCGGATTGGTATGCGGCCATCGACTACCTCATCCCCAATGAAAGCGAAGCCGCAGCCTTGAGCGGTTTGCCTGTGAACTCTCTGGAAACCGCCAAAGCTGCTGCCACTCGGCTGATTGCCCTGGGCGCCGGCAAAGTGATCATCACGCTCGGTGCTCAAGGCTCGCTGTTTGCCAGTGGCAGCCGCTTCGAACACTTTCCGGCGCCCCAGGTGAAGGCTGTCGACACCACGGCAGCTGGCGACACCTTTGTCGGTGGATTCGCCGCCGCACTGGCGACGGGCCAAAACGAAGTCGACGCGATCCGTTTCGGCCAGATTGCCGCTGCGCTATCGGTGACCCGAGCTGGCGCGCAACCTTCGATTCCCACGTTACTCGACGTACAGGCCTTTAAAACACAATGAAGAAGACACCTTTGCTCAACGTCGCGCTTTCGCGGCTGATCGCGTCACTGGGGCATGGCGACATGATCGTGATCGGCGATGCCGGTCTACCGGTGCCTGCAGGAGTGGAACTGATCGATCTGGCGTTGACCCACGGCATCCCGGACTTCACCAGTACCCTGAAGGTCGTGCTCAGTGAAATGCAGGTGGAAAGCCATGTGTTGGCCCAGGAGATTCTCGACAAAAAGCCGACGGCACTGGCGGCTTTGGATGAGCTGAATGCCGCCGGCGATCTGGGGCGGCGTGAGCTGCTCAGCCACGACCAATTCAAGGTGCTTAGCCGGCAGGCGCGAGCGGTGATTCGTACCGGCGAATGCCAGCCTTACTGCAACATCGTCCTGATATCGGGCGTTACGTTTTAACAGTCCTTTGACTCATTTTGTTTCCCCACGCACAAGGAGTGCGCTATGCACCGCTATGCTCAGAAACTGCACCAAATGCTTCGGAGTCTTCTGCTTTTGTCCCTGATTACTGCTACAAGCGCCCAGGCGGCGGAAAAAATCGATTTGATCATCGACACCGACCCCGGTGCGGATGACGTGGTTGCCTTGTTGTTCGCCCTGGCCTCGCCGGAAGAGCTGAATATTCGAGCGCTGACCACCGTGGCCGGCAATGTGCGGCTGGACAAGACTTCCCGTAATGCGCGGCTGGCTCGTGAGTGGGCGGGGCGCGAAGAGGTGCCGGTCTATGCCGGTGCCCCGAGGCCGCTGATGCGCACGCCTATCTATGCCGAGAACATTCATGGCAAGGAAGGTCTGTCGGGTGTCACGGTGCACGAACCCAAGAAAGGCCTGGCCGAGGGTAACGCGGTTAATTATCTGATCGATACCTTGAAAGCAGCCAAACCCCACAGCATCACGATCGCCATGCTTGGCCCGCAGACCAACCTTGCGCTGGCGCTGATCCAGGAGCCTGAAATCGTTCAGGGCATCAAGGAAGTGGTGATTATGGGCGGCGCCCATTTCAATGGCGGCAATATCACCCCGGTGGCCGAGTTCAACCTGTTCGCCGACCCGCAGGCTGCGGAAGTCGTTCTTAAAAGCGGTGTGAAGCTGACTTATCTGCCGCTGGATGTAACTCATAAAATCCTCACCAGCGAAGCGCGGCTGAAACAGATCGCGGCACTCAACAACAACGCCAGCAAGCTGGTGGGCGATATTCTCAATGAATACGTCAAGGGCGATATGGAGCACTACGGCATTCCCGGCGGCCCGGTGCATGACGCCACGGTCGTCGCTTACCTGCTCAAGCCAGAGTTGTTCACGGGGCGATCGGTCAACGTAGTGGTTGATAGCCGTGAAGGTCCGACTTTCGGCCAGACTATCGTCGACTGGTATGACGGCCTGAAAGCGCCGAAGAACGCTTTCTGGGTTGAGAGCGGGGATGCTCAGGGTTTCTTCGACCTGCTGACCCAGCGTCTGGCCCGTTTGAAATAAGATTCGCCCGCAGGCGCCAGCCTGCGGGGTTTTACCCTCGCCCTGACTGCGTCACACCCATATAGTCTGGGGGGTACTTCTCGAAGATCTGCGCGATAAATGACTGCGCTGCTTCGGTACCAAGTTCCTTGACCAAAAGATCTATGCCGATAATTGCCAACTCTTCCGGGCTGCCGGGGCTGTAGGAGCTGTGACCCTGCGGCCACTTGGCTTTGATGTCGGCGTCGATACTTACGGTGGTCATGAAGGCGCTCGTGAAGTCGGGGATGTCTGGCTGTGGAGTTAACCATTTTGCGCGGCATTTGGCACTCCGACTTAGGCATGAGAAGAGGGCTATGCGACACTTGGCCTTTGTAGACTCTCCAAGGACCTCGTTGTGCAGATCGATTTGAACACGCCTGGCGGCTTGACCCTCGAGTCCGTCCGTCAACTCCTGGCCTCTGCCAGTGATGATGAACACACTCAGCTGCGGGTGACCAAAGGCGGTATCGCCTACCTGTCTTCCGGCATTGTTGGCGGCACCGATATTGGCGGGCTGCTGTTTCGTCTGGAGACCTGGGCGAAAGGCTCCGGCTATGTCGGACGAGTCGCTGCCAGCGATGAGGTTTGGGTCATGCAAATCTTCAACGCGCTCAAGGAGAACTGGCCGAACCCGCCGTTCGACTACATCGACGTGTATTAAGGACTGTTCATATCCGGTCACGATTGAGGGATGAACAACTCTCGAGCGCTCGGGCAAACTCTGCGTTTAATTCGTTGAGGGCAAGGTGCTACCACGTTGGGTGAAACCAAACGTCGGAACGGTGGTCGCACAATCTCAGCATAACTATTGAAAAGAGGAGGCTGCATGCCTTGGAAGTTCGCGTCATTGGGTATTTTGTTGGGCGCCACGTTGCTGGCTGGTTGCAGCAGTACGTCTACCGAGTCGGCAACTGACCCTGTCACGACGACTGACGCAGGTCATAGCCGTTGCGAAGCAAAGGCAGCCGAATTCACCATCGGCAAAAAGGCTTCCGCTGAATTGCTGGAACAGGCGCGTACCCGCGCAGGCGCACAAAATGCCCGGTTTCTGATGCCCGACGACATGGTCACTCTGGAATACCGCTCTGACCGCTTGAACCTGAACACCGATGCCAATCGGGTGGTCACGCGCGTCAACTGCGGCTGATTGCTCCGGACTTTTGTTTGACCCATAAAAAACCCCGTCACATGGACGGGGTTTTTTTAGTGCGCCTGGAAATTACTCTGGGCGAACTTGAGCAGCTTGCATACCCTTTTGGCCTTTCTCAGCCACGAAGGAAACAGTCTGGCCTTCTTTCAGGCTTTTGAAACCGTCGCTTTCGATAGCTTTGAAGTGTACGAACAGGTCGTCACCGCCACCTTGAGGAGTGATGAAGCCGAAGCCTTTTTCATCGTTGAACCATTTAACGGTGCCGGTTTGGCGATTAGACATGGTGTATCTCCAAGAAACATATATTTTCAGTAGTACTGTGCTGCTCAGGCCAACTGGGCACACCGGGGTATCATAGTCGAAATGTTCGCTTTGGGAGCCCCCCGGAGGAGCTGTTTGCCCCGCTGTCACGCTTTTCTTGTTGCTTGAATCGGCTGAAAGCCCCGGTTTAAAGGGCTTTCAGTCGAAAGTAAAGACGATAAAAAAAGCTGTAAAACCTGCATAAATTGTACGAAAAAACGATTTTCAGGGGCTTTTCATGGGTCGCTGAGCCCCTCAAAGCGCGTCTTTGCGCTTATTTTTTTGCCTTGTTATCGGCCTTGCAGGAAGAAATCTGGGTCAGTGCTTTTTGTTTCAGGGCATCACTGGCCTTGTTGTCCATCAATGCCTGAATGTCGCTGGCCGGGTACGACTTGATTGCATCAGCACCGCAAGCGCAGTGGGCTTTTGCCGCGGCCGCGCCAATCTGCGGGGTGGCCGCCTGGGTGCACTGAGCCATGTATTTCTCGCGCTCGCCCTTGGGCCAGTCGGCATGGGCAGTCAGCGGCAGCAGCAGGACTACGGGGGCGATGACGGCGAATAAACGATTCAGACGCATGCTGGGATGCTCCTTGTGGGTCAATGTCTTGTTATCTGAGGGGTAAAGCCGGGTTCAAGTTCAGCACTCTGGCACAAAATTGCCCGATCTGCCCTTGTCTAAAGGCTCGTTGCATCGACGACCGTTCATCTGTGCTAGCATGCCCCGCTCGGGCGTTTGCAGGCTCCGGATGACCTTCAGTCCCGGCAGCGGCAGATGACCGAATAACCCTGATTTGAATCCCAGTCACTCTGGTTCGGTTTTCCGGTTGGCCGCAAGGCTCCTGCCGCTGTAAGGCAGGCGTTCGTTATTGAATGGCCTGGACCGGATCTTGTACTGGCTCATCCCAACCCACGTGACCTTTGGTAGGGGTCACCACTAGGAGAGGAGGCGCCATGCCAACTATTACTCTTCCCGACGGCAGTCAACGTTCATTCGATCACCCGGTTTCCGTAGCCGAGGTCGCCGCATCCATTGGTGCCGGTCTGGCCAAAGCCACCGTGGCCGGCAAGGTCAATGGCAAGCTGGTTGACGCCAGCGACATCATCGACAGCGATTCCACGCTGCAAATCATTACGCCAAAGGATGAAGAGGGGCTGGAGATCATTCGCCACTCTTGCGCCCATCTGGTTGGCCATGCGGTCAAGCAGTTGTACCCGACGGCCAAAATGGTCATCGGGCCGGTCATTGACGAAGGCTTCTATTACGACATCGCCTTCGAGCGTCCTTTCACCCCGGACGACCTGGCCGCCATCGAACAGCGCATGCAGCAGCTGATCGAGAAAGATTACGACGTGATCAAGAAAGTCACTCCGCGCGCCGAAGTGATCGAAGTGTTCAAGGCCCGCGGCGAAGACTACAAGCTGCGCCTGGTCGAGGACATGCCGAATGAGCAGGCCATGGGCCTGTACTATCACGAAGAATACGTCGACATGTGCCGCGGTCCACACGTGCCGAACACCCGCTTCCTGAAGTCGTTCAAGCTGACCAAGTTGTCGGGCGCCTACTGGCGTGGCGATGCCAAAAACGAGCAATTACAGCGCGTCTACGGCACTGCATGGGCCGACAAGAAGCAGCTGGCGGCTTACATTCAGCGCATCGAAGAAGCTGAAAAGCGCGACCACCGCAAGATCGGCAAGCGTCTGGGCCTGTTCCACACCCAGGAAGAGTCGCCGGGCATGGTGTTCTGGCACCCGAACGGCTGGACGCTGTACCAGGTGCTCGAGCAGTACATGCGCAAGGTTCAGCGCGACAACGGTTACCTGGAGATCAAGACTCCCCAGGTCGTTGACCGTAGCCTGTGGGAGAAATCCGGGCACTGGGCCAACTACGCCGACAACATGTTCACCACCCAGTCGGAAAACCGCGATTACGCGATCAAGCCGATGAACTGCCCTTGCCACGTGCAGGTCTTCAATCAGGGCCTGAAAAGCTACCGCGAGCTGCCGATGCGTCTGGCCGAGTTCGGTGCCTGCCACCGTAACGAGCCATCGGGTGCATTGCACGGCATCATGCGCGTGCGTGCGTTCACTCAGGACGACGCCCACATCTTCTGCACAGAAGAGCAGATGCAGGCCGAATCCGCTGCATTCATCAAGCTGACCATGGACGTCTACGCCGATTTCGGCTTTAAAGACGTCGAAATGAAACTGTCCACTCGTCCGGAAAAACGCGTGGGTTCCGACGAGCTGTGGGATCGCGCCGAAGCCGCATTGGCTGCAGCCCTTGATAGTGCTGGCCTGCCGTACGATCTGCAGCCGGGAGAAGGGGCGTTCTACGGTCCGAAGATCGAGTTCTCGCTGAAAGATTGCCTTGGCCGTGTCTGGCAGTGTGGTACCCTTCAGCTCGATTTTAACCTGCCTGTCCGTCTGGGAGCCGAATACGTCTCCGAAGACAACAGTCGCAAGCACCCGGTTATGTTGCACCGGGCGATCCTCGGTTCCTTCGAACGTTTTGTCGGAATCCTGATCGAGCACTACGAGGGCGCGTTCCCTGCGTGGCTGGCTCCGACCCAGGCAGTGATTATGAATATCACTGATAAACAAGCGGATTTCGCTGCTGAAGTTGAAAAAACTCTCAACGAAAGCGGATTTCGTGCCAAGTCTGACTTGAGAAATGAAAAGATCGGCTTTAAAATCCGCGAGCATACTTTGCTCAAGGTTCCCTATCTCTTGGTTATCGGAGATCGGGAAGTCGAGATGCAGACTGTCGCTGTGCGTACTCGTGAAGGTGCTGACCTGGGCTCGATGCCCGTCGCCCAGTTCGCTGAGTTTCTCGCGCAAGCGGTTTCCCGGCGTGGTCGCCCAGATTCGGAGTAATTACTATTAAGCGTGAAATGAGACAAGATAAACGAGCTGCACCGAAAGCCCCGATCAACGAGAATATCTCGGCACGCGAGGTTCGGTTAATTGGGGCTGAAGGCGAGCAGCTTGGGATTGTGTCAATTGAAGACGCGCTTCTTAAGGCTGAAGAAGCCAAGCTCGATTTGGTGGAAATTTCCGCCGATGCAGTACCTCCTGTCTGCAAGCTGATGGACTACGGCAAATCGATCTTCGAGAAGAAGAAGCAGGTTGCCGCAGCCAAGAAGAACCAGAAGCAGATTCAGGTTAAAGAAATCAAGTTTCGTCCAGGGACGGAGGAAGGGGATTACCAGGTAAAACTGCGCAACCTGGTACGTTTCCTGAGTGATGGGGACAGGGCCAAGGTATCCTTGCGATTCCGCGGCCGTGAGATGGCCCACCAGGAGCTGGGGATGGAACTCCTCAAGCGAGTTGAAGGTGACTTGCTCGAGTACGGTTCGGTCGAACAGCATCCTAAGATGGAAGGACGCCAGCTGATCATGGTCATCGCCCCGAAAAAGAAGAAGTAATCAATAGGGCACGGCAGGCCTTCTGATTATGTTTATCAACTGAATGCGGAGTATCCGAACATGCCAAAAATGAAAACTAAAAGTGGTGCTGCTAAGCGGTTTCTGAAAACTGCTAACGGTATCAAGCACAAGCACGCTTTCAAGAGCCACATCCTGACTAAAATGTCGACCAAGCGTAAGCGTCAACTGCGCGGTAGCAGCTTGCTGGCACCGTGTGACGTGGCAAAAGTCGAGCGCATGCTGCGCCTTCGTTAATTTAGTCAAGAATAGAGGAAGTAACTCATGGCTCGTGTAAAGCGTGGCGTCATTGCCCGTAAACGTCACAAAAAAATTCTGAAACTTGCTAAAGGCTACTACGGCGCTCGCTCGCGCGTATTCCGTGTTGCCAAGCAAGCGGTAATCAAGGCAGGCCAATACGCCTACCGTGACCGTCGTCAGAAAAAACGTCAGTTCCGCGCTCTGTGGATCGCTCGTATCAACGCTGGTGCACGTATCAACGGCCTGTCCTACAGCCGTTTCATCGCCGGCCTGAAAAAAGCGTCCATCGAGATCGACCGTAAGGTTCTGGCTGATCTGGCAGTGAACGAAAAAGCGGCGTTTGCTGCGATTGTCGAGAAAGCTAAAGCCACCTTGGCTTAAGTACCCCCGACAGTCACCCGGCCCCATCTCTGTGGGGCCAGGTGTTAAACGTCATAAATAGGGGAAGAGCCTTCAAGCTCTTCCCCTATTTTGTATCTGGAGTCTGTACATGGAAAACCTGGACGCGCTCGTCTCTCAAGCTCTAGAGGCTGTGCAAAGCGCTGAAGATATCAATGCCCTGGAGCAAATCCGGGTTCACTACCTTGGCAAAAAGGGTGAATTGACTCAGGTGATGAAGACCCTGGGGAATTTGCCGGCAGAAGAGCGTCCGCAAGTCGGCGCCCTGATCAACGTTGCCAAGGAGCGTGTCACAGAGGTTCTCAATGCCCGCAAGGCACTGTTTGAAGAGGCCGACCTGGCCGCCAAACTGTCTGCCGAGTCCATTGACGTGACCCTGCCTGGCCGTGGCCAGACCTCGGGTGGTCTGCATCCGGTCACTCGCACTCTGGAACGTATCGAACAGTTCTTCACCCACATTGGCTACGGCATCGCCGAAGGCCCTGAGGTCGAAGACGATTACCACAACTTTGAAGCGCTCAACATCCCAGGCCATCACCCGGCCCGGTCGATGCATGACACCTTCTATTTCAATGCCAACATGTTGCTGCGCACCCATACCTCGCCGGTCCAGGTCCGCACCATGGAATCGAAACAGCCGCCGATCCGCATCGTCTGCCCAGGCCGTGTGTACCGTAGCGACTCGGATATCACTCACTCTCCGATGTTCCACCAGGTCGAAGGCCTGCTGGTCGACCGCGATATCAACTTCGCCGACCTGAAGGGCACCATCGAAGAGTTCCTGCGCGTGTTCTTCGAGAAAGAACTGGCAGTGCGTTTCCGTCCCTCGTATTTCCCGTTCACCGAGCCATCCGCCGAAGTCGACATGGAATGCGTGATGTGCAGCGGCAAAGGTTGCCGCGTCTGCAAGCAGACTGGCTGGCTGGAAGTGATGGGCTGCGGCATGGTTCACCCGAACGTGCTGCGCATGTCCGGGATCGACCCGGAAGAGTTTTCGGGCTTTGCCTTCGGCATGGGCGTTGAGCGTCTGGCCATGCTGCGTTACGGCGTGAACGACTTGCGTCTGTTCTTCGACAACGACTTGCGGTTCCTCGCGCAATTTCGCTAGTCGTAACGAATTCTTAGGAGAGCAGGATGAAATTCAGTGAACAATGGCTGCGTGGCTGGGTAAGCCCGCAGGTAAGTCGCGACGAGCTGGTTGCTCGTCTGTCGATGGCCGGTCTTGAGGTCGATAGCGTTACGCTGGCCGCCGGCGAATTCACCGGTGTGATCGTGGGCGAGGTGCTGAGCACCGAACAGCACCCGGACGCCGACAAGCTGCGTGTTTGCCAGGTCAGCAATGGCTCGGAGACTTTCCAGGTGGTATGCGGCGCGCCAAACGTGCGCCCGGGCCTGAAGATCCCGTTTGCCATGATCGGTGCCGAACTGCCGGGCGACTTCAAAATCAAGAAAGCCAAGCTGCGTGGCGTTGAATCCAACGGCATGCTGTGCTCGCAAGCCGAGCTGCAGGTCGGTGAAGGAAACGATGGCCTGATGGAATTGCCGGCTGATGCGCCGGTCGGTCAGGATATTCGTGAATACCTGAAACTCGACGACGCCAGCATCGAAGTCGACCTGACGCCGAACCGCGGCGACTGCCTGTCCCTGGCCGGCCTGGCTCGTGAAGTGGGCGCGCTGTATGACGCCGAAGTCACTCGCCCAGTGGTTGCCAGCGTTCCTGCCGTGCACGACGAAGTGCGCTCGGTTGAGGTGCTGGCCCCGGCAGCTTGCCCACGTTACCTGGGTCGTGTGATCCGTAACGTCGACTTGTCCAAGCCCACCCCGCTGTGGATGGTCGAGCGCCTGCGTCGCTCCGACGTGCGCAGCATCGATGCCGCCGTCGACATTACCAACTACGTAATGATTGAACTGGGTCAGCCGCTGCACGCCTTCGATCTCGCTGAAATCAATGGCGGCATCCGTGTGCGCATGGCCGAAGAAGGCGAGAAGCTGGTACTGCTCGACGGTCAGGAAGTCAGCCTGCGTAGCGATACGCTGGTGATCGCCGACCACACCCGTGCCCTGGCAATCGCTGGCGTCATGGGCGGTGAGCATAGCGGCGTCAACACCGCGACGACTCGCGATATCTTCCTGGAAAGCGCGTTCTTCGATCAGATCGCTGTGGCTGGCAAGGCTCGTTCCTATGGCCTGCACACCGACGCCTCGCACCGCTACGAGCGTGGTGTGGATTGGCAGTTGGCCCGTGAAGCCATGGAGCGCGCCACTGGCCTGCTGCTGGAAATCACCGGTGGTGAAGCTGGCCCGGTCATCGAAACCGTCAGCGAACAGCACTTGCCGTCGATCGCACCGGTGACCTTGCGCTCCCAGCGCATCAGCCAGATGCTCGGCATGGAAATGGAATCGGCTGAAGTCGAGCGCTTGCTCAACGGCTTGGGCCTGAAAATTTCCGCCGATGGGGCAGGGCAGTGGCGCGTTGAAGTGCCAAGCCACCGCTTCGACATCAGCCTGGAAGTCGACCTGATCGAAGAGCTGGCCCGTCTTTACGGCTACAACCGCCTGCCGGTTCGTTACCCGCAAGCGCGCCTGGCTCCGCAAGCCAAGGCAGAAGCCCGCAGCGATCTGCCGGAACTGCGTCGTCTGCTGGTCGCCCGTGGTTACCAGGAAGCGATTACCTACAGCTTCATCGATCCGAAACAATTCGAGTTGTTTAATCCAGGTGTAGAGCCGCTGCTGCTGGCCAACCCGATTTCCAACGACATGGCCGCCATGCGTTCGTCCCTGTGGCCAGGTCTGGTCAAAGCGCTTCAGCACAACCTGAACCGTCAACAGGACCGCGTCCGTCTTTTCGAAAGCGGTCTGCGCTTCGTCGGTCAGCTGGAAGGCTTGAAGCAAGAGCCGATGTTGGCTGGTGTCGTGTGCGGCAGCCGCCTGCCGGAAGGTTGGGCACAGGGTCGCGATGTCGTGGACTTCTTCGACGTCAAGGCGGACGTGGAAGCGGTGCTGGGTTTCGCCGGCGCACTCGATTCGTTCACCTTCGTGCCGGGCAAACACCCTGCGCTGCACCCGGGTCAAACCGCGCGCATCGAACGAGAAGGTCGCCTGGTAGGCTTCGTCGGTGCTATCCACCCTGAATTATCGAAAACCCTCGGTCTCGACCGTCCGGTCTTCGTCTTCGAGCTGGTTTTAGCTGAAGTGGCGTTGGGCAAAATGCCTAAATTCCAGGAGTTATCGCGTTTTCCTGAAGTGCGTCGTGACCTCGCGCTGCTGGCCGACAAAGACGTCGCAGCCAGTGCCGTATTGGACGTAATCCGTGAAAATGCAGGCGAATGGCTGACAGACCTCAGGCTATTTGACGTGTATCAGGGTAAAGGCATTGATCCTGATAGAAAAAGCCTCGCCGTCGGCTTGACCTGGCAGCATCCATCGCGCACTCTTAATGACGATGAGGTGAATAGCACGACACAAAACATCCTCACCTCGCTCGAACAAAGGTTGAACGCCACGTTAAGGAAGTGACGTATGGGGGCTCTGACGAAAGCTGAAATGGCGGAACGTCTGTATGAAGAGCTGGGCCTGAATAAACGGGAGGCCAAGGAATTGGTCGAACTGTTTTTTGAGGAAATCAGGCACGCTCTTGAAGACAACGAACAAGTCAAATTGTCCGGTTTCGGCAATTTCGACCTTCGGGACAAACGCCAGCGGCCTGGCCGCAATCCGAAAACGGGAGAAGAAATCCCGATCACGGCTCGCCGTGTGGTCACCTTTCGTCCAGGGCAGAAGTTGAAGGCCCGAGTTGAGGCTTATGCTGGAACCAAGTCATAACGACGAGCTACCCGTCATCCCAGGCAAACGCTACTTCACCATTGGTGAAGTTAGCGAGCTGTGCGCAGTAAAGCCACACGTGCTGCGCTACTGGGAGCAGGAGTTTCCTCAACTCAACCCTGTCAAACGCCGCGGAAACCGCCGGTATTATCAGCGACAAGACGTGCTGATGATCCGGCAGATCCGCGCGCTCCTTTACGATCAGGGGTTCACCATCGGCGGCGCACGCTTGCGTTTATCCGGCGATGAAGCCAAAGACGACACCACTCAGTACAAACAGATGATTCGGCAGATGATTGCTGAATTGGAAGATGTGCTGATTGTTCTCAAGAAATAATTTCTGCTTTTAAATACTTCCAGTTTTCAAAAGCTTGCGATATATTCTTGAGCGTCCTTCGAGAAGAGGGGCGAGTTTCACGCCTAGTCGGGGCGTAGCGCAGTCCGGTAGCGCACTAGCATGGGGTGCTAGGGGTCGAGTGTTCGAATCACTCCGTCCCGACCATAAATATCAAGGAAATCCAATCACTTAGCGGTGGTTGGATTTTTTTATGTTTTGCGTTTTTTATTCTTGAAAAGAGTTTTACTGTTTTCGTTGCCAATTGGTTGCCAATTGAGATTGGCTTGCCAGTCCTGTGGGATTAGGATGAGGTTTGGAAGCGGAGTGGTTTTTGTCCCTATCCATATGCACGGAATTTGCAGGGATCAGCATCATGACTCCAGAATTAAAAGCCCGTCAGCAAATTGACTCTAAGCTTGAAAAAGCCGGCTGGGTTATCCAGGGCATGAAAGAGCTCAACCTGTCCGCAGGTGTTGGCGTAGCCGTGCGTGAAGTCTCGACCGACACTGGTCCGGCTGATTACATATTGTTCGTGAACCGCACTGCTGTGGGGGTCATCGAAGCCAAAAAAGATAGCGATGGCGAAAACCTCACCGCCACCGAAAGACAGACCGAGCGCTACTCCATCTCCAACCTCAAGTGGCGTAAGGACAATACGCCGCTGCGTTTTCTGTTTGAGGCCACCGGACAGATTATCCGTTTTACCGACAACGCTGATCCAGCGCCTCGCTCGCGCGAAATATTCAATTTCTTCAAGCCTGAAACGCTTGCGATCTGGTTGGCTCAACCGGAAACCCTACGCCGTCGTCTGGCCGAGCAAATGCCCGCACTGCCCGAGCGCAACCTGCGCGACTGCCAGATCGGCGCCGTTACCGGCTTGGAACAGTCGCTGGCACTGAACAAACCTCGCTCCTTGGTACACATGGCTACCGGAGCGGGCAAAACCTTCACTGCCATTACCGCCGTATACCGCCTGCTCAAGTTCGGCGGTGCCAAGCGCATCCTGTTTCTGGTCGATACCCGCAACCTCGGTAAGCAGACCCATCAGGAATTTATGGCTTATACGCCGCCGGATGATGGCCGCAAGTTCACCGAACTTTACAATGTGCAGCGGTTGGCCTCGCCCAGCATCGACCCGCACTCGCAGGTGTGCATCAGCACCATTCAGCGCATGTACTCCATTCTGAGCGGCGAGCCGATTGATGACTCGGTCGAAGATGTCTCGCTCAACGAAGTGCAGCAGACGGCTAAACAAGTGAAGCTCGTCCGATACAACCCCGTTGTGCCAGTGGAAACTTTCGATTTCATCATCATCGACGAATGCCACCGCAGCATCTACAACCTGTGGAAACAGGTGCTCGACTATTACGATGCCAGTCTGATCGGTCTCACCGCTACGCCAGACAAACGCACTTTCGGCTTCTTCAACGAAAACATCGTCGCCGAATATACCTATGAGCAATCAGTGGCTGATGGCGTCAACGTCGGTTACGACGTGTATGAGATTGAAACCGAAATTACCCAAAAAGGTGCCGAACTCAAAGCCAAGGAATATGTCGACCACCGTGACCGGCAAACGCGCAAGAAACGCTGGGGTGAAACCGAAGAAGATACGGCT
This sequence comes from Pseudomonas sp. TNT3, assembly GCF_010095445.2. Lineage (GTDB taxonomy): Bacteria > Pseudomonadota > Gammaproteobacteria > Pseudomonadales > Pseudomonadaceae > Aquipseudomonas. The sequence continues at coordinate 101,177 of NZ_WFGV02000008.1, forward strand.
TATACCGGCAAGGAACTCGATCGCTCTGTGGTGAATGTGAGCCAGATTCGGCAGGTGATTCGGGCCATGAAAGCTGCTGTGGAAACGCAGATTTTTCCGGCGCGCAAAGAAACACCCAAAACGCTGATCTTTGCCAAGACGGACAGCCACGCCGACGACATTATCAACATCCTGCGCGAGGTCTATGGGCAGGGTAATGCCTTCTGCAAAAAAGTCACTTACAAAGCTGAAGAAGACGCTGACAGCATTCTTGCCAGCTTTCGCAACGACTACAACCCGCGTATCGCCGTGACGGTGGACATGATCGCCACCGGCACCGATGTGAAACCGCTGGAAGTGCTGCTCTTTATGCGCGATGTGCGCAGCAAGGGCTACTACGAACAAATGAAGGGGCGCGGTGTGCGCAGCCTCGATGGCGAGAGCCTCAAACGCGTCAGCAACAGTGCCGATGGTGCCAAAACCCGCTTTGTGTTGATCGACGCGGTGGGCGTGGAAAAGTCCCTCAAAACAGAAAGCCGCCCGCTGGAGAAAAAGCCCGGCATAGCGCTGAAGGACCTGCTGCAAGGCGTAGCGATGGGTAGTCGCGACGACGACACTGTACTTTCGCTCGCCAATCGCTTGGTGCGGCTGGCCAAGCAACTAGACGAAAAGGCCCGGGCTCGGATCGAGAAAGCCAGCGGCGGCATTCCCGTGGCCGAGCTGGGCAAGGGGCTGATTGCCGCGCTGGACCCTGATGCCATCGTGCAAGCCGCTTTGGACGCCGCTAAGGCCAAGGGCATCACCCGCTCTGAGGACACCTTGCTGCCCGAAGAGATTGAAGCCGCCCGCGCTGAGCGTGTGGCCGCCGCATGCGCCCCGTTCGATCAACCGACGCTGCGTGACGAGATCGAATACGCCCGCCGCGAGCGCGAGCAGCTTATCGACCACATCAATCTGGATCAGGTGACATTTTCCGGTTTCAGCGAGCAGGCCGAAGAACAAGCCAGGGCGGTAATCCAAACATTTGCCGGATACATAAAGCAGCATAAAGATGAAATCGCTGCGCTGGACTTTTTCTACCAGCAACCCTTCCAGCGCCGCGCGCTCACCTTCGAAATGATCGAAGACCTGCACGAACGCTTGAGCAAACCGCCGCTGATGCTCACCACCGAACGTTTGTGGAGTGCCTATGCCCGCGTGCAGGCCGGCCAAGTCAAAGGTGTGGATCGCAAGCGCCAGCTCACCGATCTCGTCTCACTGGTGCGTTTTGCACTCGGGTTGGACGCTGAGTTGAAGCCATTTGCTGATGAAGTGGATAAGCGTTTTCAAACATGGATCTTCCGTCACAACGCTCAGCGCGGCAATGCCTTCACGGCTGAACAAACTGAATGGCTGCGCCTAATGAAAGACCATATTGCCAGCAGCTGTAGCATCAGCCGAGACGATTTTGACTATGCCGAACTGGCCGACAAGGGTGGTTTGCAAAAGGCCTGGGGGCTGTTTGGCAAGGAACTAGATGGACTGATGAACGAAATGAATGAGGAGTTGGTGGCGTGAGTGAATTGCCGAAGGGTTGGGCGCGCGAGCCTCTGGAGAAGCTTATCCACCCGAGGAGCGAGCGTGTTTCGCCAGCAAATAGCCCAAGTGCTCCATATATTGGGTTGGAGCATGTGCAAGCTCATACAAATACGATCCTTGGGACAGTACCTGCATCAACCATGTCAAGTAGCTCAGCGAGCTTCGAGGCTGGCGACGTTTTGTACGGTCGTATGCGCCCGTACCTGAATAAAGTCGTTAGGCCAAAGTTTGCCGGACTGGCTTCAGCTGAGTTCATCGTCTATCCAGAATCGGAAGTGTTTGATTCTAATTTCCTGTTGAGTCGAATGTCGACATCCGACTTTGTTGAGTTCGCCTGCAGTCAATATGAAGGCGATAGACCACGAGTGAAATACGATGCCCTGGGAAAGTTCGCGATAGATCTTCCACCCCGCGCCGAACAAACCCGAATTGTCGCCAAGCTCGAAGAACTTCTCTCGGACCTTGATGAAGGTCTGGCCGAACTCAAGGCCGCGCAGAAGAAGCTCAAGCAATACCGCCAATCGCTGCTGAAAGCCGCCGTGGAGGGTACGCTTACCGCTAAGTGGCGCGAAGAGCAGCGAGCACAGAACTCTCTGCAAGAGACCGGCGCACAATTGCTGGCGCGCATCCTCACTGAGCGTCGCACCCGCTGGGAAGCCAAGCAGCTCGAAAAATTCAAGAACCAAGGCAAAACCCCGCCCAAAGACTGGCAAAAGAAATATTCCAACCCGATGCAGGCGGATACCTCTGGTTTACCGGAGTTGCCGGAAGAGTGGGTGTGGGCGAGCGTGGATCAGCTAACTGAGTTCGTTACGAGCGGTTCGCGGGGCTGGGCCGAGTATTACTCAGAAACCGGTGCAACGTTTATTCGCTCTCAAAACATCAACAAGGACTGGTTGGATTTGTCAGATATCGCATTCGTGAATCCTCCGAAAGGATCGGAAGGCGCACGAACCCGGGTCCAGCAAGACGACGTTCTCCTGACAATTACGGGCGCCAATGTTGGGAAAGCAGCGCTCGTGGAAACGGAGTTGAAAGAGGCCTACGTCAGCCAACATGTAGCATTGATCCGAGTTGTCGAACCAGAACTCGCAGAGCTTTTACATCTGTTCCTCATCTCGGACGCTGGGGGGCGCGGCCAATTGAACAAGGAGGCCTATGGCGCAGGCAAACCTGGCTTGAATCTGCAGCAGGTTGCCGCCGTGTCGATACCGCTCGCAGGCCCATTCGAAATTCGTGCGCTGTTGAGTGCTGTAGCCGTTCAACTGCAAGCAGCAGGCGAGAGTGAAGCGGCGATCACAGCAGCTCTCAAACAATGCGCCGCCCAACGCCAAAACATCCTGCGCGCCGCCTTCGCAGGTCAATTGGTGCCGCAAAACCCGAACGACGAACCCGCCAGCGTAATGCTGCATCGCATCCGCGCTGAGCAGGCGGAGCGCGACAAGCTACCCAAGGTACGCAAGACCAAACAACAGAAGGAGATCGCCGCCGTGGTGAGCAAACTGATTGATGTGCTCGCCGAAGCGGGTGACTGGACTCCTGCGCAAGAAGCTTTCCGTCGCTGCGGTGTAGCCGATGGTGCGCTGACATCTCAGATTGAAGAGCTCTATGCCGAGCTGCGAGCCTTGGACAAGGCGGGGCGGCTGGCCGTTGAAGCGGTCACAGATGAGCAGGGCCGCAAGCTCCACGACCGTTTGAAACTATTGGCAAACTAACCATGCGCCTCGACAAGCTCACCATCGGCAGCGCGAAAGACAGCCCGACCCACCAGTTCAAGAACTTGAAAAACGTTACCATCGATTTCGATGAGGATCACTGGGTCACGGTCGTAATTGGCTGGAACGGCACTGGTAAATCGAACGTGCTAGAAGCGCTAGCTATCATCTTCAGAGATTTGATTGCTAAGAAGCGCAGCCCCGTCTTTGCCTTTCAGTTGGCATACCGCATGGGCTCAGGCGAGAGCCTGCGCCACATTCAAATTGATGCCGACCCGGACCGTAAGAAGGATGCCTTTCTTATTCGCGTCGCTGATGCCAGGCAAATCAAGCAGCGCGACTTGGGCCATAGCGTCTTTGACTTTGAAGGCGATGCTGACAAGTCACCACAGGGTGAGTCTATCAAGCTCACTGCCTTCTTGAGTGCGGATTACGAGTACTTGCCACGCTACGTGTTCAGCTACTACTCGGGTGAGAGCCCGCGTATGTATGAGGTTTTTCGTCCTTACCTGGAGACCTATTACAAGGATCTTCTAGATTCGGAGACTGACCCAGCGCCAAAGCGACTCTTCTATGCTTTGCCTGTCCACAGCCAGTTTGTTCTTCTTGCATTCCTGATCCGGCCTGACCAAAAAGTGAAAGATTTTTTGGCGACGGAACTTGGTATTGATCCAGATAATGGGATCGAGTCCGTTCTTTTTGTCTTGCGCGACCCGCCTTGGAGTTCGAAAGAGGGAGACCCTAGATTCTGGTACGCAAGAGGATTGGTTCAGCGGTTTCTAGATCGGCTGATGAAGGTGTCGCTGGCGCCGATCACAATCAAAAGGAAGTTGAAGAAGTCCATATGGAACAAGAACACGTCTGAGCGCGAATATAAGTACCTGTATATAAAGGATGTGGAGTCGCTGAGAGATCTTGTAGGTAGTCAGCCAGCAAATGAGTTCTTCCGTGACTTGGAAAGTACCTACGTCTCCGAATTGATCGAGGAGGTGCGCATCCGCGTGCGTCTGAAGAAAAACGACGGCAGCGTGACGTTTCGTGAGCTCAGCGAGGGTGAACAACAGTTACTGACGGTGTTAGGCTTGCTGCGCTTTACCGCTGAAGATGAAAGCCTGTTCTTGCTGGATGAACCCGACACGCACCTGAATCCACGGTGGTGTGTGGACTACCTTAACTACCTGAAATCATTTGTCGGGCAGAACAGTGACGGCCAAGATAACAGCCATATCGTGCTGACGACTCATAACCCCTTGGCCATTGCAGAGCTGGTCAAGGAACAAGTTCAAATACTGTACCGCGAAACAGACAGCCGCACGGTGCGCGCGGAGAACCCGGCCGTCGACCCTAAAGGCTTGGGATTCGCTGGCATCGTAACCAGCGATATGTTCGGCTTGGGCACCAGCTTGGACAAAGCCACTAATGACGACCTGTTGGCATTGCATCAACTCGCCACCCAGCAGCAGCCTCTCAGCGAGGCTGAACGGGAGAAGTTGGTAGACATCCGCCAGCGGCTAGAAGGTTTGGACTTCAACTTCGCTTCGCGTGACCGGTTGGAGCAAGAGTATCTTCGTGCAAGATTTGATTTGGCTGCAGATGGCGATATCGAGGGTGCCGTTGTCACGCCAGAAAACAAACAAAAGGCCCTCGATGCCTTAGTGCAAAGCCTGCTGCGCAGTTTACAGGAGGGGCAGACTTGAGGTTCATTCTGATTCCATTGCCACCTCATTTGCCCGCGCGCTGGCCCAAAATCTACTCCAGAAGAATAACGACGGTTGGGGCGTTCGCCTCGCATGATCTCCGCTCCGCTTACATCAAGAAGAACGGTAGCTGGGGCTTGCTCAAAAAGTGGCTCGCAAATGCCAGCGGAGAAAAGTGCTGGTACTGCGAAGCGAAAAGCGCGCGCGCGCCTTTTGATGTCGACCACTTTCGGCCCAAATTGGGCATTACAGTGGATGGGGTCAAGTTGGCTGATCATAACGGATACTTCTGGTTGGCTTATGAATGGTGGAACTTCCGCCTTTCGTGCCAACGGTGCAATCGTCCAGAGAAAGACGAGGGTGACACCCTGCATGGTAAAGCCAATGAGTTTCCGATTCAGGATGAGGCAAAGCGTTGCTCGCTACCCGCAGCCCCTTTGGATGCGGAGCTGCCTATGCTATTGGACCCGTGCGTGTTTGCTGACTGCGAACTGCTAGCCCACGGTATAGACGGCGAGGTCAAGCCAGTGGCTCCAACTGGAACTTGGGAATTCCAGCGTGCGCGGTACACGATTGACCGTCTTGGATTCAACGAATGGAACAGCCCTGAGGACAAACGCAGTCGGTGGCAGACGCTCGCCACGTTGCTTGCTGTCGTAGGCGACGCAGCCAATCCTGCCGTCATTGCTGAACTGAAAAAACATCTTTCCTACGAACACGAATACGCGAGTTTTTTCCGATCTGCCATTGGCACACATCGCGATAAGGCTTGGGTGGAGTCACTTTTATGAATACCAACTCCCTCGTCCAGAAAGTCTGGAATTTCTGCCACACCCTGCGCGACGACGGCGTGGGCTATGGAGACTACCTGGAACAGCTCACTTACTTGCTTTTCCTGAAGCTGGCGCACGAATACGCGCAGGAGCCCTACAACCGCGATACTCACATCCCGAAGGGCTATGACTGGGCCAGTCTGACCTCCAAAGTGGGCGAACCGCTGGAAGCGCATTACCTGGCTACGCTGCACAAGCTGGGACAAGGGTCCGGCATGCTTGGCGCTATTTTCTTCAAGGCGCAGAACAAGATTCAAGACCCGGCCAAGCTTTCGCGTCTGGTACAGCTGATTGATGCCGAAAGCTGGATCAGCCTGGGGGCTGACACCAAGGGCGATCTGTATGAAGGCCTGCTGCAGAAGAACGCGGAAGACACCAAGAGCGGCGCGGGCCAATACTTCACACCACGCGCGCTGATCGAGGCGATTGTGGCCTGCGTGCGCCCCGAGCCGATGAAAACCATTGCGGATCCGGCCTGCGGCACAGGCGGTTTTTTCCTGGGAGCATACAACTGGTTGACGCGGCCTGGAGCCAAGCTGAACAAGTCACAAAAGGAATTCCTGCGCGACAAGACCTTCCACGGCAACGAGATTGTGCCAAACACGCGCCGCATGTGCTTGATGAATCTTTTTCTGCACAACGTTGGCGAGTTGGATGGTGAGCCCTTAGTGGCGCGTTCAGATGCGTTGATCACTGAGCCCAAATTGAAAGTGGATTACGTGCTGGCCAACCCGCCCTTCGGCAAGAAGAGCAGCATGACCATCACCAATGAAGAGGGCGAGGAAGACAAAGAGGCGCTGACCTACGAGCGGCAGGATTTCTGGGAAACCACGTCGAACAAGCAGCTCAACTTCTTGCAGCACATCGTTAGCATGCTGAAGGTGGACGGCAAAGCGGCTGTGGTGTTGCCCGACAACGTGCTGTTTGAAGGCGGCGCAGGCGAAAAGATCCGCAAGAAGTTGCTGGAGAACTGCGACGTACACACGGTGCTACGCCTGCCCACGGGCATCTTTTATGCCCAGGGCGTGAAAGCGAACGTGGTGTTCTTCGACAGCGCGCCCAAAGATGGGCGTGTGCACACCAAGGGCGTCTGGTTCTTCGACCTGCGCACCAACAAACACTTCACGCTGAAGACGCGCACGCTGAAGCTGGACGACCTGCAAGATTTCATCACCTGCTACAACGCGGAAAACCGTTTTGAGAGGCAGGAAACCGAGCGTTTCAGGTACTTTAGCTACGATGACTTGATGATCCGCGACAAGGCCAGTCTGGACATTTTCTGGCTGAAAGACGATAGCCTCGACAACTTAGATGACCTGCCGCCACCGGATGTTTTGCAGTTGGAGATCATTGATCATCTCGAAGCGGCTCTGCTCGCGTTTCGCGAGGTTTCTTTGAGTTTGCCGCGATCTAAGGTGGTTGATTAATTGTGATGATGGTGTGATGTCAGGAGAGATAAGATGGCTCGGATGTGGATGGTGCGTGGTGAAGCTGGAAGCTTATACGACTCTTTTCGGGAGCGTGAGGTGGCCGCAATCGGGTGGAGCCGGTTGGCCGCGCATGCGAAGCCTGGCGTCGGGCGTAAACAGTTAATTGCTCTCTACCAATCCGTTGAGCCTCAGATGAAGCAAGGCACGGTGATTTCGGGTGCCTCTCAAGTGTGGCGCTTCGTGAACGAGATTCAGGATGGTGATTGGGTAGTGACTTATTCACCTGCCAATCGCCTTTATATGGTCGGCAATGTCAAGGGCGCGGCCGAATACCATCCCGAATGGGCTGAGCAAGGTATGTCACTGGTGCGCAAAGTGCAGTGGCAGCAACAGGAGTTGCCGCGTGACAATTTGGGTATTAGTACCAAGAACAGCCTAGGCTCAACTTTAACCTTATTCAAAGTGCCCTCCAGTGCCGCAGCCGAAGTGATCGCGGCATTGAAGGGCAATCCAGTACCGCAAGTGGAGGACGAGGCTGAAGAAAGTATTGCTGATCCGTTGGCCGACATTGAGTCTCAGGCGTTAGAGCGAATCAAGGATCAAGTGAGTGAGCTCGACTGGGATGAGATGCAGCACCTGGTCGCAGGTATTCTACGTGCGATGGGCTACAAGACTCAGGTTTCACCACCAGGTTCTGACCGTGGTAAAGACATCGTCGCCTCACCCGATGGCTTCGGCTTTGAGCACCCCCGCATTGTGGTTGAGGTCAAGCATCGCAAGGGTCAGATGGGTAGTCAGGACATCCGCAGCTTTCTTGGTGGCCGGCACAAGGATGATCGTGGTCTTTATGTTAGTACAGGCGGTTTCAGCAAAGACGCGCAGTATGAGGCTGACCGTGCATCCATCCCATTGGCTATGTGGACTGTGGATCATGTGGTGAGGGCTTTGATTGAGCACTACCACGCCACTGACGCGGAAACCAAACGCATCGTCCCACTGAAGCGACTCTATTGGCCAGCATAAGCTCGGTGAGTGGATTGCCGCTAGCATTTGCATCCAGGGACCGTATCTGCGTGACGCTTCAACTTATTGTTGCGTATCCGAATAGGTATATGACTGGCGCCGCGACGAGATCAGCCTGGATGAGGTGGAGCGGATTAGGTTGTAAACCATACCTGCCGCACCGACCAGCTTCAGGATCGATGCCGCAGGGCCATCTGGAGCAGCTGACCAATATCGTCTTAGCTCATTATCTATGCTGCCTTTCTTCCCGCGTACAGATCATGAGTGTCACGGATTGCCGGCCATCTGACGGGCGTAATGACGGTCACTGAGATCCTTCTTAGGATCAGTCTTGACCCAACGCTGAGACTTCGTACAGTCCATGCAGGTCAGTATATTTTTGTCAGCGCTGAGGGTGTAAAGATGCGCTTTGGGGCCATCACCGATTTTTAAGCCAGCTTCGGTGACCTCGAACTTGGGAACTTCATGTCCCAGGCGATAATCCATGTTCTCAAAGTTAAACGACCAGATTTTGATCTGGCTTTTGCGCCAGATGGTCATGATGGTCAACGGGTCTTGTTTCGTGGTGCGCTGATAGACCCAGTCACCTTCATATGACGTCAGTTTCGGGGCTTCTGCATTACGTCGATCTTGCTCCCGAGCTTTCTGCTGCATTTTTTCAAATTCGGCATTCATTGCTTCCTCATTCTTGCGGGCCTGATCCTTCAGTAGCTGCCCTACGTCATATGGCCCGTTAGGATCATAATTCCAAACCAAATCATCCTTCTTCGTGCCGAGCACCTTGCAATTAAGGCAATCCAGGCTGCGCTCATCGACGTTACGCCTCATCACCAGACGTGTAGAGCCATTCACGGCATCAAGAATAAGTTTTTCCTCTTTTACCGAAACCTTCATTTTACCGAGAGGTTTGATGCCGTCTTTCTCAAAATCCACAAATAGCTCTGCTTCATCACCATGAACATTGAGAACCATGGTCCCCTTCACATTTGAGTCTTTAAATCGGTAAGCCCCATTGAAATCCTCGCCACCGCAGCCAGCAAGGAGAGAGGCGGCAACAACCGTTGCCGCCAGTTCGAATAAAGTGCGCATAACATCCTTTCTTGATATCTATGACGCCTGTTTCCTAGCGTCCTGTGAGGGGAGTAGGGATAGCCAAAATGACAGGCCAAAATAAAGGTGTCATTTTGACAACATCACCTTTCGTTCGCCATTAAGCTCGCCAATGAACAATTCAGCGCGAAATAGATCCAATCGCAGAAGCACTGGCATCCAGTACAGTCGCAGCACCGTTCCATCACTTGCAACGATCAAAGGCCGCGTCGAGGATGCCGACCAGACCAGCCCCGGACAGAGACAACTGACGAGAATTAGCTCATCTAGATCAGCGCTCATCATGGTCTGCCCTCTCCCGATGTTCCAGCCATGCCCCCCAGCCCCACAAAACAGCGCCCAGCACCGCCAACGCAATAATGCCCCACAGCGGCAACCAGCGATTTGAACCGATCCAGAACCCCAGTCCCACGAAGAAAAGCGTCATCCACAGCCGCTTCATTTCACACCTCAGATTTCATTTGAGAGGCAAACGCTAACCGGGGGGCGGGGCGTGTCATCGGGACGCCACGAAAAATCGTCAATTCCCCAGCTGGGGGGCGAGGGCTCCGCAACGGTTTACCCAGGAACGGCAACACCGTCGCGCTGATTTGTGCATTGCGACAATAAACAGGGGCTTTCTGGGGAATTCACTAGTTATCCGGATGCCCTGGCGTGAATTGCAGTGCCAGACCAGAGGGCTCTCGGTGAAATCTCAGTGGTGGGAGGATGAATATCAGTGTTTCGCCAAGGTGCCGCTATGAACCGCTGTGGTTTGCCAGTGCCATCAAAAGGCTTTCCCAGCTATGTTCCAGTGGTCTCAGAAATCCTGCTGACGGCACCTTGATGAACCCCAATGGTTTCTCAGAGGTATTTGAGTTGTGTGATACTGAATCCAGGTGAGTCCTCAGGGGCACAGGAGTGCCCGACGGAGGACCACGGTGAACGGGGAGTGGAAGGGAGGTACTGTTAAGTCAATCCGTAGAGGTCCGCATAAGGTCTACTTGCTGCCGAAGATTTTCGAGTTGCTGCTCAAGCATGGATAGATGAGCCTCTAATGCATAGAGTCGCGGGCTGGCTGCCGGGGCTATATCGTAGATAGAGGGCACCTCCGATTCCGTCAAAGGTAATAGGGAGATCCAATGCTCGCAACGCTGCTCAACCCGGTAATACGAGTGGGATTTTTCCCATGAATTGTCTGGCTGCTTAATCGATGCGCCAAATACCAGATAGCTGCCACGTACCACACCAGAAACATTGATCCACTGCTCCGTTTTATCTCGCGGCAGAAGACTGGCTGTTTTAACGCCCTTCCCCTTACGAAAGATAAACCCTCCCCAAGAGCGATGAATCACATTTTCAGCCAACCCCATAAGGTGAGGGCTCTCAATCTGTCCGGTTTGGTCGATGCTGATCTGGATAGCCGCATGTGTATTTTTTTCAGGCATACCGCTCTCAAGTTTTGTTGTTGATGCTAATCAGCCTATTCACAACCTTCTCGTGTTTCCACCCAGCTCTTTGCATTTTTTCGCCTTGGTTTAGTTGCAGCACGTATAAAAATGTTGCGTTAATTTATTCCCGCTATGTAACGCGCCATTCTGGCGAGTTACATAGCGGGAATCAAAGCCAAGACCATATTAGCGCAACAAAAATAACGCACCTTAACTTTATTGCATACATATCTTATTTTGCGTAATCTGATCAAGTTCAAAACCGCCTTGCCCGGTCCGTACGCCTCTACGTCATTCGCAGACGCAATAAAGGAAGGCAGGACACGAAATCGAACCGTGTCATTCGCGGCGATTGAGTGCTGGAGCCCTCCAGTGAAAGGGAAGTGGTCGCGTAAGCCGGACTTTAAACGGCGAAAACGAAGCCTGGACGTGAACCAGGAGGCGTGAACAGTCCCCGCCTGCATACCAGTGCAAAGGGGGGCGAACAGGCACATAACGAACTATCTTCAGATGTGTGTCGCTGAACCGGAAACGGTCAGAAGTTCTTACAAAACAGAGATACTATATGAGCGAATTCAATACGCTGGCCGTTGCCGAACGTCTCAAATCTGAATCTAGGATTCGGAGAAAACCCAGAACCTATGCCCAGCGTCGTTCATTGCTCGACATCTACAAGCACGAGTTGCTTCAGCTCGATTCGGTTAGTTGTAATGGTAGTGAGTTGAAACGATGGCTAGCGGAAAAAGGAATTAAAGTCGAACGCTCCACAGTAAATCGCTGGCTTCACAGGAATCGTGTAGATGGCTAAATTCGCCAAACCAGCGAAGCAGGCCGCGTCGGTGATGAAAAAACTACAAGGCAACCATATCAAGTCAGTAAGTACAGTTCGAAACTACGAGCAGCGCTTAAAGCGGATCACTGTTTACCTACAAGAGTATCGTTTGGGCAGCCTCCGCGATATGACACCGGCTCGCGCACTCGATTACTTGCGGCAGCGCGCCGAGATTGTTGGCCAGAAAACTGTGGATATGGAACGGCAAGCGCTGCAAGCGATGATGCAGTACCTCACTCTTCAGCTTGCACCAGGTAACAAGTTGGAAGTCGTCAAGAGCACTGCCCCAACTGCATCCAAGGGGAAGGCTGGTCAGCCAACTCTTGGACGCCGATTGTCTGAGCAGTCGAGATCCTACACTCGTGAACAAGTAGCTCTAATTGCAACACGTCAGTCACCTCACAATGAGTTAGCAACCGAGATCGCATATGCCTCAGGCCTGCGCGCCCATGAATTGTTAACGCTGCGGCGTATCCACCATAAATTTCCTGATGTACGTCCTGCGCATCCCTTGAAATTTTCCGGCATCCGCGAGAGCTCCATTGCTTATACGGTTTACGGCAAAGGCGGTCTTACCCGCGAAGTGCGCATACCAATTCACTTGGCTAGGCGTTTGGAGTGGACCCGTCTATCAGAGGCGCGCACCGTCATTGATCGGGGAGTTCGCTATCAACAGCTGTACGCGATTGGTGGTGGCCAACCATGGAGCAAGTCGTTCGGTTCGGTCTCGAAAACAGTACTTGGCTGGTCCAAAGGTGCCCACGGACTCCGTCATAGTTACGCTCAGGAGCGACTGAGCACAATGCAATACATACTCACCCGTGAGGAAGCAAAGCTCGTTGTCTCTCAGGAGCTTGGGCACTTTCGTTCTGAAATTACCGAGGCATATCTACGATGATCTCCTTTCAATGGTGAAGCACGGTAGGCTCTGTTGCTGCTTGGTTCGAACGCCCTGCATTCCTCCGCAGTGATATCTAAATGGAGGGCGGTTCGCCATTTAACTCCACTAAAATCGATGGAGGCTGGCCTATATCTGATATGGCTTTTATCCACCTAGGTTGATCCAGCTTTTGATTGTTTGGTGGTGGACCCCTAGCGTGCGTCCAATTTCGCGTAAACTTCTACCTTCGGCCGCCATTGCTTTCGCCTTGGGAAGCAATTGAGCGCGGGTGGCGGCGCCTTTCTGCTTACCTCTTGCAGACTGTACCGTTCGGAACTCGCTAGGTGTAAACCGACGCCAGGTCCACGTACTGATGCTCCTCGCAATCGCCCGGCACTCGCGTTCCTGCATCGGATTGCCTATATCAGTGTGATTTGCAACAAGCACTAAATTTAGTATGGAGGCGGCAAAAGCGGTAGCCCCTCCTGGTCGCCAATAGTCGCGAACAGCACTGTAAGCTTGCTTGCGTACGATTTCGAAAACGGTGCAGTTGCGGCCAAGCCCGGCGTAGTTCACCTGCTTACTGCGACGCCTCATCGCTGCGGGCGAGGGTAGGTCAATGTAATCGGTCAGATCGTCAAGCTGGTAGGGAGCGTCAGCCCATTGGCGGGTAGCCCAGTGCTGATGCGCCGGATTCTTTACAATCAAGCCGCTATAACCTTTGTCCGCATCTAGGGCGCGGCGTAGACCCTCTTGGATTGCAGCCAAATACCTTGCGGGTTTGACTCTAGCAGCGTCCGACACCGGTACTGGGGCAGCCAGCAGGTAGATTAGGTGAGCGTGACCATTGACCGGATTCATCACTGTCATATTTGGTGGAGGGGCATTTCGGTCGCTCCAGTCCAAAGCCCCTCCGAGTCTGTCGATGTCGAATACAAGATTTGAAATCAGATTGGTTCCATTAGGTTGAATTAGCTTGCGTGACAATGCATATGAGAGAGGAAGGCGATATAGCCCCTCAATACTGAGATCGTTACTGCAATATGGGCGTCTGGTAAGACGTTTCTGAAATAGTTCTGCTGCAGATAGCGCTTGCACAGGACGCTGCTCATTGAGCAGCGTCGAGACGTTCAGTCACCCAGTCGTAGATTTCTTGGCTGTCCCAGCCTACTGCCCTCGCACCAATGCTTCGAGCGCGCGGGAACTTTCCGGACTTCATTAGATTGTATATCGATGCGCGGCGATAACCCGTTGTTTCAATTACTTCGGGTAAACGCATAATGCGCCGAAAGTTTTTGGTGTTAGACATAGCTAAGCTCCGTAGCGCCTGTTAGCGCTCAGTGGATTCGAAGCTAAGTAAAATATGTATGAATTCAGTTCGCTAACAGATCAGTCTGCGTGCAACGTGTACACTCTGCGCGCAAAGTGTACAGTTCTAGCGAGATAGTCGTTGCTTGTTGTCCTCTGAAATCCATTTTCTTAGGGTGCGTTGGTCGAGCTGGATTCCATCTCTAGCGCTGATAATTCGTGCGAAATCTGATATTCCTTTATATTCCTGGCCGGTTAAACGCCATTCGCTCAAAAAATGCTCCTTTAAAGTATTTGTGGGCGCATTTTTTGCCGTGGCTCCCCGCCTATTAGTGGCACTTACTGCGGAACGGCTTGAATCTATGGCCTCCCTGAAAATTTTCGCTGAGGCTGCCGACTGTTGAACGCAATCTAGCGCTGTGCTGTCGACAATTCCGTGCTGGAAATCTCTAAGTGCATCGTCGATCCAAAGCAAGCTTATACCCCATAGCAAACCCTCAATATCCGGAATGGCATCGGGGGCAATGAGGCGATTTACAATTAAAGGTTTTAAGATTTGCATTATTGCGTTTGTAAACCATCCCTCGTCACAGTTTGATGAGTTAACTACGGACCTGATGTCTTTGATCGGGGGGGAGTCTCTATCGAACTGAAGGCTATTGTTGTCTTGATTTATTACATCGTTAGCAAACTTGAGCCAGACTTCATTTTGTTCAAACTCAATTATTTTATCGGCTAGCCAATAAAACTCATTTTCTGTGGGTGGAACTCCAAAACATTCTGTCATGAAAATGTATGCCTCGCGCCCTAGCCTCCAAAGGTTTGGGTGCTCAGCATTGTATTCGCCCGCCCCATTTATGAAGGATCTATTCTTTACTCCGAATTGTTCGTCAGAAAACGACAAGAAAGGATCGAAATTTGTAAATAGGTTTATGCTCGGGTCGTTTTTAAAGCCACGCATTTCTACGTCCTATAGGATAGCTGTTTTTGCATTCGGTTTCGTATGACTGCTGCTCTGTTATGGAGTCGATATATCTGAAGCTAAGTTCGTAATTACCTCAAGGTGCTGACCGAGAAGTGACCAAGCCTCAGTCATTTCCTTGGCATAGTTGTGTCGTTGGTATATACGCTTAACTTTTTTTTCTTCAGTGTGATTTAGGCAGCGCTCGGCCACCTCCGGTAGCACTCCCAGGGCGGTCATAATTGTGGCTCCAGTGCGGCGCAGATCATGAGGAGTCCACTTGCCGCCTGTAAGGAGGAGTGCATGAGGTTTGGCGCTGCGACGGCTCATGACGCCCTGATCTGGCTGCCGCTGTCGATCACCAAGCTGTTTGGTCACTGTCTTGCTGGATACAGGGCCACTATTGTCGGTGTTGGGGTAGCACCAAATGGATTTGTTGCTGATGGTATTCACTCGTTCGAACTGTCTAACGGCGAAGGCAGAAAGAAAAATCAAATGTGGCTTATTATTTTTGCTGTTCTGGGAAGGGATCATCCAAGTCTTAGCTTCCAGGTTGATATCTTCCCAACGAGCACTTAGGAGCTCACCAATGCGACAACATGTAGAAAGAGCAATCCATATTGCGGCCTCTGTAGTAATTAGCAGTCCGGCATCTTGGATATTTTTAGCTAGCAGCTTAATTTCGTCAGCGCTCAGTACTCGATCTCGCTCAGTATCCCTTTGCCCGATCTTGGCCTTTCGAATGCTAGCGGTCGGATCGTGCTCGATCAGGTCTCGGTCAACCGCAAATCTGAACATTTGGCGCATAAGTGAAAAGGCTATCTTCGCTGCGCGATTAACTCCCCTAGATAACATCGTGTCAGTTACCTCGGTGATATGTCCCTTTTTGACGTCGGCAACAAATCGATTTCCTATGAAAGGAAGCACATCTTTCTCAAACATCCGGCGTACCTCGGCTCCCCCATCTTTACGATTGGCGATATCAATCTTCATCCAGCGTTCAAAAACTGCGGTGACAGTCTGGCGAGCGGCGAGGGCTGCAGAGGCAGCTTCAGCTTGAGCCCTTTCATTTTCCAATCTGGCCAATTCGGCATTTCTAGCGGCTATGGCGGCTGACTGCTCGGCTTCTAGATATTCGCGGATGTCTCTTGTGCCGTTTTTGTGCAACGTTGCAAGTTCCGCGGTCCGTTTTCTAGCATCCGCTAGAGTCATCATGCTGTCTCCATCCCGGCTATAGCTACCTATAGGGTATGTGGCTCTTTTCCCCTGGCTGTCTACGTACCGAAAGTAGAAAAGACGCTCACCAGAAGGAGTGATCCTTGCGACAAGGCTGCCATGGCCCCATATGATCGTTTCACTCAGCCAGCGATCGGATGATCCTGGTTTCGCAGACATTTGTCGGTCGGTGATGTTTGCCACTGTCATGCTCCGCCAATGGATAACCAATTTTTGGTTACCGTGCAGTTGCCAATTGGTTGCCAATTGGTACTGGATTTTGGAGGATATTACTGAACTGTATTAGACGAATGGAAGGGGTATTTCAGTCTTGATAGGCCTATTTTATTAGATCCTGTGGCTTTTTTGAGACGCTATTGGAAGATCATTTACCTTTATGGGGTGCTAGGGGTCGAGTGTTCGAATCACTCCGTCCCGACCATTATTCCTGAGTAAAATCAGACGCTTGAGCCGATCAGATAGATCGGCTTTTTTGTGCCTGCGCAAAACCGGCGCAAAACTGGCGCAAAACTACCCGGTGATTTCGCTGATATTCAGGTCCGGAATTGCCTCGGACCAGATGACTTCTTCGTGGTCGCGCTGGTAGTTTTTGGTCATGCCCTCGCTCGCATGTCCCGCAATTTTCTGCCCATCCTTTCCGGCTTTCTTGTACAGGTGCAGCGATAGCGCTCGTACTTCGTGGAAGCCAGGCATCTCCTCTTCCTTCCATCCCTTGTAGCATTCGGCCGCCTCACGGGCGTCCTTGAACGCTCGAGTCAAATACCTTTCCTCAACCTTCGTCCAATGATCTTTGGTCTGCGCCTGCTTCTGTTTCAGGCGCTCAGGCTTGCGGTGCACCAGGTACGGCGACACGACATCGTCGCGGCATCGGCTGATCACTGCCTGCAGTTCTGCGGTGACCCGAAAACGAATCCACGCGGCGTCGCTGGCCTTGGCTGTCTTCTTCTGCACCACGTACAAGTGGCCCTCGCGAACGCCGTCGAACCTCATGTCGAGGATGTCTGTCCGGCGTTGCGCGGTGATCAGCGCCAAATCGATCGCGTTTTGCAACCAGGCTGGCGCTTTCTCACGGATGGCCTTCAGACCCTCGACCGTGTGACGTTTGCGAAGCTTCTTCTCGATTCGGTTGATCGTGCTAGCTGCCGGGTTATCCGGGCACAGGCCCTTGGCTGCCGCGTGGTTGAAAATGTCGGTTAGAAGGGCACGACACTGGTTGGCCGTCCGCGGGGTTAGTGCATCCAGCATCTCCGCGACCATGCGAATCGATATCTGGTCGACGGCCTTGCCTTCGAACTGCTTGCGAAAGCGCCTGAAGTGCACCGCGTACAAGCTGAGCGTGCCTTTGGCCAGCTCGCGGGGCGGTAAGACATCGCGCTCATAGGCATCAAGGAACCCAGCAAAGGAATCCGAAGACTTATTCATAACGGCGCCAACAAGGTCGGCGCCGCGCATAAACTCCAGGTTCAGTTGTTTGGCGGCGTCGATCGCTTTGATGCGGTCGCTCCCAAACTGAAACCATTTGCCGTCGGTTGGCCGGCGGTAACGGTAAGTAGAGCGCCGCGCATCGAAGTAAAGGTTCTGCGGAAGGCTTTTGTTCGCAGTGTTGCGCGGCCGTGGCGCCATTATGCAGCTCCTTTCAATACCATTGCGACCAGGTCGTTTCCGTCCGAGCGATTGAATGCGGTCCAGTCAACGTACCAGAGTTTCCCAATCTGCTCGCCGGGCACCACGCCGTTACGGATGTGGTTGCGGATCGCCTGCGGACATTGCGGTGTTCCGTTCTCGCCCCAGCGCCGGCGCTGGAACTCACTGATTTTGATCAGCTCTCGTTTCATTGGGTGCTCCATGCCACGCGTGGCGGCAGAAGGTGGAAGTGGGGGTTATGCGGCTGGCGCTGCGTCGTGAAACACGTCCATCTGCGCCGCGCCGTCGAGCCATGCGGCCGCGATGCGACGTTTAGCCATGGCGGCATAGTCCGGGTTGAGTTCGCAGAGGATCGACTTGCGTCCTTCCTGCATGGCGACCACCGCCGTGGTACCGGCGCCGCCGAACGGATCCAGCACCATTCCGCCACGCGGGGCCCCGGCCAAAACGCATGGCCGGATCAGGTCGGGCGGGAAGGTGGCAAAGTGGGCATCCTTGAAGCTGTGGGTAGCTACCGTCCACACGCTTCGCTTGTTCCTCGTTGCGGTGTCCCAGATGCTTTCCTTTCGGTCAGGGCGATGCGTGCCTTTGTTTTGCCCGGGGATCGCCTGCTCTCGCTTCGAATCCTCTCGCTTGAAGCTGTCTCGCCTGGTTCGCTCGGCACCTTCCTTGTGAAAAGCGCCGTGGCCACCTTCACCGGTTGAGGTGTCCCAGTCTGTTGGTACCGTCGCTCGCGGCTTTGTCACCGCGTCGAAGCCGTGCCCGAATCCGACACCTGTTGGCGTGGCGCCGTAGATTGCCGGCTCTCGAATCGCTTCCATGTCGCAGTGATATCGGCGCGACTTGCTGAGCAGGAAGATGTATTCGTGGGCCTTAGTGCATCGATCCCTTGTTGATTCCGGCATCGGGTTCGGCTTGTGCCAGATGATGTCCTGACGCAGGTACCAGCCGTCATCCTGAAGTGCGAAGGCCAGTCGCCACGGCATGCCCATCAAGTCCTTGTGTTTAAATCCGGCAGGAGCTGATCTCCAGCCAGTTGCCTGACCTTTCCCTTGCCACGCGCCGTCACCGCGCTCTGCCATATATGAGCCACCACCTCCGCGTCCTCCAGATGCGTAGCTGTCGCCCATGTTCACCCAGGCCGTGCCGTCGTCGCGGAGTACTCGACGCACTTCGCGGAAAACATCGACCAGACGAGCGATGAACTCGGACGGTGTTTGCTCGAGGCCGATCTGCCCGTCAACGCCGTAATCCCGAAGGCCGAAGTACGGCGGGCTGGTAATGCACGTTTGAACTGATTGGTCTGGCAGGCTCCGCATCATGTCGATGCAATCACCAACCAGAATGCGGTGGTCTGTCATCACCGTGGCCCCGAGTAGATGAGCAAGGCCATGTAGGCGAGGGCGATCATGGCGTCACCTCGCCAGTGGGCAAAAGTTCGCCAGCCAACTCAGCAGCCAGACCAACAGGCCACCAGTACCGCGCACGCTGATATTCGGGATGGCTCTCTTCGCGAATCACCAACTCTTTGCGCCGAAGAGCCTTGAAGACGCTAAGCACGGATGGTGCTGATACTCCGAGGCGGTGCGCAACCTGAAAGGTAAGGCCACCCATGCCGAACACGCACGCCTGATCACCAAGTGCCAGCTTCTCGCAATCCTTCTGGTGCAGGTATGGCTGCGTTTCGCGATAGAGGTAGGCATTTTTCCGGCCGATCTTGCCCAGCTCGTCGAGGACGCTCTGCTGTTTTGCGGTCAGCTTCATGGCGTCACCTCTGAGGCCTCTGGAATATCCTCGAACTTGTAAGTCTTGATGACGCGCTCTTCGACGCCGGAGACCTTGATGAATTTTGCCTCTTCGACCCAGGGGTACGCGTCTGGCTCGCCATGCTTTCCACCGCCGCTCATCTCACAAAAGGCGAGCGCGCGGCCATCGGGCAGAATGAAGGCCTTCACATCGACATCGTAGTTTCGCTCCCAGCTGTAGTGGCACCAAGACGGAACTCCAGGGGCGGCCACTGCGCTGTAACGCACCTCGTTCACCGCATCATCGTGCGAGCTCTCATCGTAAAGCTGATCCAGATCCTCGCCGGACATGGAAGCCAAATCGTCAAGCGTAACGAGGCCTTTTGGTGCGTCGCCCACGCTGTCGTACTTGTAGCCGAAAGCATCGATTCCGTGATGCATCACCAGCAGCTTGGCCATCTGGCTTGCAGTGAGCGTATTCAGTGAGTGATGGATGTTTGCATCAAGCATGGGGGCTCCTTGCCGCTATAGCAGCTGACTTTGAGTTTGTTAACGAAATTTGAGGGAGGGCGTTGGAAATTAGTGTTTTCGCGGCTGGGTTACGATTTTCTCGGGTGGAGTACAGATGTACTCCTGTCGGAATCAGGCTGACACGTTTCGGCTTGCGGGTGAGTTGCGTTCCAGAGCTCAAAGGCTTCCTGAGTAGTGGTTGCCGTGATTTTCTCGTCGCAGGTGTAGCAATGAGCTACGCCGCCCGCCGCACCAACATCGCGATGACCTTGGTTACACGGGTTCATATGCCAGTCGTCATCCTGTTCCGGTTCAGCAACCTCAATCACCAAATTCTTACCGCAGCAGTGACAGAAGTTCATGCCGTTCTCAGCCGGGCCGTCATCGTGAAATGACCAGGTCGAGCCGCAGTTGCTGTTCCAGATTCCGCTGTCTTCGTCTTGGCTCCACTCACAATCTCCGCCTGCGAAGTCATCAATCCGCTGATCCGCTTCGTTCAGGCGCAGTTGCAGGGCGTCACGCTCGGCGGTGATGCGCTCAAAGTGCTGAGCCAGCGTGCATGCGAAGTCGCCGGCCAGCCGCTCAGCGATGTACTGGCGGTAGTCGTGACGCTTGAGCACGGTCTTGAACAGGTTGGCGATGTAACCTCGGCCGCCATCTGGCGTATTCAGATCAAAGCAGTTTTCTGTGGGCATGGGGCGTCCTATGCCTGGGCATGCCCGGGCGGTGAATAAGTTTAAAAAGTAAGAAAAAAGCCGATTTTGCAGGGTTTGAAAATGTCGTGACGCCAGGATCTGGGCTTTGAACAAGCTCAGGACGTATCCATGAAACGATTTTTGGAAGACCTGTTGTTCCAGATGTTGATCGACCAGGTGTTAAAGCAGATTTACCACTTGATCGAATGGCTCAACGCGATGCCTTGGCAGTTGTGGCTTGCCTGAGTCATGCCGCTACCGCGTGCCGCTCAGCAACTCTCCATGGATCATTGGCCCGTGCCAGTGCAGCCATTGGCGGCGGGCTGACACTGTTCCCGCACATGTGGACCTGTTGAGTCTTGGTGAACGGTTTGCCGTCGGCGCCGTGGCTGATGATGTAGTCGGCTGGGAAGCCTTGGGCCTTGTACAGCTCGACCGGTTGCAGCATCCGCAGGCAGATGTCGACGATCACGTAGGGCGTGCCTTTAATCGTGACGGTGACCAGGCCCAGTCGATCCTTGGTGGTGATAGTCGGTGCTGGTTCGCCGGCGGCGCTCACGTTCTCGGTGCCGTAATAGCTGATTAGGAACGCAGCCACACGCAGCGCGCCTGCTTCAACCTCTGGCGAAAGCTGGAACTCAACAAGCGAGCTCTTGCCGCCGCCACCAGCAGTAATGGTTGGTGCTGGCTCATCAACCGGCTGGCCGACGCTGGCGCCGAACTGACGCTCCATGAAGGCAGTGACCAGCCCGTGGTGAGTGCCACCGGCGCTGATGGTGTGCAGCGGATCTGCTACGTCCCGCGCATCGCAATTGCCGCGAAGGTGCACCAGGTTCGCCGTCACCAGCTGCTGCTGGCTGCCGGTGTTTGTCACCGTGGTCATCGGGTCTTCAATGCTCTTGGCGTCGGTGGTATTGAAACCCCCATTCATCTGAGCCATGAACACCGTCGAGATACCCATTGCGTGGGCAGCACCGGCCGGGCGCTGGTAGTTGCCACCGCTGGTGATGGTTGGCAGCGGCTCATCGAGCGCCTTGCCTTCATCAGCAAACCGGAACTTCACCAGGTGCGCAGCGGCAAGTGCGTGCTTTACGCCACCAGCGACCACCGTGCCCAACGGTTGATCGAGCCCAGGCACTCGCGGCTCTTGCCCGGCACGTTCGCCATATCCGGTTTGAATTAGGGTTGGGCTGATCAAAGTCAGTTCGCCACGGTTGGCGCAAGTCACCGTCGGCAGCGGGGCGTGCGGATCGTTGATGCGGTCGCTGCCCTGGTGTGTGGCTGGCGCGATGATGGGGCTGGCCATGGCGAACGATCCGCCGCGCGGCCAAGAGGTGACGGTGCGCAGCGGGTCGTGTGCTGACTGCACGCTTTCGCCGGACCAGTTCGCGATCGGTACGATGAACGGGTCCGCGGCATCGATGACGAACTTCTTCATGCCCTTGGCGATCCGCCGCAGCGTGGCCGGCGCCAGAGGCTTTGGCCGGGCGAAGATACTTTTGCTTGGGATGGTCCAGTCGATGCACTCGGCGGCGGTGCGCCACTTCTGCTGGCCCTTCCCTGGGTGCTTGGCATGGGTTGGTGCTGGCCAGACTATCGGCTCGCCGTCGCACCGGGCGATCATGAACAGGCGCTCGCGGCTGGTCGGCGCGCCGAAGTCGCAGGCTTTGATCACGCGCCAATCTACGACGTAGCCCAGATGCTGCAGCTCGGCGACAAAGGTTGCCCAGGTCTGCCCGCGGCGTTTCGGGTCTGGCACCAGGAACTGCTGGTGAACCGGGACGACTTCGCCTGGCTCGGCGATGGCGCCGCCAAGCTTCATGACTCGGCCAGTCACCTTGCAGCGCTTGGCGATCAGCGGCCCCCACTGGAGGATCTGCTTCACGTTCTCAAGGCTGATGACGCGGGGCTTCTTCTTGCCGGCCCACTTCAGGCCGATCCACGACAGGTTTCGAATTTCACGCTTGCGAGGCTGGCCGCCGGCGGCCTGGCTGTGATGCGTGCAATCCGGCGACATATGGAACCAACCAACGGCCTTGCCCCCGCATTCGGTGTCCGGATCACCGTCGAACACGTCAGTGGTGTAATGCACGGCGCCTGGGTGGTTGACGGTGTGCATACTGATTGCCTGGGGGCTGTGGTTCTTCGCGACATTCACCGCGCGGCCCAGTCCCATTTCCAGACCGGTACCGGCGCCGCCACCGCCGCAGAAGAAATCGACAACGATCTCATCGTCCTGAGAACTGAAGCCAAGTCCGTATTGAGTTTTGAAATCGAAGGGGTGTTTCTTCTGTTGCGCGGACATGAGTTATCCTTCGGGCGTGCGCCCGCTACTCGAAATGTGGGAATGCATGACAACGAAATTAGGGGATTGCAATGGATGCGGATCAAAGTTTGTTGCGACGCTGGGGTAAGCCGGTAAATTTTGGGCTTTTTGGTTTGGCTGCGTTTGCACTAATCGCAGCGGGTTTCTATTTCAGTGTTTTCAACAACGGGTTATCGCCTAAGTCAGACAATTGGTCTGATTTCGGATCGTTCGTTGGTGGTCTGCTTGGGCCAGCTATTTCGATAGTGACCCTCTTGGCGCTGCTCCGCACAATTGATCTTCAGCTTGATCAAAGCGCGCATTTTGTGGCTGATGGGGCAAAGGCCAGACTTGCAGAATATAAAGCGAGCCAGTTGCAGCTACTTGATCAGCAGATATTGATGTATGAACGGATGATTGATAGATACAATATTGAAGCCGAACGAGTGTTTAATATTCGACGGGAAACAGGCAATACAAAAGGCAATGAGCTAAAAGACTTGGATGATGGTATTCAACAAACTGAACAAGAGGTTGGGAAGCTCATTCGACTTTCTGTTGATGTGTCACTCAGTAGTTTCGATTCTATTGAGCAGCTTAGAATGAAGATGGTGAATGAGCTTAAAATCATCAATCCGATAATTTATAAATTCCCATAAGCGACGTAATTATGTCTCGACCCCCGTCATAGCGAACCGCTCAAGCTGTCGCGACTGCTTATCGGTTATGCCTATTTCAGGTCGCGACATGCTCGCGAACTTGGTCGATTCGTAACACGTTGCCTTGGCCAGGTTGATCAGCAACGTCGAAACCGTCTCTTGCCATTCTTCGAATTCATGACGCTCGCCCAGAATATTGAGCGCGTCATCTAACGCTTTCGAAACAATCAGCGTGCGCTTCTCGGCGCCGATCCGGTCGAGCAGTTCCTTCTCCTTGGCGCGCTTGGCCTTCTGAATCTCCGCGTTGCTCTTGGCCATTGCCTGCCTCTTCAATTGCGTGGGCCGGTATATCCAGCCATGTCTGTCGTCTGCGCTGGCGCACCTGGTTGCTGAGGCGCTTCATGAAGTGAACTTGAAGCCGTTCTCACGGGCGATTAGCCGGGCTCGCTTCGCTTCCATGCCGCAGTCTCTGGCTGCTTTGGCGACCGGCGTTCCAGCCTCAGCCAATTCCTTCAGCCTGGGTGCGACCTTGTCCCGCTCGGCACGAAGCTTATTGCTGTGAGTGGTGCCGAAGCCGCCAAGCTTTTCGCCGCTGACGCCTGAGGCGACTTCCTGAACCGAGCGGCCGGCGCCGAAGAACTGGTCCAGCTTATGGTTCAGGTCATCGATGAATGAGTCTCGCGGGTGAGGCATTGGAACGCCGATCATGACTGCGCTCCTACAGTCCGGTTGGCTTTGTCTTCGAACTGCAGGGCGAGGTCATACGCTGCCTTAAAGGTTTCACGGAAGGCGCGAGTCTTACCGCTGCTCAGGTCGATCACCCGAAACATCCCGCCGCTTTCACCGGATACTTGGAAGCGCACCTTCTTCGGCGGCATTACCCGGTCAAGCCGATCAAAGAACGCGATGCGCGCCGCGTGGGTTTTGCGAAGCAGCACACCGAGTTCGTCGATGCGCTCTTGAAATGATGGATGCATGTTTGATCCTCGGTGTGGGTTGCGTGTATTCGTCAGCACTCGGCCTTCCTGCTGGTTGCCGTTGGGCGCAGGGGAGAGTGCTGACGGATAAAGGCAGGCGTAAAAAAGCCCGATCGAAACCGGGCCTTTTCCCTCTTACGTGAAAAGCCTACTGAGCCATGAGGGCCGGGTAGGTATCTGAAGTTCACATGGCTGCAAATCCTCCGCGTTAATACTGATTTAGGTGAGCGTTACGGTGCGTAATCCTCACCACGTTGAGCTTTATCTCAGCTGACGCAGGTGGCCGGTATAAGCCGGGGATTCGTCCGCATCGGGGTGGACGCTGAAGCACTCCGCTTTGCAATCACGGCGCTGGCATTGTCACAACGTCCACTCCGATGCGGCCTGGTGCTGGGGAGTACCAGGAGCTCGGGCAGTTATCGTCAGGCTGACGTAGGGCCGGAAAGAAATTTCCAGTTAGGTGCAAAGTTTTTCCGGTGCATCCCGCTGCCCACTCAGTGAATGGGCAGAAGTGATGCCTACGGTTTGTCTTTCGCTTTCACGGCCATCAGCACTATCAGCAGCAGCGCGACCAATACCAGGTCGCCGACCATTGAGAGGATGCGGCTTGCCGAGTCGACAAAGACAACACCGCCAGCGAGCCCATACGCGGCCAGCGAGCGTGCTTTGTTGAACATGACTACAGGTAGTCTTTGAGGTTGAGGTTCATGATCTTGGCAGCCTTCTCCAGCACCGCCATTTCGGCTGGCTCGATCTCGCCGTCTGCCTCGGCCACGGTGAGCATGAAGTTCAGGACGGTGGCTGCGTCGTCAACGCTGTGGGCCAGGTCCTTCAGTTCCTTCTCGGCGTTCTGCCGGATGATGCGGGGGCCGCCATCGTTGAAGTCAGCCTTGGCCCGGTCGATGGTGTTGCTCAGCTCGGCGCCGAAGCCTTTCAACGCTGCCGAGTTGTTGATCAGCTTCTCGATCTTCTCGAGCTCTTCCTTCTCGATGTCACCATCAGCGGAAGCGACGTAGAACACGCCGTAGACCGAAGCCTGCATCAGGTCGCGGTTGGTCATCACGGCCAGGGCCTGACGGGCTTCGCCTGATTTCTTGCCAAACAGTTTGCCGAACATTGTGAATCCTCTGGGTTGGGTTGCATCCCGCTGCACCCTGTCGCCAAGGTGCAGAAGTGATGCTGTCCTTCGCGGCGAACCTTGCGTGCCGAGTTACCGGACACGGAAGCGCGCCGTGTTGCGTTGTTGTTCCCTGATCGCAATCAGGGTTCGTCTTCAGGCTGTGAAAGAGCGGTGGTGCTGCGCAGTGCATGTAGCTCGCTGCGATGGATGTAATTTAGAAAACTAAACCAAGATCGTCAACAGATATTTTAGATAACTTAACAAAAAAAGCGGTCCGATAACGCGCTGTGAACTCCCCGTCAAGACTTACGGTTTAGGAAACTACACGTTATGCTGAGTCAAACCTGTATGGATATACAGCATCTAAAGGAGGGCGGGACATGGCAAAGAAACAGGCAAAACCGGTGGTACGGCAAGAGATGAGTGGCATTGAGCGGTTAGGCCTGCGCGTTTCATCAATGATTAATCACCCGTTCGCGCAGGACGTGCGCTGCGTGACGATTCATCGACTCGACACAGATGGGGACAGGGAGTGGGAAGAGGTGATGGGTCTGCTGTCCGAAACAGACGGCATAGAAATGACCTTTAACGACGACGAATCGGTAACGTTGAAATGGGAAGCGTCGTCAGAGAACGACCATCAGGTTGAAGTGCACGATGAGTTCATGGCCGTTGAGGAGCTGGCACCATTCTGACGGGCATAAAAAAGCCCGGCGCGATGTCCGGGCTTTCACGCAGCCAGTAAGGCTTTACGCTTTGCGACCATTCCAAATAAACAGGACTTTGGCGTGAATTGTTACGTCGTCAATTCTGGCTGTTTGATTTTCGTAGTGCTTGTTGTCCGAGATCAGGCGGTAATTTTCTTCGTCGAGCCGCATAACACGTTTGATGTACAGCTCTTGGTGCCAGGTCATCACATAAATGCCCTCGCCAACGAAGTCCTTCACTCCACGATCAACAATCACTAAATCTTTGTCATTTATTGTGCCTTCCATCGACTGGCCCCAGCCCGTGATCATGGCGAGCGCGCTTGCAGCGGTGTAGGTGACGCCTTTCTCCCGCAATATTTCCTCGCGCACTACCAGGTTGCGGACGGCCTCGTTGTACTCCGGCGGAACTTGGCCGTGGCCCATGGCCGCGCGAATGTCGTATTGCGGAATGAGAATCTCATCATTGGTCGGCCGGAGCGCGGCGTAATTTCCTGGTAAATGTTGCTGGCCGTTAGCAATAGGGCTGTCGGCCTCGGCCGCTGCCGCAAGTACCATTTCCCGAGCCTTGTCTGAAAGGTTCTTGCCAGCCTTTGTCGCGAGCATGTGAGCCACCAATTCAGCGCTCGTAGAGCCAGCCTTCGGGCCGTCCAAAGATGCTGCATCTCCTGGTGAGCCCGTTCCTTCTGAAAGCCAATCAGGCGAGCACTCCAACGCTTTCGCCAGTGCAAGAAGGTTTTTCCCTTTTGCTCCATTGGTACCGGACACCCAAAAGCTGACTGTCGCCTTCGATACGCCTGTCAGTTTGCTGATGTCTGTAGCGCTGAGGTTCAGCTCCCTCATGCGCGCAGTGACGCGATCTTTGAATTCCATATTTAGGATTCTAAACATTTCGCTGTTTAGATAACTTGCCTTGTATTGTTAAGAACTCTAAACTCAGCGTAGACGATGGAGACGAGCCCCATGACCTACGACGAAGCCCTGAAACATTTTGGCACTGGCCGCGCTATCGGTGACGCGCTTCGCGTGACTGGTAGCCGGGTATCGCAGTGCCGGACCGCGGGCGGGTTTTCCTACCCGATGCAATGCGTTTTGGAAAAAGAGTCGCGCGGTGCATTGGTCGCTCGGCGGGATGACGATCCGGCACAGGTGCTCGGCAACTCTGCGGCCTGAACCGCTGAACAAATAATCGCCCAAGCACCCCTGGGGCACCACGGAAACAAATTTGAGGTTTTACGAATGGAAGATTTCTTGAGGGCATGCCACACCACCATCAAGGAAAGCGGGGCAGAGGAGCTAGCGGGGAAAATGTGCATGGCGCATGTAAGCCTGCTTCAGCGCTCGAACCCGGATAACGCCGGGCACCATCTGACCATCGAGCATCTGTTCGGCGTTCTGCTCCACACCAAGGACATGCGACCACTGATTGCTCTCGCTGACCAATTCGGTTTTGAGTTGATCGCGAAAGTGGCACCGGCACCGAAGGCTTTGACGACCTCGCTCATTCACGTGGGCAAAGAAGTCGCGGATCTGACTATCGCTATCCATGAAGCACTGGACGACAGCCACGTATCGAGCTCTGAGAAATTCGAGATCCTCACGGAGATCACGCACGTCCGCGAAAGCCTGGCGGAGCTGGAAAGCTCGGTGAAGGCAGCCTGAATCGCAGGCACAAAAAAGCCGGGCTGCAACCCGGCTCTTTCAACAACTTGTAAAACACTGTGGGGCCATTATGAACATCAACACTGCTCCAGGCAATACCCGCAATGTCGCGACATTTTTCGGTCAACCTGAAAACGTGTCGCGACACTCTATGTCATCCCGCGAAATTGCCGAACTGACTGGCAGCACGCACGACAACGTTCTGAAAACCGTCCGGGCGTTGGTTTCTAAGGGTGTCGTTTCTTCAAACGACACCCCCTACATCCACCCGCAGAACGGTCAGGTCTATCGCGAATTTCTGCTTTCACAACGTGACACCCTGGTGGTGGTCTCGGGCTACAGCGTCGAGCTGCGCGCCCGAATCATCGACCGGTGGCAGGAGCTTGAGGTGAGGGGGGACCTATTCCAGATTCCCGCAACCTATGCAGAGGCGCTACAAGCAGCTGCTGATCAGGCGAAGGAAAACCAGTCGCTTCGCTTGGTAATCCTGGACCAAGAGCCGAAGGTGGCTGCCATCAAGCGACTGGCCTCGGCTGGCGGTGCGATCTGTATCAGTGATGCAGCCAAACAGCTACAGGTGCCGCCATCCAAGCTGTTCAAACTCATGAGTGCGCGCCGGTGGATATTTCAGCGTGGTGGCTCGAAGCGTTGGACCGCCTATCAACCGCAGATCAACCGCGGCTACCTGGTGCACAAGGTCACGGCACTGACGCCGGACGAGCAAACCGGTGCGGACCGTGCTGCGTTTCAACCCCTCGTGACCCCCAAAGGGCTCACCCGACTGGCCGAGCTTCTGCAGGAGGCGACTTAATGGCCGGTGACTGGATCAAATTCGAACTTACCACCCTGGATAAGCCCGAGGTATGTCAGATCGCGGACCTGGCGGACATCGACCCTGACGCTGTCGTCGGAAAGCTCATGCGTGTGTGGGGCTGGTTCGACCAGCAAACCGAAAACGGTAACGCTCCGAGCGTTAGTAAAAAGTTACTGGATCGTCTGGTCGGCGTTATCGGTTTCTGCGAGCACATGAAGTCGGTCTCGTGGATGGTCGAACTCGACGGTGTGATCAGTCTTCCGCATTTCGACCGTCACAATGGCAAGACCGCTAAAAACAGGCTTCTAACGGCAAAGCGCGTTGCAAATCACAAGGCAAGTATCGGTAAGAGTAACGCTGCGAACGTTAGCGGCGCGTTACCTAAAGAAGATGTAGAGAAGAATAAAGAACCTCCCTCTGCGCAGCAGCCCGTTGATCCTCGCATGCCCAGCGAAATGACCCTCGATTGGGTTCCGGATGCCACGCTGCTGAAAACTTATGCCTTGCACCGCGGGCTATCGCTCGATCTGTTCACCGAGGGCGTTCGCGTCGCATTCACTGCTCACTACGAACCCCAGCACCAGGTCAACACTCAGGCGGAATGGGTGGGTATGTTGGTCAAGTGGGTGAACAACGACAAAGCCAGGGCCGCAGCCTCGAATGTGAAGCAGTTTCCCCAGCGCCCGGCAGCGGGACCGGACTTCGATGATCGTGGTTGGGGTGATGATATGGGCGGTGCCCTATGAGCCAGCCGAAGGCACCGATGAGCGCTGCGAAATTGCTGGACGCTGCGGGCGCAAAAACCGATATCCGAAACGCGATGGGTTCATATCAACCGCCTGCGCTTCCGTCCATCCCGAAGACCCTACCGCCCGGCACTGTCGATGTCGTCAACGCACTGTTCAAAGAGCTGCAGGCCATCTTTCCGGCTTGGAAACAGGCTTGGCCGAACGATGACGCGTTGCGAGCGGCAAAGCGTAGCTGGACCAAGGCGTTCATCGTCGCAGGTATCAATCAGATCGAGCAGATCCGTTTCGGCATTGAGCGATGCCGGGCTCTGGGAACGGATTTCATGCCGAGCGTGGGCAAGTTCGTCTCGCTGTGCCAGCCAACACCGGAAATGCTCGGTATTCCTTCGCACGACAAAGCTTTTCGTGAGGCCTTGCTGAACCTGCATCCGGCACGAATCACCTCGCGGGAGTGGTCGCATCCCGCCGTGCGTCACGCAGCACTCCAGTGCGAGATGCATAACCTCACTGACCTGATCTCGGAGAAAGCCAGCAAGGTTTTCGACAGGGCATACGACATCACAATCCGCATGTTGATGACCGGTCAGCCCTTGGAGGATATCGCCGTCGGCATCGGTCACGACTCACAGAAACCTGAGTCGCAGCTTGCGCAGGAATATGGCGATGCGCGTTTCCTAGCGACGCTGGCTCGTCAGTCGATTCCTGCAAATGGTCAGGAGGCTCGGCAGCAGCTAATGGGGCGTTTCGGGAAACGCAAAACCGCGCTCGAGGCCCGTCCATATGGCTGATTCCCGTATTGCGCCAACCAATCCTGCCGAGTACCGCTTCGCCGTGCACAGCTGCGGTTACAAGTGGGACCTCACTGATAAACCCGATCGCGCTGTGGCCCTTTTCGAACATAGCGCCGTGGCAAAGAGATTCGGCGTCCTGATGTGGCCGGACACTTTCGAAGTCATTGATCTAATCACCGGGGAAAAGGTATGAGCGCCTTCCTGAACGGCATCCTGATTCACCTGTTCATCGGTTTCATGTTGGTTGCCGCCGGCGGCGTTCTATGGGGAATCCGCCGTCTTGAGCGCCGGGCCCGCATCGCACGAGGTAATCACGAATGAAGGCGGTCACCATGAAGCTTTTCAAATCGAAGGCCCCGCGCGCCAAATCTGTGGACCGTGAGGGCCAGGAGCAGGCCGCACTACTGTCCGAGATCGAGCTGCGCTATCCGCAGGTTTTTGAACTGATCTACCACGTGCCGAACGGTGGTCACCGTCACAAGCTGGTGGCGATGAAGTTGAAGCAGCAGGGTGTGAAGGCCGGTATTCCTGACCTGGTGCTGCCGATGGCTCGCGGCGGGTTCTTCGGGTTGTACATCGAATTCAAGGCCACGGTTGATCCCGCAGCGGTATCGGCGAGCCAGGCGGCCTGTATTCGTCGACTGAACGAGCAGGGATATCTGGCTGTGGTGTGCCGTGGGCACTTCGATGCGATGGAGCAGATTCGCGCTTACCTTCGACTCGCTCCTACAGTGGTGGCCGCATGAGCGATAAATTTAAGCCGGGCGATCTGGCGCTGACTCTCACTTCGAAGTACGGGTTTCCCTCAATGGCGCAGGTGGAGCTCATCATTTTCCTGCTCAAGGATCAGAAGGCCGAGCAGCCTCACGGCGAGCTCTGGACTGCGCCGCATGACGGATGGGTTGTTGGGCGCAAACAAGAGGCCAGGGGTTACGGCTTCTTCATGCCTTCACAGCTAATGCCCCTGCGCGGTGACTTCGCTCCTACAGGGCAAAAATCCAAGGCGGTACCAGCATGACAAGCGCCGCCGTGAAGATCACCGATGCCGAAATCAAGCGGCAGGCCGCCGGCGCCGTACGCGACCTGCGCGACATCGAAAACCGTGGCCTGTATCTGCGATTCACCCGCGATCGCGCCCGGGCGTCGTGGTACCTGGTGCGCAAGGGCAAATGGAACCTTGTTGGCAGTTTCCCTGACCTGAGTGCAAAGCAGGTCGTCGCGGCCTTGCCAGGCATTCGTCTGCGCCTCGATGCCGGTACCGGTTCCAATCTTTCGAAGTGGGTCACCACTGGCGAGTTGCTGGACTGGTATGCCGACCGGATGGCCCGCGATCGTAGCCTGTCGACCAAGCGCAAGAAGACCGGCGCTTCGCTGATCAAGTGCCACCTCAAGCCGCTTCTGGGGGCCGTGCCACTGGCCTCAATTGACAAGGCCACCCTGGACGATCAATTCATGTGGCCCGCACAAGAAGCCATCGGTATTGACTACGTGCGATCAGCCTTCCAGCTGCTGGCCCTGGCATTCCGTCAGGCGTTCAAGCTTCGGCTGATCGCGACCAACCCGATGAAGGACGTCAAGTTCAGCGACTTCTCCAAGGCTAAGGTCGGGATCAAGCCGTCACGGCTGCGCGGTACCCAGCTGCAGGATCTGATTGCCCGCCTGCTTGACGCAATCGACAGTGACCCGGCAGACGGCCTGCTGGCACTGATGATGCTCTGCCATGGCACTCGCATCGGCGAAACCCGGCAAGCCCGCTGGGCCCATATCAGCCTGGCAGAGCGGGAGTGGTTCATTCCAGCCGAGCACACCAAGACTGGCGTCGAGCACCACCTGCCGTTGACCGAGCAAGTGCGTCAGTTGCTGATCAGCTATCGCGACATTCAGCGGGCTGGCGGGTATGACGGGCAATTCCTGTTCCCGTCTCGCAGTGGCAATGCACTCAGTGAGGGCCAGGCCAGTGCCGTATTCGTGCGGCTGGGGCAGGGCGAGTGGACCAGTCACGACCTGCGCAAGGTAGCCCGTACCGGCTGGGCAGATATCGGCATCGACCACTTGATCGGTGAGCTGCTGATCAACCATGCCATGGGTCACAACGTGAAGGTGTACATCCAGTCGGACGTGATGAGCCGCAAGCGTGATGCCCTTGAGAAGTGGCACGCGCATCTAGATTCAAAGGGCCTTGACCGCATTCAGACATTGACCGGCTTTAGATCGGGAGATTCTGGTAATGCGCTGGAAGCCACGGGCCACAAGGCCTGCGAGGCCATTCAAGAATCAACCATAGGCGAGGTTTAAAAATGGCATTTCATCACGCTATTGCCTGCAAAGCCTGCAATTCGATCGGCGATGTCGACTGCCATGACGCTGGTTTTTACAACTCGTTCGAATCCGAAAAGCTCTGTGGCCGATGCGGATCGAGACAGGGCTGGCGGGACACAGTGGTTGTCTGGGTGCCAGCTTGGAAGTGGTTGAACCCATTGACTTGGGGGAGCGGCGAATGGATCGAGTGACGGCGATGAAGAAGAGTCACGGTCCCGAATTCCGAGCTGCCCAACTGGTTCTTGCCAAGTGCCCGATCTGTCGTGGCAAGGCTGTTGTGAAGGGCGTTTTTCACGACCTTGCCTGCATCCAGTGCAACGCGTCGGGCTGGGTCGCTGCTGAGACCGGCGAGGCCTTGCCGCTGGAGGTGTTGGTGACGCAGTTGAGCATCCGCCTCCAGGCCGCCGAAGAGCGGATCGCAAAGATTCACTGCTTCAAGCCTGCATCTGGGCCTGAGGCTGCATACGAACTGAACAACCGCCGCGGTGCCGGCGGATCGAACTACACAGGGGATTGAGTCATGATCTATCCAGGCATTTTGAATGCAGTTGTTTCGGCCCTTGCAGCTGAAGCCATCGACAACACCAGCAAGCAGGCATGGCAGAAGCTGTACAACTCCGCCGACGAGGAAGAGGGTGGCGATCTGGCAACATTGGTTCGATCTCGCGGTGCCAGCAGCATCGATCGCACTCAGGTTGATTGCTGGGTGTCAGCTCGACTGCATCATAGGCTTGAGGCGAAGCATTGGGATGCACTGGTCGCCAAGTTCAGCACGCACAAAGGCCGAAAGGTGCAGTCATTGGCAGCGCTGCAAGCCAACATCAATACCCCGGCGCCGAAGTTGTTCCTTTATAAGGCGATCACTGCCTGGGCAATCCCACAACTGAAGGGTGCCCGTCCAAAAGTTGTCAGTTCGGTATCTGTCGAGATCCCGCTTGATGCTCCTGCATGGCGCCGCGAGGCCATGGTGAAAGCGGCTGTTGCAGCAGGTCACGCCAAGGCAAAGAAAGACAACTCCAGATCTGCCGACATGATCGTACTGAAGGACAGCTTCTACGACATGAACACATGGGAGAGCGAGGGCACTCCGGAATCCACCCGTAGACGCTGGCGGCAATCGATTCACCAAGCGGCTGACGATCTGGTTAACGAGGCTCTGGCACATGCTGCGGACATCCTCGAGCAGGAAGGTTTGCTAATCGAACAAGCAGCATGAATGATTGTTGACATCAGTGAGCGGATAAGCGAAATTATCTCCATCATGTCGATCTTGCGCGTTATGAGAGACGACGTACAAAGCCCAGCCGCGCGCTGGGTTTTTTTTTTGTGGCCGGCCGAATGCTTTTGTGTGACCTTCCGTAGGGATATGCTCCAGCTCCTACACTGATCAATCTAGGGAAGGCACATGAAACGCAATTTTGAGGCAGCACGGCAAATTCTCCTGGCTGTCCAGGGCCAGGCATGCACAGAGGGTGTTGACCGAATTTTTTTAGAAAGCTTCGCGACTCAACAGCTTGGTGTTAATCCTGACGATTACTTCTACAACTTTAAGCTTTTGGTCAACGACGGCTATTTGCTGCCTGAGCACAACTCGATTCAGTTGACTTGGTCTGGCCATGATTTGCTAGATCGTCTCAGCTGACTCCATGTACTCAATATTGAGCCCCGCCATCGTGCGGGGCTTTTTCGTTTTCGGCTCCTCCACACCCATTGCTCCGAGCTGGGAGTGCCGTTGGAGCTGATTCAATTCGCTGGTGAAAGATCGGAAAGACCCCTCCTGTTCATGCTGCTTCGACAGACACCGAAAGGCGTTTACCGAGCACAGCCAATGCGCTCTCGAGTTGTTCCATCTTCGAGGTATGCAGGAAGTCGACCAGGCGATCGCCTTGAGTTTGGCTAACGCCCAGAGATCGACACAAATCAGCCTTGCGCATGCCTCTGCTCATCATCTCGTTCCATAGCGCGATCTTGGCCACGACTACTGCTGGTAAGTGAACGACGTGCTCTCCGTCCTGCGGCTCAGACGCCGCCGGAATCGCGCGGCGCTGATCAACATAGATGGAGAGGGTGGTTTCAATTGCGTCCAGGGCTTCGCTGATCGCGTGAGACTTGTCTTCACCGAAACTGTTCAGCTCCGGCAGATCTCGGCAGAACACGGCCAAGCCTTGAGAATCGTCTTCCTCAAAGCGGATTGCGTAGTCGTACATGGTCACTCCTTGGAGGTGATCGTTCAGCTTTCAGATGTTGTGAAGGGGGCTCTCAGAGCCCCAGTTGTTTAATGATCGCCTTGCGGGTCGGTTCTGGCATTTCCTTGCTGCCGTGATCCGCGAAGGTGGTCTTGTTGCCGTTTGGGGCGGTGACTTTGAAGTGGCTTCCTTTGCCTGCTTCGAAGGTCACCCCTTGGGCCTTCAACCATCGTCTGAACTCGCTGAACTTCATCACCTCGCCTCGTTGTTTGGATAAGTCCATTCTACAACATTTATGTATTAATACAACACATATGTTGTATTTTTCTGAGGGCTGTTTAGGGCCTCAGCGTTTTCTGGGGCTTTTTTGTTTTCGGCTGCACCGCACCCATTGCTCCGAGTTGGATCAGCTGCTGCAGGGTCACTCTTTCACCGACCCTAAGCTGATAAGCCTGGCGCATGTGGATTTGTTCAAAGGGCAGGTTCTGCTAGAGGCAGCATTAAGCCCGGCCAGGATTGGCTCATCAAAACCGGGCGATAAGGATATATTTATGAGCGGGTCAGGATTTTTTGCAGGAAAGCGGTTTGGCGGGCCAGCTCCTCACGCATTTGTGCTTCATCCGGAGCCTGAATGTAAAGATGAATGTCAGCCGTATACGCCCATACACTTTCTTCCTTCAGCCAGTGCCTACGCAGCCGCACTTCAAACGGAAGGGCGTTATCTGGAAACTCCTCACTGTGAGCGAGAGCTATCACGATACTGCGGGACAGCACCAGATACGGATCAGGTGTTTCCGCCCACTGACGATTCCTAAAAATAACCGCTACATACATGGATCTAGTGATGCCGCTTTCTGTTTTGTTTGTTGTGTGTGCGCAGCGGAAGGTTTCGAAGTCTTGGCTAGGGCCGTTAATGGCTCGAATTAGTTCTTTCAGTTCCGGCTCGCCTTCAAGCTCCGGTATTTCATCAATCCGGTTTGGCTCTTTCGACAGCCAGATCATTGGATGATGACCTGTCTCAAGGTCCGTCGCATATGGCAGGTTCCGATGACCCGTAGTAAATGTGACCTGAACACTCGCTGTTTTTTCGTTTTCCATGAGCTCCGTGCGTCCGTTTAGTGTGGAAGCGAGACGATAGCACGTAGCCATATGCCCGCCACTGAGCGGGCTTTTTTATTCACGCTCCCCTAAAGGGAGGACTGCCGGATGTCCAAGATGCCTGAGAAAAATCCCGACTTCTGGGCGCAGGTCTGGCTGATCCTCAGCACCCCGCTCTGGCAGGGCGCCATCATGGCTTTTACGATCACACTGCTCCGTGTGCTGTACGAAGCCAAAGAGCCCAACAAGTGGCGGATCATCTTCGAAGCGCTGATCTGCGGTGCGTTAAGCCTGTCAGCCAGCAGCGTTATCGAATGGATGGCTTGGCCGCCGAGCTTGTCGGTTGCCGCAGGAGGCGCGATCGGGTTCATCGGCGTGACCGCCATCAGGGACCTGATAATCAAGTTTCTCGGTCGGAAGGCGGACTCAGCATGAAGGCGATCGCAGCAGCAATCATCATCGCTCTTGTTGGCTTATTGCTCGTCGGTATTCAGCAGCTCCGGGTTGAGGATTTACGCGAAGAGAAGCGTGTCGAGACGCAAGCCAAGGACGAAGCCCTTAAGGCCAACACCGAGAGCCAAGCCACTATCACTACATTACTGGCTGAAGCTCAGCGCAATGCTGCCTACAGCGCTGACCTAGCGCTGCGCATCAAGGCCAGCGAACAGAAGGCCGACAAGGCGAGGAAGGATTTTGAACAACTCAAACGCAACAGCAAGCCTGTTCGTGATTGGGCTGCTCAGCCTTTGCCTGACGGCCTGCGCAGCAAAGCCGCCAGTGGTAACAAAGACCCAAGCGGTAAGGATCGAGGCCCCTGAGCTAATCCCTTGCGAGCGAGTGGATCAGGACGATGCCGACCTGCGTCTCAATGGCGACGTGTGGGAGTTGAAGGACAAGGCGATCAAGCTGCTGGATACCTGTGCCGACCAAGTCGACGCGCAGATCAAGCGGAGTCAGAGCAAGTAAGCCCACCAACCGTGATCGGAGTTGCGTATGTCTCGACTGAGAACCCTTCCGGCCCGTATGCAACAACCTGAAGGTAGGCCATTCGCTGCGCCAGTCGCAGCGGAGGGAGCTGATGGTTGGGGCTCGGGTCGTGGCGGTCGACCTTGGCGCCGTAAACGCGCCGCAATCCTCTTGCGCGATGAGTACACATGCCAAGCCTGTGGCGTCATCACGCTGCAGCTTGAGGCGGATCACATCGTCAACCGTGCCCGAGGTGGTTCGGATGATGAGGACAACCTCCAGGCTCTTTGCGTCCCCTGCCACAAGGACAAGACCGCCGCCGAGTCAGCCGAAGGCGCGGGGCGAGCGTGATGTTCAGCGATCTCGTCGGTCAAATGAGAATTGGTATCGACTGGCGCCTGTGGCACGCCAGTACCCCGGGGCGGGTCGAAACCGTGGAAGGTTTTGCATAGGACACCGCCCCCACCCGCACGGACAGATTTTTTCCCCCATACAGGTTTTTTGTTAATGGCGTTAACAACCAAGCAGCGTGCTTTTGTCGACGCTGTGAGGGGAGGTGCGTCCAATAAAGAGGCAGCCATCGCCGCAGGATACGCGGCGTCCAGTGCTTCGGTAGCCGGTTCACGGTTGGCGAAACACCCGAATGTAATCGCCGCACTGGCATCTTCGTCCATTAACAAAAATGTTAACGGGACGGCCCGAACCGCGAGCCCGAGTCTCCCACCTCAAGACCCTGGAGAAAGTGGTGACGCAACGGCTTTCGACTTTTCCAAGGCGATGACATTCACCGACCCCAAAGCATTTTTGATCGCGACGATGAATGACTACGACGCTGACGCAAAACTTAGGGTCGATGCTGCCAAAGCACTGATGCCGTTCATTCATCCGCGTAAAGGCGAGGGTGGAAAGAAGGAAGAAAAGGAAGACGCCGCGAAGAAAGCCGGCAAAGGCAAATTCGGCGCCGCGCCTCCACCCCCTACACATTTGAGATCGGTGAAATAAGTGAACGAACCCACCTGGGACACTGCGTGCCCAGACTGGGAATCGCGAATCATAAATCGGCAGTCGTTGGTGCCTTTCCCGCCTTTGTTTCCGGATGAAGCAGCGGCGTGCATGCAAGTCCTGAACGACCTACGAATTGTCGACGCACCTGGTAGCCCATTGATTGGGGAATCCTGCGCACCTTGGATCAGTGATTTGGCCGGCGCTATTTTCGGGGCGTACAACTCCAACACCGGTGAGCGACTGATCCAGGAGTTCTTTCTCCTCATCAGCAAGAAGAACGCAAAGAGCACCATTGCCGCGGCGATCATGCTCACCGTACTGATCCGCAATTGGCGCCAGTCCGCTGAGTTCATCATTTTGGCTCCGACGATCGAGGTCGCGAACAACGCCTATGCACCAGCGCGCGACATGGTCAAACACGATGAAGAGCTTTCGGCGCTGCTGCATGTACAAGACCACGTCCGCACGATCACGCACCGCGAGTCCGGCGCGACGTTAAAAGTAGTCGCCGCTGATCAGAACACCGTAGGGGGGAAAAAAGCTGCAGTTGTCCTGGTCGACGAGCTTCACCTGTTTGGCAAGAACCCGCATGCGGCCAACATGCTGCGCGAAGCAACCGGTGGTCTTGCGTCTCGTCCAGAAGGTTTCGTCATCTACCTCACGACGCAATCTGACCAGCCCCCTGCGGGTGTGTTTCGCGAAAAGCTGCAGTACGCCCGGGGTGTTCGCGACGGCACGATCATCGATCCGAATTTCTTGCCGGTGATCTACGAGTTCCCCCAAAAAATCCTCAACGCCGATGATCACCGCAAGCCCGAGAATTTCTACATCACCAACCCGAACATGGGGTACTCAGTCAGCGAGAAATTCCTGATTCGAGAGATGAAAAAAGCGGAGGAGGCCGGTGAGGCTGAGGTGCTCGGCTTTATGTCAAAACACCTCAATGTCGAGATCGGACTCGCGTTGCGCTCGGATCGTTGGGCCGGCGCCGATTACTGGATTGCTGCAGCAGAAAAGCGGCTCACCCTCGATGATCTGATTACCCGATGCGATGTTATCGACGTTGGAATCGACGGCGGTGGTCTGGACGATTTGCTGGGGTTTGCCGCCGTAGGCCGCGACAAGCGGACCCGCAATTGGTTGGTGTGGACCCATGCCTGGGCACATCCCTCCGTGCTTGAGCGAAGAAAGGCAGAAGCTCCGCGCTTCCATGATTTCGAGAAAGACGGCGATCTGACCTTGTCGAAGCGAATTGGCGATGACGTCCTTGAGGTCGCTGACTTAGTTGAACAGGTTGAGGCGTCGGGCTTGCTGGACAAAGTAGGTGTCGACCCGGTCGGTATCGGCGCAATTTATGACGCGATGATTGAGCGCGAAATCCCACCAGAAAAAATCGTTGCCATCAGCCAAGGCTGGAAATTGGGTGGGGCGATCAAGACTGCTGAACGCAAGTTGGCAGAAGGCGGTATGAAGCACGGCGGGCAACCCATGATGGCCTGGTGCGTCAGCAACGCCAAGGTCGAGCCGCGCGCGAACTCCATCCTGATTACAAAGCAAGCCAGCGGCTCAGCCAAGATCGATCCCTTGATGGCCTTATTCAACGCAGTGACCTTGATTTCTCTTAACCCTGAGGGCCGGGGCAATGATGACTTCATGGCCGCCATTCGGAATCCGATCATCGTATGAACCCATTACACGTCTTCATCCTTACCGCCTTGTGCGGTCTCGCCCTGGGAGTCGCAGGCGTCTTCATCCTGGCGGGCCTTGGTTGGTCTTTGCTGGCCGGCGCCGGCGCCTTATTTCTCATCGCGGGCTTTGTGCGCAAGGGGCTGACAGGTGAATAAATCCTTATCGGCCGTCATTGATCGTGCAGCTCGAAAGCCCAGCGCTTCCATGGGAGAGTGGTTTGGAAAATCGATAAAACTGAGCGACGGTGGATTCTGGGGGCAGTTCTTGGGTGGGCAGTCCAGTTCCGGAAAAACGGTGAACGTCGATAACGCCATGAAACTATCGGCGGTCTGGTCCTGTGTACGGATCATCTCTACCTCGGTGGCAGGATTGCCCCTCGGCGTTTACCGCCGAGAGTTGGATGGCGGCAGGAGCGATGCCCGCGATTTCCCGATCTACGACGTCATCCACACCAGTCCCAACGAAGACATGACCGCCTTTCAGTTCTGGCAGGCGATGGTCTCTGCCATGTTACTGCGGGGCAACGCTTTCGCCGAGATCATGCGGATTGGAGGACGGATCGTTGCATTGGATTTCCTTTTGCCATCAAGGGTC
This sequence comes from Pseudomonas sp. TNT3, assembly GCF_010095445.2. Lineage (GTDB taxonomy): Bacteria > Pseudomonadota > Gammaproteobacteria > Pseudomonadales > Pseudomonadaceae > Aquipseudomonas. The sequence continues at coordinate 141,424 of NZ_WFGV02000008.1, forward strand.
GACCTCGAGCTTGATGCCGATGGCCGTGTTGCGTATTGGTTTCGACCGAGAAAAGGCGCCAGACGTAAAATCGAGCGCGAAGATATGCTGCACATCCCGGCCTTCAGCCTGGATGGTCGAGTAGGGCTGTCAGCCATCCGCTATGGCGCGGATGTATTCGGCGCTGCGATGTCAGCGGATGACGCTGCTAACGGCACCTTCAAAAACGGGCTTCTGCCTGCGGTGGCTTTCAAAGTCGACCGTGTACTCAAGCCCGAGCAGCGGGAAGAATTCCGGGACTACGTGAAACAAGTGTCGGGTGCGCTGAACGCTGGTCGCTCGCCTGTGCTGGAGCAGGGCATTACCCCAGAGTCGATCGGGATAAACCCTGTTGACGCTCAATTGTTGGAGTCCAGGGGTTATAGCATTGAGGAGGTCTGTCGTTGGTTCGGGGTTCCTCCTTGGATGGTCGGCAAGACCGATGCCGGTAGCAATTGGGGGACTGGCCTCGAACAGCAAATGATCGCTTTCCTCACCTTCAGCATCAGCTCGATCACCAATCAGATACAGCAGTGTGTGAACAAACGTCTTTTGACTGCAGTTGAGCGCCGCACTTTTTACGCGGAGTACTCTCTGGAAGCGTTTCTCAAAGCGGACAGTGCGGCCCGGGCTTCGCTGTACAGCACCATGGTGCAGAACGGTATCTACACCCGGGACGATTGCCGCGTTAAAGAGAACCTTCCTCGTAAGGGCGGCAACGCTGCCGTACTCACCGTACAAACCAACCTCACCCCGATTGATCAATTGGGACAGACAACCGACGGGCAGGCTGCGCAGGCCGCGTTGAAAAACTGGCTCGGCCAGAACCAGGAGTAAGCAATGGCGCTGAATATCAAAGCCAGCGGCTTCCGCTGCGAGCTGAGCCCTCGTGCGCTCGAGATGTGGAATCCGGATATCCGTGCGGCCATGGAAACCGGAACGGACACCATCACCATGTACGGGATCATCGGTGAGGACTGGTGGGGCGAGGGCGTGACGGTGAAGCGGGTGGACGCGGCACTACGTGCCATCGGCGACAAGCCCGTCACCGTGTACATCAACTCGCCCGGCGGGGACATGTTTGAAGGCATCGCGATCTACAACCGTTTGCGTGAACATTCTCAAGAGGTCACCACTAAGGTATTGGGCCTGGCCGCCTCAGCTGCGTCCGTCATTGCAATGGCCGGCGAAAAGCGTGAGGTAGCAAAAACTGCCTTCCTGATGATTCACAACTGCTGGACCTATTTTGCCGGGAATCGACACGCCATCCGTGAGCTGGCCGACACCATGGAAGAGTTCGACCGCGCGATGATTGGTCTTTATGCAGACACAAGCGGTCAGGATGAGAAGACCGTCGAGACGATGCTGGATGCGGAAACCTATATGGGCGGCGCCACTGCCATGGACAAAGGTTTCGCCACCGGGCTTATTTCCGCCGATGAGGTGAAGGAAGCCGCCGACCAGGAGCAGAGCCAAGCGCATTCTGCCCGTCGTCTGGATGCGGCCCTCGCCAAGTCCGGAATGCCCCGCACCGAAAGACGCAAACTACTTTCCGAAATCAAGACCGGTACGCCTAGCGCTGCCGGCGGCGACACGCTTCGCGCTGTCGTGCCGGGTATGCCTTGCGCTGCCCTTGATGTATCCGCGTTTGAAGAAACCGCAACCCAGGCGTCTGCATTACGGAACCTCATTCCTATTCGCTAAACGACTGAATCAGCAAACCAATTAGTAACCGCCCAAGTGGCGGTTTTTTCATTTCTGAAGGAAACAAAATCATGCCAGTCGATCTTTCCCAAATTGAAGCTTCCCAGAAGAAAACTCAGGATGATCTGAAAGCCGTTGGCGATCAGATCAAAACGTATGCCGAGCGCACCGAGAAGGAAATCAAAGCTTCCGGTGAAATGCAGGCAGAAACCCGCGGTAAGGTGGACGAACTTCTGCTCAAACAAGGCGAGCTGCAGGCCCGTGTGCAGGAGGCCGAACAGAAGCTGGTCAACGCAGGCAAGCAACATGATCCTGAGATTCAGCAATCGGCTGGTCAGCTGGTGTCAGCCAAAATGCAGGAGGAGGGAGTTAGCAGCTCGTTCCGTGGTTCTCGCCGCGTCGAGGTCCCTCGGGCTGCGCTGACCTCGGCCCCTGCGTCGGGTGGCGCACTGGTGCCAGCTGAACGCCTCGGTGTCATTCTCACTCCCCAACGCCGATTGACTATTCGCGATTTGGTTGCCCCGGGTACCACTGGCTCTAACGCGGTGGAGTACGTGCGCGAGACCGGTTTTACCAACAACGCCGCGATTGTCGGTGAGGGGTTGGCCAAGCCTTACAGCGAACTGACCTTCGGATTGGAAAACGCCAACGTTCGCACGATCGCGCACCTGTTTAAAGGCAGTCGCCAGATCCTCGATGATGCTGCCGCTTTGCAAAGCTACATCGATGCCCGGGCTCGATACGGTTTGCTGCTCGCTGAGGAAGCGCAGCTTCTTTACGGTAATGGTACCGGGAACAACCTGCACGGCATCATCCCGCAGGCTCAAGCATATGTATCGCCGGCCGGCATCATCGTCGAAGCAGAGCAACGCATCGATCGCATTCGACTGGCGTTGCTCCAGGCAACACTGGCTGAATTTCCATCCACAGGCATCGTGCTCAACCCGATTGACTGGGCCGCAATCGAGCTGCTTAAAGACGGCGAAAACCGTTACATCATCGGCAAGCCCCAAGAAGGCACTTCGCCGCGACTGTGGAATCTGCCAGTGGTTGAAACACAGGCGATTGTCCAAAACCAATTCCTTACAGGTGCATTCAGCCTGGCTGCGCAAATCTTTGATCGCATGGGCATCGAAGTACTTGTCTCGACAGAGAACGACAAAGACTTCGAGAACAACATGGTCACCATCCGCGCCGAGGAACGCCTGGCGTTCGCGGTGTATCGACCTGAAGCATTCGTAACTGGCCCGCTGATCGCGGCACCTTAATTTCACCACTTTGACGGGAGTCGCCATCAGGCGGCTCTTCCTCATTTGGAGGTTCGAAAATGTCTCGCGTGAACCAGGTAAAGTCGGAGAAAACCCATGTTGCCGATGGCGACAATGCCATTACCTCGCAAGATCAGAATGTCACTTCTACCGATTCGGATTCTCTGGCTTCGACGAGTGTTTCGCCAGTAGTTGATTCGCCACCAATAACCCCCCCGGCATTTGATGCTGATGCTGACGTTAATTCGGGTAATCAGATTGTGATCTATCCAGTCCGCAGCTACTTGGACGGAAAAGAAATTCGACAAGCAGGCGGCGTGGGATATGCCTCACCCAAACACGAAGCACTTTTGTTGATTGCAAAGGGGTTGGCGACTGATACCGACCCCAGGGCTTGATATGAACGCTATTTCGACTGATGAAGTGATGCAGCACCTGCGCGCCGAAGTTGATGATCGTGCGCATGTCGAACTCCTATTGGCAGCGGCTGAAGACAGCGCTGCGCAGTTTCTGAACCGGCGCTTTTATGCGGATGAACTTTCACTTGCTGCGGCCGTATCGGATGGCTCTGCCGGAAGTAAACCAATTCTCATAAATTCATCCATTCGAGCGGCATGCCTGCTGATCACCGGCAACCTATACGCGAATAGAGAAGATGTCGTCGTGGGTACGATTTCGTCCGATCTCCCAATGGGGTCGCGAACTTTGCTAACGCCATATCGCATTGGCTGGGGGGTGTAATGAGAGCAGGTCCCCTGCGTCACCCGTGCATGCGCCGCGGCTACATCGAAGGCAAAGATGATCTAGGCCAGCCCTCCAAAGTGTGGAGCGATCTCGGAAAAATTTGGGCGGAGATCAACATCCCTTCCGGCCGAATGTACGAGGCCGCGTCACAGATGCAGGTCACGGTCACTGCAGAAATAAACATCCGCTACCGCAAGGACGTGGTAGCGGGTCAGCACCTGGTGCACGACGGCATCTCTTACGAAATCATTGCCCCGCTGGCCACCAACCAGCGAGACATGCTCAAGCTCATGTGCAAAACGGTGAAGCCCAAATGAGCAACGGATCGTTAACTGTGCAAGGGTTCGGCGAGCTTCAGGCTGATTTTGAAAGGCTGGCCAAGTCTGTCGGGAACAAAATAGTGCGGGATGCCGTGATTGCTGGTGCACGAGTGGCCAGAGATGAAGCTCAGAGCAAGGTGCCGGTGCGTACCGGCAAACTGAAGAAGAACATCGTTGCCGTTCGCCTGAAGCAGTCGGATACACCCGGTGGTGCTACTGCCGGTATCCGGGTGAGAAAACCCACCGGCAAATCCGTCAAATCGCGCAGTCCTGCAGGTAAGAAAGGCCAGGTCACACAGGCCGATTACGATGCCCCTTTCTACTGGAAGTTTCTGGAGTTGGGCACCTCCAAGATGCAAGCCCATCCGTTCATTCGGCCAGCTTGGGACGGTAGCCTGCCTCAAATCGAAAAGGCGGTCGCTGACAAGCTCGCCGAAGGCATCGACAACGCAATCACCGGGTAAACCCCAATGATCGAGAAATCCCTCATCGACAGGCTTTCGCCTCTGGTCGACGGGCGAGTGTACTTCGGTGTTGCCCCGGAGGACGCCGCCCAGCCCCGGCTCATCATTCAAACGGTCAGCGGCGCCGCAGGGTTCACACTTGCAGGCTGGGACGGCTCCAGCGATCTGACGATCCAGCTCGATGCCTGGGGCGAAAGTTACCTCCAAGCGATAACGCTGGCCGGTCAGGCTTTCTCCGCCATGACCGCGCTCGGCGAAGACTTCACCACCGGTAGCGCTGACCGTCTTCCGGATGCATTTGAAAGCGACACCAAACTTCACAGCGTGAGCTGGGAATACACCCTGCAACCATAGGAGGCCACATGGCCGTTCAAAACCCAACGAAAGCCAAGTTCGTCAAAACGCAGGGCACCGCTCTCAGCGTTTCCAGGCTCACCACCGTCAACCCGAAAGATCCCGATCTGACCTGGGCGGATCTGTCCGTCACGATCAAACAGCCACAGTTTCAGGGCGGCCAGTCTGATGAGATCGACGTCACCGTACTGGCCAGTGAGGCCAAAGAGTTCACCGTTGGACTGGCCGACAACGGAACATTCAGCATGTCCGGAAACTGGAAGGCGGACGACGAAGCGCAGACTGTGTTGCGTACCGCTCGCGCCGATGGCGAACCTCGCGCCTTCAAGTCGGCATTCAAGGACGGCTCGAGCTCGAGCTTCCTGGGGCTGGTCACCCAGTTCACTTGGGATGCCGCACCGAACGGCACGGTAAACGGAACGTTTAACGTGCGCATCACCGGCGCCGTGTCCTTCGACTTGCCGGTAGCGCCGTAATGGCTCGCACGAAGAATAGTGTTGCTCCGGATCTGCGGGCCATGGCATTGGACCCAATGCGCAATTTTAAGCATGAGCGCCTGACCATCGAGGAGTGGGATGGCGCTCAGGTTGTGGTCAGGGCATTGAGTGCTGGTGATTGGGTCGAGTACCGCCGCCGCGCCGCACTTGCGGTGTCGGAGGCCCGGCGGGAGGTTGCTCCGCCAGTCGACCAGCCAGCGGGGGAAGAGGGTGATGCAGCTTTGTCGGAATCACGGGTAGAAATCCATTCTTCCCCGCTCTATGCGTTTGTTCTGGTTCGGGCGTTGCTCGACGAGAACAACGCAAGGGTGTTTGCCGATGGGGATGTGCCTGCGGTGGCTGAAGCCTTCAGTCCTGTCCATGACCGACTCGTCGGAAAAGTTTTCGAGTTGAGTGGTGTTGCGGCCGGTGCTGGCGCGGAAGATCCGGTGGACGCAGCGGGAAACGACTGACGGAGGAGCCGGAGTTGGCATTCATGCTGACTCTTGCCCTCCGGCTCGGCATGACGCTCCAAGACTTACGCGATCGGATGAGCGCGGAGGAGCTGTTCCTTTGGATGGCCTACAACCAGGAGTCACCACTGAGCGACACGCGAGGCGACATTCAGGCTTCGATTATCGCCGCTTCGATTTTTCAGGCGCAGGGCGCGAAGGTATCTGCCGTGGACCTGCTTCCGAAGTGGAAAATTGAGCCTGAACAAATTGTTGATGAGGTCGCTCAGGCTGAGGAGGGGGCGGAGCTGCTCAAGGCCTTCTTGATGGCCAGCGTGGAAACTAATTAGTAAGGGCGCGAAAACTCTGGGTTCAAAGTGGTGCGGTAGCGATGGTAGAGTCTGGAGTTTTTACGTCGGATAGGTGAGCAAGTGCTCAAATACACGGAGTTCGATCGTCAAAAGGTCAGAGATCTTTTGGATGAACACGCAGCTGCAGTTAAACGGGACGAGAGGCTCTTAGGTAATCCACACGCAGCTATCGCGAGAAACAATCAGGAAATTGACCGACTTCGCGAAATAATGAGTGAGTCAGAAAGACGTTCCTTTGATGAATTTCTTGATTCTGAAATGCGAGTCGATGAACAAAAGGCCAGGGAAGCTTTGATCATTGCGCGTCACGAGAGCCGAGAAGCTCAGATCGCTTTACAAGGCCGGCAAGACCAGGACGTGCGCGAGGCTGAAAATGGGTCGAAGATCGTCTGTTATCTCATTTTTGGAGTGATTGGTGTGCTGCTACTGTTGTTCCTTTTTCGTTAGTTTCAAGACGACCAACTGACCCGCCTCGAGCGGGTTTTTTATTGCCTGGAGATAAGTATGGCAGGGCAGACTCTACGCTCTCTGATCGTCAGTGTCTCAGCCGAGACAAGTGCCTATCAGAGGGAAATGGCCCGTGCCGGCCGAATGGGACAAAGTTATTTACGTACTATTACTTCTGGTAATCGCGACGCAGCAAGTTCATGGAGGTCACAGGAGGCAGCAGTGCGTGCTCAGGGCACGGCGATGCAGTCTCTGACCTCAACGGTTGGTGGTTACGCAGCTGCGATGGCTGGCGCGCTGGCAGTCGGTAATGTCATCCATCAGGCTGATGCTTGGAACCAGGTCAACGCCCGCCTAAAGCAGGCCACCACCAGCACCGAAGATTTCGCCGTCAGCCAAAAGTCATTATTTGAACTGAGCCAGCGGACCGGAACGTCTTATTCGGATAACGCGGGACTGTTCAGCAGATCAGCCTCCTCGATGCGGGAATTTGGTTACTCAACCTCCGAAGTGCTAGGGGTAACCGAGGCGCTTTCCGTGGGTTTGCAGGTCTCTGGCGCGAGTTCCGAGGGAGCCTCTGCAGCCATCACTCAGTTTTCCCAAGCCCTCGCGCAAGGGGTGCTGCGAGGGGAGGAGTTCAACTCCATCGCTGACAGTGGAGATAGGGTTTTACGGGCGCTCGCTGCAGGCATGGGCGTCGCTCGTAAAGATCTCAAAGCCATGGCTGATGACGGGCTGATTACGATCGACAAGCTCGTCCCTGCTTTGATCAGCCAGCTGGGTGTGTTGAACGATGAGTTCAACAAGATGCCACCATCTGTCAGCAGGTCGACTACCTCTCTTACAAATGCATTTCAAGCGTGGATCGGGGGGGCTGACACAGCAACCGGCAGTACTGCGGTTCTTTCGGGCGCGATTGATCTCGTCGCGAAGAATATGGATGTCCTTGCTGCATCAGCGTTGACTGCGGGGGCAGCGTATGTGGGCTTGAAATCCGGCGAATTGATCAAGGGGCTGCGGGACCAGGTCAGCGCCTTACGCGAGGCTCGCTCCGCAGAAATCGGCAGGACCACCGCACAGCTTGATGCTGCGACTGCGGCTGCGCGTCGTGCCGCCGCTGAGGTAATCGCAGCCGAATCTCAAGTAACTGCGACCAGATTTACTGACGCGCACACGGCTGCAATTAGCCGATTGCGTTTGGCCAGGCTTGCCGATGCCCAGGCAACCGCCGCGCAAACTACAGCACAGGCTGCTCAAACGGCCGCGACGTCATTGGCGGGACGTGCTGGCTCCGCACTGCTAGGAGTGATGGGTGGGCCTGTAGGACTTGCAGTGACTGCCGGCGCCGTAGCCGCTAGCTACCTTCTTTTTCGAGATAATAGCGATAAGGTTCGGCAAGCGACTGTTGACCTCAAGCGCCCGGTCGAAGAACTGCGAAAAGAGTTTGCCGAATTGGGCCGGGAGCAGGCTCGGTACAAGCTCGACGGTGTGATCCAGCAGCAAGCCGATGCCCAAGTTGCTGCGCAAAAAGCGCTTCGCGAAATTCGCGCGGCTGCCCAGGGTAACGATAAGTGGGGTGATACCTACACCGCGAATCCTTTCAAACGTGATCGAGCAGTAACAGACTTCAATCGGCGAATTGCCGGCGGCCAGGATATCGATTCAGCAAGCCAGGAACTCGTTGCAGCAATTGGTCCCAATGAGGAAATGACAAAGGCCATCAATGCGTCGTCGGCTGCTTACGGGGAGGCAATAAAGGCATCTGGTGACTACGGTGACGTCGCCAACATGCTTACCGCGCGCCTGAATGACGTTGCGGAAGCAGCGGGCCAGGCCGGCGCAGGTCTCAAAACAATTGAAGGGCCGGACCAGAAAACCATCGATGGCTGGACAAGTTATTCCAAGACCCTTGTCGAACGACTTAACTCTGTTCGAGATGGCGGTGATCTGGTTGGCGAGGTCAATCGGCGAATCGAAAGGGAAGGCGTTGACCCCTCTACTGCAGAAGGCTGGCGCATCCTCGCAGGCGCAATCAAGGGATCAGAGGTAGCAGCAAAGGCATCAGAAGAAGCGCAGCAGAAGGCGAAAAAAGCTTCTGAAGATATCCAGCGCCAGGCTGAACAACTCAACAATGCTTACATTCAAACACTGGCCAACCTCACTCAGCAGGTTGCGCTTTATGGTGAAACCACTGAGCTGGGGCGTCTTCGGTACGAACTTACTGTTGGTGAGTTATCCAAGCTGACCGACAAGAACAAGGTATTGCTTGAAGGCAAGGCAATTGAGTTGGATGCGCTCAATGCCAGGAAGGCTTACGACGGTCTGATGTCCGGCCTGCAGACGAAAGAGCAGGCGCTACTCGCAACCACTAAAGAGCGCATGCAGGTACTGGAAACTGCCAACCGATCTGGGAAGCTGAGTTCCGACGATTACCGCATTGGCGCGGATGCGATCTCGAAGGCCACAGTCACTGAGGCGCCGGAGTTTGGCGGTATCGATTCGTCTGTTGGTGGTCCATCTGGCGAGCTGGTCAAAATTGCCGAGGCCGAGTCAGCGCTGAAAAAGTGGCACGACAAGCAGCTGTCTATGCAAAGCGAGTTGCGTGATCAGATTCTGGCTGATCAGCAAAGCACGAATGAGCAGAAGTTGGCAGCCGAGCAGCAGTACCTGGATAGAGTAGTTGAAATCAACCAGACCAATCAGTCGCGCCTATCCGATATCCAAGGGGCATATAAGGTCGCGGTGATGGGCACCTTCAGCGAGCTGTCCGGCCAGGCTGCTGACATGGTCGGGAAAATCGCGGGTGAGCAGTCCGGCGCGTACAAGGCGCTTTTCGTGGCACAGAAAGCATTCGCTGTGGCTTCGATCATCATGAACGCCCAGATCGCTGCGGCGAAAGCACCGGCTGAACTGACCATTCTCGGCGGCATCCCAGTCGGCGCCGCGCTTCTTGCTGCTGGTTACGCGAACGCTGGCATGGTGGCCGGCATGGCGTTGGCTGGCTTCTCCGACGGCGGATATACCGGCCCGGGCGGCAAGTTCGAGCCCAAAGGTGTCGTGCACGGTGGTGAGGTTGTGATCCGCAAGGAAGTGGTCGACCAGCCAGGCATGAAGGATTACTTGATTGGCTTGAATCGCACCGGAAAACCTGGGTATTCCGCCGGAGGTTTTGTCGGTACTGGGGTTTCACCAGCATTCAGCGCGCCGAGTGTTACCGCTGGCGTTGGTTATGGCGGCGCGCCGGAGATCCATCTGCATATCAATGGCGATGGTTCCGGCGGCGCCGTCAACGCACCGGAAGGTTACGAGCAGATGGGACTGGCGCTGTTGGCTACCGCCCGTTCGGAGATGCCGAAGATCGCCCGGCAGGTAATACAGCAGGAGAAAGGTCAGAACGGCCTCCTTGACCCCAACAATCGGAGGAACAGCTGATGACTGAGGAATTCACCTGGTCGCCACGGGTTGGTGCGTCTGGAGATGACCAGGCCGACACCCTCGAATCGAAGTTTGGCAACGGGTACAGCCAGCGTCTGTCGGTCGGAATCAACAATATAGCTGGGGCTTACGCCGTTTCTTTCACCGGCGGTGAGGCGTACATCAAGCCGATCAAGCAGTTTTTTATCCGGCATAAGGGGGCGAATCACTTCCTGTGGACTCCGCCGCTTGAGGATCAGGGCAAGTACATCACCACTGGTGGCTGGCAGCTGCAAACCCACGGCAAAAAGAAGTACACCCTGAGCACCACCTTTCAGCAGGTATTCAACCCATGATCACCTTGGACAACCAGAAGCTTGAACCTGGCGCGCTGATCCAGCTGATTGAGTTGGACGGCGAGGCCCGGGGCATGGGCACGTTGCGGTACCACGCGCACCAGCAGTCGACGCCGATCATCTGGAAGGGTGATTCATATGTGCCCAGACCCTACGAGACTGGTGGTTTCGGTCGCAGTGTTGAAGGCAACAACTCAACTCCAATGCTGAAGATCAGCAATATCGACGGGTTGATTACGGCGCTGTGTCGGCAGTTTCAGGGTTTGAGCGGTGTGAAACTCACTGTCCGTCAGACCTATGCCAAGTACCTGGATGCGGTGAATTTTCCCGGGGGTAACCCGGGAGCCAGCACCATGGAAAAGATGGATATTTCCTACATCAATCAGGTCACCAGCCTGGGGCGCGAGGAAGTCGTGTTCTCTCTAGCGCCGCCGACGGCGGTGAAGGGGCAGATGCTTCCAGCCGGCCTGATCATGAACAGGTGCGAGTGGTGTTTGTGGGGCGAGTATCGCGGGCCTGACTGCAACTACACAGGCATCAAGATGTTCGATCTCGACGGCAACCCTGTGGACGACCCAGCGTTGGACCGCTGCGGCGGCCGGCCAAGTGATTGTGAGATACGGCATGGCAAGGGTAACCCGCTGCCATTCGGTGGCGCACCAGGCGCTGCGCTCATTGGATAGGTAAGCCATGAACAAAACGATGTTGAAACAGATTCAGGCCCATGCTGCCAGTGAATACCCCAAGGAAAGCTGCGGCCTGGTAATTCGCGAGTCCGGCCGCCTGAAGTATGTGCCATGCGGCAACGACGCAAAAACGCCGAGTGAGCACTTCATGATTAATCCCGTCGACAAGTGTCATGCGGAGGACCGTGGCGAGGTGACCATGATTATTCACAGTCACCCAGATGTGCCGCCGGTGCCGAGCATGACCGATCGGGTGAGCTGCGAGCTGCATGAAAAGCCTTGGGGGATTATCAGCTGGCCATCTGGGGAGTACTTCGAATTTAAGCCCGAGGGCTACCAGGCACCGCTGATTGGCCGCGAGTTCGGCCACGGCCTGCTCGACTGCTATGCGCTGTGTCGCGATTACTTCGAGCGCGAACATGGGATCGAACTACCGAACTATCCACGCCGCGATGGCTGGTGGAACGATGGTGAAAGCCTCTACGAAAAGTACTACGAAGAAGCTGGCTTCTATCCGGTTTCGGTGCCACGCAAGGGCGACATGATCATCATGCAGATCAACGCTGATGCTCCGAACCACGCGGGCATCTATCTGGACGATGGCTTGCTAACCAGTGTTCCGGATCTTCACGAGGCTCCCGGAACATTCCTCCATCACCGCTACAACAAAAAGTCCACGCGCGATGTGTACGGCGGCATGTGGGCTGATTACACCGTGCTGATTCTCCGGCACCAACGAGTTCCTGAGGTCGACTGATGGCAATGAGAACAGAGATTCGCCCGCAACCCTTGGTGGTGCTGGTGATGCTTTACGGCGTGCTGGGCGCAAGGTTTGGCCGAGTTCATCATCTGGCGGTTGCATCGTGTGCCGAAGCGGTCCACGCCCTCTGTGTAAAGGTCCCTGGCTTCAAGCGCTTCCTGAGATTTTCGGAAGAGCGTGGGCTGACCTACGCGGTGTTCCGCGGGAAGAAAAACCTCAGTGAAAATGAAATAGAGATGCGGCAGGACACCGTCGAGCCTATCCGAATCGCGCCAATAGTGATTGGAAGCAAGGGCGGTGGCCTGTTCGCCACTATTGCAGGTCTAGCGCTGGTCGTCGTCGGCGCAATCACGCAGCAGTACTACCTGGTGGCAGCAGGCGCCGGTTTGATGATTGGTGGTATCGCCATGAGCATGTCGCCCTCACCAGTTGGCGTGCTGGACAAGGAGGGTGACGGCAATAAGCCGTCGTACGCCTTCGGCGGAGCTGTCACCACTATGGCTCAGGGCCGTTGCAAGCCTCTGCTCTACGGCGAACGCGACATCGGCGGCGCTCTAATCTCGGCCGGCGTCTTCTCGGAAGATCAGCAGTAAGGAAAAAGATATGTCCAAGACCATGACCGCGCCCGCTGAAAAGCGCCGGTGCCGGACTGCTGCTGCCCGCGTTTCAGGTGCCAAGGGTGGTGAGACAAAGCCCTACACTCCGTACAAGGCTCCTGATAGTGCGCTTTCGATCGCCACGGTCAAATTGCTTTTCGCGCTGAGCGAGGGACCGATTGTTGGGCCGGTAAACGACAAACAGTCGGTAAAGCTCAATGGCACTCCGTTGATCTCTCCGGACGGTAGCGAGAACTTCCCGGGCACGGTTTGGGACTTTCGCCCGGGCACCGTCGATCAGGAGCACATCGCAGGTTTTCCAGCAATTGAGAACGAAGCCTCACAGGGTTTGCCGATTGAGCTGAAGTCCGACAATGCCTGGACGCATGCCATCACTGACCAGCAACTGTCGGCAGTCCGCATCCGCTTATCTTGGCCGCAGATCTGGCAGGTTAAAACCAATGGCGACCAGATCGGGTATCGCATTGATTACGCAATCGATCTCTCGGTCGACGGTGGCAGCTATCAAACCGTCCTTTCAGCAACGCTGGACGACAAAGGAACCACTGAGTACGAGCGAACTCACCGAATTGACCTACCGGAAGGCTTCACCAGTGCGCTGGTGCGCGTTCGCCGGCTCACTCCAAATCGGAATGACTCAAACTTTGCCGACTTGATGCGGATCAAGGGACTGACCGAAGTCATCGACAAAAAATTGAGGTATCCGAACCTGGCCTTGGGTGGTCTGCAGTTTGACGCCAAGCAGTTTCAGGACACGCCCAAAGCCAGCTTTCTGATGCGCGGCCGGATTGTTCAGGTTCCCAGCAATTACGATCCGCAAACCCGGACATATTCCGGTGACTGGAACGGCACGTTCAAGCTCGCCTACACCAACAACCCAGTTTGGGTATGGCGAGATCTGCTGCTGCATCGCCGGTATGGTTTGGGTCGCCGTATCACTGCCGATATGGTCGACCACTGGACACTTTATGAGATCGGTCGCTACTGCGACGTAATGGTGAGTGACGGTAAGGGCGGCTTGCAGCCGCGCATGACCACAAACGTCTACATCCAGGATTCGATTGAGGGCTACGCATTGCTCTCTGATTTGGCCAGCGTGTTCCGTGGCAGCAGCTGCTGGAACGGCTCGCAGGTCACTATGGTGGCTGACATTCCAGGTAACGAAGACGGCTACGTTTTCTCTCGGTCGAACATCATTGGTGAGTTTGAATACGCCGCCGCAGCCTTTCCTGACCGTCACACCCGGGCAAAAGTGGCGTGGGATAACCCTGACAATGAGTTCAAGACCCAGCCGGCGCCGGTAACCAATGATGAGCTGATCGGTGCCCTTGGCCATCGGATGCTCGATATTTCTCGTTTTGGCTGCACCGTCGAAGGCGAGGCTATCCGCCATGGTATTTGGGCACTGAAGTCCGAGCAGTACGAAGAATGGTCGGTCAGTTTTACGACGGGCATGGAGGGCCGGAACGTTGAACCGGGGCAGATCATCTGCGTGGCGGATGAACTGTTTTCGGGCCGCCCAAATGGTGGGCGCATCAGCGCGGCCACCAAGCGCGTGATTACACTGGACATCGATGCAGAGGTGCACCAGGACGATCGACTGATTCTCAACCTGCCAAGCGGTAAATCCGAGGGCCGGATCGTAAAATCCGTCTCTGGTCGGTTGGTCACCGTCATGGCCGACTATTCGGAATTGCCAGAAGCTGAATGCAGTTGGTCTGTAGAGAGCGCTGATTTGGCTGTAATGCGTTTCCGCGTGCAGACCATCGATCCCCAAGGGTTGCATCAGTTCAAGATCGCCGCAACTCAACATGAGCCTCTAAAGTACCCAGCGATCGACAACGGGGCACGCATTGATCCGCAACCCACGAGCATTATTCCCCCAGGCGTCATGCCTGCTCCGACCGGGATAGCCATCGAGTCTCGCACTCGAGTATCGCAAGGCATCGCGATAAGCACGATGCGTATCAGTTGGTTGTCGGTACCGGGCGCAATTGCGTACAACGTTGAATGGCGAAAGGACAACGGGAGCTGGATTCGTCTACCGCGTACCGGCAACCTCGGCGCGGAAGTTGAAGGCATCTACAGCGGTCGCTATGTCGCGCGCGTCAGTTCGATCAACGCGATGGATATTGCTTCCATCTGGGGCACCAGTAACGAGGTTGTGCTCTCTGGGAAGGAAGGTCTACCGCCCGCGGTCTCATTCCTGAATGCCGAAAGCCTACTTTTCGGTATTGGCCTCAAATGGGGTTTTCCCGCTGGTGCAGAGGACACCCAGCGAACGGAAATCTGGTACGGCACGACCATCCGTGTTGAAGACGCGACCAAACTGGCTGATCTGGCGTATCCCCAAAGCGATTACAGCATGCAGAGCTTGCTGGCGGGCGCGCGGTTATTCTTCTGGGCTCGCCTGGTTGATCGTTCCGGCAACGTTGGTCCTTTCTTTCCGGTAGGTACCGGGGTGATGGGACAAGCCAGCTCTGACGCTGGACCGATCCTTGATCAAATCGCCGGTGAGATTAGCGAAACAGAACTCGGTAAAGGTTTGCTGGACCGTATCGACTTGATCGATGGCCCGCCTTCCTTGCCGGGTTCGGTCAGCGGGCGAATTAAAGAGCTGGACGAACAGATCAGCGAAGTTACCGACCATCTGCAGGAGCGTGTCACCGAGGGGCAGCAAGCACTTGCCGAAGCTCAGGAGGCTTTTACCGAAGCTCAGGGGACGCTAACCGAAGCCCAAGAGACGCTAACCGAGACTCAAGCGGCGATGCAGCTGCAGCTCAATCAGGTCAGCACCATCGCCAAATCGGGCGAGTATCAGAAGGACAAGGCTTACGCGGTCGGCGCATCCACGCGCCTGAACGACCGCCTGTACCAAGCAAAGATCGCGGTACCGGTAGACGTAACCGGCGCGAAGTCGCCACCCAACACCACCTACTGGTTGGACGTTGGCCAAGTCCTCACGGATTCCAACGGTCTGGCCTCGCGTGTCAGCACCACCGAAACCAAGATCACCAGCATTGAAGGGGTCAACACCAGCCAGGGCACAGCGATCACCGGGCTGAACAACAGCCTGACGACCACCAACACCAACGTGACCGCTGCACAAACGGCAGCGAACGCGGCGAACACCTTGGCCGGCGGTAAGGGCAAGGTGATCGTGCAGACCGCAGCGCCGGCGGTGGCCGATCAACTGGCGCAAAACCTGTGGATCGACATCACCGGCGGAGCGAACACCCCGAAGCGCTGGACGGGCTCGGCGTGGGCCGCCGTGACGGATAAGGTGGCAACC
>NZ_WFGV02000090.1 GCF_010095445.2 Pseudomonas sp. TNT3
GCCCAGGTCTTTTTGCGCGGCGTCGGGATTTTCCAGCGCCAGCCCGACTATGCGTTCGGCCGCACTGATGTAGGTATCGAGGCTCGGCTTGACCTTGTTCAGCCCCGTCTTGATGGTGTCGTTGACCGGCAGCTTGAGGTTATTGCCCAACACCTCACGAAAACGCGCGGCATGTTCGTCGATGGAACTGCGCACCTCGGCTTTGCTGCTGGTGCTTTTGCCCAACCCGACCAGCATCGCGGACAAGACGTCGGCGCGCAGGGCGTCATGCATCATGTCGGCCTCAAGGTGGTTGCGCAGCGCGGCCATGTTGACCTCATTGTCGTTCACCGCCCCCGCCATGTGCGTATTACCCAGATATCCGGCCAGGCTCATGATCAAGGCCGTGAGCAGGCCGGTGCCAATCAGCAGAATCAAGCGTAATTTTATCGACACTTTGGGCATTCCTGGTCAGTTGGGTAAAACCATGCGCGGATGGTTTCTCTGAACAGGTTATCGACCGGGTGAGCGGGTAATTGAAGGCGATTTCCAAACGACTGTTTCTTTACGACCTGTGGTCAGGGTCGGCCAGCATGGCGCGCAAAGTCATCGCGTTACTCACTGCAAAACCGCTGGCGGTGTTATCGAAGATGCACCAGATCACGCTTCGGGCTTGCGTCGCCAGGTGCATGTGCTGCGCCAGGTTTTCCAGCCGGTCGCGGTCATAGTTGCTGTGATAAATGCGCGGGGAACCGTGCCAGCGCCAGTACTGAATCCCCGGCCAGCCGCCCGGTGCGTCACCGCCCGGGATAGGCGATGGATCAGCCGCCACTCGCCCGATGCGCTTTTCGACCAATACGGCGTCGGCGTTCAGCCAACTCTCGTGCCGGGGCTCAAGCACCACAGGGCCAGCGTAACGCTGGCGCAACGCGCTAAAGAATGCATCGGCGACGGCTTCGTCATAGGCCAGCGACGGCGGCAACTGCACCAGTAAACAGCCCAGCGAGTCCCCGAGCGCGGTGCATTGGGAAAGGAATTCCTCCAGCAACGACTCGCAGTCCTGCAAGCGCTGAACATGGGTAATGAGTTTTGGCATTTTGACCGAAAACCGGAACGTCGCCGGCACCGATTCGGCCCAGCGCGCATAGGTTTGAGGTCGATGCGGGCGGTAGAAAGAACTGTTGATTTCGACCGCCGTCAGTTGCGACGCGTATCGCTGCAGGTGGGTGCCGTCAGCCGTGAACAGCGGCCAATGCTCGCGAGGCAAGCTCCAGCCGGCACAACCGACGTAGACAGGTGGCATGTGATTGGCCTCGCTCAGTAACCGGTTTTTTTCACCTTAGTTCAATCGATTACCGCCCCTTCAACATCGTTCAAACAAATCGGTTTATCGAACCCCTCCCCAAGCGATGGGTCTGCTCTTGTATAACTTCTCGGAAATACTCCAATGCTCGCTCAAAACACGCTTGTCTTACTCGCTCGGGGCGGATACGCCGCTCGAGGTGTTCTTTATCTGATTATTGGCATTTTCGCTCTGTTGGCGGCTCATGACTCAACAAAACCCAAAGACAGTCACAAAAGCCTGGAGGCGCTGTTAAGCCAGCCATTCGGATATGTCCTGGTCGAGCTAGTCGTGGCCGGTTTGCTGGCCTTCGCCGGATGGCGAGTTCTGCAAGCGATTCGCGACGTCGATCATCACGGTACTCAACTCAAGGGCTGGGTGATTCGTGCAGGTTTATTGGCGGGAGGTCTGGTTAACGGTGCCCTTGCGTTTTTTGCATTGGGCCTGCTCATCACCGGCCTTCGCAGTTCAGGCAGCTCCGGAGGTGAGAACACAAAGGATTTACTGGCGCATCTTCTGTCCTGGGATCACTCGAATGTGTTGGTCTACCTCGTTGCACTCGTGCCATTGGGTGTCGGCATTGCTCACATCATCAAAGGATGGAAGGCGACCTTCGAGAAGTACTTTGAGGCGGACGAAGAAGTCATGCGCTACATACGCCCGGTGTCTCGATTTGGGCTCATAGCCCGAGGCGTGGTGTTTATCGAGATCGCCCTGTTGCTTGCGATGAGCGGTTCCCGGTTTGAAGCCACGAATCCCCCGGGCTTGAAGGAAGCCCTTGATGCCCTTCAGAACCTGCCAGCCGGCGCTTTGATTCTGATGGTGATGGCGCTGGGGTTGATTGCCTTTTCGGCCTACAGTTTTTCCGAAGCGGCCTGGCGAAAAATAAACATGGATGTGCCGGGGGTTTCTGGATCGTAGTCGACAGGTGCTGTTGTTGAAGGTTGAGATAAGGACACCGTGGGCTCGAGCGAATGGTTCAAATGTCCGGGTCCAGAATTTTCAGCCACGGCCAGCGCACCTGATAACTCCTGGCCTTCTGCTCGAACAGATGCCGCTGAAGGTTGACCGGGTTGATCCGCAACAGACCTTCCTCGACATCACTCAACCCATAAGGCGCATACACCTCGCCCGTCAGTACGTCGACGCCGATACAGGTTCCCGCGATCAGGTAGCGATCAACCCCCTCCTTCGCCGAGTTCAGCTGGGGATACGCCCCGCCAAACCGCTCGCCGTACCAGAGGTGAACCCGTGCCTGGTTCTTGATTTCAATGCTCACATCGAGGTCGTGGAAAAGTTCGCCGGCGGCCTGGATGACGTCATTCTCGGCCTCCCATGACACGTCCTCATCAAAGTAGAAAACGTCATAGTCCTTGATGCCCCATGCGACGGGTCGCTCGGCCTGATGGTTCCAGACCGCTTGAAACAGGCAGCCTGCGGTGAGCATGCACTGGTTCAGGCCAAGCGCGGGCAAACGCTTGAGTATCTCGGCGTTTGCCGGGTTGGTCTTGGCGATGTCGATCAAGCGTTGGGTGGTCAGTGTCATGCACACTCCTTGTCCGGTATGAAAATCCCTGGAGACGGACAATACATTAGAACCGTCAGCGTTCTTGCCACTAAAATAGCGCCTTTCGATTCCCGGGATCACGAGCATCATGGATGAACTGCACCGAGGAAGCTGCCTGTGCGGCGCCGTCACCTATCACGTGTCGGGCGCGCTGAAAGCTGTTACGCATTGCCATTGCAGTCAATGCAGAAAGGGTCACGGGGCAGCGTTTGCAAGCTATGCCAGCGCACCTCGCTCGACGCTGTCGATTGACCGGGGCATGCATGTCCTCAAGACCTTTCATTCGTCTGAAGGGGTCGCGCGACAGTTTTGTGGCGAGTGCGGGTCTTCGCTGTTCTGGTCTGACTCGAAGGGTGATTTTTCGGACTGGGTATCGGTGGCGATCAGCACGCTGGACACGGCGCTTCTGATCAAGAAACACAAACATGTGCACGTCGAGTCGAAAGCGTCTTGGTATCCGATTGACGAACCGTTAACGGCTTACCAAGGGTAAGGTCACGACGAACTCGCTGCCCTTGCCATCGCCGTCGCTCATGCCGACCACGGTACCGCCATGAGCCTCGACCAATTCGCGCACCACTGTCAGGCCAATGCCCAGGCCGGCCCCGTTGAAGCCGACGGCATGAACGTCCTGCACGAAGGGCTCGAAAATGAACGGCAGCGCCTTGGCCGAAATACCGATGCCATCGTCGCGAATGCTCATCGTCAGGCTGTCACCTTCGACCGTGACCGCAAGCGTCACGGCGCCGCCCGCCGGGGTGTACTTGGCGGCATTACCCAGCAGGTTGCCGAGAATTTGCGTGAGGCGCACGGGATCGCCGTCTACCGCCAGCGTTTGCTCGGGTAACTCGGCGGTGAACAACAAATGATGCGCCGTCATCAGCGGGCGGCACACCTCGATCGCGTCCTGGATGATCGGCACCATGTCGATCAAGCAGCAGTTGAGACGCAGCTTGCCGGTACTGGCGCGCGAGACATCGAGCAAATCATCCACCAGCCGTGACATGTGCCGAACCTGACCTTCGATCAGCTTTTGCATGCGCGGCAGCTCTTCGCTGGGCACTCGCACCAGCCGGCCGGCGATCATGCTGATGGGCGTCAGCGGGTTGCGCAATTCGTGGGCGACGAGGGTCAGGATGTTGCGTTGCTGCTCCAGCGAGTGCTCAGCCGACGCTTGCAACTGTTGCGCGCTGAGGGCGGCGATCACCAGTTGTTCGTTGGCTTCGCGCATCTCCAGGAGCATCTGCTGCTCTTGCTCGGTACGCTGTGGTTTTTCAGCATCGGACTGGGCCAGCAAGATCGCCAGCACCAGCTGTTGATTGGCCTCGAGCAACTGCTCCACCTGCTGGTGATCCATCAGCCGGGTATTGGTGTCGTTCAGTTCCTTTTGCAGAGCTGCCAGCACCGCTCGCGCTTCCACGGTTTTCTGACCGAGCAGGAACAATTCGCGAGTGGCAAATGCCAGCGCTTCCTCGTTCCGGCTATCGGCCCCGTTCATGATCTTGGCTCATACATTGTCGAGGACTGTGTGCTGCCGGGTTGGTCGGCCACCGAGCAACCCTTCCTGATCGGGCAACATCTCGCCGATCTGTAACCCATTATCGTCGATGCGATACAGGCGCAACTCATCGGAGTGTGCACTGGCCCGTACCTTGACCACGGCCATGATGCGCAGCAAGCGGCTCTGCACTTCAATGTAACGCTGGACGATGATTGCGTCGGTGAGAAACGCCGTGCCGTAAGGACTGAATCGCAGGTCGGTATAGCGGTCTTCCAGTTCCGAGGTCATCAGCACGCTGACGCCCGCGCCGGTCAATGCAGTGACCATGCGCGACAGCGACTCGCGAAAGTCTTCACGGAAGGTCGGCGCCAGCGCCAGTTCGAAGCCCGACAGCGAATCGATCACCACGCGGGTAGCCTTCAATCGGTCGATTTCGCTGAGCAGTAACTGGACGATTTCATCAATGGACAGGTCCGGTGCGCGACTGTCCACCAGGCCCACTTTGCCGGCCTGGATCAGGTTGGCCAGCGTAGCGTTTTGCGAATGATTGGGTCGCTGCTCAAACACCGCGATTACACCGGTTTCCCCGTTGCGTACCCCTTCGGCGAGGAAGGTCGCGGCCAGGATGCTTTTGCCTGAACCCGACGGGCCGGCCACCAGCAGCGAATACCCCCGAGGCAACCCGCCACCAAGCATCTCGTCGAGTTGCGGCACGCCCATCTTCAGGCGCTTGGCAGGGAATTGCAGCGGTGCTTCAACCGGGTTGAGGGGCGCAGGTGCGAAGACCTTGATCCCCGACGTGGCAATACGGAAGGTGTGCAGCCCCGGCAGCGTCGGCTGGCCGCGCATCTTCATGATTTCCATCTTGCGGACCATGAAGTTGCGCTCGACGCTTTGACGCAGCCAGATCAGGCCATCGGCCACGGTGAAAATCGGGTTGGTGTCGGTTTCGGTGAAGTACTCGCCGATCAGGAAGGTCGTGGCCTGCCAGGTCGTCATCAACATGCCCAGTTGCTGGACGAACTGCGGCAGGTTGTTGTTCGGGTTGTCCTGGGTCTGGCTGGCCAGCACCACTGAACGGAACGAGTCGACGAACACCAGCGCCGGGGAATGGGTTTCCACCTCGCTGACAATGCGCCGCAGGACTTCGTCCAGGTTACCGGCCAGGGTGTCGTCGGCCAGGTTGATGTAGCGAATCGAATGGTTGATCGCTTCACTGTCGAAAAAATCGAACTGCTGCTGGTAACGCAGCATTTTCAATGGCGGTTCGCCGAGCACGGTAAAGAACAACGCCGGGCGTTCCGGTGTCGCCAGGGCGAACATCATCTGGTGCGCCAGGGTGGTTTTGCCGCAACCTGGCGGGCCGGCGATCAGGTTGAACGAAAATTCCGGCAGACCTCCACCCAGCACCTCGTCCAGGCCTGGCACGCCGGTGGCCAGACGGTTGATCGTTACTTTGGTGCTCATGGCGAAATTTCCTGCGAAGGGGTGTCGCTCAAAGAGGGTCCCCACACGTCACGAAGCAAACGTGCGGTGAGCGAGGGCCCGATCAGCGTGGTCAACAACTCGTGAAACGTGGTCAGCAGCACTTCACCGAAAAACAATGCATCGGTTTCGCTCTGTTCAACGAGCACGGACTTGAGGGCAATAAGATCCAGCGTCGACTGCACACTGTCGTAGGTGCCGGCCAGACGCGGATGGTTTGAGGCGCACAGGTGGATGCTGCGGCGATAAAGCGCGACAACCCCTTGATGGCCGATGATGGGCGTGAGGGCTGCGCCCATATCCTGCAAGGTGGTAACGAGCGCCTGGGCGATCCTGGCGATGTCAGCGTTGGGACCCACACGGTGCGCCAGAGAAGCTACGATCTGGCGGCTCTCTTCGCTTTGCGCGGTCATGGCAAACTGATATCTGATGGTCAGAACTCGATAGTACACCCTCTCTCAGGCCTTGATACGTTAATAAACACCTCGTTGAGGCGGGCCACCGAAAACGTTGATGCGCATCACTACTATCTTTTTCCAGCTTGATCTGCAGATTCAATAAGACTATAAATTAATCTATAGATTAAGCGTTAAGGAAGTTGTCATGGCCGTTACCCTTCAAGCACAAGCATTTTCCAAGAGCCAATGCGTCACCGGCCTTCGCGCGGCCGTCAGTATCATCGAAAAGTGGGGTGCCTCCAGCGAACAGGCCTGCCGGATCCTGCGTATATCCCGCAGCACCCATACCCGCGCGAAGCAACGCGACCCTGATTGGTCCGTGTTGCTGGATGCCGATCAGATGCAGCGCATCAGCTTTGTGCTCAACATCCACGCGGCGCTGCGCCTGGTGTTCGATAATCCCGAAAATGTGTATGGCTTCCCGGCGATGCCCAATGAGAACGAGTTTTTCAACGGGCGTACTCCGTTGGACATCATGTCTCAGGGCGACATGATTTCGCTGTATGAAACCTTCCGCCGCATCGACGTGCTGCGAGGCGCGCAATGGTGACGCTGAAGCAGCTGCCCGAGTTCACTGGCGAACTGCTGCAGGCTTATCGGCTGGTCAACTCGAAATTCCCGCCCATCGACCTGTTCGATGACGTTGCCGACGCGCAAGAATTCGAGGTGCTGTATCAGTTGCAGGCACTCACCAATCCCAGGCTGAAAAACGAAATCGGTCAGCTTGAGATGATTGCGCGAAGCGAGATCCCTTTCGGTATTCCTGGCTGCTCTTACGCAATAGCCCCCTTCACCCACGTCAACCCTGCCGGCTCACGATTCAGCGATGGCAGCTTTGGCGTGTTGTACCTGGCAGCGTCCATGGAAACCGCGCTCGCCGAAGTGCAGCATCACCAGGGTTTGTACTGGTCGAAAGTCCGGGGCCTGAACTATGAGCGGTTTGTATTCCGGGGTTTGTCCTGCTCCTTCATCAATACGGCGATGAAAGATGCCACCTCCATCGCGAGCACAGATCCGATCTACGCGCCGGACGATTACTCGCATTCCCATCGTTTGGGCAAGGCCATCAAAGAGGCCCGTTGCCCCGGCATTCGTTATCACTCGGTGCGCCTGCAAGGTGGCTACTGCTGGGCACTGATGACACCCAGGCCCGTCTCACAGATTATCCAGACGGCTCATTACGAAATGATCTGGAACGGGCAGATCACCGGGGTCAATAAAATCAGCGAAGCGTGATCGAGACCGGTCATCTGCCCTCTTCATCGCGAGCAAGCTCAGCTCCTACAGGGATTGGTGGCGCGCACAAAATCCCGCACCCGGCGAAGATCCAATTGTAGGAGTGAGCCTGCTCGCGATGACGGTCTGACAGCCAACAATTTCTCGTCCGCAATAGCCAGTTTCTGCAGATCATTATCCGTATCGAGCACGTTTCAGTGTCGCGATGATGCACCGAATTGGGAGGTTTATTAAAAAGCAAAAAGCTGTGCGATTACCGGTCAACTGCCTTTGTCCCCTCGTTGACCACGTCATACCCTTGGGCGCTGCAACTGTGTATCCACAACAAAAACATAAGCGAGAAATCACTTTGAAGCGTCCGATCCAAACCCCTTTATGCCTGGCCTTGCTGGCTGCCGTTGCCACCACTTCAAGCCAGGCCGCCGACCTCAATTGGGTGGACCCAGCGGTCACCTCGGTCAACCAGGAAGTCATCGATCTGCGTCACACCATCCACCAGCATCCGGAACTGGGAAACCTCGAATTCAAAACCGCTGCCCTGGTCGCCGAGCGTCTCAAGGCATCGAACATCGAGGTGCGCACGCAAGTCGGCAAGACCGGCGTCGTCGGTGTCCTGAAAGGTGGTTTGCCCGGTCCTGTGGTAGCCCTGCGTGCCGACATGGATGCGTTGCCGGTCAAGGAGATGACCAACCTTCCCTTCGCCAGTCAGGCGACGAGCGTCAGGCTAGGCAAGAGCGTGCCGGTGATGCACGCCTGTGGCCACGATACCCATACGGCGATGCTGCTGGGTGCCGCCAAGGTACTGGCCGAACATCGGGATCAGGTTCGTGGCACGGTGGTGTTCCTGTTCCAGCCGGCCGAAGAAGGCGCTGCGGACGTCGACGAATTCCAGACCGACACCCTGATCGGCGCGCAAGCAATGATCCGCGATGGCGCGTTGGATTCACCGAAGGTCGAAGCAATATTCGGCGTGCACGTGATGGCGGGATACCCGACCGGGCACCTTTATTACAAGTCCGGGACTGTGCTCAACAGCAGCGATTCATTCCGCATCACGCTCAAGGGGCAACAGACCCACGGCTCCGCGCCCTGGAGCGGGATCGATCCGATTGTCACCAGCCAGAGCATCATCAGCGGCTTGCAGACCCTGGTCAGCCGGCGCATCGACCTGACCAAGGGTATGGGCGTGATCAGCGTCGGTACGATCAATTCCGGCTCGGCAGCAAATATCATTCCCGAAACTCTGGAGATGACCGGGACCATTCGCACCAACAACGCCGATATCCGCGACACCATCCTGCAAAAAATGCCACCACTGGTTAGCGGCATCGCCAGCGCTTATGAAACCGAAGCCAATCTGCTGCTCGTGAACAACGCACCGGTGACCACCAACGACCCGAAACTCACCGAGGCCATGGTGCCGGCACTGGAACTGGCCGCGCCGGGCAAAGTCGAGCGGCTTGAGGCGTCATTGTCACCCAGCGAAGATTTCTCTTACTACGCGCGCAAGGTGCCCGGACTCTTCGTGTTCCTTGGCGCGACGCCCGAAGGCCAGGACATGAGCAAGGCGCCGAACAACCACAGCCCTTACTTCACCGCCGATGACGCTACCCTCGCCACTGGCGTGAAGGCGCATGTGCAGTTCGTCATGAACTATCCCGGGCGATCGGCTGTGACACCTTGACTAAAGCCGAAAGCGTTGCTGCAGGGCATCGGTAAGCAGATCCACCGCCTCATCGCCGGCTGATGACAGCGAACGCATAAACACAATCTCATGGGCCTGTATGGCGGGAAAACCTTCGAGGATCTGCATGTTTTCCGTCACACGGGCGCGGTCGATCAAACTGATCGCCAGCCCGGCCTCCACGCAGGCCTTGATGGCCTGATTAGAGGGGCTTTCCAGCACCACGCGAGCGCGTCGGCCACTGTGCTTGAGCGATTTCATCATGGCTTGCCGATAAGGGCATTGCGCCGCATGCACGGCCAGCGGCAGTGGATCCGTCGTGGCCATCGCGGTGTTCGCCGGCCCCACCCAGACAGGGGTGGTAGAGACCAGTAACTGCGCCTGCGCGCTCGACTGCCCCTCGGGTTGCGCAATCACAGCGGCCTGAAGCCTTCCCCGCAGCACCTGATCACGCAGCGCATAACTGGGCGCTGTCTTTAACTCCAGCACCACGTTAGGCCAGGCGGCGGCGAATGTCGGCAAGATGTCGCGGATCACGTGGGTGGCATATTCATCGGGCACGCCCAAGGTGATGCGCCCTGACAAATGGGTGCCATGCAGGTCGGCCAGCACCCGGTCGTGGGTGCACAGCAATTCTGTCGTCGACACCAGCAGGCGCTTGCCCAGCGCGGTCAGGGAGACTGACTGATTATCGCGATTGAGCAAGCGGCCGCCGGCGACTGCTTCAAGCCGCTGGATATGCACACTCACCGCTGCCGGGCTCTTGTGCAACTGCTCGGCTGCCGCACTGAATTTGCCTATCCGCGCCACGGCATGAAAAGTACGCACCAGCTCAATATCGAGGATCGCTGTCATGATTCCGTCTTCGTGAATGACTCATGCATTTAATTTTGATTTATTAGATTACGCTGATTTCGTAGCCTGTGGCGATGAACCAGCACACTCCGATTTCATGTCATCAGCAAGCCACGCCTGACTGGCGCCAGACGCTTCCCCTGCCCTTGCTTGAGGCCGGGCTGGTTCTGACGTGGAGCTCAGGATTCGTCGGTGCGCGATTCTCGCTTGATTACGCGCCACCCTTGCTGGTGGTGTTCTGGCGCTGTGTCGTGGTCGCGCTCATCCTGTTTCCTTTCGTCGCCAGGCCATTGCGCCAGACCTCGCTTGCCGTGCTGTTGAAGAACGCAGGCATCGGTCTTCTGGCCATGGCGGGCTATCTGGCCGGTGTGGTGCAAGGTATTGCCCTGGGCGTGCCGGCGGGACTTGCGGCGCTGTTCGCGGACCTGCTGCCGATGGGCATGGCCTTGCTCGCGGCCGTCGTTCTTGGGCAACGAATGGTCTGGCAAGTCTGGGCGGGGCTGGTCATCGGCCTTATCGGCGTGGTGCTGGTGACCCATGGCGCGCTGGGATGGGGCAACGCGCCTCTGTGGGCTTATGGCCTGCCGCTGCTGGGCATGCTGTCGCTCGCTGTGGCGACGCTCTGGCAAAAGCATTTACCCGCTTCGCAATCCTTGGGGCTGCTGCCCAACCTCTGGCTGCAATGTGCGGTCTCCAGCGTTGCATTCGCCATCGTCGAGGGCGCGCAGGGCAGCCTGGCGCCGATACCCGGCACAGGATTTGCGCTGAGCGTGCTGTGGACGGTCGGTTTATCGACGCTCGGCGGGTATGGGCTTTACTGGATCTGCCTGCGCCGCGCCACGGCCACTCGAGTCGCCAGCGTCTTGTACTTGAGCCCTCCCGTAACGATGCTCTGGGCCTGGGCCATGTTCGATGAACCGTTGTCATGGCAAATGATCGCAGGCATGGCCGTGTCCGGAATGGGCATCTGGCTGGTGGTGCGTTCGGAGGGTCGGCAAACATCGCGCCAAAACTGATGTTCGCTGATTCCGTACCTGTCCTATTCTTTTCTCCAGGCAACCACACCGGACAGCGAAATGCATGATCCCGAATCCACCCTCCTCCACAGCTGGCACCACAACGCCCACTCCTGGATAGAGGCTATCCGAACCGGCAGCATCGACAGCCGCCTCAAGGTCACCGACCAGGCCATCCTGCTGGCAGTGCTGGCCCGTCAGCCCGAGCGCGTGCTCGACCTGGGCTGCGGTGAAGGCTGGCTATTGCGTGCGTTGAGCGAACGCTCCATCGAAGCGATCGGTGTGGATGGCGACGCTACGCTGGTTGAGTCTGCACGCACCTCGAGCGCCTGCCGGGTGCACCTGGCGAACTATGAAGAATTGGTGGCGGCGAAGGTCGACATTGGCAATGCGTATGACGTGATCTGCGCCAACTTCGCCCTGCTGCATCAGGACATCATTCCTCTGCTCGCCGCCATGAACGCCCTGCTCGCCCCGGGTGGCGCACTGCTGATCCAGACATTGCATCCATGGGCAGCAGCAGGGGGCGATTATCAGGATGGGTGGCGAGAAGAAACGTTCGAGGGGTTCAAAGGGGATTGGCAGCCCATGCCCTGGTACTTCCGGACTCTGTCCAGTTGGGTCAACGCGCTGGACATGGCCGGTTTTCGCCTCGCCAGTGTGCAGGAGCCCCAGCACCCGCAAAGTCCGCTGCCGCAGTCGCTTCTGCTGGTGGCGGAGCAATGAAAACGTGGCGACGGCCAACCCTGCGAAAATTCATCTTAAACGCTTACAATCGCGCCCTTCATTTCCAATCAGGCACCCCGTCAGGCTATGGCGCTCGACCCTCCCACCCTCTTGATACTGTCCATCGCCCTCGCAGCGGCCGCCGCGCTGTACCTGGCGATTGAGTGGCGCAACGTTCGGGAGCCCTCGCTGCTGTTCTGGAGCGCGGGTTTTGCGACGATCACCGTGGGATCGACCCTGGCCTTGCTGCGCGGAAGCGGCCTTTTACTGATCGGCATCTGGTTTGCCAACGGGCTGCTGGTGACGGCCCACTGGCTGTTCCTGATGGGCGTTGCGCGCTTCACACAGGCGCGACTGTCGCGCGCCTGGTACCTGATTTTTGTCGCATGGATCGCCATGCTGATGTTGCCGGGGGAGCAGCCCTGGTCGAAGGTCATGCTGCTGGTCAATTCGCTGTTGGTCGCCCTGCCGACGCTCAAGGCAAGCATGCTCCTGCGCCCCCACGGCAAATCCCTGAGTGTGGGAGCGGGACAACTGCGCTATGTGCTGCTGATCCACGGGCTGTTCTACCTCGTCAAGGCATTAACGGCGGTGGTTCCGGGTACGCTGATCGATCTTGCTGCCTTGCGTGGCGAGATCATCCAGATTTCGTTGGTCGAAGGTGCGATGGCGATCATGCTGATTGCGTTGTCAATGACCGGATCCGAGCGCTATCGCCGGGAGAAACGGATCGCACGGCTGGCCTCCCGTGATCCGTTGACCGCCCTGTACAACCGCCGCGCCCTGGAGATGCGAGCGCCGCGACTCATGGAGAAAGCTTCGACCGAACGGCCGGGTGCCTTGTTGTTGATCGACATCGACAACTTCAAACTGGTCAACGATTTGTACGGCCATACTGCCGGTGACCGGTTGCTCGTCGCACTGAGCGAAATGATCCGTTCGGGACTGCCGGAAGGCGCGCTGGCCGCCCGGCTGGGAGGTGACGAGTTCGTTATCTTGCTGAAAAACGCATCGACCGAACGCATTGAGACGTTGGGTGGCGCGCTGCGTGAAGAGTTTCATAAAGCGGCTGTCCAGACATTTGCCACGCCTGAACCGGTCACCCTGAGCATCGGCGCCAGCCTGTTCGACCAGCCGCCTGCCAGCCTGGCGGCATTGATCGAGCAAGGTGACGCTGCGCTCTACGAGTCCAAACGCGGCGGACGCAACAGCATCCGCCTGGTCGATCGGACCCGCGCGAGTGGCGAGGCACAGTGGACTCGTTGACTCGCCGCTCGCAGGCGCTTGTGCAGATGACTTACCAGCGCATGCCCTTGAACGGATTCCATCCCTGCTCGCCCTTCTGTTCCTTCAGGTAATAAGCGTAGTTAGTGGAAAGTGCATACAACATGTTCATCGCAAACCCTACGGCAAAGTTGACCTGCTTGGCATAGCTGAACTCGACCAGCGCGAAGACAACATCCAGCACGAGGGTGAGCGCAATAATGATCGCAATCAGCGTCAGGTTCTTTTTCCACAGTCCCAGCACAAACAGGTAAATCGGGCCAAAGAAGAACGCGATAATGTTTGAGTTGATGGTTATCTTCCGTTTAAAGGGAAGCTGCTGGAGTGCCGGTTTGTATCCCGGCGCATTCGGCGCACCGTAGGTATCGAAAAACGCAAAACGCTCCTGCCATTTCGCGCTGTACTTGCTGTGGTCCTGCACTTGTTCTGTCGTGCTCATTCGATAATTCCCTGTAGTCCCTGAGTGGTGTGTTTCTTCCAGACTTCCTTAAAAGTGCGGTGTGTCGTGTGCTGCCGACCCACAGTACTCTCATTTCAAAAGCAATGATTACGATTCAGGTACATCGGAGAAAAGGATCGGCTGTCAGGTCGCCATCGACGGAACGCCGCCCGGACCACGCTCGGCTCCCACAGGGAAACGCACAGGCTTCAAGCGTCAGGTCGGCTGTAAGGCCGCCTCGCTGGCTTTTGATCTGTTTTTGATTTTGATCTTCTTGCCCCATCGGCAGGCCGAGCGCAGGTTCTGCGCAGTGGGCAACCCGGCATGGATGCCGGGTTAGCCGCGTACGGCCATGGATGGCCGATCGCGGCGGGCCCACGGAGCAGGACCGGAGTGAGGGTATGCCGAGCCCAGGCGAGGCACCGGACGAAAGGGGCAAGAGCGTTTGGTTACTTGGCGCTCTTCCAAGTGACTCGCTGTAAGAGCGAAACCGATAGCCGCCGTGACCGCAGGAATGGATATGTACCCCAGCAGAATCTCACCGCCGATCAGACCGCTATCGCGAGCAGGCTCGCTCCTACAGTTTGATCCGGTTACATCAGGAAAAAATCGGTCGGCTATCAGGCCGCCATCGCCGGCAAGCCAGCTCCCACACTTGATCGGGTGACATTCGGGAGAGAATGGTCGGCTGTCAGGCCGCCTAATTTTGGCTTTTGATCTGCTTTTGATCTGCTTGCCCCATCGGCAGGCCGAGCGCAGGTTCTGCGCAGTGGGCAACCCGGCATGGATGCCGGGTTAGCCGCGCACGGCCATGGATGGCCGATCGCGGCGG
>NZ_WFGV02000091.1:0-510 GCF_010095445.2 Pseudomonas sp. TNT3
AAAACTCAGGCTTTGGTGGCCTTGGCTCGCAAGCTCTGTCGGGTGGCGTTCGCTCTGATGAAAAATCAGAGCGAATACCTATCGGCTTGAGAATTTTGTGTTGCTGGGCAACATAGAATCTCCCACACTGGATCTTCAGTGCACGCAATATTTGTGTACGACAGTGACCTACTGTGGGAGCCGAGCTTGCTCGCGATGGGGCCGTGTCAGGCAACATCGATGCTGGATGGGTCACCGCAATCGCGAGCAGGCTCGCTCCCACACTGGATCTTCAGTGCACGCAGTATTTGTGTACGACAGTGATCTACTGTAGGAGCCGAGCTTGCTCGCGATGGGGCCGTGTCAGGCAACATCGATGCAGGATGGGCCACCGCAATCGCGAGCAAGCTTGGCTCCGACATTGGATCTTCAGTGGACACAAATTCGTGTACGACAGTGACCTACTGTGGGAGCCGAGCTTGCTCGCGATGGGGCCGTGTCAGGCAACATTGATGCTGGATGGGTCACCGC
>NZ_WFGV02000091.1:606-14400 GCF_010095445.2 Pseudomonas sp. TNT3
CCGCAATCGCGAGCAAGCTCACTCCCACAGTGGATCTTCAGTGGACACAAATTTGTGTACGACAGTTATCTACTGTAGGAGCCGAGCTTGCTCGCGATGGGGCCGTGTCAGGCAACATCGATGCTGGATGGGTCACCGCAATCGCGAGCAAGCTCACTCCCACAGTGGATCTTCAGTGGACACAAATTTGTGTACGACAGTTATCTACTGTAGGAGCCGAGCTTGCTCGCGATGGGGCCGTGTCAGGCAACATCGATGCTGGATGGACCACCGCGATCGCGAGCAAGCCCGCTCCCACAGTGGATCTTCAGTGGACACAAATTTGTGTACGACAGTGTTCTACTGTGGGAGCCGAGCCTGCTCGCGATGGCAATCTCACCGTCAACCCATCAACTTCGCCGTACCAAACAACCTGACCCCGCTCAGCTCCCCACCAAACTCTTCAAGCAAAATCGGCGCCGTGCCGCCCGGCATCACCACCTTCACTTCGCCAGCCGCCACCCAGCCCACCCGCCAGGCCGCACAGGCCACCACACTGGCGCTGGTGCCCGACGACGCCGTCGGCCCTTCCCCACGCTCAAACACCCGCGCAACGATCCGCCCTTCGGCCTCCCGCATTGCCCATTGCAGATTGATCCCCGCGGGACAGGGCTCACCGGCACCGGTTGGCATGGCATAGGCGATGCGGGTCAGTCCATCGGACAACGGCGCTTCACGCATTTGCTCATTGCTCGGCAGCGCCCTGGCATCGTCAACGAGGGTCACGCAATGCGGATTGCCCACTCGCACGAACTGGCTGCGGGACCATGCCGGATCAAGCGCCGACAGCGGTTGCACATGATTGAGTTCACGGCCGTTGAACATCACCTCGCCTGCCCCGTGAGCACTCACCGCCCCCGGCCCGAAGGACGGTTTGCCCAGGTCCAGCCAGAAGCCCTGAACGCCGGCGACCTGTGCGTTGCTCACCGACGTTTCACCCGGCGAAACCGTATCGGCCTTGTCGTGATGAACCCTGAGTAAACACGCCTCGTGTGCTGGAAAAAGCCCTTGATCGCTCAGCGCCTGGGAAAAAATCGTCAACCCATTGCCACTGCGCTCGGCCAGCGTGCCGTCGGTGTTGACGATCAGCACATCGAAGGGTGGGGCCGATTGAAACGGGCCGACCAGCAACCCGTCACAACGATGGTCCTTGCTGCCGGGCGGTTGCGTGCCCGGGGCCCAACCGCAGAATGCCTCGATGGCCGACAACGCCCAGTCCTCGCGACCGTGCGCGGCCTGCCCCGCATCGGCTGGCAAGTCGATGCCTTGCAGCCGAACGGCTTGCGGTGCCACCACCCCGTAGATATTGCCTCGTGCGTCGTAAAACGGCGTCATTGCGCTCCCCTGTATCAATCGTCGATGACCTCAACATATCGCGAAACAGGTGCGGGCTGTGCAAGGATGTCGTCCTGCCTGATCACACCCCCGGCGGACGCTCGCCGAACCCAACGGTCGAGTGACTGTCCCTTGGGGACGCAATGTTTTTTCCAAGGATTGATATGAGCAACCTCAACACCCCAGCCACCTTCGTTCCTGGACGCCTGGAACAAATGTCCACGCGCGTCGCTTTCTTCATCGCAGGTTTCGGCATCGCCGCCTGGGCGCCGTTGGTGCCGTACGCCAAGGCTCGCGCCGGGCTGGATGAAGGCACGCTCGGCCTGCTGCTGTTATGCCTGGGCGTGGGCTCGATTCTGGCGATGCCGCTGGCCGGGGTTCTGGCTTCGCGCTTCGGCTGTCGGCGAGTGACCATCGGCGGGACATTGTTGATCTGTGCAGCCCTGCCACTGTTGGCGACCGTGTCGTCGATACCGGGGCTGATCGCGGTGCTGTTCATGTTCGGTGCAGGCCTGGGCACGGTGGACTCGACCGTCAACCTGCAAGCGGTGATCGTCGAGCGGGCCAGTGGCAAAACCATGATGTCGGGTTTTCACGGGATGTTCAGCCTCGGCGGAATCGTCGGTGCGGCGGGTGTCAGCGCCTTGCTCGGCTTCGGGTTTACGCCATTGACGGCGATGCTGGTGGTGGCTGTGTTACTACTGGTCGCGCTGTGCAAGGCCGCGCCGCACATGCTGTCTTACGGCAGTGAACGCTCGGGGCCGGCGTTCGCCATTCCCCACGGTATCGTGCTGTTCATTGGCGGGATGTGCTTCATCGTATTCCTCGCCGAAGGCGCGGCGCTGGACTGGAGTGCGGTGTTCCTGGTGCAGGAACGCGGCATTGATGCGGCCTATGCGGGATTGGGTTACGCAGCATTTGCGTTGACCATGACCGTTGGACGTCTGACGGGCGACCGGATTGTCCGTCGTCTCGGCGCGACACGGGTGATGGTATTTGGAGGGCTGACGGCCGCTGCGGGCCTGTTTTTGGCCACGTTCGCACCGAACTGGGAATTTGCGCTGGTGGGCTATGTCCTGCTGGGGGCCGGCTGTTCGAACATCGTGCCGGTGCTGTTTACCGCCGTGGGCAAACAGACGGTCATGCCCGAAAGCCTCGCCATACCCGCCATTACCACCTTGGGTTACGCGGGAATTCTCGCGGGACCTGCGGTCATCGGGTTCATCGCCCATGGCAGCAGCCTGAGTTTTGCCTTCGGATTGATGGCGGTGCTGCTGGTGGCAGTGGCCATTGGCGGCAAGGTGTTGAAGGTTTAACAAGCACCGCAATCAATTGTGGCGAGGGAGTTTACTCCCGCTGGACTGCGCAGCAGGCGCATTTTGTTGGGGCCGCTGCGCGACCCAGCGGGAGCAAGCTCCCTCGCCACAGGGTTGTTATCGCTCTTTCGATTGCGATTAAAACCCGACACTGGCCTGCACAAAGAACGTCCGCGGTGCCCCCACATACATCCCCGCATTGTTATCGCTGGAACGAGTGAAGTACTGCTTGTCGAAGATGTTCTTCACCCCGGCACCGACTTTCAGGTTCGACAGCGTCGCCCCAAAGTCATAACCGCCGCGCACGTTCCAGGTGACGTAGCCCGGAATGTCACCGTACTGACCGTCCGCCGTGCCTTCGGTGATGTAGTTGCCGCTGAAGCTGCCATCGGCATTCACCGCAGTGCCCGGCGAGCGCTGTTTAGATTGGGCGAAGGCATCGACGTTGTACGTCCAGCGATCGACGTCATAGCGCAGGCCGGCGGTCGCCACCTGGCGCGAGTAGAACGGCAGGTCACGGCCCTTGAAGCCCGGGATCTCCCCTTCGTACACGGCGCGGGTATAGGTGAATCCGGCGTTGGCGCTCAGGCCTTCGAGCCGGGGATCCAGGGCAGCCATGTCGTAGTGCACCGAGGCCTCGAGGCCCTGGTGGGTCGTCGCCCCCAGGTTGGTCCAGCCCGCGTCATTGCTGATGTATTGCAGTTCCTTATCGAAGTCGATGTAGAACAGCGTCACCTCCCCGCCCCACACATCATCGTTGTAACGCGTGCCCACCTCGTAGGTCTTGGCCTTTTCCGGGTTCAGGCCGTTGGCCGTGTCGTCACCCGAACCGCCCTGGCCGAGCTGGAAATATTGCAGGCTGCCAAACGAGGTTTCGTAGTTGGCGAACAGCTTCCAGGCGTCGGACAGGTGATACATCACGCTCAAGGCTGGCAGAGGCTCGTTGCTTTCGATGCTGCGATTCTTCTCGGTCACCGGCCTGCCTGCGGTATCGAGCACCGGCCGATCGTGCCAGTCAGTGCTGATGTGCTCGAAGCGAATGCCCGGCGTCACGGTCCAGTTGCCGACGTCGATCTTGTTATCGACGTACACGGAGTTGGCTTCAGTGCCCCCCGTACGGTCTTGATAGACGTGCCCGTCGGCACCCGGACGCACCACCGGCTCATTGCTGCCGTTAAGCCCCAGACGACTCGCCGTCTCGTGCATGCCTTCCTTCAGGTAGCGATAACCGACACTGACTTCCTGAGTGGTCGGGCCGACGTCAAACACGTGGGACACGCGCGGCTCGATGCCGAAAGTGTAGTACGTGCGCGGGAACGAGCCGAGGGTCTGCTGATCGCGAGCGGCAATGTTGCTGCCCCGGAAGCTGTCGGAGTAATAGGTCAGCACTTCGGCCTGGGTGCGGTCGTCGATCTGCCGGGCCCATTTGAACGAGACGTCCTTGCGGCGCCCGCTGAAGTTGTCGTTGTTGCGGTCGGACTGAAACGGATCGGCGTCGTACTGCGCCTGGGTCAGGCCACCGGGCATGTCGGCGCTGGCGTCGTAGTAGTGAAAGTTGAGGCTGAAATCATCGACATCGGTGGGCGCCCAATGGGTCTTGAGGATCACGTCGTCGATGTCGTTACCGTTGTTGCGCTCGCGGTACCCGTTACCGTTGACGCCCGAATACAACAGCGCCACGCCGATGCCGTTGTCGGCCGTGCCGCCGACAAACGCCGTATCGATGTGCTTCCAGCCACCGTGCCGGGAGGTTTCCAGGGTGGTGCCGATTTCAGCGGAGGCTTTTTCCGGGATGGCGCGAGTCACGAAGTTGATCACGCCGCCCACGTTCTGCGGTCCATAACGCACGGAGCCCGCACCGCGCACCACATCGATGCTGTCGAGGTTACCGGAGGAAATAGGGGCCATGGACAATTGCGGCTGACCATAGGGCGCAAACGCGGCAGGCACGCCGTCAATCAGCACGGTGGAGCGAGGCGACAGCCGCGAGGTCAGGCCGCGCACGCCGACGTTCAGGGAAATATCGCTGCCGCCCGTGCCATTGGCGTCTTGCACTTGCACACCCGGCACACGCTTCAACACGTCGCCGACGGTCATCGCACCTTGCTCGACCATCGCTTCGCGGCGAATCACCGTCCGCGCACCCGGGTGGTTTTGCACCACGGCCGCATCGGCGTCACCGAGCCAGTCGCCGACCACCTTGATGTCGGTTACGCCCAGCTCCAGCGGTCCGTTGGCAGCGGAAGTCGGTGCCGGCGTCAGGGTCACCGAACCTTCATCGATCTGATACTCAAGGCCACTGCCCTGCAGCAACTGACGCAAGGCCTGCTCCGGCGAGAAGTTACCGTCCACGGCCGGCGCCTGTTTGCCGGCCACCAGTTCAGGACTGAAAAAAACCTGCAGCGACGTTTGCTGACCCAACTGACTCAAGGCCTGGCCCAAAGGCTGCGCCTGGATGTGAATAGCGTCGGCGGCGAATGCCTGGGGCAACGCCGAGCTGATGGCCAACGCGAGCGCAAGCCGCAGCCAGGAAGTTTTGTTGTTGTTAGCGATGGTTTTTTTCACGTCGAACGTTGTCCTGTGGATCGCAAGAGTGTGCGTTTGTTAATGCAAACCAGTTGCAGTTGGACAAGAAGACGAAGAACTCAAAAAAAACCTGAATCTATTTTGAAATTATTTCCTGACTGCCGTCATCGAGGGTGCGCACAGCCACCGGCAAAATGTTCGGCAAGGCCTTTAGCAAGGCGTCAGTGTTGTCGGATTTGAACACGCTGGTCAGGCGCAGATTGCCGACTTTTTCATTGCCGATCCTGAGGGGTTTCTCCCGGTAACGGGACACTTCGGCAGCGACTTCGCTCAGGCTCGCGTTGTTGAACACCAGCTTGCCGCTGCGC
Source organism: Pseudomonas sp. TNT3 (assembly GCF_010095445.2). Lineage (GTDB taxonomy): Bacteria > Pseudomonadota > Gammaproteobacteria > Pseudomonadales > Pseudomonadaceae > Aquipseudomonas. The sequence continues at coordinate 6,191 of NZ_WFGV02000091.1, forward strand.
CAAGCTGTGAGCTCCGCGGGATTGACCGCATACGCCGCTGTGACAAAACCCTTGGCATCCACACGCGTCCCAGTCCCGGCAACGAGGCTGACGAACTCGTTATCGGCTGCGTCCCGCCCCTGAACCTTGACCGTGCCCTGCTCTACCACGACCCGGGTTTCAGCAGGGTCACGACGCACATCGAAACGGGTTCCGGTGACGGTGATTTTTCCGCTTCCAGACGCCACGACAAAAGGTCGGCGGGTGTCGTGTTCAACACTGAACATCGCCTCGCCTTCGCTCAGTTCGATGTGACGAAGGTCCTGTTCATAACGCACCTGAACCCGGCTGCGGCTGTTCAAGTCGATTACCGAGCCATCGGGCAATGCCACCTGCCGACGCTCACCCAGCGCCGTGGAGAACTCGGCGGTGTAGGGGCCCGAGGATTTCAAGCCACTGAACAAACCAAGCCCCAGCGCCACGGCCAACACACTGGCGGCCACGGCATAGCGCATCAAAGGACGACGCTTGCTGCGCGCTGGCGGGGCTTCGCACAAGGCCTGCAAACGCGCCGCCGGCACCAGGTCAGCGGCAGACCACAATCCCTGAAGCACCTGAAACTCATCGCGATGCTGCGGATGTTCCCCTAGCCAGACTTCAAAACGCTGGCGCTCTTCCACGTCCACGACCGGTTCCTGCAAACGCACAAACCACCGCGCCGCCTCATCGCGAACCGCTGTTTGCCCGCACGCGCAATCACGAGTATCCATCATGGAAGTTCCTGTCTGGCCGGGAATGGAAAGAGGCGACCGATCATGATTGCAACCCGTCCAGCCGATCGCGCAGATGCCGCAGGGTGCGGATCATATACTTTTCCACCATGTTCTTGGACAGGCCCAGGCGTTCGGCGATTTCGGCCTGGGTCAGGCCCTCGATCTTCTGCCAGACGAACACTTTGCGGCAATTGACTGGCAGTTCGGCGAGCGCCCGCTCGATGGAGTCAGCCAACTGGATCGCCTGCATGAAATGCTCCGGGTCGCCGGACGACGACACACTGTGATCGATCGCCTCCGACTCCATGGCGCACCGCCGATCCTCACGCCGATATCCATCCACCGCGATGTTGCGCGCGGTCTGGTGCAAGTACGCCCGAGGCTGCTCCACCGCCGCCGAATCGGACTCAAGCACCCGCACAAAGGTGTCGTGGGCAAGGTCCTCGGCCTGCTGACGATTTCTCAGGCGACGGGTCCAGGTGCCAACCAACTCTTCGTAATGCTCGAAAAAGCCATGTTTGCGAGGCAGCTTGGGGGTCATTGCGGCGCGCTGTGGAGAGGGGCGCGAATAGTAATGCTTCCTATTAAGCCGAAGCAATGGATTCCAGACCGGCGCTACCGAGCGTGCCTCAGCTGGATCCATACGTGAAAAGTTGATTTAGGCACGCAGCCAAAGGATTCTGGCAGGCATCCCAAACAAGCTCTGCACGGGCTGTAGCAAAGTGCACGTGTGCCTGTCACTTGGCTTGCCCATAGGAACCCCGCAAATGTTCACCACCGTCGCAGCACCCAACAGAAAACCGCGCACCCGGCTCGCGCTGGCCATTGCCTTGAGCCTGCTCGGCCTGCCCGGCTGGATCACTCAGGCCAATGCTCACGGCGGTCATGCCGAAATGGTGCCGCTGCAAGCAGGCCTTGAGGCATTCGGCGCGACGGTCAAATGGGACGATTACGCCAACCTGTTCGTGATCGCCAAGGACGGCGTCTACCTCAAGGTCAAGCCGGACAGCACAGTGGCGATGCTCAACGGCAAGCGCATGGAATTGACCGTGCCGGTGGTGTTCAAGGGCCAGACCGCCTACATGTCCAAGGACTTCATCAACCAGGTGTTCCAGTCCGGCCTGGACAAGACATTTGTGGTCGAGACCCGGCCTAACCCGCTCAACCCGTTAAGCGCCGACGAAATCAACCGTGCGGTGGACATCGTCAAACGCTCCGATCATTACAAAACCGGGTTTCGCTTCACCGAAGTGTCGATCCATGAGCCGCCCAAGGATCAGGTGTGGACGTTTGCCCTCACCGGCCAAACCGTCGCCCAGCCCCGTCAGGCCAACATCGTGGTGCTCGACGGCAAGCACGTGATCGAAGCGCTGATCGATCTCGACAGTCAGTCCATCCTGTCCTGGAAGCCGATCGAAGGCGCCCACGGCATGGTCTTGCTGGACGACTTCGGCACCGTGCAATCGGCCATCGAGGCCAGCCCTGAGTACGCCCAGGCGCTGGCCAAGCGCGGTATATCCGATGTGAAAAAGGTCGTGGCAACGCCCTTGACGGTCGGGTATTTCGACGGCAAGGACGGCTTGGCGCAGGACAAACGGTTGCTGAAAATCGTCAGCTACCTGAACACCGGTGATGGCAACTATTGGGCCCATCCGATCGAAGGGCTGGTGGCCATAGTCGACCTTGAACAGAAAAAACTGATCAAGATCGAAGACGGTGGCGTCATCCCTGTGCCGATGAAACCAACGCCTTATGACGGTCGCGGACGCAAGGGGGTTGCCGTCAAACCGCTGGAAATCACCGAGCCGGAAGGCAAGAACTACACGATCACTGGCAACAGCATTCACTGGCAAAACTGGGACTTCCACGTTCGCCTCGATTCGCGGGTCGGCCCGATCCTGTCCACCGTCACCTACGACGACAAGGGCAGGAAACGCAAAGTCATGTACGAAGGTTCGCTGGGCGGCATGATCGTGCCCTATGGCGATCCCGACGGCGGCTGGTATTTCAAGGCTTACCTGGACTCAGGCGATTACGGCATGGGCACCCTGACCTCGCCTATCGCCCGGGGCAAGGACGCACCGGCAAACGCCGTGCTGCTGGACGCCACCATCGCTGACTACACGGGCACGCCGACCGCGATTCCCCGCGCCATGGCGGTGTTCGAGCGCTACGCGGGCCCCGAGTACAAACACCAGGAAATGGGCCAGCCCAACCTCAGCACCGAACGGCGTGAACTGGTGGTGCGCTGGATCAGCACCGTCGGCAACTACGACTACATTTTCGATTGGGTTTTCCAGCAGAACGGCACCATCGGAATCGATGCCGGCGCCACCGGGATCGAAGCGGTCAAAGGCGTGAAATCCAACACCATGCGCGATGCGACCGCCAAGGAAGACACGCGCTACGGCACACTGCTGGATCACAACATTGTCGGCACCACCCACCAGCACATCTACAACTTTCGCCTGGACATGGACGTGGACGGCGAGAACAACTCGCTGGTGGAAGTGAACCCGGTGGTTGCCCCCAACGAACGCGGCGGACCGCGGACCAGTACGATGCAGACAGAACAACAGGTGGTCGGCACCGAACAGCAGGCGGCGCAGAAATTCGATCCCTCGACCGTTCGCCTACTGACCAACTTCAGCAAGGAAAACAAGGTCGGCAATCCAGTGTCCTACCAGTTGATTCCCTATGCCGGTGGTACGCACCCGGTGGCCAAGGGCGCCAACTTCGGCAAGGACGAATGGCTCTATCACCGCTTGAGTTTCATGGACAAACAACTGTGGGTGACACGCTACAACCCGGATGAGAAATACCCGGAAGGCAAGTACCCGAACCGCTCGGACAAAGACTCCGGCCTCGGCCAGTTCACCGACGATAACCAGCCCATCGAAAACACCGATAACGTGGTGTGGCTGACCACCGGCACCACCCACATCGCCCGGGCGGAAGAGTGGCCGATCATGCCGACGGAATGGGTGCACGTCCTGCTCAAGCCGTGGAATTTCTTCGATGAAACGCCGACGCTGAACCTGAACGTCCCTCAATAATCAACGCAAATCCCTGTAGGAGTGAGCCTGCTCGCGATAGCGGAGTGTCAGTCACCAATGATGTTGACTGACACTCCGCTATCGCGAGCAGGCTCACTCCTACAGGGGACCGCGTTTCAGGCGTGCTTCTTGCGGTACTCGCCCGGTGAGATACCGAAGCGTGATTTGAAGGCGGTGGAGAAGTAGCTCGAATCCGAAAACCCCCACGAATACCCCAACACCGACAACTTCTGCTCGGTCCGCGCCTGCCGCAAAGACTCGGCACACAAATCCAGACGCCGGTTCTTGATGTAACGCGCGACCACCAGGCCCTTCTTGGCAAACATTCGATACAGCCCGCGCGTGGACATGCCGACTTCCCGCGCCAGCCACTCGGGGCAGAGCTCTTCCGAGCGGATGTGCTGATCGATAAAACTCAGGGTCCTGCGAAAGGTGCGCTCGTGCGCGTCGCTGCCGTCATCTGACTGACTGATCGCCGGGCGCAGCAGGCTGACAATGGCCTCCAGCGTCGCTTCACTTTCCTGGCGGCTCAGGCATTTTTGCCGCGTGGCGTCGAGTACCAAGCGCTGGGACAGCATGGCGATGGGCGATGTCGCCGCGATCCGGTGACCGCATCGCACCTGATTGAAACGCAGCGTCTGCTCCACCAGTTGCGAGGGCAGGATCAGCGACAACTGACGGGAGTTTTCACTGTAGGTGAAGTCGCTGGGGCGCGACGCGTCGATCAGGGTGATGTCACCCGCCGAAAGCAACACCTTGTTGTCGCCCTGAGCCATGCCCGCCGAGCCGTCGAGCTGGAACACCGCAAAGTATTTGCCACCCTCGCCCGCCGCGACCTCCAGCGGCGTGCGATACAGCCGCGCCTGGCAGGCGTCGACAAAACTGAGCTTCAACGCGCCGTCCTGATGTTCCAGGATCTGGCCGGCAAACGCCTCGCCCAGGGGTTGAGCATTAAAGGCGCCACAGATCTGGTTGATCTGATGAATCCACTGATCAAATCCATCACGGCGCTGTGCAATTGAAGAAATCATGTCGGGCCTCACGCAGGCTTGTTTTTATTATCTACGCCAATCCCCTGGTCCTCCCTGACCGCAATGCGCTCGGGTAAAAACGGACTATTTCAGCCCGCCAAACCGTCGGTAGAAACTTTCACCCACATCGGGCAACGGCCCGTCAGCGGTTTCCAGCGCACTGTTCAGCCACTCCTCGGCCTTGGCGTAAATCAATCGATAAATGTTGCGGCACAACTGGCGGGCAGCGCGTCCTTCCCAGTCGCCGGGCAGCAATTCGTCCGGCAGCTGCGGGTCGCGCAACAGCAATTTGCGGTACTCGTGAATAAGCAGGACCCGTGCCAGGAAACAGTCGGCCGGTTGCAGGTTCTCCTGCTCGCGAAGCGCTTGCCAGAGCGGTCGGAACAGCTGGATGAACTCGCTGTAATGGGTCGCCAGTTCCTCGATGTTCCAGCTCTCGCGCACCTGCAAACGCAAGGCTTTGGAGGCCAGCACATCCTGGGCGGTCGTTTCGAAAACGATGGTCTCTTCCTGCGCGCCGAGTTCAAGCAGCGTCGCATTGAGGTCGGCCCGGTCACTGCGCGGGCAGGCCAGTACCGCTGGCGAGATCGCACCAAAACCTTGCCACTCCAGTTCTTCGCGCACTTGTTTGCGCTTGTCCTGGGTCAGTTGCGTGAGCATCACCAGGCTCCACGAACCGTCCCAGGCGGGCACGGTGGAGCTGTAAACCCGCTTGAACGCCTTGTCGAAACGCCGGCGACCGGCGCCGGTGAGGCTGTAGTAGCTGCGACGTCCGACTTTCTCGGCGGTCAGCCAGCCTTCTTTGGTCAGACGGAAAATAGAGGTGCGGATCAGCCGCTCGTTGATACCGATCGGTTCGAGCAACTGGATCAGGCTACCCAGCCAGACGGTCCCGCCATGGGGCTCGATGGCATCTCCGTACAACGTGATGATCAAGGAACTGGCGCGAATGGGCGTCTGTTCCTGGAAGCGGGTAATCAGGTGGTTCAAAGGTGTCAGGGACGACATGGGCGTACCGAGCTGAAAAAAGAAAAGGAATATACCGAATGTCTACCGGTTAATCGCGGATCCCTGCAGGAGCTACCGTGGCGAGGGGATTTATCCCCGTTGGACTGCGCAGCGGTCCCATTTTTGGGGCTGCTCCGCAACCCAACGGGGATAAATCCCCTCGCCACAGTGATCACGAAAGGCCGCTACCCTTGGGCCGCAGGCCACTGTCGCTGATACGCGGGCGATCGGGCTCCGGCTCGGTCAAGGGTTCGCAGACCTGCATCTGCTCGAGGCAACGCTGGGCCAGTTGCTGATACGCACGGGTACCGGCTTGTTTCCACGCCACTTCCTCATCGCTGAGACTGCGCTTGACGCTGGCCGGCGCGCCCATCACCAGTGATTGCTCCGGGCATTCGAACCCCGCTTTGACAAAGGCCGCCGCCGATACAAACGACCGCGCACCGATGAGCGCGTTGTCCATCACCACCGCATTCATGCCCACCAGTGCATCCGCACCAATCCGGCAACCATGCAGCACGGCGCCGTGACCGATATGACCATTGCGCTCGACCACCGTGTCACTGTCCGGAAAACCGTGCATCACGCAAGTGTCCTGCAGGTTGGCGCCCTCTTCCAGCACGATCCGGCCAAAGTCGCCCCGAAGGCTGGCCAGCGGTCCGACGTAGCAATGCGCACCGATGATCACGTCGCCAATCAGAACGGCCGACGGATGAACGTAGGCCGTGGGGTCAACCACCGGAGTCAAACCATCAAGGCTGTAGCAGGTCATGGGATTTCCTAATAAGCGAAAGCGATGCCGAAGTTGATTCATTTTGTATCACATCGCTTTTGACATCACAAAGACAAAAAACCGTATCACTTAATGAGTCCGCAACAGCTGCGGCGTATTACAGAAGAAAAACAGGTCGTTACGTCAATAAAACAGGGGGAAAACCCGCAACAAGCTTCTAATCAAACATCCGTTTCAAAAACCTGAGCACAACCAATAAGACACATTAATCAGTTTTTTCATTTGCATTTACGTATCACGTTGTAGGTATACTCCGGCAAAACCGGCCTCGCGCCGATCCAATAATGAGCCGGCATCACCGCCGAGCGTGCACCGTGAGGGCATCTGCCATGCCTCTAACACTTGCTGTCGAGTTCATCGAGCCGGGCGTTCGCCTGATCACCCTGCAGCGTCCGCAAGCGCTGAACGCCCTGACCACCGAATTGCTCGGTGAGCTGGCCGGCGAACTGGATGCCGCCCAGGCCGACGCAAACACCCGCGTCGTGGTCCTGACCGGCAGCCGCAAAGCCTTCGCGGCCGGCGCCGACATCAAGGAAATGGCCGAACGCAATCTGGTCGGCATCCTCGACGACCCACGCCAGGCTTCGTGGCAGACCATCACCCGCTTCAACAAACCCTTGATCGCCGCCGTTAACGGCTTCGCCCTGGGCGGCGGCTGCGAACTGGCGATGCACGCGGACATCATTGTTGCCGGGGAAGACGCCCGCTTCGGCCAGCCGGAAATCAATCTCGGGATCATGCCCGGCGCCGGTGGCACCCAACGCTTGCTGCGCGCGGTCGGCAAATCCATGGCGATGCAAATGGTCCTGACCGGCGAGGCGATCGACGCTCGCCAGGCCCAGCGCGCCGGCCTGGTGAGTGAAGTGACTCAACCGGAATTCACCGTCGAACGCGCCCTGCAGATTGCCCGCAGCATTGCAGGCAAGGCTCCGCTGGCGGTGCGCCTGGCCAAGGAATCCTTGCTCAAGGCCATGGACACCGACCTGGCCAGCGGCCTGCGCTTCGAACGCCATGCGTTCACCGTTCTGGCCGGCACCCGCGACCGTGACGAAGGTATTCGGGCGTTCCAGGAAAAGCGCACGCCGACCTTCACCGGCGAATAACCCGCCGCCCCCTCACCACCTTAAAAAGCAGCGAACGACTTCTCAGAGAGCGCCATGACCATGAACTTCGAACACATCCTGTTTTCCATCGAGGCCGGTGTCGCCCTGCTCAGCCTCAATCGTCCGGACCAGCTCAACAGCTTCAATACGCAGATGCATGGTGAGGTCAAGGAGGCTCTGAAGCAGGTGCGGCAGAACCCGGACGTGCGCGTCCTGCTGCTCACCGGTGAAGGCCGCGGCTTCTGTGCCGGGCAAGACCTCAGCGACCGCAACGTCGCGCCGGGCAGTGCCGTGCCGGATCTGGGTGAGTCCATCGAGAAGTTCTACAACCCGCTGATCCGCCAATTGCGCGACCTGCCGCTGCCGGTCATCTGCGCGGTCAATGGCGTTGCCGCCGGTGCCGGCGCCAACATCCCGCTGGCGTGCGATCTGGTGTTGGCGGCGCGTTCGGCAAGCTTCATTCAAGC
>NZ_WFGV02000092.1 GCF_010095445.2 Pseudomonas sp. TNT3
CGGACAAGGTGGCGACTGATGCCGCGACGGCAGCGGCCAACGCGTTGTCGTTGGCCAACACCAAGGCCGACGCGGCGGCGCTGACCAGCCTGACCACGCGCGTGGAGTCGACAGAAGGAACGATCAACAGCCAGGGCACGGCTATCACCGGGCTGAACAACAGCCTGACCACCACCAACGGCAACGTGACCGCTGCGCAAAACGCAGCGAACGCGGCGAACACCTTGGCCGGCGGCAAGGGCAAGGTGATCGTGCAAACCGGCGCACCGGCGGCAGCCGATCAGCAGATGCAAAACCTGTGGATCGACATCACCGGCGGGGCTAACACGCCGAAGCGCTGGACGGGTTCGGCCTGGGCAGTAGTGACGGACAAAGTGGCGACCGATGCAGCAGCGGCAGCCGCCAACGCCCTGTCGGTGGCCAACACCAAGGCCGACGCAGCGGCGCTGACCAGCCTGACCACCCGAGTCACTTCGGCGGAAGGGACAATCAGCAGCCAGGGCACCTCGATCACCGGGCTGAACAACAGCCTGACCACCACCAACGGCAACGTGACCGCTGCGCAAAATGCGGCGAACGCGGCGAACACCCTGGCCGGCGGCAAGGGCAAGGTGATCGTGCAAACCGGCGCACCGGCGGCAGCCGATCAGCAGATGCAAAACCTGTGGATCGACATCACCGGCGGGGCTAACACGCCGAAGCGCTGGACGGGCTCGGCCTGGGCGGCAGTGACGGACAAGGTGGCAACCGATGCAGCAGCGGCAGCCGCCAACGCATTGTCGGTGGCCAACACCAAGGCCGACGCGGCGGCGCTGACTGCGCTGAATTCTCGGGTAACCAGCACCGAAGGCGCGATCACCTCGCAAAGCGACAGCCTGACGCAGCTCAACAACAGTCTGACGCGTTTCGGTGATAACTCGCCAACGAGCGTCTATCAGAGCTTGTTTAATGGTCTGGCGGTGGACACCTGGGCCAAAACTCAGGGCTCTTCGTTGGCCCTTGACTCGCTGTCGAATGTGGAAGGCAACGTCAGCGGCGCCACGCTCACCATCGACATTCCGGCGGCAGCGAATTGGTGGGGTGCTACCAACAAGAAGGTTCGCTTCGATCCGGCTCGCCTGTACAAGCTGTCGGTGCGGGTGCAACAAGTGTCTGTGCGGGCCGGCACGGCGCCCACGTTTTATGCGGGGCTCGATTGTTTTGCCGATGACGGCTTGACCCGAATCAATATGAACGGGGCGAACACGCTAGGCTCGTCGCACTACCTGCTGGCGGCCGCTAAAACCCTGGTCGTTGGTGAATGGACTGAGCTGGTCACGTATGTGAAAGGGCATACGGCCGGTGTGGGTGGTTCAGGGCTGGGCACCATCGCCAGCCCTAAGCCCCTAAGGGAGGGCTCGCGCTACATCTCGCCCATGTTGATTGCGGGGTATGACAGCAAGGGCGGCGTGCTCGCGCTGGACTATTTCACCATTGACGATGTGACCGATCAGGTCCAGATCGATGCGACTTCGGCCGCATTGGCTTCGCTGGATTCGACAGTCACGCAGCAGGGAGCAACTTTAACCAGTCAGGGCAACAGCCTGACGTCGTTGAACAACAGCCTGACCACCACCAACACCAACGTGACCGCTGCGCAAACGGCAGCGAACGCGGCGAACACCTTGGCCGGCGGTAAGGGCAAGGTGATCGTGCAAACCGGCGCACCGGCGGCAGCTGATCAGCAGATGCAAAACCTGTGGATCGACATCACCGGTGGGGCGAACACCCCGAAGCGTTGGACCGGGGGAGCTTGGGCGGTTGTGACGGACAAGGTGGCAACCGATGCGGCCGCCGCCGCCGCCAACGCATTGTCGGTGGCCAACACCAAGGCCGACGCGGCCGCGCTGACCAGCCTGACCAGCCGAGTGACTTCGGCGGAAGGGACGATCAGCAGCCAGGGCACCTCGATCACTGGGCTGAACAACAGCCTGACCACCACCAACACCAACGTGACCGCCGCGCAAAACGCGGCGAACGCGGCAAACACTTTGGCCGGTGGCAAGGGCAAGGTGATCGTGCAAACCGGCGCACCGGCGGCAGCCGATCAGCAGATGCAAAACCTGTGGATCGACATCACCGGCGGGGCTAACACCCCGAAGCGTTGGACGGGTGGCGCGTGGGCGGTTGTGACGGACAAGGTGGCAACCGATGCGGCAACGGCGGCCGCCAACGCCCTGTCGGTGGCCAACACCAAGGCTGATGCTGCAGCGGTCACGGCGTTGAATTCACGGGTGACGGACACCGAAGGGGCGATCACTTCGCAAAGTGACAGCCTGACGAAGCTCGATAACAGCCTGACGCGCGTGGGCAATAACTCACCGACGAAGGTCTATCAAAGTCTGTTCACTGCGTTGGCCGTCGATACGTGGCGCCTGACCAACTCTACCGGGCCCACCTCTTCATTTTCGAATGTCGCGGGCAACACCAGCGGCGCAAGTCTTACCCTGGATAGCGGCGCTGGCAATAAGCACTGGTGGGGGGCGTCCAACAAGCTAATCCGCTTTGACCCTACGCGGCTGTACAAGCTGACGCTGAGACTGCAGCAAGTTTCGGTTCCGGGTGGTACTGCGCCGACTGTTATCGCTGGCGTGGATTGCTTTGCAGAGGATGGGACAACCCGCATTAACACTGCGGGAGCCAATAGCCCGAACTCAAGCCACTATGTGCTGACAGGAGGGGCATCGCCTGTCGTGGGCACTTGGGTGGAATACACCACCTACGTGAAAGGCTTCTCCATTGGGGCCGAAGCGGGTGGGGCGGGCGCAGGCACCGTTGCCGTGCCGAAGCGCTTAAAGACCGGCACAGCGTACTTCTCGCCGATGCTGATCACCGGCTACAACAACGCCGGGGGCGTGGCGGCGGTGGATTGTTTCACTGTCGATGACGTGACCGATCAGATCCAGATCGCCGCGACGTCTGCCGCGTTGTCGACGTTGGATTCAACGGTCACTCAGCAAGGCACCACCCTGACCAGTCAGGGCACCAGCCTGACGTCGCTGAGCAACAGCCTGACGACTACCAACGGCAACGTGACCGCTGCGCAAACGGCAGCGAACGCGGCGAACACCTTGGCCGGCGGCAAGGGCAAGGTGATCGTGCAGACCGGTGCGCCGGCGGCGGCCGATCAGCAGGTGCAAAACCTGTGGATCGACATCACCGGCGGCGCGAACACGCCGAAGCGCTGGACCGGCTCGGCGTGGGCAGCGGTAACGGACAAGGTAGCCGCTGACGCAGCAGCTGCAGCAGCCAGCGCCTTGACCGTGGCCAACACCAAGGCGGATGCCTCGGCTGTCAGCAGCTTGACCACGCGGGTTACCAGCACCGAACAACAGATCACCGCTCAGGCTACCAAGCTGGACGGCATCTATGTGCAGGTAAACCCGGACATGGCTGGCGATTCGTCCGGCTTCGCTGGCGCAACGACTAGTTTTGTCGGGGTGTGGACTGAGCAATCTGCGCGAATCGAGGAAGGCATTCTCTCGGCCAAACGTACCGACACCGTTGAGGCGACCGCCAATATCGCCGTGGATCTAGGCCAGCAAGGCGTGAACTTAGGTCAACAAGGCGTGAACTTAGGCCAGCAGAACAGCACCGCTGTGCAGCAGGTCAGTGCGGTCGTGCAGCAGGTCAGCCAGGCGCAGATTACGGCGGATGGGAAGGCGTCGGCCATGTGGGCGGTCAAGCTGCAGGTAAACGCTCAGGGCCAGTATGTGGCGGCAGGCGTTGGCCTCGGTATCGAGAATGGTCCGGCGGGTTTGCAGAGTTCATTCCTGGTGAGCGCTGACACGTTCGCGGTCGTGAATGGGATCAATGGCACGCTGTCATCGCCATTTGCCGTTACAGGCGGCCAAGTCTTTATACGGTCTGCGTTTATCCAAGACCTCTCATTGTCGTTCGGCAAGATCGCCGACAACATTCAGTCAGACAACTTCGTGGCGAACAGTACGGGTTGGAAGTTGAGTAAGTCGGGAGGTATGGAGCTGAACTCTACGGTGGCAGGACAAGGGCGGGTGCAGGTTACAAATCGGGCGGTAAAAGTTTGGGACGCAAACGGCGTTCTACGAGTACAGCTAGGAGATCTTTCTGCATGAGCTATGGGTTGCGAACTTGGGGTGATAATGGAGCTGCACAGATTGACGAGAACTCCTTTACGGTACGGTTGGTGTTATCGACTCTTGTCACATTCACTGCTGCTAAAGGGAATCAAGACTTTTCCGTCCCGGGTTGCAACCCTAGCAACTCTGTAGCGTTTGTCGTTCCGAGCGGTCCTGTCTCCACGGATCAACGTCAGTTTGAGACAGAGATGCTTGACGGCGTTGCTCGCGCATACAACTACACGCGAACCTTCGACGCCAGCTCTGCCAAAGGAGGAACGATGCGGCTATTCGTAGTGAGGTTTCGCTAATGAGTTTTGGTTTAAGTTTTTCTAACAACAGTGATGTTGTAGTTCTGGATTCAGAGTATGCAAGGCTTTGCATTATTTACACCGGCCGCTACGCGCCAAACTATGGTCCGGGAAATTATCAATCACTGATCACGTTCCCTAGCCCCATAACAACTGCTGAACAACCATTGGTGTTTTTGCGGCCGGACACTGTGAATGGCATTCTGAAGATGGGAACCGCTGCTTACGTGTTAGGCGGGCCTGGCAACTGGACGGGTTTTTTGACAGGGATGTATGACCAAGTAGGCTTTTACCCAAACGGACGATATGTGGTTTCTACGTTTGGGGCTCAGCCTGTTGCTACTTTTGGCCTCCGGTTGTTTTCGTCTGCTGGACTGCCGATTTTTGATTCGGGTACACCTAGCCTCCTATTCACCCGTGCGTTTCAAAATTGGACTTATGTAACCTCAACTCGCCTTCCGCAGGGTGAGTACGTTAACTATTACACGGTACCTTTTGATTTTCCCGAAAACGAGTATCTATTAGGTAATTCATTCATGATGAGGATGAATAACGCCGATAACATTGGGCGTTCAGTACATACCTGGTGGGACTTTCAAAACAAAGTTTTGTATGCGGTCACTATAGGCTTTTCAAATCCCTATGCTTTTTGGTTGCCTGCAATGTTCGCAAAAATAAATGCATAGAAAGGTTAGGGTGACTCAATAGGTACCATTTCATTAGGAATATTAGGCGGCATATATGGCTAAGCAAACAGTAAACTTGGGCGCAACGCCTAACGGTGCCGGTGGTGATACACCGCGAAGTGCGTTCACGAAAGTACAAGCCAACATTGACGAGTTGTATGCGGCGCTGGGCGCGCCGGCGTCAGGCGCACTTCCCGCCGCACTTCCTGTGGTCGACGGCGGTACGGGTTCGACCACACCAGCCGGAGCACGCACTAACTTGGGGTTGAAGACGGCCGCCTTAGTTAACATTGTGGGCACGATGGCTGCTGGCGACATTATGGAGATCGGAGCCAATGCTAACGGCACCTATTTTAAATTCGCGAACGGCTTAATGATTTGCCGAGGCGAGTTTACGGGGTATGCGGCAGCCGTTTTGAAGACTGTCAACTTACCCATGCCATTTATTGACGGTAGCAATGGATGCGCGGTATCTATCATCCCCTCGACTGGTTATGAGGGTTCCGCCACTTGGTGGTGCAGCAGTACGCAATTCAACTTCTATTCACCCAATGCACGCGGATCTAATACCGTTGTGTATGTCGTAATCGGAAAGTGGAACTGATGATTATCAATCTTTCGCCTCAGCGTCGTGATGACACACTTGTGGCCTTTAAATCCGGGGACAAGCTGAACCTGAACTATGAGGAATTTGATTTTTCAAAATTGGCCGAGGGGGACACCCTGCCTTGTACCGCCATAGGTTCCAGTTGGTTCTTCGGCAATGTAGAGCGCCGCTCGGGTGAGCTGGAAATGACACTGCTATTGCCCAACCCGGTTAACTACAGTCCAGCCCAGGCCTTCCCGGTGCCGCTGGTGAATGTTCCGGACGGCCAAGTGGTATTCCCTCGGTCCTTGCCAGATGAAAATGGTGTCTACGAAGAGCTGGTTAAGTTTAATCCCGTCCATCCCGCGCGTTTAGGCGTGATTGACTGGTCCCAGGTTGTCACCAAGGCAATGAAAGAGGCCGCCGCCCGCGCAGCAGAATTACTTGCGGCCAAAGGCGCCTTGGCGCAACGCAATACGGACGCCGCGTTACGCATAACGCGGATCAATGACCGCATCGAAACCCTCAGCTATGGCATCGAGGTCGGCGCCGCAAGCGAAGAGGATGAAGCCGAACAAGCCGCACTGCTGCTTAGCCTCACAGCCTGGAAGGGTTACAAATTCGCCCTGGGCAAGGTCACTGGCCAAGCGACGTGGCCAGCCGCGCCCGTTTGGCCGCCTGAGCCCGTCATGCCTGAGATTCCAGCGGATCCCGAGGCGCTGGCGACCGAAAACCAGTAACGCCCTGCAGTACCCATCACCCGCCATCGAGCGGGTTTATTTTTGCCTAAATTTTGAAACCGGAGATTCACCATGTCCTTTATCGTCATCAACACGAGCAATAACTTCGATCCAATTCACCAGATGGAATTCGCGACCGCCGAAGAGGCCGACACCCATGCGCGGGAAATTGTGACAACGCAACCTCAGGCAGTCGTTCGCACGGCTCAACTGATCAACACCTACACCGCGAAGGTAACCGTCACTTCGAAGCTGGTGCAGATCGTTCCCGACTCGCCTGCCAGCTGACAGACGCACATGGTTCACGCCCGCCCAGTGCGGGCTTTTTTTCGCCTGGAGTAAAGCTATGACTGCAACTGAGAACGATCGCGACATCCTTGCTCGGACACTGTGGGGAGAGGCCCGCGGCGAAAGTCTAGCCGGCCAAATCGCCGTAGCCTGGACCATCCGCAACCGGGTCAATGATGGCAAAGCCAAATCATGGTGGGGGGAGGGCTATGCCGGCGTTTGCCAGAAGCCCTATCAGTTCAGCTGCTGGAACCGGAACGATCCCAACTACATCTACTTGAGTGGCGCGAAGCCAATCCCTTTCCGCGAGTTCGCCCGGGCAAGAATCGCCGCTGACCAGGTGATCGCGGGCAAAGTGCCGGACCCAACCGGCGGCGCGACTCACTATTACGCAACGACGATGACGAAGCCTCCCGCATGGGCGAGAGGTGCCATGGAGACTTTGAAGCTTGGGCATCACGTCTTTTTCAAAGATGTGCACTGAGGCCAAGGTCTCAGCACGCTCGACCAAAGAGCACGGTACTCAGAAACCATCTGGTCTAACGTAGAGCCCCAATCAAGCGTGTCAGCGCGTGGCTTTCCGGCCCCGATTCTTGATCGACAAAAGCGCCAAGACCGTGAGACTTATCGATCTTCTGTAGCTCGGTTTGAGACGAACGCATATCGAGCGCCACCGCCCGCAGGATATTCTTGGCATGATTTCTCAGACCTTTCGAATCCATCGTCGGCATCTCAGTGTCGACCGACCAAGCAAACGACTACCAAGCTTGCAAAATAAGCTCAAGGTGTCGGAGATAAAGTCTGGAAGTCTCATGGCGATCCTATTGGCGTTCGTCGGCTATGAGAGAGAGCAAAACGAGGAATAAATTAATCAATGGAGACAGCGTAGTTGCAGATTCCAGCCTTGATGTTCCACCACCGGGGGCATGGTAATCACTCCACCAATACTGAAGCACCGCTACCGGTTATCGACGCCATGCAAGCATTACCACACCGACGGTTATCAAGCTGATGCCAATCCATTGGCGAACATCGAGCTTTTCTCCCAGTAGGGTCACTCCCAGTATGGAAACAAGTACCACGCTGAGTTTGTCTACCGGAGCAACCAGGGATGCTTGTCCGAGCTGCAGAGCGCGGTAGTAACATACCCACGAGGCCCCAGTCGCCAAGCCAGACAGGACCAGGAACACATAGCTGCGCGCCGAAATCGTGCCAAGGGCTTGGTATTGCCCGGTCGCGTACACGATCAGCGCCAGGCTGAGTAAAACCACCACGGTGCGTATCAGGGTAGCGAAGTCAGAGTTGATTCCAACGATGCCAATCTTGCCAAAAATAGCCGTCATTGCAGCGAACAGTGCGGACAGCAGTGCCCAGAATACCCACGATGAAAATAACGACGTGCCCATTGAAGAAAGCCTGAAGGTGAAGGGGATCGCAGTGCAGCGCACGCCGAGGAAATCCAACTCAGTCGTGCGCGGGGACCGCAGCATTTGCTTTTTGCAAGCTTATCGAAACACGCAAACCGCTCTGCTGTGCCTCGTTCGAGAAACCTAGCTGAACGCGGACTCCGGTGCGTTCCGCTATCGCCTTGACGATCGACAGGCCCAAGCCGGAGCCTGTTTCATCGGTTCCCAAACTTCGGTAAAACGGATCGAACACCCGTGTGTGCTCGTCTACCACAATACCCGGGCCCGAATCTTTTATCCGAAGGATCGTAGTCTCTTGTATCCGCTCAACCGAAAGGTCAATTCGTCCGCCTAGGGGGGTATAACGGATCGCGTTATCCACCAGGTTTTTAACCAAAATCAACAAATCCATTTCGTTGATGATGACCTGTACGTCCTCGATACTCTCTACGCCGATATCGATGTGTTTGCGTTCTGCCAGCGGCAGTAAATCCTCCAGCACTCGTCGATAGACCGCATGGACTGAAACGGCAGTCTGTAGCCGGTCAGTGTTCGATTGCGCGGCAGCAAGTGCCAGCAACTGATGGATCAGATGTCTGCTGCGCTCTATTCCCCGAGATAGCGGTAGCAAGCGCTGACGAGCAGGCTCCGGCATCTGCGTGGCAGCCAGCCGTTCGGCTTGCAGAGACAGGGCGGCCATGGGCGAACGTAGTTCGTGGGCAGCGTCGGCAATGAAGCGACGCTGGTTTTCCATGGACAACGCAACGCGTGCGAGCAAGCGATTGATGGCAACGACGAAAGGACGGATCTCGGTTGGCAAATGGCGCTCGTCGACAGGGTAAAGCGCCTGATCATCGCGTTGATCGATTTCAGCCGAGAGGGTAGCGATGGGGCGGAAAAGCTTGCGCACCAGATCCCCGACCACCAGCAGCAACACGGGGAACAGGATGAGAAAAGGTAGCGAGCTCCTCCAGGCGCTCTCGCGAGCCTCCTTATTGCGTGCATCGGTTTCCTGAGCAACCACGATACGTTCACCGCGGGACGTGGTCCTGACCAATACACGAAAATCTTCGCCCGCGACATTCTGCGTTGACAGTCCATTGGCGAGGGTTGTGAGGAAAGGTAATGGCATTGAACTGTCATCGTGGCCGATGGCCTGGCTGCCGTCGATCAGGTACTGCACGATGACCCTGGATTCTTCGTTGTCACCCTCGACTTCCTGAGCCGCGGGATAGTGCAAGGTCATCTGTTGTCGATCAAACAGGACCGCCACCTGACGCAAGATATCGTCCTGCATTTCGTGAGCTTCGTTGATCGCTGAGACGAAAGCGAAAATCCCGGCCATCAACGCAACGATCAAGATGGCCAGGGACAGCGTCATGGACAGGCGGAATTGAACCGAATCCCTCAACAGTTTTTTGAAACCATCCATCCCATACCTCTTACGTTCTTGATGACATGGCTGCCGAGCTTGCGTCGCAAGGCGTGAATCAGGAATTCCACCGCGTTGCTTTCCACTTCATTACCCCAGCCGTAGAGGCGGTCTTCGAGTTCGCTGCGCGATAGAATGGCGCCTGGGCGGATCAACAGCGCCTGCAGCAGGGCGAATTCGCGACTGGAAAGCTGCATCGCGGGACTGCCTTCCACGGTGGCTTCTTTGGAAATCAGGTCCAGTGTCACCACGCCGTTGTCCAGCAGGGACAGGGCATTGCCACCTTTACGGCGCAATACTGCGCGCGTACGGGCCAGAAGTTCCGCCATGGCGAAGGGTTTGAGCAGGTAGTCATCGGCGCCGCCGTCGAGCCCTCGCAGGCGATCACCCAGGCCATCCCTCGCGCTTATGATCAGCAGTGGCACTGCGTTGTTACGCGCGCGGATGCTGTCGAGTACATCCAACCCATCTTTGCCGGGCAATCCGAGGTCCAGCAGCACCAGGTCATAGTGTTGGGTGTCCAATGTTGCAAGCGCGGTGAGACCGTCATTCACCCAGTCAGTGGCATAACTCGCATCGTTCAGCGCGCCTTGGACTGCATCTCCGATCATCGGGTCGTCTTCGACCAGCAAAATCCGCATTACCCGCTCCCGAAAAAAACGCGACGGCTTTGGTCGTCGCGCTTGTATTGAAGCACTTGCTCAAGCGTTTGTCCGACGCCATGTCAGCGCTGCATCGAACTCATGCCTGGCTTTTCATTGAATCGAATGCGCTCAGCAGTTCCTTCATTCTGGCCTTGCATTCGCTCTGCTGCGGATCTTTGGCGCGCAAGGCATCGAGTGCGTGGTCGATCGCCTTGTCCACCACATGCCAGTCGCCTGCGGCACGGGGTTTGATCCCTGCTTCGGCGGAGTCCCAGGCGGTCTCCAGAGATTTGATCCGAGCTCTGGCGCCCGTCAGGTCATTTTTATCCACGAGGGTGGAAACGTCGGTTGCAATAGTGCGGAACTCGGAAAGGTCGCCCAGTTTGGAGCCCGATTGAGGTTGTGAAGTGACCGGGCCTGACGATGCGCCCGTATTGGGTTTGTCTGCGGGCTTCGAGCAACCGGCGGCAATGCCGAGCAAAAAGACGGACGCAACGATGGCTATGTGACGAATGATGGTCTGAATCTGGCCCATGACGGTTCCTTGAGTGGCTTCGGGATGTTTACTGAATGGCGGCTTTACGCTTGACGACGCTGATTTGCGCTACGGCAACCAGCATGACAATCACGCACAGGAAGATCGCGCTGGTCCAGGTGGCACCCATTCCCAGGCCCCCATAGGTCTTGGCCTGGGTCAGCAGGTCGCCGAGGGAGGCGCCAAATGGACGAGTAAGGATGTAGGCGATCCAGAACGTCAGTACGCTGCTGCAGCCCATGCGCCAGGCCATCAAGGTGGCAGCGATCAGGACAGCGAAAATCACGGCGCCGAGGGTAAATCCCAGGCCCAGCGCTTCGGTAGCCAGGTCACCGGCAGCGGTGCCAAGGGCAAAGGTGCAGAGCACTGTCACCCAGTAGAACAACTCCCGTCGCGGGGTGACAATTTCGCGTATCGACAGGCTGTGTTCCACCCAGTACCAGACCAGGAAGTTGATCGCCAGCAAGATGGAAAATACGGCCGTGCTGGCGTATAGGCTCACGTCCAATATGTCGGTCAGAATGTCGGTGATCTGGGTGCCGACGATGCTCACCAATACCACCGTCAGCCAATAGATCCAGGGCGTTAAGGTCCTGGTGCGCATTTGCCAGAACAGTGCGACCGCCAGAAACACTCCCATACCGATGCTGGTCGCTCCCACGCCGAAACCGGCATCGACGGTTAGAAAGTCGGCACCTGTTTCCCCCACGGTCGTGGACAGGATCTTGATTATCCAGAATGACAGGGTCACCTGCGGAACCTTGTTGAGCCAGCCCGCTGTTGCGGATTTCATTGGCGGATACCCTCTGCTGAGCAGCGCGGAATGTGCGCAGAACAGAAGTTACCTGGCGAAACTTAGATGAGCCTGAGGAGAGGCGAGTGGCCTCGATGACTACTGATGCGTATTGTTCAAAGCGCACAGCTTGTACCCGATCCCATGCACAGTCTGCAGCAGTGGTTCGTCGAAGACCTTATCCAAAGCCCGTCTCAACATGTGAATGTGACTGCGAAGGCTGTCGCTGTTGGTGCGATGTCCTCCCCAGATGAGGTCTTCCAGTTCGGTCCGTTTGACAACGCGCGGGCTTCTGCGCATGAGCGTTTCCAACAGCTGCATGCAGGTAGGGTTCAGCTTGATGGTCACCCCGGCTCGGGAAATCTCCATCGTATCCAGATCGAACAGCAGATCGGCGACAACCATGGTCCGATTAACCTTGCCAATGCGCCGCGTTACTATTGCTTCGATTCTCGCAAGGATTTCGGACATGGCAAAAGGCTTGGTTACGTAGTCATCCGCGCCTACTTTGAAACCGAGCAAACGATCTTCCAGTTGATCACGCGCACTTAACATTATGATCGCAATGTCAGTTTTTGAGTTCTGACGCAGGCTGCTGCAAATCTGATTGCCATCGATGCCCGGAAGCATGACATCCAGAACAATCGCATCGAACTTTTTCGAAGCGGCCAGATGAAGCCCGCTGAGTCCATCAAGTGCACCTTCGACGTCATGCCCCTTGAGCGCGAAGAACTCCATCAGGTTGTCATGAATGTCGTGATTGTCCTCGATAATCAAAATGTTCATGGCATAGCCTTCAGTCGATTAATCAAGTTAGACAAAACATGCGGTTGATACATCATGTCGGTAAGCCCGCGTATCCAGATCATGACCGGCTCAGGACATGCGCATGCCCCTTGGCCGAGACATGCACCACACTTCCGGCGGGCGGTGCGTACAGGCCCGTACTGCGCACCATCAGGGACCGGCCAGGCAGGTCGCCCTCAGGCGATGCCTGCAGCTCTACCGTCAAAGTGCAGGAATTGCCGCTGAAGTCGCGCTCGGTCACAACGGCGCGACATCCATTGGCCCCGCCCGGGGTGGAGTGGACGTCAACCAGATGCAGTTGTTCGGGGCGCAGCATGATCCTCGCTGAACTGTTGTTCCGGTGGTTGTTGACCAGTACCCGGCCCAAGTCACAATGCGCCCAGCCCGCCTCGATTCTGGCGGGCATGACCACGGCTTCGCCGAGAAACAGTGCTGTGTGTTCATCTTCGGGGTAGCAGTACAGATCCTGCGGATCGCCAGACTGCACCAGCCGGCCCTCGCGCATTACCGCCAGCTGGTCGGCGAACGACAATGCCTCGCTCTGGTCATGGGTGACCAAGATGGTAGTGACGCCAGCGTCGGCCAGCAGCCGCCCGACCAATTTGCGCATGGTGGCCCTCAGGCCGGTATCGAGGGCGGAAAACGGCTCGTCCAGCAACATCAGCCGTGGTTGCTGTGCCAAGGCTCGCGCCAGTGCCACGCGCTGTTGCTGACCCCCCGAGAGCTCATGGGGCCAACGGTTGGTCATGTTCGCATCCAGTGCCACATTGTCCATCAACTCGGCGATTCGCTCGTGTTTTTCTGCGCGCGTGCCCGAGAGCCCGAACCCGATGTTGGCGGCCACCGTCATGTGCGGGAACAGCGCCCCGTCCTGGGGTACATAGCCAATCAAGCGCTGATGCGCTGGCACTTCTTGGGTCTCGTCGACGAGTGTTTGGCCATTGAATGACAAACGGCCAGTGTCGGGGAATTCGAAGCCGGCGATCATCCGAAGCAGGGTCGTCTTGCCGGAGCCGGACGGACCGACGATCACCGTTCGGCTGCCAGTAGGCACCGACAAATTGATGCTCTGCAGCGCTTGATGGGCGCCATACGACTTGGAAATGCAATGGATTTCAAGAGCGTTCATCGGCCAGCCGTCCGTTTAGATTGGTGATAAAGAAGCCCGGTTAACGGAAGTGACAGCAGGATCATCAACAAGGCGTAGGGCGCTGCGGCGGCGTAGTCGATCTCACTGGTGAAAGCCCAGAATCCGGTGGCCAGGGTGCGGGTTCCGTTTGGGGCGAGTAACAAGGTGGCGGTCAGCTCGTTGGTGATTGCCAAAAACACTAGTGCGGCGCCCGCGGCAGCACCCGGTGCGGCCAGTCGCAAGGTGGTCAGCCACAACGCTCGGGCGGGAGAGCGGCCGAGGCTGCGGGCGATGTTTTCCAGCTCGACCGGTGCTTGTGCAATGCCGGCTCGCAGACTCACCAGCGCGCGGGGCAAAAACATCAGTAGATAGGCGAGCAACACGGTGATCGCCGTCTGGTAAACGGGCCGGGCGAAATGAATGGTAACGGTCACCAGCGCCAGGGCCACGACTATCCCTGGCAACGAACTGGTGATGTAGTTGCAGCCTTCCAGAATGCGTTGCAACCGGCCCGGAGAGCGCGTCGACAGCCAGGCAATCGGGATGGCAGCGCAGGTGGTGAGGACGGCGCCCGCGACACCCAACATCACGGTCTGCTGCAGTGCCGGCAGTAGATCCGCCATCTGCCAGACTTGCGTGCCGCCAGCGATCAGCCAATCGCCCAAGGTGAGCAGTGGCACGCCCAGGGCCAGCGCGCAGGTGGCAACCTGCAACGTCAGCGCG
>NZ_WFGV02000093.1 GCF_010095445.2 Pseudomonas sp. TNT3
CCGGGCGCGGCGGACCAGAAGCGCTCCTGGCGCGCTTCCGCCAACTCACCCTGGCGCAGCAGCACCGGCAGCGCCCAGCTCAAGGTGTCGCCGAGGCTGTGCTGGTAATACTGGGAGGTCCACAGGCACAACTTGAACAAGGCTGGAGGCAGCGGCGGCGTGGCGTCGAGCAAAGCGATGGCCGGCTTGAGTTTTTCCACCGGCACTTCGCTGGTGTCGGTGACCTCTACCAGAATCCCTATCATCTCCCGACGGCCGAACGGTACCCGCAAACGCATGCCCGGTTGCAGCTGGGCGCGCAAGACTCCGGCTGGAGCACGGTAATCGAACAGGCGGCGCAGGGGCGAGGGCAGGGCGAGGCGCAAAATGGCGTCGGGCACGCGGAGGATTCTCGATAAGCAGCTAATAACAGCAGGGTGCAAGACCTGAGAGAGCTGACTGTGGCTCCCACAGGGACGGTATCAGGAGCGGGAGCCTAGCAGACGGTCGGTAGAAGCGACAGCTTGCGCGATTAGCATTGTCTGGTAGAATCCGCGGCCTAATTATGTGCGGTATTCAACAATAGTGTTGAGTGGCGGCACACTAGCCTGAGGAATACACCATGAAAGCCGATATCCATCCAGCATACGAAACCATCGAAGTAACTTGCAGCTGCGGCAACAAGTTCGAAACTCGTTCGAACCTGTGCAAGCCACTGGGTACTGACGTATGCAACGAGTGCCACCCGTTCTACACCGGTAAGCAGAAGACTCTGGATACTGGCGGCCGTGTACAGCGCTTCGCAGACCGTTTCGGCGCTTTCGGCAAGAAAGCTCCAGCTGCTGCAGAGTAAGGTTGAAGAGCCCCTTGGGCTTTTCCTTGCTGTTGAAAAAGGCGTCCCTTGCGGGCGCCTTTTTTGTGTCCGCGATTTGGTTCCCGGCTGCCCAGGCTTATTGTCCGGCGCCAAGCGGCCTGAAGTCCGTCACGGTACAGCGGGTTGTTGATGGCGACACAGTGCGGCTCAGCGATGGTCGCAGCGTACGCATGATCGGTTTGAATACGCCGGAGCTTGGCAAGAAGGGCCGAACAGACGAGCCGTTCGCTGTTGCAGCGCGCAAACGCCTGGAATCTCTGGTGGCCGCCAGCGACGGACAGCTTGGTCTGCTTCCTGGTAAAGAGAACAAAGATCGCTACGGCCGCACCCTGGCCCATCTCTATGGCGCCGATGGTGCCAACCTGGAAGCGCAGATGCTTGCTGAAGGTCTGGGTTTCCAGGTGGCTGTGGCGCCGAATATCGACCTGGCCAAGTGTCAGCAAGCGGCTGAGCGCATTGCACGTCAGGCCAGGCTGGGGATATGGCGCCAATCACCGGTCCTCAAAGTTGAGCAAGTCAACACTTCAGGGTTTGCGGTTGTCAGCGGCCGTGTGACCAAGGTTCAGCGTAATCGTGGCGGAGTCTGGATCGAGTTGCAGGATTCGGTTGTATTACGTGTTGCACCCAATCTGCTGCAGCAGTTCGATGTGGCGTCTCTGGAAAAACTGAAAGGCAGGCAAATCGAGGCGCGTGGCTGGGTGCTCGACCGTTCGCGGCGTGGTGGGTTGAAAGAAGGGCAGGCGCGTTGGTTGTTGCCATTGACTGACCCCGTCATGCTTCAGGCGACTCCATAAGAAAAAATTGTAGACATTTTTTAAGTGGATTGTGAACAGTCGACCCCTTGTGTTCCGCGGCTCTTGGCCCAAAGTCGTAGGGCCGGGCGCTTGACAGGGGTGACTGGTCAGTCTTGTGGGGACTTTGCGAGGCGCGTATCCTCGCTGACCAGTCTGTCCAACAGTAAAAGCGGAATGCCCCCATGTCTGATTTGAAAACTGCCGCTCTCGAATATCATGCCCATCCTCGTCCAGGTAAGCTGAGCGTCGAGCTCACCAAGGCCACCGCTACCGCCCGCGACCTGTCGCTGGCTTACAGCCCCGGCGTAGCCGAACCAGTACGCGAAATTGCTCGCGATCCTGAGCTGGCCTACAAATACACCGGTAAAGGCAACCTGGTTGCAGTTATTTCCGATGGCACCGCGATTCTTGGTCTGGGTAACCTCGGTCCATTGGCGTCCAAGCCAGTCATGGAAGGCAAAGGCGTGCTGTTCAAGCGCTTCGCCGGCATCGACGTTTTCGACATCGAAGTCGACTCCGAAAGCCCGCAAGCCTTCATCGACACCGTCAAGCGTATCTCCATCACCTTCGGTGGCATCAACCTGGAAGACATCAAGGCACCTGAGTGCTTTGAGATCGAACGCGCTTTGATCGAGCAGTGCGACATTCCGGTATTCCACGATGACCAGCACGGCACCGCTATCGTGACCGCGGCCGGCATGATCAACGCCCTGGAAATCGCTGGCAAAACCCTGTCTGACGCCAAGATCGTCTGCCTGGGTGCCGGTGCAGCTGCCATCTCCTGCATGAAATTGCTGGTGAGCATGGGCGCCAACATCGAAAACATCTTCATGGTTGACCGTACCGGCGTGATCCACTCCGGCCGTGACGACCTGAACCAGTACAAGGCTGTGTTCGCTCACGCGACCGAGAAGCGCACCCTGGCTGACGCACTGACCGGTGCTGACGTGTTCGTCGGCCTGTCCGGCCCGAACCTGCTGAGCGCTGAAGGCCTGCTGGCGATGGCGCCTAACCCGATCGTGTTCGCGTGCTCCAATCCGGATCCGGAAATCTCCCCGGAACTGGCGCACGCCACCCGTAACGATGTGATCATGGCCACCGGCCGTTCGGACTACCCGAACCAGGTCAACAACGTACTGGGCTTCCCGTTCATCTTCCGTGGTGCCCTGGACGTTCGCGCCAAGCGCATCAACGAAGAAATGAAAGTGGCTGCTGCCAACGCCCTGCGTGAACTGGCCAAACTGCCAGTACCTCAGGAAGTGTGCGACGCCTACGGCGGCATCAAGCTGGAATTCGGTCGTGAGTACATCATCCCGAAACCAATGGATGCACGTTTGATCACCGTGATCTCCGATGCCGTGGCGAAAGCCGCCATCGAGACCGGTGTTGCAACCCTGCCGTATCCGAAGAACTACCCGTTGAAAAGCGTGGATGATGTGTTCAACGGCTAAGCTGTTGTAACGCTTCAAGCAAAAAAGCCCCGGCTCGCGAGAGTCGGGGCTTTTTATTTCCCTTAGATGATCGTTCCCACGCTCTGCGTGGGAATGTCTCAACGGACGCTCTGCGTTCGGCTTAGGATGGGGCGCGGAGCGTCCCGGCTGCATTCCCGCGCAGAGCGTGGGAATGATCGGTGCAAAAAAAGCCCCGCTCTTCTTTTGAAGGCGGGGCTTTTCGCATTGCGCTACCTGATCAGAACAAATCGATCGGTGCCGCTTCATCGGCTGGCAGCGGGCTGCCTGGCGCACTGCCGTTGCCCAGCTCGCTGGCCGTAGGAGGCGTATCTTCGGCCTTGAACAGCTCGAAGTAGGCGCCAGGCGTGCCAGGAGGGGCCGCGCGGCCGCTGACCGGGTCTACCCGCAGGCTCAGGATGCCTTCCGGCTCTGGCAGCGTGTGCGGCGGCTTGTCCTTGAGGGCCGCGGCCATGTAGTTCATCCAGATCGGCAGAGCCACAGTGCCACCAAATTCCCTGCGACCCAGGCTCTCAGGCTGGTCGAAGCCGGTCCAGACGGTCGTGACGTAATCGGCGTTGTAGCCGGAGAACCAGGCGTCCTTGGATTCGTTGGTCGTACCTGTCTTGCCCGCGATGTCGGGACGGCCCAACGCCAGTGCGCGACGCCCGGTACCGAGCTTGATCACGTCCTCAAGCATGCTGTTGAGGATGTAAGTGGTGCGGCCATCGACAATGCGCTCGGCCACGGCAGGTGTTTGAGTCGCTGGTGGCGCAGCTGAGGCGTCTTCCGGCGTCGCGTTGACCGTGAATGCGTTAGCCTCCGGAGCGGCGGCAATGCCGTCACTGGCGACATTGCCCTTTGGAACGCTCGGCGGGTTGGCGACAAACAGCGTATCGCCGTTGCGGCTTTCAATCTTGTCGATGATGTACGGCGTGATTTTGTAGCCGCCGTTGGCAAACGTGCTCCAGCCCGTGGCGATTTCCATCGGTGTCAGGGTCGCGGTGCCCAGCGCCAGGGAGAGGTTGCGCGGCAGATCCTGCTTGTTGAAGCCGAATTTGCTGATGTAGTCGATGGTGCGATCGATGCCCAAGGCCTGTACCAGACGGATCGAAACCAGGTTGCGCGATTTGTACAGCCCTTCACGCAGACGGATCGGACCGAGGAACGTATTGGTGTCGTTCTTCGGACGCCAGACCTTGTCCAGGTACTCGTCGACAAACACGATCGGTGCGTCGTTCACCAGGCTGGCGGCGGTGTAGCCATTGTCCAGTGCAGCGCTGTAGACGAACGGTTTAAAGCTCGAACCTGGCTGACGCTTGGCCTGCAGGGCACGGTTGTAGTTGCTTTGTTCGAAGGCGAAACCGCCGACCAGCGAGCGGATGGCCCCGTTCTGTGGATCCAGAGAAACCAATGCGCCTTGAGCCTGCGGGATTTGGCTGAACTTCAGCGAATTGTCCGGCTGGCGCTGCACGCGTATCAGGTCGCCCACCTGCGCAACATCCGCCGGCTGCTTGGGATTTGGTCCCATGCTGTTGGTGTTCAGGAAGGGGCGCGCCCACTTCATTGTGTCCCAGCTGACGTGTTCGTCACCGGTGCGCGTCATCACCTGCAGGCCGTTCTTGTCGACCTGGGTAACGATGGCGGGCTCGAGGCTGCTGATGGTGCGTTGCTTGGTCAGTTCGGTTGCCCAGGCTTCGCGCGTCTTGCCCGGCAGGCGCGATTCAGGGCCACGGTAGCCGTGACGCTGATCATAGGTCATCAGGCCTTCGTGCAGGGCGGTGTTGGCCATTTCCTGCAGATTGCTTGGGATCGTGGTGGTTACGCGAAAGCCTTCGGTATAGGCATCACTGCCATAGCGGCCGACCATTTCGGCACGGGCCATTTCAGCGATGTAGGGTGCGTTCACTTCCGGGGTCGGCACGTGGTAGCTGGCGTTCAGCGGCTCGTTGATCGCGGTGGTGTAGTCGGCTTCGGTGATCTTGCCCAGCTTGTACATGCGCCCGAGGATCCAGTCGCGACGTTCCTTGCTGCGAGCCGGGTTGGCCAGCGGGTTGAAGCGCGACGGGGCTTTCGGCAGGCCGGCGATCATCGCCATCTGCGCAAGGCTCACGTCACGAATCGACTTGCCGTAGTAAACCTGAGCGGCGGCTTCGATACCGTAGGCACGGTTGCCGAGGTAGATCTTGTTGACATACAACTCAAGGATTTCGTCCTTGGTCAGCTGCCGTTCGATCTGCAGGGCCAGGAGAATTTCAGTGGTTTTACGTGAAAAGCTGCGTTCGCTGGTCAGGAAGAAGTTCTTCGCCACCTGCATGGTGATGGTACTGCCGCCGGACTGGATGTGACCGCTTTTAACCAGCTGGGACGCGGCACGCATCAAGCTGCCAGGGTCGACACCGTAGTGATTGGCGAAATTGTCGTCTTCAGCACTTAGTAACGCATTAATGAAATTTGGCGGAATGTCGGCGAAACGGATCGGAGTCCGGCGCATTTCACCAAATTCTGCAATCAACTTGTCGTCGCTGCTGTATACCCGTAGAGGAATCTGCAACTGAATACTTCTCAGCGCCTCCACAGACGGCAATCCAGGACTAAGGTAAAGATAAGCGCCACTCAGACCCAGAAGCAGTCCGCAGAAAACGGCGACGATGGACCAACCGAAAAATTTCAGCAGACGAATCAAGGCTTTTGGACATCCAGGGCAAAGAATGAATTAGGCATCAGGGTTGACTGAGCAGGAGCGCACCCGAGCTTGAAGTAAATAGCAGTAAAAAATCGCTGGGCATTATAAGCATTTTTCCGCCAGAGGCGTCATTTGCGCTTGCTGTCAAGACGGGCGGGTTGAACGCAATGGACATTACAGAGTCCGTAACTCACGGATAGTCATAGGGAATTGGTAGTGCTAGGACTCTTCAATAAAAAGGCCAATACGCTTCTGGGGATCGACATCAGCTCCACGTCAGTGAAGCTTCTGGAGTTAAGCCGTCAAGGCGAGCGCTATCGGGTCGAGGCATACGCTGTCGAACCTCTCCCTGCCAATGCTGTAATCGAGAAAAACATCGCTGAGCTCGAGGGTGTCGGGCAGGCATTGTCTCGCGTGTTGGTCAAGGCCAAGACCAGCCTCAGGAATGTTGCGGTCGCGGTTGCCGGTTCAGCGGTGATCACCAAGACGATTGAGATGGATGCCGGGCTCTCCGATGACGAAATGGAGAACCAGCTAAAGATCGAGGCAGATCAATACATCCCCTATCCGTTGGATGAAGTCGCCATCGACTTTGAAGTGCAGGGCGTTTCCGCGCGCAATCCTGAGCGGGTCACTGTCCTGCTGGCCGCCTGCCGCAAAGAAAACGTCGAAGTACGTGAAGCGGCGCTGGCCCTGGCCGGGCTGACGGCGCGTGTGGTCGATGTCGAAGCCTATGCGCTGGAACGTTCTTTCGGCCTGCTGACAGGCCACCTGGCCGCTTCCCAGGAGCAATTGACCGTGGCCGTGGTCGACATTGGCGCCACGATGACGACCCTCAGCGTGCTGCGCAATGGACGAATTATTTACACCCGTGAGCAATTGTTCGGTGGCCGTCAACTGACCGAAGAAATCCAGCGTCGCTACGGCATGAGCCTGGAGCAGGCAGGGTTGGCGAAGAAGCAGGGCGGTTTGCCGGACGATTACGTCAGCGAGGTATTGCAACCGTTTCGTGATGCGCTGGTGCAGCAGGTTTCGCGTTCACTGCAGTTTTTCTTCGCCTCCGGGCAGTACAACTCGGTCGATCACATCCTGCTTGCCGGCGGGACTGCATCGGTGCCGGGCCTTGATCGATTGATCGAGCAGCGATTGGCCACGCCCACCCAGGTTGCCAACCCGTTTTCCGACATGACCCTGAGCAGCAAGGTCAACGCCGGTGCCCTGGCCGGTGATGCGCCGGCACTGATGATCGCTTGCGGTCTGGCGCTCAGGAGTTTCGACTGATGGCGCGGATCAATCTACTCCCATGGCGTGAAGAGCTGCGAGAACAACGCCGCAAACGCTTCCTGTTGAGCCTTGTCGTTGTGCTGGCGGGCTCTATCGGCGCAGTGCTGTTGGCGGATCAGGTCATCAATCGCGCCATCGACCGGCAACTTGCGCGTAACGACTACATCAGCAAGCAGATCGCCATTGTCGACGAACGCATCAAGCAGATCAGCGACCTCAAGGCTCGGCGCCAGCAATTGGTCGAGCGCATGCGCATCATTCAGGATCTGCAGGGGAACCGGCCGATCAGTGGCCGGGTGTTTGATCAACTGGCCCGTACATTGCCGGACGGGGTGTATTTCACCGAAGTGAAAATGGTCGGCAAGACCTTGTCTATCACCGGTGCGGCAGAATCCAACAATCGCGTGTCGGACTTGATGCGTAATCTCGATGCCTCCGATTGGTTCGATGCGCCCAGCCTCACAGAGGTCAAGGCGAACACTGCAGGTCAGCTGGACCAGGCGAACGTCTTTCAGTTGACGGTTCGTCAGACTCAACCGGCGGTTGTGGAGGGCGACCAATGAGTCCATCCGAATGGTTTGCCGGTTTACGTAACATCGATATCAATGACCTCGACACCAATAACATGGGCTCCTGGCCACCGGCTATCAAAGCGATTGCAGGTGCCCTGCTGATGGTTCTGGTGCTGGCACTGGGTTACAACTTTTACCTCAGTGATCTGGAAAGTCAGCTCGACTCAAAACGCGAAGAAGAGACGACGCTAAAGGAACAGTTCGCGAGCAAAGCCCGCATGGCGGCGAATCTTGAGCTGTACACCCAGCAGATGAAGGAGATGGAAAACTCCTTTGGCGTGCTGTTGCGGCAATTGCCCAGCGACACTGAAGTCCCCGGCTTGCTGGAGGACATCACGCGCACGGGCCTCGGCAGCGGACTGGAGTTCGAAGAAATCAAACTGTTGCCGGAGGTCACTCAGCCGTTCTACATCGAACTGCCGATCCAGATCACCGTCACCGGCGCCTATCACGACCTGGCCACATTCGTCAGCGGCGTGGCGGGATTGCCACGCATTGTCACGCTGCATGACTTCGACATTGCCCCGGCGAATCCAGAGGGTGGAACGAAGCTGCGCATGAGCATTCTGGCCAAGACATACCGCTACAACGACAAAGGGCCGCAAAAATGAGCCCGATTCGTTGTTTATCAATGTTTGCCGTACTGCTCTGCCTGGCGGGTTGTGGAGGAGGCGATGACGTCAGCGATCTCGATGCCTACATGAACGAAGTTCGTCTGCGACCACCCGGCAAGATTGAACCCGCGCCCACGTTTCAGTCCTATCCGACGTTTACCTATAGCGCAGCCAATCTTCGCAGCCCGTTTTCCCGCCAGGTCAGAATCGACCTGGCCGGCCAGAAACACGGATCGCGTAACGTCAAACCCGACCCCGCTCGGGTCAAGCAGTACCTCGAAGGTTTCAACATCGAGCAGTTTGAAATGGTCGGCACGATATCCAATGCAGGTGGCTCCTTCGCGCTGTTGCGCGGGGCGGGCGGTGTGCATCGGTTGAAAGTCGGCGATTATCTGGGACGTAACGATGGGCGAATCGTCGCCATCAGCGGCTCGCAAGTCGATGTGGTCGAAATTGTTCCCGATGGCGAAGGCGCCTGGTTGGAACGGCCCCGGACCATCCCTTTGAAAGAGCACTCATAATGAACAGGATTTTCTCAACCTTCGGTATTTCGCTATGGATAGCGTTGCTTTCGCCGATGGTTCAAGCCGCCAATCTCAAGTCACTCGATGTGGCTGCTCTACCGGGAGACCGCGTCGAGTTGAAGCTGTCGTTCGACGGCGCGCCCCCGGCACCCCGAGGTTATACGACTGAGTCGCCCGCACGGATCGCGCTGGACTTGCCCGGTGTCGCCAATAAGCTGACCAGCAAGACCTGTGACCTGGGCGGCGGCAATGCCCGTAGTGCGACAGTGGTGGAAACCACTGACCGTACGCGACTCATCATCAATTTGACGCAGCTGACGCCTTACACGTCGCGAGTCGAAGGCAATAATCTGTTCGTGGTGGTGGGGCAAGGGGCGACCAAAGCGCCGTCGAAACCGGCAACCAGCGCACCGCGTGCCGCTACGCCGACCCCGGCTCCCGCGAAAGCCTATGCACCTGTTGGCAAGGCTATCCGTGGCGTGGATTTCCAGCGCGGTACGCAAGGCGAGGGCAATGTCGTCATCGATCTTTCCGACCCGTCAATCGCCCCGGACATTCAGGAGCGTGACGGCAAGATCGTCCTCGGTTTTGCCCGAACCCAGCTTCCCGAGCCGTTGCGGGTACGCCTGGACGTCAAGGATTTCGCTACGCCGGTGCAGTTCGTCAACGCCAGCGCCACGGGCGATCGGGCCACAATCAGTATCGAACCCAGCGGCGCCTTTGATTATTCGACTTATCAGACCGATAACAAACTGACCGTCAGCATCCGGCCGATGACCGTGGACGACCTGCAAAAGCGTAATGCCGAGCGATTCGCCTACACCGGTGAAAAGCTGTCGTTGAATTTCCAGGACATCGATGTGCGCTCGGTGCTGCAACTGATCGCCGATTTCACCAACCTCAATCTGGTAGCCAGTGACACGGTGCAGGGCGGTATTACCCTGCGCTTGCAGAATGTACCGTGGGATCAGGCGCTGGACCTGGTGCTGAAAACCAAAGGGCTGGATAAACGCAAGATCGGTAACGTTCTGCTAGTGGCGCCCGCCGATGAAATCGCTGCCCGCGAGCGTCAGGAGCTGGAGTCACAGAAGCAGATCGCCGAGTTGGCCCCTCTGCGTCGCGAGCTGTTGCAGGTCAATTACGCCAAGGCTGCCGATATCTCCAAGTTGTTCCAGTCGGTGACCAGTGCGGATGCCAAGATTGACGAGCGGGGCTCGATCACGGTTGATGAGCGGACCAACAACATCATTGCCTATCAGACTCAGGAACGACTCGACGAACTGCGCCGTATCGTCGCGCAGCTCGATATTCCAGTGCGTCAGGTAATGATCGAGGCGCGGATCGTCGAAGCCAACGTCGACTACGACAAAAGCCTGGGCGTGCGCTGGGGCGGTTCGGTACAGAACAAGGGCAACTGGAACACTTCCGGCGTGAGCAACAACGGCGCCAATGCGTCGTCGACCATCGGCACACCGGGTAGCACCAGCACCAATTCTCCGTTCGTCGACATGGGCGCCGCCGCTAATACTTCGGGTATCGGCATCGCCTTTATTACCGACAATGTTTTGCTCGATCTTGAACTCACGGCGATGGAGAAAACCGGTAACGGCGAAATCGTTTCGCAACCCAAGGTGGTCACGTCCGACAAGGAAACCGCCAAAATCCTCAAAGGCACCGAAATTCCCTATCAGGAAGCCAGCTCCAGCGGTGCGACGTCGGTGTCGTTCAAGGAAGCCTCGCTGTCACTGGAAGTGACGCCGCAGATCACGCCGGATAACCGGATCATCATGGAGGTCAAGGTCACCAAGGACGAGCCGGACTACCTGAACAAGGTGCAGGACGTACCGCCCATCAAGAAAAATGAAGTCAACGCCAAGGTGCTGGTTAACGACGGCGAGACCATCGTGATCGGTGGTGTTTTCTCAAATACTCAGAGCAAGGTTGTAGATAAGGTGCCATTTCTTGGCGATGTGCCGTATCTTGGCCGCCTTTTCCGGCGTGACGTGGTTTCGGAGAAAAAATCCGAGCTGTTGGTGTTTCTCACTCCGCGTATCATGAATAACCAGGCGATTGCTGTGAGTCGTTGATTCTGTGCGAAATTTGATTCTTGTAGGACCGATGGGCGCTGGAAAAAGCACCATCGGCCGGTTGCTGGCCAAAGAGCTGCGCCTGCCGTTCAAAGATTCCGATAAGGAAATTGAATTGCGCACGGGCGCCAATATCCCATGGATTTTTGATAAGGAAGGCGAGCCGGGCTTTCGTGACCGCGAGCAGGCGATGATTGCCGAGCTGTGCGCGTGCGATGGTGTGGTGCTGGCGACCGGCGGCGGCGCAGTCATGCGCGAAGCCAATCGTCGGGCACTGCACGCCGGTGGTCGGGTGGTCTATCTGCATGCCTCGGTTGAGCAGCAGGTAGGGCGCACGGCTAGGGACCGCAATCGACCCTTGCTGCGCACTGCTGATCCGGCCAAGACCCTGCGGGATCTGCTGGCGATCCGCGACCCGCTTTATCGGGAGATTGCCGACCTCGTGGTGGAAACCGATGAGCGGCCGCCGCGGATGGTGGTGCTCGATATTCTCGAGCGCTTGCAGCAGCTACCTCCCCGTTAAAGCGCGGCGCGAAATGCGCTATCCTCGGCGTCCTGTCACGGCCGCTCAGGTGTGTGGCGGATGGCTACCGAACGGCGTCACACCAGCAGAGGCCGTGGACATTCGAAAACTCAAGGCAGGACGCCTGATTCCATCTTTACTGTGGGGACACATGCAGACACTCAAGGTCGATCTAGGCGAGCGCAGCTACCCGATTCATATTGGCGAAGGTTTGTTGGATCAGCCTGAGCTGCTGGCCCCGCATATTCGCGGGCGGCAAGTAGCGATTATCTCCAACGAGACCGTTGCGCCGCTCTATCTCGAGCGTCTGACCCGCAGCCTTGCGCAGTTCTCGGTGATTTCCGTGGTGTTGCCCGACGGCGAGGCCTTCAAGACCTGGGAAACCCTGCAACTGATCTTCGACGGTCTGCTGACCGCACGGCACGACCGTCGCACCACAGTGATCGCCCTCGGTGGCGGAGTGATTGGTGACATGGCCGGTTTTGCGGCCGCCTGCTATCAGCGCGGTGTCGATTTCATTCAGGTCCCGACCACGCTGCTGTCGCAAGTCGACTCCTCGGTGGGCGGCAAGACCGGCATCAACCATCCGTTGGGCAAGAACATGGTCGGCGCTTTCTATCAGCCGAACGTTGTCCTGATCGATACCGCTTCGCTCAACACCCTGCCTGCGCGCGAACTCTCCGCCGGTCTGGCAGAAGTCATCAAATACGGGCTGATCTGCGACGAGCCGTTCCTGACCTGGCTTGAAGAAAACGTCGATCGACTGCGTGCCCTGGATCAGACCGCCCTGACTTACGCTATCCAGCGCTCCTGCGAGGCAAAAGCCGAAGTAGTCGGTGCCGACGAGAAGGAAACGGGTGTTCGTGCCACGTTGAATCTCGGCCACACCTTTGGCCACGCCATCGAAACCCATATGGGCTATGGTGTGTGGCTACATGGTGAAGCGGTCGCTGCTGGCACCGTAATGGCGTTGGAAATGTCTGCCCGCCTGGGCTGGATCAGCGAGCAAGAACGCGATCGTGGCATTCGTCTTTTCCAGCGTGCCGGTCTGCCGGTCATCCCGCCTGAGGAGATGACTGAAGCTGATTTTCTCGAACATATGGCAATTGACAAGAAAGTGATCGACGGTCGTTTGCGCCTGGTGCTGCTGCGCCACATGGGCGAAGCGGTAGTGACCGACGATTATCCGAAAGAGGTTTTACAGGCCACGCTGGGAGCGGATTACCGCGCCCTGGCTCAGCTTAAAGGTTAATAAGATCCCGATGACTAGTTTGCACGCCGACGAGGCTTTCCTCGGCCATTACCAGTTGAGTCACGACCCTTTTGCTCCTCGGGTGCCTGGCTTCAAATTCTTCCCGGCCCAGCGCAAACCGGTGCTGGGGCAACTGCATCACCTGGCCCGCTACAGCCAGTTGCTACTGGTGGTCACCGGCCCTCAAGGCAGTGGCAAGACCCTGTTGCGTCAGGCCCTGGTGGCCAGCACCAACAAGCAGTCAGTGCAGAGCGTGGTGGTTTCCGCCCGTGGCGCCGGCGATGCAGCGGGAGTGCTGCGTCAGGTGGCTCAAGCGCTCAACGTCGCTCAGCCTGAAATCAATGCGATTCTGGCCCAGGTGGTTCAGCTGGCACTCACCGGGCAGGAAGTCTACCTGCTGGTGGATGACGCCGAGCAGCTAGACGAATCCGCCCTGGAAGCCTTGCTGGCCCTGGCCGCTGGCGCACCGGAAGGTCGACCGCATGTGTTTCTGTTCGGTGAGTCTTCGCTCATTGCACAGCTCGATGAGTTGAGCCTCGAAGAAGAGCGTTTTCACGTCATCGAGTTGCAGCCTTACACCGAAGAAGAAACCCGTGAATATCTGGACCAGCGGCTTGAAGGCGCGGGTCGGGGTATCGAACTTTTCACCGCGAATCAGATCTCTGATATTCATGAAAGCTCCGACGGTTGGCCTGGCAACATCAACCAGGTTGCCCGCGATGCAATGATCGAAGCCATGATTGCCAGCCGCTCAGCGGTCAAGCGTCCAAGTATGGGGTTCACTATGCCGAAGAAACACGTATTGGCGATTTCCGCCGTAGTCGTGGTCGCGGTAGCGGCCGCCTGGTTGATGCCAGGTCGCAGCAAAGCACCAACCACAGGTGCTCCTGCCAACGAGCAAGCGCAATTGCCGCTTGGCGAGGGCGCGCCACAAACCAACAGCAGCGGTAATCCTTCCGTTGAATTCGCGGGTAACTCGCAACCGATGCCATTGCCGCTGGTCGGCAACTCGCAACCGGTCATGCGCGGTCCACTGGCTGAAGCGGCCGGCGGCATCACCGAAGGCGACGATGGCGTGCCGGTAGAAGGCTCCAGCGCCACACCGCCGACCGTGACCACGACGGCGCC
>NZ_WFGV02000094.1 GCF_010095445.2 Pseudomonas sp. TNT3
CGCCGTCTTTGTAGACGTCATCGCCTTGCGCGGTCAGCGAGTGCACTTTCGAGGTTTCGCCGACGGCGAAGGTCACGGTCTGGCCATTGCTCAACGTCACGGTCAGCGGCACCAACTGTGCCTTGTCCAGCGTGATGGTGAAGCTTGGCGCCTGATTCTCCAGAACCGGACCGTTGCCAACGATGCTGATAGCGACTTTGTCGCCCTGGTTATCGGTTGGTGTGCCAGTACCTGGTTCGTC
Organism: Pseudomonas sp. TNT3; assembly: GCF_010095445.2. Lineage (GTDB taxonomy): Bacteria > Pseudomonadota > Gammaproteobacteria > Pseudomonadales > Pseudomonadaceae > Aquipseudomonas. The sequence goes on from NZ_WFGV02000094.1 coordinate 242, forward strand.
AGTAACGGTGGTTTCCAGCGAGTTCTGACCCAGCGTCAGCTGCTCGAAGTTGTCCGCACCGGTTACCGATTCCAGCTTGTTGACGATGGTCGGCTGACCGCCGACCAGGATGTCATCAGGGGCAGTAATGGTGAACGAACCGGAAGTACCGTTCGCCGGAACGGTGACAACCGTGCCGTCAGTCAGGGTAAACGACAGTTCACCGTGATTGTTAATCGGCAGACCCGCAGCATTGGTCAGGGTCACGGTGTAAGTGATCTGCCCGCCTTCCGCGACGGTGGTTTTGTCGGCCGTCAGGGTCGCAACCACTTCGCTCGGGGTGTCACTAACGACTACCGAACCTGGGTTACCAATCACCAGATTTTCCAGCGCGGTGCCACCGGAGGTGACATTGCTAACGCCCAGCACAACGGTTTCGCCGTCTTTGTAGACGTCATCGCCTTGCGCGGTCAGCGAATGCACTTTCGAAGTTTCGCCGGCGGCGAAGGTCACGGTCTGGCCGTTGCTCAATGTCACGGTCAGCGGCACCAACTGTGCCTTGTCGAGGGTAATGGTGAAGTTCGGTGCCTGGTTTTCCAGGACCGGACCGTTGCCAACGATGGAGATAGCGACTTTGTCGCCCTGGTTATCGGTTGGTGTGCCGGTACCTGGTTCGTCAGTAACGGTGGTTTCCAGCGAGTTCTGACCCAGGGTCAGCTGCTCGAAGGTGTCGGCACCCGTTACCGATTCCAGCTTGTTGACGATGGTCGGCTGACCGCCGACCAGAACATCGTCTGGTGCGGTGATGGTGAACGAGCCAGAAGTGCTGTTCGCGGCAACGGTGACAACCGTGCCGTCAGTCAGGGTAAACGACAGTTCACCGTGATTGTTAATCGGCAAACCGGCGGCGTTGGTCAGGGTCACGGTGTAGGTGATCTGCCCGCCTTCGGCGACAGTGGTTTTGTCGGCCGTCAGGGTCGCAACCACTTCACTCGGGGTGTCACTAACGACTACCGAACCTGGGTTACCAATCACCAGATTTTCCAGCGCGGTGCCACCCGAAGTGACATTGCTAACGCCCAGCACAACGGTTTCGCCGTCTTTGTAGACGTCATCGCCTTGCGCGGTCAGCGAGTGCACTTTCGAGGTTTCGCCGGCGGCGAAGGTCACGGTCTGGCCGTTGCTCAACGTCACGGTCAGCGGCACCAACTGTGCCTTGTCGAGGGTAATGGTGAAGCTCGGTGCCTGGTTTTCCAGGACCGGACCATTGCCAACGATGGAGATAGCGACTTTGTCGCCCTGATTATCGGTTGGTGTGCCGGTACCTGGTTCATCAGTAACCGTGGTTTCCAGCGAGTTCTGACCCAGGGTCAGTTGCTCGAAGTTGTCCGCGCCCGTTACCGATTCCAGCTTGTTAACGATGGTCGGCTGACCGCCGACCAGGATGTCATCTGGGGCAGTGATGGTGAACGAACCGGAAGTACCGTTAGCTGGGACGGTGACAACCGTGCCGTCAGTCAGGGTGAACGACAGTTCACCGTGATTGTTGATCGGCAGGCCCGCCGCGTTAGTCAGGGTCACGGTGTAAGTGATCTGGCCGCCTTCAGCCACGGTGGTTTTATCCGCGGTCAGGGTCGCGACCACTTCACTCGGGGTGTCGCTGACGACTACCGAGCCTGGGTTACCAATCACCAGATTTTCCAGCGCGGTGCCACCGGAGGTGACATTGCTAACGCCCAGCACAACGGTTTCGCCGTCTTTGTAGACGTCATCGCCTTGCGCGGTCAGCGAGTGCACTTTCGAGGTTTCGCCGGCGGCGAAGGTCACGGTCTGGCCGTTGCTCAACGTCACGGTCAGCGGCACCAACTGTGCCTTGTCGAGGGTAATGGTGAAGCTCGGTGCCTGGTTTTCCAGGACCGGACCGTTGCCAACGATGGAGATAGCGACTTTGTCGCCCTGGTTATCGGTTGGTGTGCCAGTACCTGGTTCGTCAGTGACCGTGGTTTCCAGCGAGTTCTGACCCAGCGTCAGCTGCTCGAAGTTGTCGGCACCTTCGACACTTTCCAGCTTGTTGACGATGGTCGGCTGACCGCCGACCAGAACATCGTCCGGCGCGGTGATGGTGAACGAGCCCGAAGTGCTGTTCGCCGGAACGGTGACAACCGTGCCGTCAGTCAGGGTGAACGTCAGCTCACCGTGGTTATTGATCGGCAAACCGGCCGCATTGGTCAGGGTCACGGTGTAAGTGATCTGCCCGCCTTCCGCGACGGTGGTTTTGTCGGCCGTCAGGGTCGCAACCACTTCACTCGGGGTGTCGCTGACGACCACCGAGCCTGGGTTACCAATCACCAGATTTTCCAGCGAGGTGCCACCGGAGGTGACATTGCTAACGCCCAGCACAACGGTTTCGCCGTCTTTGTAGACGTCATCGCCTTGCGCGGTCAGTGAGTGCACTTTCGAGGTTTCGCCGGCGGCGAAGGTCACGGTCTGGCCGTTGCTCAATGTCACGGTCAGCGGCACCAACTGTGCCTTGTCGAGGGTAATGGTGAAGCTCGGTGCCTGATTTTCCAGGACCGGACCGTTGCCAACGATGGAGATAGCGACTTTGTCGCCCTGGTTATCGGTTGGTGTGCCGGTACCTGGTTCGTCAGTAACGGTGGTTTCCAGCGAGTTCTGACCCAAGGTCAGCTGCTCGAAGGTGTCGGCACCCGTTACCGATTCCAGCTTGTTGACGATGGTCGGCTGACCGCCGACCAGAACATCGTCCGGCGCGGTGATGGTGAACGAACCGCTGGCAGTGTTGGCTGGAACAGTAATGGTAGTGCCGTCAGTCAGGGTAAACGACAGTTCACCGTGATTGTTAATCGGCAGACCCGCAGCATTGGTCAGGGTCACGGTGTAAGTGATCTGCCCGCCTTCCGCGACAGTGGTTTTGTCTGCGGTCAGGGTCGCGACCACTTCACTCGGGGTGTCGCTGACGACCACTGAGCCTGGGTTACCAATCACCAGGTTTTCCAGCGCGGTGCCACCGGAGGTGACATTGCTAACGCCCAGCACAACGGTTTCGCCGTCTTTGTAGACGTCATCGCCTTGCGCGGTCAGTGAGTGCACTTTCGAAGTTTCGCCGGCGGCGAAGGTCACGGTCTGGCCGTTGCTCAACGTCACGGTCAGCGGCACCAACTGTGCCTTGTCGAGGGTAATGGTGAAGCTCGGTGCCTGGTTTTCCAGGACCGGACCGTTGCCAACGATGCTGACAGCGACTTTGTCGCCCTGGTTGTCGGTTGGTGTGCCGGTACCTGGTTCGTCAGTGACCGTGGTTTCCAGCGAGTTCTGACCCAAGGTCAGCTGCTCGAAGTTATCGGCACCCGTCACCGATTCCAGCTTGTTAACGATAGTCGGCTGACCACCAACCAGAACATCGTCTGGCGCGGTGATGGTGAACGAACCCGAAGTGCTGTTTGCAGGAACGGTGACAACCGTGCCGTCAGTCAGGGTAAACGTCAGCTCACCGTGGTTATTGATCGGCAAACCGGCCGCATTGGTCAGGGTCACGGTGTAAGTGATCTGGCCGCCTTCAGCCACGGTGGTTTTATCCGCGGTCAGGGTCGCAACCACTTCACTCGGGGTGTCGCTAACGACCACCGAGCCCGGGTTGCCGATGACCAGATTTTCCAGCGCGGTGCCACCGGAGGTGACATTGCTAACGCCCAGCACAACGGTTTCGCCGTCTTTGTAGACGTCATCACCTTGCGCAGTCAGCGAGTGCACTTTCGAGGTTTCGCCGACGGCGAAGGTCACGGTCTGGCCGTTGCTCAACGTCACGGTCAGCGGCACCAACTGTGCCTTGTCGAGGGTAATGGTGAAGCTCGGTGCCTGGTTTTCCAGGACCGGACCGTTGCCAACGATGCTGATAGCGACTTTGTCGCCCTGGTTATCTGTTGGTGTGCCGGTACCCGGTTCGTCAGTGACCGTGGTTTCCAGCGAGTTCTGACCCAGAGTCAGCTGCTCGAAGTTATCAGCACCCGTCACTGATTCCAGCTTGTTAACGATGGTCGGCTGACCGCCGACCAGAACATCATCTGGCGCGGTGATGGTGAACGAGCCCGAAGTGCTGTTCGCTGGAACGGTGACAACCGTGCCGTCAGTCAGGGTAAACGACAGTTCACCGTGATTGTTAATCGGCAAGCCGGCGGCGTTGGTCAGGGTCACGGTGTAGGTGATCTGCCCGCCTTCCGCGACGGTGGTTTTGTCGGCCGTCAGGGTCGCAACCACTTCGCTCGGGGTGTCACTAACGACTACCGAACCTGGGTTACCAATCACCAGATTTTCCAGCGCGGTGCCACCGGAGGTGACATTGCTAACGCCCAGCACAACGGTTTCGCCGTCTTTGTAAACGTCATCACCTTGTGCGGTCAGCGAGTGCACTTTCGAAGTTTCGCCGGCGGCGAAGGTAATGGTCTGGCCGTTGCTCAGGGTCACCGTCAACGGCACTGCTTGTGGCTTGTCCAGCGTGATGGTGAAGCTTGGTGCCTGGTTTTCCAGGACCGGACCATTGCCGACGATGCTGATGTTGACCGCATCACCTTGACCCGATGGTTCGTCGGTGACAGTCGTTTCCAGCGAGTTTTGACCGAGAGTCAGCTGCTCGAAGTTGTCCGCACCGGTTACCGACTCCAGCTTGTTGACGATGGTCGGCTGACCGCCGACCAGAACATCATCCGGCGCGCTGATGGTGAACGAACCGCTGGCAGTGTTGGCTGGAACAGTAATGGTAGTGCCGTCAGTCAGGGTGAACGACAGCTCACCGTGATTGTTGATCGGCAGGCCTGCCGCGTTAGTCAGGGTCACGGTGTAAGTGATCTGCCCGCCTTCCGCGACGGTGGTTTTGTCGGCCGTCAGGGTCGCAACCACTTCGCTCGGGGTGTCACTAACGACTACCGAACCTGGGTTACCAATCACCAGATTTTCCAGCGCGGTGCCACCCGCAGTCACATTGCTAACGCCTAGCTCGACGGTTTCGCCGTCTTTGTAGACGTCATCACCTTGCGCGGTCAGCGAGTGCACTTTCGAGGTTTCGCCTGCGGCGAAAGTGATGGTCTGGCCGTTGCTCAGGGTCACCGTCAACGGCAATGCTTGTGGCTTGTCCAGCGTGATGGTGAAGCTCGGGGCCTGATTTTCCAGGACCGGACCGTTGCCAACGATACTGATGTTGACCGCATCACCTTGACCCGATGGTTCATCAGTAACAGTCGTTTCCAGCGAGTTCTGACCCAGGGTCAGTTGCTCGAAGTTGTCCGCGCCCGTTACCGATTCCAGCTTGTTGACGATAGTCGGCTGACCGCCGACCAGGATGTCATCCGGCGCGGTGATGGTGAACGAGCCCGAAGTGCTGTTCGCGGCAACGGTGACAACCGTGCCGTCAGTCAGGGTGAACGTCAGCTCACCGTGATTGTTGATCGGCAAGCCGGCGGCGTTGGTCAGGGTCACGGTGTAGGTGACTTGGCCACCCTCAACGACCGACGTCTTGTCGACGGTCAGTGTCGCGATCACTTCGCTGGTGGTATCGCCAATGGTCAATTCGGCTTCTTTGCCGATCACCAGGTTCTCGAAGGATTTACCTTCTACCGCTGCATCCGTGATGCCCAGCTTAATGGTCTCGCCATCTTTGTAAACGTCGTCGCCCTGAGCAGGCAGCGTGTAATTGGTTTCTGTAGCACCTGCCGCGATGGTTACCGTCTGGCCGTTGCTCAGCGTTACCGTCAGATCGTGATCGAGTTTCTGATCAACTTTGATGGTGAACGTCGGTGCTGCGTTTTCCAGTACGTCGCCAGCGCTTTCGATGGTCACGGTGACAGTATCGATGCGGTCGGTGATGGTCGTAACAGCAGGCGTGGTGCTCGGCACCAGATTCTCAAAGTTGCCGCCCGTTGCACCGGTGATCGTGGTGCTGACGGTGCTGCCATTTACATAAACGTCATTCGCCGGCGTCTCGACCACGACGGTGCCAGTGGTCTGGCCAGCGCCGATGGTGATGACCGAGCCGTTGCTCAAGGTCACAGTCACCGGAGTGCCAGCAGGGTTGGTCAGGGTTGCGGTGTAAGTGATCGGGCCGCCTTCAACGACAGTACCGGTCGACGTAAGCGTCAGGCCCGTTGCGTCCTGCGAATCGGTAATGGTCGTAACAGCAGGCGTGGTGCTCGGCACCAGGTTTTCAAAATTGCCGCCAGTCGCGCCCGTAATCGTGGTGCTGACAGTGCTGCCATTTACATAAACGTCATTGGCCGGCGTCTCGACCACGACGGTGCCAGTGGTCTGGCCAGCGCCGATGGTGATGACCGAGCCGTTGCTCAAGGTCACAGTTACCGGCGTGCCGGCAGGGTTGGTCAGAGTCGCGGTGTAGGTGATCGGACCGCCTTCAACCACGGTTCCGGTCGAAGTAAGCGTGAGGCCGGTCGTGTCTTGCGAATCGGTGATGGTCGTAACAGCAGGCGTGGTGCTCGGTACCAGATTCTCAAAGTTGCCGCCCGTTGCACCGGTGATCGTGGTGCTGACAGTGCTGCCGTTCACATAAACGTCATTCGCCGGGGTCTCGACCACGACGGTGCCAGTGGTCTGGCCAGCGCCGATGGTGATGACCGATCCGTTGCTCAAGGTCACAGTCACCGGCGTGCCGGCAGGGTTGGTCAGGGTCGCGGTGTAGGTGATCGGACCGCCTTCAACCACAGTACCGGTCGAAGTGAGGGTCAGGCCGGTTGTGTCTTGCGAATCGGTAATGGTCGTAACAGCAGGCGTGGTGCTCGGCACCAGATTCTCAAAGTTGCCGCCTGTTGCACCGGTGATTGTGGTGCTGACAGTGCTGCCATTTACATAAACGTCATTGGCCGGCGTCTCGACCACGACGGTGCCAGTGGTCTGGCCAGCGCCGATGGTGATGACCGAGCCGTTGCTCAAGGTCACGGTCACCGGCGTCTGGGCCGGGTTGGTCAGGGACGCGGTGTAGGTAATCGGGCCGCCTTCAACAACAGTCGGGCCGGCGGTCAGCGTGACGGTGGTGGTATCGACGGTGTCTGTGACCTGGGTTACCGCTGGAGCGGTCGGAGGTACCACTGTCATTCCGCCGCCGGTAGTGCCGGTGACGGTGACTTCGATTTGGCTCGGGTCGTTATAAACAGTGTCGTTAGGCGCGAGTGGCACATTTACGGTGCCAGTGGTTTGTCCCGCAGCAACGATGATGACCGCACCATTGGACAGCTTAATGGTCAGGTCACTCAGAGGCGCCTGGCTCAGGTTCGCGGTGTAGACCAGTACCCCGCCAGCCTCGGTAATGGTCGGGGTTGCGCTGAGGCTCAGCGTCGAGGTGAGGGGGGCGTCGACAATCGCGTTGTTGTTCGTGTTCTGGGTGTTAACGGTTTCCAGCGTGGTCAGGGGCACAGCGCCGAAACCCGCGGTTGGGAAGCCAACGGTCGGGTCGACCCGGCCAGCCGTTGCATCGAGCATCACGAAGCTATGACCACCGCCCGCTGCGCCGCCTTGGCCTGAGGCTGTCGGGCCGGCTGCGGTGGCTTCGAGGTCTTTAGTCGGGTCAGCGCCGGCGACGATGGCCTGCTGCAGTTCTTCAACCGATGGCGCTGCTTGTGCGGTGGCTTCTGCCAGGTCGGTGCTGGAGTCCGGAGCGCTGCCGCTCCATTGAGTGTCGCGGCCCAGGTCCAGGGTCCGGCCGTCGGCCAGTTCGAGCGTGACAGCGCCTGCCACACCTGTGTCTACCTGGTCGCCAACAAACAGCCGGTCGCCTTCAACGAGTACACGACGGATGCCCTCTGGGGACACCACGAAAACTTGACCAACAATGCTTTTGACGATGGCAACAACACTGCTCATTGAAGACTCTCCGGGTGTCACGTTCAGTAGACTTCCATGGACCTGAAGGCATTGTTGCCAATCAGTCTGGACGCTCTTTCCTACAATAATAGTTACTACTTTGACGCTTTTTTGCGTCAATATTCTGGCTATATTTTTTGGCTATAAACTATATGCCAAACTATTGACCATGTGGCTGCCATCCTAAACAATCGCCCCAGTAATGTCACATTGATATTCGGCAGTCGAAGGGGGCCGAACCGTGTGATCCAGTACCCATTTTGTACTTTCCGACAAACGGTCGTTTGTCTGCTCAGGATTCGCTGTGGTTGCAGGTTTTGCAGTGATTCAGGACAACAAAATGGCAAATATTCAAACTGCGGATTTCCGTGGATCCGGTCCCGGGCATTTTCCCCGGTCGCACGTTTCGCATCATTTTGATCGGGGATGGACGTTGACGATTGCACGCAGATTCTCAGTCGCGGCGCATGTCGTTCATGTGCGCTTAACGAAGTTTTCGCCGGGTATGCGGCGTGTCTCGCAGCCATGCGTCAACAAACCGTGATCTGCGTGGATCAGAAACATTCAGTTATTTACTCAATACCGAATCAAGGCGACCATGGGCGAGTTGCTCAAGAGCCAGGGAGTGGTCGCACCGTTGGCATCCGTCGTGCAGAACGACGTGAAGCCAAAGGTCTAACTGCCCAGTATGAATTGAGCAGAACCTTTATTGTTCAATCGTCAGCCAAGAGTGCCGAGCGTGGAATCAGAAGTCAGTCGAGTTCATCTCATCCATGATCCACGCGCGTTGCATGACGATCCGCTGCTGGACGGTCTGCTAGCCCTTTGCACGCTGCATCAAAAGCCAGCCAGCGCTGCGATGTTGACCACTGGTTTGCCATTGCCAAAGCAGCGGCTGAGCGTCGAGTTGCTGCCACGTGCCGCCGCTCGCGCAGGTCTGCAAGGGCGGGTACTGGTGCGCAAACTGGAGCAGATTCCAGAAATTGCGATGCCGGCGCTGCTGCTGCTCAAGGATGGTCGCAGCGCAGTGTTGCTTGGCTGGCAAGGTGAAGACCAGGCCCGTCTACTGCTCAGCGAAAGTGACGGTGGCGAAAGCCTCGTCAGTCGCGAGTTGCTGGCCGACGACTACATCGGCAAAGTCTTCTTCGCACAGCCTCAGCATAAATTCGACGTCAATCACGGCACATTGATCCCGCGCGCACGGTCGTGGTTCCGTGACACCCTCAAGCGCTCGCGCTGGCTGTATGCCGACGCCATCGCTGCCAGTTTCCTGATCAACATCATCGCCATGGCCGCGCCATTATTCGTGATGAACGTCTATGACCGCGTGGTGCCCAACCAGGCCGAATCGACCCTGTGGGTCTTGGCCATCGGTATCACCGGCGCTTATTTTTTCGACCTGATCCTCAAAAGCCTGCGCAGTCTGTGCCTGGACCTGGCCGGCAAGAAAACCGACCTGATCATTTCGGCGACGCTGTTCGAGCGCATCGTCGGCATGTCGATGAAGTACCGCCCGGCCCGGGTCGGCAGCTTTGCCCAGAACATCCATGAGTTTCAGAGCCTGCGCGATTTCCTCGCGTCGCTGACTCTCACCAGCCTGATCGACTTGCCGTTTACGCTCCTGATCTTCCTGGTCATCGCGATCCTCGGCGGGCATCTGGTATGGATTCCGATGTTGGCGTTCCCGATTGCCCTGTTGATTGGCTACGCGCTGCAGAAGCCGCTGGTAGCCACCATGGAGCGCACCATGGCCCTGGGCGCCGAGCGTCAGTCGAGTCTGATCGAAACACTTGCCGGCCTCGACGCGGTAAAGGTCAACAACGCCGAGAGCGAGCGCCAGTATCAGTGGGAGCAGACCATCGGCACCCTCAGCCGCCTCGAGTTGCGGGTAAAAATGCTGTCCGGCCTGGCGATGAACATCACCTTGCTGATTCAGCAATTGGCCGGTGTGATCATGATCGTCTTCGGCGTGTACCAGATCATCGCCGGTAACTTGAGCATGGGCGGCCTGATCGCCTGTTACATGCTCAGCGGCCGCGCACTCAGCCCGCTGGCGTCGTTGTCCGGCCTGCTGACCCGCTATCAGCAAGCCCGGGTCACCATGACCTCGGTCGACCAGATGATGGAGTTGCCGCAGGAGCGCAATTTTGAAGAACGCCCGCTGAGCCGCAAGGTCCTGCAAGGTGGCATCGAATGCCGTCAGATGAACTTCACCTACCCGGATCAGCAGAATCCGGCGCTCAAAAACATCAACCTGATCATCAAGCCCGGCGAAAAAATCGGCATCATCGGTCGCAGTGGCTCGGGTAAAAGTTCGCTCGCCAAACTGGTCGTGGGCCTTTATCAGCCGGACGAAGGCGCGTTGTTGGTGGATGGCGTCGACATTCGTCAGATAGACGTCAGCGAACTGCGACACAACATCGGCTACGTGCCTCAGGACATCCAGCTGCTCGCCGGCAGCCTGCGCGACAACCTGGTCTCGGGTGCACGTTACGTCGAAGACGAAATGGTGCTGCAAGCCGCTGAACTGGCCGGCGTGCACGAATTCGCCCGTCTGCACCCGCAAGGCTATGAGCTTCAGGTGGGCGAGCGTGGGCAGAACCTGTCCGGCGGTCAGCGCCAGAACGTTGCGCTGGCCCGCGCACTCTTGCTCAACCCGCCGATCCTGCTGCTCGACGAACCGACCAGCGCCATGGATAACACCGGTGAAGAACGCCTCAAGCAACGCCTCGCTGCAGTGATTGAAAACAAGACTGTTGTACTGGTGACGCACCGTGCGTCGCTGTTGTCGCTGGTCGATCGCCTGATCGTCATCGACCGTGGACAGATACTCGCCGATGGCCCGAAAGCTGTGGTGATGGAAGCATTGAAAAAGGGGCAGATCAGTGTTGCTTAAGTCCGGGGTCAAGGGTTCCATTCGCCGTTATTTCAAGGGCACCGATTCACTGCATGGCCAGCCACTTCCCGAGGTCAACAAAGCCCTCATTGAAGACGCGCCACGGGTAGTGCGGCTGACGATCTGGGCAATCATCGGCTTCTTTCTGTTCCTGATGCTGTGGGCCAACTTTGCGGTGATCGACGAAGTCACCAAGGGCGACGGCAAGGCGATCCCGTCGTCGAAGATCCAGAAAATCCAGAACCTTGAAGGCGGTATCGTCTCTGAGCTGTTCGTCTCGGAAGGGCAGATCGTTGAGGCGGGTGCGCCGCTGATTCGCCTGGACGACACCCGCTTCGCATCCAACGTGGGCGAGACCGAAGCCGATCGGCTGTCGATGTTGCTGCGCGTCGAGCGCCTGAGTGCCGAAGTTGACGACCGTCCGCTAAATTTCCCCGCTGACGTGCTGAAAGCCGTTCCTGGCCAGGCCGCCAGCGAAGAGTCGCTGTACATCAGCCGCCGTCAGCAGTTGCGCGATGAAATCGGTGGGTTGCAGGAGCAGTTGATCCAGCGTCAGCAGGAATTGCGCGAGTTCACCTCCAAGCAGTCCCAGTACCGCAACGGCCTGGCCTTGCAGCGCCAGGAGATCAACATGTCCGAGCCGTTGGTGGCTCAGGGCGCGGTATCGCCAGTTGAAGTGTTGCGCCTCAAGCGCGCCGAAGTTGAAACCCGTGGGCAGCTCGACGCCACCACCCTGGCGATCCCGCGGGCAGAATCGGCGATCAAGGAAGTGGCGCGCAAGATCGACGAAACCCGTGGCAAATTCCGCAGTGAAGCGCTGACTCAGCTCAATGAAGCACGCACCGACCTGAACAAGGCCCAGGCCACCGGCAGCGCACTGTCTGACCGTGTCAGCCGGACCCTGGTGACATCGCCCGTGCGTGGCATCGTCAACAAGTTGCTGGTGAACACCATTGGTGGCGTGATCCAGCCGGGCAGTGATCTGGTCGAAATCGTTCCTCTGGACGACACCTTGCTGGTGGAAGCGAAGATTCGTCCGCAAGACATCGCTTTCCTGCATCCGGGGCAAGAGGCGACGGTGAAATTCACCGCGTATGACTACACCATCTATGGCGGGTTGAAGGCCAAGCTCGAGCAAATCGGTGCGGACACCATCACCGATGAAGACAAGAAAACCACCTACTACGTCATCAAGCTGCGTACCGATCGCAGCCATTTGGGGACGGATGAGAAGCCGTTGCTGATCATTCCGGGGATGGTGGCGTCGGTGGATATCATTACCGGCAAGAAGACGGTTCTCAGCTATTTGCTGAAGCCGATTATCCGGGCGCGGGCTGAGGCTTTGCACGAGCGATAGTCTTCGGTCGGGCTGATGGCGTCGTCGCGAGCAAGCTTTGCACCCACGGGCGACACTTTTCCCTGGAGGAGCAAGTTCGCTCCCTCAGGGTGTCGAGTAGTACACAGAACCGGCCTCCGCTGAGGCCTCCGTGGGAGCAAGGCTTGCCCGCGAAGGGGTCAGACCTGCCTTTACATCAGGCACGAGATGTTTGCTAGCATTGCGTCAGCATCAATCCTGATCACTGAAGAGTGCCTGACATGCAACTCCCGGACATGAATCTCCTGGTTGCCCTCGACGCGCTGCTCGACGAGGGCAGTGTGGTGGGTGCTGCGCGGCGGATGAATTTGAGCCCGGCGGCGATGAGCCGGACCCTGACGCGCATCCGCGAGGCCATCGGTGATCCGATTCTGGTGCGTGCCGGTCGTGGTCTGGTGCCGACCCCCAAGGCGCTGGCGTTGCGCGAGCAGGTGCGCGATGTCGTGGAGCAGGCGTCGCTGCTGTTTCGCTCCGCCGATGACGTGGATCTGGGCAGCTTGCGCCGGCGTTTCAGCATTCGGGCCAACGATTTTTTCGTGGGCGTCTATGGCGGCAAGCTGTTTGACACCATGGAGCGCCAGGCCCCGCAGTGTGAATTGCGCTTTGTCCCCGAGGGCGATGGGGACGACGAAGCTTTGCGCGAAGGCCGCATCGACTTGAGTGTCAGCAACAACCGCCCAGTGATGCCAGAGGTGAAGGTGCAGAACCTCTTCGCCACTCACTTTGTCGGGCTGGTGCGCGAGGATCATCCGCTGTTCGAAGAAGAAATTACCGCCGAACGCTATGCCGGGTTTTCCCATATCAGCATGTCTCGTCGCGGAATAGCGCGCGGTCCCATCGATACGGCGCTCAATGCCTTGGGGCTGGAGCGCCGGGTGGCCGTGATTGCGCCGAGTTTTCATGCGGCGATGTTTGCGTTGCCTGATTCCGATTTGATCCTGCCGGTGCCCAAGGAGGCGCTGTTGAGCGTCCGTAGGCTGGGCCTGAAGCTGCGATCGTTCACCCTGCCGATTCCGCTGCCGACCATCATGCTGACCCAGGCCTGGCACCCGCGATTTGACAAGGACCCGGCGCATCGCTGGATGCGCGAAACCTTGAAGTCCTGCTGCGACGAAACGTGGCTGGCCGCGCAATCTTAGAGATCAAAAGATCGCAGCCTGCGGCAGCTCCTACAATGTTTTGCGTACACCTGTAGGAGCTGCCGTGTTGCGGTCGAATTTTTTTAGACCATGATGTAGGAGCGTCGATCTAAGGAAGCATCATGGGTTATCGGGTTGTCACGTCAGAGCAAAAAGCAGAGGCCATTCGCTTGGTTG
>NZ_WFGV02000095.1 GCF_010095445.2 Pseudomonas sp. TNT3
CGATCTATGGACTTGCCCGAGAAAAAAGACCTGAACGCTGGTCAGGTGAGACACGCAACTGGAACCCAATCGGGACGGTATATCTGAACCCTGAAAGGGAGCTGACAGTGGTCATAAAGGTCGCGTAGCACGACGGGGGACGCGACAACTACCTTGAAAAACGCCGATGCCTATGGGCTGTTTTGGACTGTAAATCCGCAAGAGTATGAGGCGGTGCTAGGTCATTGGTTGACCGATACTGAATTTAACGGTCTAGAAAATTACCACGTCATTGCCCGCAGCGCGTTTGGTGTACTTTACGTGTGGGGAGAGAAAAGCGGGTATTGCCTGACTATCTCATGCCCGATGGCACGCTACTCCTCACGCGTCTCGAGGTTTACAGGGTTAAAAATGGATTTTGGGGTCAAAGCGTTTTTCTCTGGTATGAATGCTAGCTCCAATGATTTTGGAGATATGTTCGAAGCGGCGGTTGAGAAACTTGGGAGACTTAAGTCAGATGAGATGTATGGATTCGTCCCAGCCCTGGCTCTCGGTGGTCCGATAGAGTTCAATAATGTACACAAAGTAAAAATTATCGAGCACCTGGAGTTTCTGTCTCAACTGACACCGCTAACCGACTGGGGCTTTCCGGATTATTAAACAATTCACAGATCATCGAGAAAACTCCGAAAAAGCCCCTTAAAACACCTCCAATCAGTGCCCAGCAATCACCAAACCGCTGTCCCTGTCACCCTTCGGAAAACCATGCCCCCGCGCATTGAACGCGATGCAGAAACTGATCATCACCAATACCAGCAACACCCAAGGAAAGGCACTCACGCCCAATTGGTCGAGCATCACCCCACCCAATAATCCACCCACCGCAATCGCGCTGTTCCAGACCACCACATTCATGGAAAGCGCCACGTCCGCTCCCTTTCCCGCAGAGTCAGCCAGCGCGGTCTGGAGCAATGTTCCGGCGCCACCGAAGGTCAGCCCCCAGACGAAAACGCCGAACAGCATCGCGATGGCAGAGTGGGAGAACACGCCGAACAGGACAGAAACGGCGGCAAAAGTCGCCAGGCTGGCCAGCACTGCAGTGCGCAGATGCCGATCCACCAGCCGACTGGTGATCCAGATACTTGCGAGCGCAGCGACACCGAAAACCAGTAGCACCACGTCGACACTCCGGCTCAATCCTGCGGATGAGAGAAAGGGGGCGATGTAGGTGTAGAGAATGTTGTGCGCGAGCATCCAGGTCACGACAACGCCGAGTACTGAGCGCACGCCCGGGGTGTAGAGCACTTGGCGCAGCGGCATGCGTTGTGACGAGGTCTGGCCCTGGTAGTCGGGGACTTTGATCAGCACCCACACGATCAGCCCAAGGGTTAACCCTGACATGAGTGCGAACGCCATTCGCCATCCCATCAGTCCGCCCAGCCAGGTGCCTAACGGCACGCCCAGCGATAGCGCTATCGGGGTGCCCACCATGGCCACCGCCAAGGCGCGGCCCTGCAGGCGAGGGACAACCATGCGCCGTGCATAGCCCGCCAACAGGCTCCAGGCCAGACCGGCAGAGGCGCCGGCGAAGAAGCGGGCAACGAGTGTCAGCAGGTAGTCCGAGGACAGCGCCGTCAGGGTGTTGAACACCAGAAAGCCAAGAATCGTCGACAGCAGCACTGTGCGGCGCCGCCAGCCTTGCGTGGCGATCGTCAACGGAATAGCGGCCAGCAACGATCCCAGTGCGTAGACCGTCACCATTTGCCCGGCCAGTGGCTGTGAAACATTCAATCCCGTGCCGATTTCCGGTAACAGGCCGGCGGGCAAGGTTTCAGTCACGATGCAGATAAATCCGGTCATGGCCAATGCCAGTAATGCGCCTAGCGGGAGTCGCTCGGCTTGCTGCTCATCAATCGCCATTTCATGCTCCAGGTGACTTATATATCGATCGATATAAATCTAGGGAGGTGGGCCCTCGTTGTCAACGACTTATGTATCGATTAGTATCTAACTCATTCAAACGGAGGATCGTATGGCACAGATGGGAAGACCGCGCACCTTCGACCGTGACGCGGCAATCGATCAGGCAATGAATCTGTTTTGGGAGCACGGCTACGATTCGACGTCGCTCAATCAGCTCAAAGCCACCATCGGCGGCGGCATTTCCGCACCGAGCTTTTATGCCGCATTTGGCTCAAAGGAAGCGCTGTTCAAAGAGGTCATGGCGCGGTACCTGAGCACGCATGGCCGCGTCACGGACAGCCTGTTCGATGACACGCTGGCGCCCAGGGACGCCATCGAACTGACCCTGCGTCGCTCCGCCAGAATGCAGACCGAAGTCGACCACCCCACAGGCTGCCTGGTCTCATTAGGCTGGATGAGCGCGTGCTCGGAAGAGAGCAAAGCCATCTCGCAGCCACTCGCCCAGACAAGGGCTTTGAATCGGGCGGGGATCGTCAAATGCATCGAACGCGGCGTTGCCGAGGGGCAGTTGCGTCCGACTGTCGACGTTGAGGCCCTGGCTACGATGTTCGACAGTTTTCTGTCGGGGCTTTCCACACTCGCCAGAGATGGCGTTTCACATGCCGCACTGGACGCCGCAGTGACGCAGGTGATGACCGTTTGGGATGCATCAGCGAAGTAATCGTTTCACATGACAGATGTGCATCCTGAGCTCTGGTGCAGGTGCTCTGATCTGTATTTTTCATCGCTATCTGCCTCTGTAATGCACACAGATGCCGGCTCACAATAAGGGCACTTTCCGCGAGCAGGAGGCCCCGATGGGCAAGATGGCGATTTTCCTTGGTGGTTTTCTCGTATTGACCGTGTTGATCGGTGCGCTGGCGACGATTTCTCCTGTCTGATCAGTGTCCGTAAAAAACAAAACGCCTCCACTCAGGGAGGCGTTTTGCGTTTTCAGGACTGCAGCATCACTTCAGATCAAAGCGATCCAGATTCATCACCTTCGTCCACGCCGCCACAAAGTCCTTAACGAACTGCTCCTTCGCATCGCTGCTGGCATACACCTCGGCAATCGCGCGCAACTGCGCATTCGATCCAAACACCAGATCGACACGGGTGCCGGTCCATTTCACCGCGCCCGTCTTGCGGTCTCGTCCCTCGAACTCCTGCGCATCATCGGAGACCGGCTTCCATTCCACACTCATGTCCAGCAAGTTGGTGAAGAAGTCGTTGGTCAGCGCTTCCGGCTGCTGGGTAAACACGCCATGTCTGGTTTGACCGACGTTGGTGTTCAGCACGCGCAGGCCGCCAATGAGTGCGGTCATTTCCGGTGCGGTGAGGGTCAGCAGTTGCGCCTTGTCGATCAGCAATGCTTCGGCTGGAACGCTGTAGCGGGTTTTGAGGAAATTGCGGAAGCCATCGGCGGTGGGCTCGAGGAACGCGAACGACTCGACGTCTGTCTGTTCTTGAGTCGCGTCCATCCTGCCTGGCGTGAACGGTACCGTGATGTTCACGCCTGCGTTTTTGGCGGCCTGTTCGACGCCGGCGCTACCGGCCAGGACGATCAGGTCCGCGAGGGAGACTTTCTTGCCGCCGCTGCTGAAGTCACGCTGAATCCCTTCAAGTTTTGCCAGCACGCTCCCCAATTGTTCCGGCTGGTTGGCCTGCCAGGATTTCTGTGGTTCCAGGCGCAAGCGTCCACCGTTGGCACCGCCGCGTTTGTCGGAGCCGCGGAAGGTCGAGGCGGCCGCCCATGCTGTCGACACAAGCTGCGAAACCGACAGACCGCTGGCTTGCAGTTTGCCCTTGAGCGCGGCGATGTCGCTGTCGTTGATCAGCTCATGGTCGACGTCAGGAATGGGGTCTTGCCACAGCAGTTCTTCGCCGGGCATTTCCGGGCCGAGGTAGCGCGAGAGCGGGCCCATGTCGCGGTGGATGAGTTTGTACCAGGCGCGGGCGAAGGCGTCGGCCAGTTGATCGGGATTGGCCAGGAAGCGCCGGGAGATCGGTTCGTAGATCGGGTCGAAGCGCAGCGCCAGGTCCGAGGTCAGCATGGTTGGGTTGCGGCGTTTGGAAGGGTCGTGGGCATCAGGAATGATGCCGGCGCCGGCGCCGTTTTTCGGGGTCCACTGGTGTGCGCCCGCCGGGCTTTTGGTCAACTCCCATTCGAAGCCGAACAGGTTTTCCAGGTAGTTGTTGCTCCACTTGGTCGGCGTGGTGGTCCAGGTCACTTCCAGGCCGCTGGTGATGGTGTCCGGGCCTTTGCCGGTGCCGAAGCTGTTTTTCCAGCCAAAGCCTTGCTCTTCAAGACCGGCGGCTTCGGGTTCTGCCCCGACATTGTCCGCAGGGCCGGCGCCGTGCGTCTTGCCGAAGGCATGGCCGCCGGCGATCAGGGCCACGGTTTCTTCGTCATTCATGGCCATGCGGCCGAAGGTCTCACGGATATCCAGGGCCGATTTGACCGGGTCCGGTTCGCCTTCCGGGCCTTCCGGGTTGACGTAGATCAGGCCCATTTGCACGGCGGCGAGGGGTTTTTCCAGATGGCGGCCGGGTTCGACCCGGCTGTCTTCGTTTTCTCCAGGTTCGGCCACGAGCGGGCCTTCACCGGGTTCCTGCATGGGTTCCTTATGGCCCTGATCGTAGCGGGTGTCGCCCGCCAGCCACTTGTTTTCCGAGCCCCAGTACACGTCCTCGTCCGGCTCCCAGACGTCTGGACGGCCACCGGAAAAACCGAAGGTCTTGAAGTCCATGGATTCCAGCGCGACGTTACCGGTGAGAACGATCAGGTCGGCCCAGGAAATTTTACGGCCGTACTTCTGCTTGATCGGCCAGAGCAGCCGGCGCGCCTTGTCCAGGCTGACGTTGTCCGGCCAGCTGTTGAGCGGGGCGAAACGTTGCTGACCCGAGCCTGCGCCGCCACGCCCGTCGGCGGTGCGGTAGGTGCCGGCGCTGTGCCAGGCCATGCGAATGAACAGCGGCCCGTAGTGCCCGAAGTCTGCCGGCCACCAGTCTTGTGAGTCGGTCATCAGCGCGCGCAGGTCTTGCTTGAGCGCCTGAAAATCCAGAGTTTTGAATGCTTCGGCGTAATTGAAACCTTCGTCCAGAGGATCAGAGAGGGACGAATGCTGGTGCAGTATTTTCAGATTCAGTTGATTCGGCCACCAATCGCGGTTCGTCGTGCCACCGCCAGCGGCGTGGTTGAACGGGCATTTCGATTCATTTGCCATGTGAGAGCTACCTTTGGGTCGTGATCTTGCGGGCTATCCGCGCCTTGTGGACACGGGCAAGCGACGAGCGAAATCGATGACACAGGCTGCTGGGCCAGCAGTTCAATCAACTGGGTGATGTGACCGCGCGGGAATGAAAAACAGCGGCAATCGGGTCGCCAGCGCGGTGGCCCACGGCAGGCTTAGTCATGTTTCAGACTCATTCCTGTCTCCTTATCAGCACTACTGCGGCCGGCTTATGGCGCCAGCGCAGGACTAAGGTTAGACCCGACTCGGGAAGTCAGCTAATAGGTGCAGTGTTGGAGGGTGATAGGCAAAGTCTTTCAAGCGCCGGTGCTGGTATTGCGCCTGCTGCGCAGCCGGACGCGGGTTGCGCCAGCTGCTACAGGTTTTCGTCAGGGCTGATGCTCGACGCAGTGCGCCGGGCATCCTTGGACGTCAGTTCACAACGAAGCCTGCACCGACCGGGTCGTTACGCTCAATGACCCAACGTGAGGTCCCCAGGATACTGGCGGTGCCTTTCACGGTAGGACGGACCGCGCGCGTGCCGTTGAGGTCCACTTCACCGAGCAGGCAACCTTCGAAAGTGCCACTGCCCAGCAAACCTTCGGACAGGATAGGCTGGTTAAGGCCGAGTTTTCCCCGAGCCTCGAACATCGCCATCATCGCGCTGGTGCCGGTGCCCCCGGGAGATCGATCGAGCTGGCCGGCGCTGAACACGTGGACGTTCTTGTAGAACGCACCGTCGATGGTCGCCGGGTGCCAGAACGTAATGAAATTGAGGTCGTTGATGTGCGCCTCGGTCGGGTGCTGGATCTTGAGCTGTTTCTGGATCTGGTCCCGTGCCAGCAACCCAAGGCGTGAAAATTCGCTGCCATTCTCGGGGCTGATACGCAGGTCGCAGTTGGTCAGGTCGACAATACCGAAATAGTTGCCGCCCCAGACCAGGTCGGCCTTCAGGTCGCCGTAGCCCGGCAGGTGCACGGGAATGTCCTGGGCCGCGACATAAGCCGGCACGTTTTCGAAACGGGTCCAGAGCACGTTCTCGCCTTCGGAAGCCACTTCAGCGACAACCAGTCCCGCCGTGGTCTCGAAGCGGATTTTGGTGATGCCATCAGCGCCGCGCGGCACCAGGCCCAGGGCAACCATCGCCATGCTCACGGCAATCGTGCCGTGGCCACACATGTGCGAATACACGCTGCCGTCCATGTAGATCAGGCCCGCGTCGTACTCACTGCTGGAAGGCGGGGTGAGGAAGACCCCGAACATGTCCTTGTGGCCGCGTGGTTCCTGCATCAGCGCTTTGCGCAACCAGTCGTAGTTCTGTTCCAGAAAGGTACGCTTGGCCAGAATGCTGGAACCGGCGGGGTAGGGAATACCGCTGTGCACGATGCACAGTGGTTCACCTTCGGTATGGGTATAGATCACATCGAACGTGTCTTGCATACGCATGACTGAACTCCTGGCTTTCGGGGTGTAGGTGTGGGGGGTTATTTGCGTTCTGACAAAAGGTCGAGACCAATGCACAGATCGAGAATGATCACGGCGATGACCACCACGACAATGGTCGCGCCGGAGGCGGCGGCGATCGTTGGGTCGACGGTGTACTGCACGTAGTTGAAAAGCTTCACCGGTATGGTGTTGAGGTCCGGGGTCGTGTTGAAGATCGACAGCTCGACGTTGATCCATGACGAGATGAAGGCAAAGATCGACCCGGTGACAATCCCCGGCCTGATCTGCGGCAGCACCACATGAAAGAAAGTGGCCCACGGTGTTCCGCCCAGATCGCTCGACGCTTCCTCCAGTGCACGCTGCTCCGGTGTCAGCATCGACAGCACCGAGCGCAATACGAACGGGGAGATGATGATCGTGTGGCCGATCAGCAGTGCGAGAAAACTGCGGGTCAATCCGAAGTAGCCACCGAACTGCAACAGCGCCGCGCCCAGCACGATGTGCGGAAACACCAGCGGTGAAGTCAGGGCGGCCAAAATCGCGTTCTTGCCCGCAAATTCATAACGCGCTATCGCCAGCGCGGCCGGCACGCTGAGCAATACGGCGACGAAGGTCGCGACCAGCGCCAGAACCGTGCTGGTGGCAAACGAGGCCACGTAGCTGGGGTCGCTGAGCATTTTGCCGTACCAGTCCAGGGTCCAGCCTTGAGGCGGGAACGCCAGGAATGACGTGGCGGTGAACGAGACGCCCATGATCACCACCAGGGGCAGCAGCATGTAGCCGAGCACGGCCCAGGCGATCAGGCGAACCAGCATGCGAGTGATCATGAGTTGCTCCCTCTGATGCTGCCGACGCGTCCGGCCAATCCGACCATGACCAGGGTGAAGATCAGCAGGACGACGCTCAGTGCGCCACCGTAGTTGAAGTCGAAGACCGAGCTGTACTGCTGGAAAATCAGCATCGAGAGCACGGAGATTCTTCCGCCCGACAGAAGCGCCGGCGTCACGTAGGCACTGGCCGCGAGGGTGAACACCATGATCGAGCCGGAGATGATGCCGGGCATGGTCAGCGGCAGGATCACATGGAAGAAGGTCGCGCGGGGGCTGGCACCGAGGTCGTCGGAGGCTTGCTCATAGGCCGGGTCGACCTGGGCCAGTGCGTTGCCGGCTGCCAGTACGATGAACGGCAGCAGGATGTACACCATGCCGATCAGGATGCCGAGCTCGGTGCCCAGAAAGCGCACCGGCGTATCGATCAGGCCGGTATCCAGCAAGCTCTGATTCACCACGCCTTTGCGTCCCAGCAGGACCATCCAGCCGAACGAGCGCACGATGTTACTGGTGAACATTGGCACTACCAGCAGGATCACGCACGCTCGACGCCAGGCACGCCATTTCACGACACGCACCAGGTACCAGGCCAACGGATAGCCAAGCACCAACGACACCAAAGTGGTCAGCGCGGCGATGCGGAAGGTCACCAGAATCACATCCCAGTGGTACTGATCGCCCAGCACGCGAATGTAGTGATCCAGCGTGAAGGCCTGGTCAACACCCTTGGTCAGACTGGCGAAAATCACCACTGCAAACGGTGCGAGAAAGAACGCGGTGAAAAAGGCCAGTGCCGCAAAGAGCATCAGCAGCGGGGCGAGCGTCTTGCGTTTCATGACGACTCCCCGATCAAGTGCAGATGAGCAGGGTTGAAGCCCAGGCGCACGGCGCTGCCGGTGATCATGTCCGCCCGCGGAAAGCCCATGGTGCGTGCCACGATTGGTTGCCCGTCAATCAAGGTGTGGATCAGCGTGTGGCTGCCGACCGTGACGATGTCGCTCACGGTGCCCTGGATTTCGCAGCAGTTGGCGGTCTCTGGGGTTGCGGCATCCAGCACCTGCAGATGCTCGGGACGCAGGACGGCCACCCCTTGCCGGGCGATGTTCCTGGTATCGCGAGGCAGTGGTTTAGCGCGGATGTTCAGGCTTATCTCATCGGCGCCAGTGGCCTGGTAGTCGATCAGGTTGGCCTCGCCAATGAAGTCCGCCACAAAGCGCGAAGCGGGTGCGCTGTAGATGTCGCTGCTGGAACCGGTCTGTTCGATGCGGCCGGCGTTCATCACCACAATCCGGTCGGCGATGGTCATCGCTTCTTCCTGATCGTGGGTCACGAAAATGAACGCGATGCCGAGCTTCGCCTGCAGATGCTTGAGCTCCAGCTGCATGCGCTTGCGCAGCTTCATGTCCAGCGCCGAGAGCGGCTCGTCGAGCAACAGCAACTTGGGTTTGTTGACGATGGCCCGTGCCAGTGCCACGCGTTGTTGCTGGCCGCCCGACATGCCGCGAGGGTAGCGATCGCTGAGCGCTTCCAGACCCACCATTGCCAGTGCTTCGCGAGCACGGTCACGGGCTTCGGTACGATTGACACCTTGGCGTCGCGGACCGTATGCGACGTTTTCCAGCACGGTCATGTGCGGAAACAGGGCGTAGTTCTGAAACACGGTATTCAGCGGACGACGGTAGGGCGGCAGACGACTGACGTCCTGGCCATCGATCGCGATGGTCCCGGAGTCGGGCTGCATGAAGCCGGCGATCGAGCGCAGCAAAGTGGTTTTGCCGCAACCGCTGGGGCCGAGCAGCACGATAAATTCGCCCTGCTCGATGTCCAGGTTGATCGTGTCCAATGCCTGATAGGAACCAAAGTTTTTGCAGACGCTGTCGATGCTCAATAAAACTGACATTGCAGACCTCTTGAGCTATTTGGCGGTGACTTTGCGGTTCCAGTCATTGGTGACACTCGCGCGCTGCGCGTTGATCTGGGCCCAATCAAACAGACGCAGATCGCTGATCGATCCACCGGCGCCCCATGGCAACTTGCGAGCAACGTCTTCAGAGACTTCCACGCCTTTCACCGCTGGCCCCAGATAGAGTTTGCCGGCCAGGCACGACGCTGCTTCCTGGGTCAGCGCGGTGTTGATGAATTGCTCGGCGGCCTTGCTGTTGCGTGCGCCTTTGATCAGGTGCAAGCGCGCATCGGTTGCCCATACGCCTTCCTTGGGAATCGAGAAACCGATGGGGGCACCCTTGTCGATCAAGTCCCAGGCGCCGACGTTGAAATGCGCACCGATGATGGCTTCACCACTTTGGAAGGCGTTGGTGGCGGCACCCGAACTGTCGAAGAACAGCGCGGTGTCCAGTGCGCCAAGCTTGCTGTACAGCGGCGCCAGGTCGGACCGGTCAATACCCCAGACGTCAGCCATGAAGAATACGAACGGCACCCCGGAGGAGTTGGCCGGCGAGGGCAGGGCGATTGCACCGGCGTATTCGGGTTTCCACAGATCCTTCCAGCTGGTTGGCGCCTCTTTTATGTCCTTGGTGTTATAGGTCAGGCCAAGGGAGTAGAAACCGCTGCTGACGGCGAAGGTGTGGCCGGCTTCGGAGTAGACGCCTTTATCGACAACGTTTTTCAGGTTGGGAATGGCAGCGGGATCGAGATCGGCGAGTACACCGGCCGCATACGCGAGTTCACTGATTCCGCCATCCATCCAGGCCACGTCAATCGTAGGGCTGGACTTTTGCTGCTGGAGTTTCGCCAGGGTCGTGGTTGAGGTACCCACTTCCGCCGCCACGGCGATCCCGGTGGCTTTCGTGAAAGGTTCTGCAACACAATTGAGGAAAGCATCCCCCCAGTTGCCGCCGTACAACGCGACCGTCAGCTTCTGCTGATCGGCCATGGCGCTTTGCGAGGAGATGCAGCCCGCCAGTGATAGCGCGACTGTGATTTTGTTCAGCGTTTTTATTCTCATCTCATGTCCTCTGGGGCGTAGTTGTACTGTTTCCCCTTGTCTGCATCTTGCTCGTAACGTCGATACGAGCGCTTGCACTCGGGGGTCTTAAAGTTGAATAGTTGGGTCATGCCCAAAATGACTCAGAATCATCAGGAATTCCACGCCGCGCCCGGGACCCTTCCCGAGCTAAACGCGCGCCCGCAGCTGTCGGTGGGACTGGTCCTGCTGGATCAGTTCACGCTGGCGGCATTTTCGGGGTTCGTGGATGTGCTGCGGTTGTCCGCCGATGTCGGCGGCGCCAGTCGGCAGATCCATACCGCGTGGCGGGTGATGAGTGTCGACGGCTTGCCGCGCACTTCCAGCGCCGGCATCACACTGGAAGTTGCCGGTGGCCTGGCTGAGGACCTGGAACAGTTCGATTACGTGGCCATTTGTGGCGGCAACGATTACCCCAACACATATTTGCCCGTTCAGTTGCGCGACTGGTTGCAGCGCGCAGCGAACAGCCGTACCCGCTTGTTGGGCATTTGCACGGGCACCTTCGCGCTGGCGCAAGCGGGTGTGGTGGGCAATCGGTCCGTGTGCGTGCACTGGAATGTGCTGGATGCGTTTCGTGCGAGGTTTCCGAAGACGCCTGCAGCCGTCGATCATCTGTTCATCGACGAGGGGGATTTGATTACCTGCGCGGGATCAACGGCGGCGATTGACCTGGGGTTGTACCTGGTCGCCAGGCACTGCGGGCGCGAAAAGGCGCAGCAGGCCGTGCGGCATATGATGCTGCAGGGCATCCGCCAGGGACGGCAGCCACAGGCGCACTTCTATGCAAACCTTGCGGACATCAAGGACGAACGTGTCCGTCAGGCAGCGCACTACATTGAACAACGCATGGACAGCCTGCCGACGCTCGATGCCATTGCACGATATGTAGGCCTGGGCCGGCGCCAGCTAACCCGCGCGTTTCAACAATCCCTGGGCATTTCACCCATGGAGTTCCAGCGTTCGCTGCGCGTGGAATACGGCAGCTGGTTGCTGGTAAACAGTCACAGCAGCATCACGCAAATTGCCATGGATTGCGGATTCGCCGATGGCGCGCACTTCTCGCGGGAGTTTCGAACCCGCTTCGGCGTGTCTCCGCGTCAGTTTCAGCGCCAGGAGCGATCAGCCCTGCATGAGCAGTAGCTGGAGCAGCTGATTGAAGACGTTGCTCGGACATGGGTTTCACTCGTCAATGCAGCAGCTAAGCTTGCGGTGAGATAGCGTTTGCAAATGGGTGTGATTCTTGTGTTTGCGTTAGTGGCGAGATGCCACAATGGCGTTTCTTCACAGCATCTTGATCAGGCGGATCATATGGATGGCCTTGGGCTTCGATACGACCAGGAAAGCTATATAGCGCGGCAGGTACGCGCTGACCGGTTGCACCAGTTGTTCCACCAATCCGTTTCGGCAGTGCTCGGCAGTTACCTGGCGGCGATCATGCTGTGCTGGTTGTGCTGGGACAGCTTTGATCACAGCGTGGTTTATGGGTGGATCGCGATTCTGTCGGTCTCGTCATTGCTACGGCTTGCCATGTTCATCGCCTATTTTCGCAGCCCCGACTTAGAGCGGACCCCGCAACGCTGGGAACGCACGTACTGGATCACGCTGGTGCTGTCTGCCGGTATCTGGGGTGTCGGAGCCCTGGCGGTGATACCGGCCGATAATCTGTTGTCCCAGGCGCTGGTGATGCTGTTCGCGGTCGGGATGTCGGTGAGCGCGGTGTCCTGCTACTCGTCCTATAGCCACATGACGCTGGCGTCGATTGCGCTGGTGTTACTGCCGTGCACTTCCTGGCTGCTGTTTCAATCGTCAACGATTCAGGTCGGCATGGCGCTGGCGGTTCTGGTATTCGCCTCGTTCGTCGCGGGTGCGACGCGCAAGCTGTCCGAAGCACTGGAAACGGCGTTTCGCCTGACCCGTGAGATGGAGCAGGCGCACAACATTTCCACCCGCGCGGCACAGACTGACGAGCTCACCGGGCTAAACAATCGCCGGGCCTTTTTCGAGCATGCCCAGCGGCTGTACAACCATTGCAAAAGCCACCGGTTACCGCTGTGTGTGGTGATGCTGGATATGGACCATTTCAAGCATATCAACGACACCTACGGGCATCAGGTCGGGGATCAGGTGTTGCGGCAAATGGGGGTGGTGATCAGCAAGTCTTTTCGGGCGACTGATGTGTATGGGCGCTTGGGAGGCGAGGAGTTTGCCGTGCTGCTTCCGGATACGTCCATTGAGGTTGCTCTGGATATCGCCGAGCAGGTGACCCGTTCGATTGCGGGGTCGATGACCGGGCCTGTTCACTGCATCACGGCCAGCCTGGGTGTGGCGTCGATGGAGGCTGGCGATCATGATTTGCACAGTGTGATGAATAACGCGGATAAGGCGCTGTACCGGGCGAAGGCGCGGGGGCGGAATCAGGTGGCGGTGTCTGAGTGAGGGCTGCAGGCATTTGGTGTGCTCGCGATGGTGGCCTGACAGTTGCCTCTTTCTGGCGGGTGTACCCAGATCAAATTGTAGAAGTGAGCCTGCTCGCGATAGCGTCCTTACAGCCAATCCATATCTCACTGATCCACCCGGATCAAACTGTAGGAGCGAGCCTGCTCGCGATAGCGGTCTGATCGGCGGTGAGATTCTTGATGGTGTACATATCCATTCCTGTGGTCACGGCTTCTATTGGTTTCGACCTTACGGCGAGTCACTTTCGAAAAGCGCGAAAGTAACCAAAGCGCTCTTGCCCCTTTCGTCCGGTGCCTCGCCTGGGCTCGGCATACCCTCACTCCGGTCCTGCTCCGTGGGCCCGCCGCGATCGGCCATCCATGGCCGTGCGCGGCTAACCCGGCATCCATGCCG
>NZ_WFGV02000096.1 GCF_010095445.2 Pseudomonas sp. TNT3
CCGCAGGAATCTCACCGCCGATCAGACCGCTATCGCGAGCAGGCTCACTCCTACAGTTTGATCTGGGGGCATCCGAGAGAAAGTTGTCGACTGTCAGGCCGCCATCGCCGGCAAGCCAGCTCCCACATTTTGATCCGAGTACTTCAGAGGAATGCCCATCGTCTATCAGGCCGTCATCGTCGGAACGCCGCCCGGACCAAGCTCGGCTCCCACAGGTGAACGCGTGAACTTCGAAAGTCAGGTCGGTTGGCAGGCCGCCTCGCTTTGCTTCTGATCTGCTTTTGATTTTGATCTTCTTGCCCCATGGGAAGGCCGAGCGCAGGTTCTGCGCAGTGGGCAACCCGGCATGGATGCCGGGTTAGCCGTGCACGGCCAGGGATGGCCGATCGCGGCGGGCCCACGGAGCAGGACCGGAGCGAGGGTATGCCGAGCCCCGGCGAGGCACCGGACGAAAGGGGCAAGAGCGCTTTGGTTACTTTGCGCTTTTCAAAGTGACTCGCTGTAAGAGCGAAACCAATAGCCGCCGTGACCGAAGAAACGGATATGTACACCCGCAGGAATCTCACCGCCGATCAGACCGCTATCGCGAGCAGGCTCACTCCTACAGTTTGATCTGGGGGCATCCGAGAGAAAGTTGTCGACTGTCAGGCCGCCATCGCCGGCAAGCCAGCTCCCACAGTTTGATCCGGGTGCATCAGGAAGATATCGATCGGCTGTGAGGCTGTCATCGCGAGCAAGCCAACTCCCACATTTGATCCGGGTACATCCGGGAGAAACGAGGTTGGCTGACAGGTAACCCTATCGCGAGCAAACTGTGCGTCTACAAATGAACCCGCCGCCCCGGCCTGAAGCTGTAATGCCGATTGATCCACACCGTAGCAAACGCAATCAGCGACAAAATCAACAACGCCCACGGAAACGACATCGCCCCCGCCCGGTCCAGCAGCAAACCACCCAACAACCCACCGCCCGCAATCGCCACATTCCAGGACGTGGTGAGCATCGCTTGCACAACATCCACATTGTCACCCGCCGAATCAGCCGCTGCCGTCAGCACCAACGTGGCCGACCCCCCGAATGAAAGCCCCCACACCGCCATGCAGCCATAAATCACCCAAGGCGACGAATTTGCCACCGCCAGCACCAGTGCCGTCAACGCAAACACGGCCAGGCTGATCAACGTCAAACGGCGCAGCCAGCGGTCGACCAGCAGGCCGATAATCCAGATCCCCACCAAGGAGCTGATGCCGAAGACCAGGAGCACCAGGTCCACCCGCTCACCCAACCCGGCTTGCTTCAGAAAAGGCGCGATATAGGTGTAAAGGATGTTGTGCCCAAGCATCCACGTCAGGACCACAAACAGCACCGGTCTTACGCCAGGGGTGCGAAATACCTTTGCCAGCGGCAGGCGTTGGGTGTCGGCCTGTCCCGGTCGGTCCGGTACCGAAATCATGATCCATGCCGCCAACACCAGCGCCAGTGCCGACATGATGCCGAACGAGGCGCGCCAACCGATCATGTTTCCCAGCCACGTACCCGCTGGCGTACCCAACGACAGCGCAACCGGTGTGCCGAGCATGGCGATCGCCAATGCCCGACCCTGCAGGTGCACCGGCACAAGGCCCCGCGCGTAACCGGCCATGATTCCCCAAGACAAACCCGCCGCCATGCCCGCCAGAAACCGCGAGACCAGGGTCAGGCCGTAATGAGTGGAAAAAGTAGTGACGGTGTTGAACAGCAGAAATCCGCAGACCGTCATCATCAACACCCGACGCCTGCGCCAGCCGCGAGTGGCGACGGTCAGGGGGATGGCCGCCACGATTGACCCCAGTGCATAGAGTGTCACCAGTTGCCCGGCCCATACCTCGCTCACGTTCAGCCCCGCACCGATTTGTGTCAGCAACCCGGCGGGCAGGGTTTCGGTGAGGATGGCGATGAAACCTGTCATGGCGAATGCCAATAACGCGGCGTAAGGCAGTTTCTCGGTTCGGGTCGAGTGATCGATCAGCCCGCGTTCGACAGTGGCATGGTCAGTCATGACGTGTGCAGCTCCCTTTCAATCAATGCAGGCGCAGATTGTATACAACTTTGCACTCTACCTGACTCAATTCACTGCACTGGCAAAAAATTCAAAAACAGCAGACTTTGCGCGTAATTCAGGCCGATTCGGCGATACCGTTCGTCGAGCATCTGAGTGAGCAAGTCCAGCCGCGCGACGATCTTGCCGAATTCCACGGCGAAACTCAGGTTGCTGCCCTCCTCCGAGATTTCGTTGGAAAACAGCAACGGCCCGCCCTGGGGGTTCTGCCGCTGACTGAGGATCCAGGTGGCTTTCTCGATGTTGCGCGCGGCGTTACTGACGAACGCCGGGTTGATCGCGTCCGTCATGTAGAACTCCATGCGATTGCCGTGCGCGGTCACCAGCATGCTGCCGATGGCGTAAATGAACGCGCCGACCCGGTCACCCAGAAACTCCGGGCTCATGGCGTAGCTCAACGCGGCCAGGTCTTTTTTACCGCCCAGGGTCGGCAGCGGCTGCTGCTGTTCGATGGCCATGCGCACCTGCTTTTCCGCGGTGCGCGCGTCAAGGAAGCCGGACTTTTTCAACTCGTCCGGGTTGCGCAGGTAGAGCTTGGTCATCAGCAAGTAAAGGCTGTCGAGGTTGTCACGCATGGCCAGGGTGGCCATGCGGTCGACGCTGGTCTGGAGGAATTCCTGGGGTTTGCCTTCGCGGAACTGGTCGACGATGTCCCGCCCCTGCTGCCGGCTGCAACCACTGACGAAGAGCATCGCCAGCGCGCTGAACAGCAGGCAATAACATCGGAATTGCACAGTAATGAGGGGTAACACTCGAGCCATGGATTCTGGGACTTGGGCATTGGCCGGCGGTGGGGATCGCCGCGGGCTGGCCAAGGATAGAGCCGCGAATACTGAAAAAGTGCAGTGCCGACGGTCTGTAAACGTCCGTCGGTACATCGACTCCCGGTTCTGTGTACCCTAGCCGCCGACAAGGAACGTCATCCGGCGAGCTGTTTGAAAAGAAGGGAATTCATGGGCAGCGATCATTCAGGTTTCAGGCTGATCCCCGGCATCAACCGGCAACTGCTGAAGGTGCAGTTCAGTTTTTTCCTCATGGTGCTGGGAGGTCGGTGCAACCAGTTGGCCGTGGCCTGGTGGACGTTGCAGGAAACCGGCTCGGCCGTGTATTTCGCCAACATGATCGCCTGTTCGATTGCGGCAGAAGTGCTCGCCAGGCCTTTGTTTGGATGGCTCGGCGACCGGTACAACAAGATCCTCATCCTCAAAATCGTATCGATGCTGAGCGCCCTGACCGCGCTGGTGATGGTGCTGCTGTCCGTCACAGGCGCCTTCAATCCCTGGACACTGGGCGCGCTGATGATGATTGGCAGCGCGGTGGTCGGCGTGCGCGATCCGCTCCAGGCGTCGATCATTCCGCTGTTCGCAGACGACGATAAAGTCTCCCTGGCGTTCCGCAGTAAAAGCGTCATGTACTCGTTTTCGACCCTGCTGGGGCCCGTGCTGGCCAGCGGGCTGATTTATGGGTTCGGCATTGCATTCGCGTTGGCCGCCGATTTCTTCGCGATCCTTGTTGCCGGGGCCTTGATCGCCACGGTGCCGACGCACACAGGTGCCAAGGAGACGGACGCAAAAACGCGGGTAACCAGCGGTTTCAGGATGATCTGTTCAGGCTTCAAAGTCGTTTACGGCGTCAAGGTCGAGTTTTTCCTGGCGATGATTGCCATGCTGGTCAACTTTGCCCTTTTCCCCTTTTTTACTATTCTGCTTCCCCTGTACGTCAAAGACGTCATCCAGTACCCCGTTACTTACATCGGCCTACTGGACTCGTGTTTCGGCCTGGGTATCCTGGCCGGCAGCTACAAGGTCATCGGCTGGCTCGGCGAGCGCCTATCGCGTGACCTGTGTGTGTCGGCGGGCTTTGCATTATTGGGGGGTAATTTGTTGGTCGTTGGCACCGTGTCCTCGTCGGTCATCGTTCCCCTCGCATTTTTCTGCGGCGGCATCGGCCTGATGCTGATCAACATTCCGACCTCGGCGGTGAGGTTGCTGGCGACGCCCAAGGATCACCGCAACCGGATTTTCGCCACCGTGTCGTTTCTATCTGCGGCGGCCAGCCCTTTGGGCAGTTTCGCGATGAACGGCATGATCACCACAATGGGCGTCGCGCTGACGATCACGTTGCTGGGTGCCATGGTGCTGCTGTTGTCATTGCTGGTCTTTCTGGTGCCTGATTTCAAGACGTTCATGCGCACACGCGACACGCAACTCGCTGATGCGTATAGGGTCCGGTACCCCAGCGCCTTTGCCCACTGAACCTCACGACGTTAATGCTGCCGAAGAGAAATACCCCACAGTGTCAGGAGGTTTGAATGCGCACTTTGCAATTGGCCGGCGTGGATGTACCGGTCATCGGCCAGGGTACCTGGCGCATGGGCGAGGACCGATCGCAGCACGCCCAGGAAGTCGCGGCCCTGCGCCTGGGCATTGAGCTGGGCATGACCCTGATCGATACCGCAGAAATGTATGCCGAAGGAGGCGCCGAAGAAGTCGTAGGCGAGGCCATCGCCGGGCTGCGCGACAAGGTGTTTCTGGTCAGCAAAGTGTATCCGCACAACGCTGGCCGCAAAGGCATTCCCCAGGCGTGCGAGCGCAGTCTGAAGCGGCTGGGCACTGATTACATTGATCTGTATTTGCTGCACTGGCGCGGTCAATACCCACTTGAAGAAACGATAGAAGCGTTCGAACGCCTGCGCGAAGCAGGCAAGATCGGTCGTTGGGGTGTGTCCAACTTCGATGTGGACGACCTGCAGGAGCTGAATTCACCTGCCTGCGCCACCAATCAGGTGCTTTACAACCTGGAAGAACGGGGCATCGAATTTGACCTGTTGCCGTGGTGCCAGGCACACCAGCTGCCAATAATGGCGTACTGTCCCATTGGTCAGGGTGGGCAAATGCTGACCCATACGACGTTAAAGCAGGTGGCTGCCCATCACGGCGTGACACCAGCACAGGTTGCGTTAGCATGGATTCTGCGTCAGAAAACCGTGATCGCCATCCCCAAAGCAGTCCGGCCCGAACACGTGAAACTCAATGCTCAAGCCGCCGATCTGCAGCTTGAAACCGGGGATCTGGAAGCGCTGGACCAAGCGTTTCTCGTGCCACACCGTAAACAGCGATTGGCCATGGTCTAGGCCTTCGCTGTTTCATCAGAGGGCTTCTATATGAGAAGCACTGATCCGCTGGATTCTTTCAACCTGCAACGCTTCATCCAGGCGCAAGCGCCGGTGTTCGACCACGTCCAGGAGGAACTCAGCGCCGGGCGCAAACGCCGGCACTGGATGTGGTTCATCTTTCCGCAGATCGCCGGGCTTGGCGGCAGTGAGATGTCCCGGTATTTCGCCATTCAGTCCGCCGCCGAGTCAGCGGCCTACCTGAATGATCCTCTGCTGGGCTCACGCCTGCGCACCTGTACCCAATTGGTTCTGAACATCAGACAACGCTCGATTGCCGAGATTTTCGGACACCCTGACGACCTGAAGTTTCACTCATCCATGACCCTGTTTGCGCAGATCGGCCCCCCTGACAATCTGTTCAATCAGGCACTGGATCAGTATTTCCATGGCATTCCCGATGACTGGACGCTGTCGCTGCTGGACTCAAAACAAGCCCAATTGCCCACCAATCAGGGTTGAAAAGTCATCGTCAACGAACGGCAGGATCGCGTCCGCGATCGGTTGCAGTTGGCGCGTGACGTAATGGTCGTAGTCGATGGGCGCTCTACGGATTTCCAGCGGTTCGGGGCCGGCGACAGTGATCACATAACTGATCCAGCCGCCATTCTGATACTGCCGCGGTCGGCCTTGCTGGTCGTTGTAGTCATCGGCAGTGCGCGCTGCCCGCACGTGGGGCGGCACGTTGCGTTGATAGTCGTCGAGGGTGCGGCGCAGGCGTTTACGGTAGACCAGGCGATCGTCGAACTCACCGGCCAGGGTCTTGCTGACGTAATCGCGCACATAATCCTGATAAGGCTTGCGGTGGAAAATCAGCGAATACAGCTCCTGCTGGAACTGTCGCGCCAGCAACGACCAGTCGGTGCGTACCGCTTCCAACCCCTTGTAGACCATTTCGTCGGTGCCATCAGCCCGCGCCACCAACCCGGCATAACGCTTTTTGCTGCCCTCCTCGGCCCCCCGAATGGTCGGCATCAGGAAGCGCTTGTAGTGGGTTTCGTATTGCAGCTCCAGCACGCTGTGCAAGCCATATTCCTGCTGGACATGTTCACGCCACCATTGATTGACGTGGTCCACGAGGGAGCGGCCGATCTGCGCGGCTTCTTCCTGGCCGTGGGCTCGGCGTAACCAGACAAACGTCGAATCGGTGTCACCGTAAATCACCGTGTGCCCCTGCGCTTCGATCAACTGGCGGGTGCGCAGCATGATCTCGTGGCCGCGCAAGGTGATGGACGACGCCAGCCGCGTGTCGAAAAAACGGCAGCCACTGGACCCGAGCACCCCGTAGAACGCGTTCATGATGATCTTCAGTGCCTGGGACAGCGGCGAGTTGTGTTCACGCTTGGCGGTCTCGCGACCTTCGGCAACCCGAGACACAATGGCGGGCAGGCAATGCCGGGTTCTGGAAAACCGCGCTCCACGGAATCCCGGCACCGAGTCCTGGTCGTCCGGATACTTGAGGCCTTCGATCAGCCCCACGGGGTCGATCAGGAAGGTGCGGATGATCGAGGGGTAAAGGCTTTTGTAGTCCAATACCAGCACCGACTCGTAAAGCCCCGGTTGCGAGTCCATCACGAAACCACCAGGGCTGGCCTCTGGCGGCCGGCCTCCGAGGTTCGGCGCGACGAAGCCCTGACGGTGCATCAACGGCATGTAGAGATGGGTGAACGCCGCCACCGAGCCACCGCTGCGGTCCGCCGGCAACCCAGTGACGCTGGCGCGCTCCAGCAGGAAGGTCAGCAGCTGGGTCTTGGCGAAAATCCTCGTGACCAGTTCGCAGTCCTTGAGGTTGTACTTGGCCAGGGCTGGCTTGTCCTCGGCGAACATGCGGTTGATTTCGTCCATGCGCTGGTACGGCGTACTGATCGCCTTGCCTTCACCGAGCAGGGTTTGCGCGACGTTTTCCAGGCTGAACGACGGAAAACTCCAGGTCGCCGAACGCAGGGATTCGATGCCATCGATGATCAGCCGTCCGGCCGCTGCGGCGAAATAGTGGTTGCGGCTGCCATGCTCGCGCCACTGCATTTCTTCACCGCCACGCCCCAGTTTCAACGGCACCCCCAGGCGCCGGGCATGCTCGTGGAGTACGCGTAAATCAAACTGCACGACGTTCCAGCCGATGATGGCGTCCGGGTCAAAGCGCTCGAACCATTCGTTGAGCTTCTTCAACAGCAGGGTTCGGCTGTCACAGTATTCGAGCCGGAAATCCACCTCGCTGTCGTCCCCGTTGGGAGGACCGAGCATGTACACCTGACGCTCGCCGCAGCCCTCCAGGGCAATGGAATACAACTCGCCTTGCGCGGTGGTTTCGATGTCCAGGGACACCAGCCTGAGTGCGGGCCGGTAGTCGGAATGGGGTTTCATCTGCGCATCAAGCAACAGGCCGTCGGCAGTGGGGTTACCGCCGAAGATGACCGGGGCAGTGATGAAGCGCTCCATCATGTAGCGTTCCGGCGGGCGGACATCGGCTTCGAACATCTCGACACCGGCCTTGCGCAGCGCGGTTTCCAGGCGCATCAACTGCCCGTGCTGCTGGCAATACACACCAAGCACCGGCCGATGTTCGAAGTCCAGCAATGCCAATGGCCGCAGTTCGACGTTTTTCTCGTCCAAAAGCACCCGTTCAGCCTGCTCGCGCTGCTGCTCTGGAATGAACGCCACCGACGGTTGATAAGGCAGGCGAATGCGCCGGGGACCGTTGTCGGTCGCCAGCCAGAACTCGACTTCCGTGCCGGCCGGGGTATCGCGCCAATGCCGGGTCAGGACGAAGCCCTGCTGTAAATCCACCTGTGCAACCTCAATATTGATTCAGGGCGGTGATTCTACGCGTCATCGACGGGGTAGAGCTTGTGCATCGCGCATGAAGAGAGCATTGGGAAATCAGGTTACGCACCACAAATCGATAGAGCTGCGCCGTCCTTTGTAGCAGCTGCCGAGCCTGCGAGGCTGCGTCCGGCTGCGCAGCAGTCGTAAACCAGATACTTCGGTGGGTCAGATGACACTCGTGCAACGATTTGCGACTGCTTCGCAGCCGGACGCAGCCTCGCAGGCTCGGCAGCTGCTACAGGGATCGGGGGTGAGGTGTGAAAACCCGTTGCGTGTCCGAGAGTTGTATAGGGGGAATTTCCGTAAAAAACCGGCCCAATGACGTTTTTTGCACGTTATCTGCCGCTTTCGGTCTTGCCCTCGACGTCCGGGTCTATGATTCTTCTAGAACAACGACAACACCAGAGTAACCACCATGAAAACCGTCGCCCAACTGCTCAAGTTGAAAGATCAGAAGAATCAGGAAGTGCACCAGATCAAACCCGACCATATGGTGCTCGAAGCGCTGATGAAGATGGCCGAGAAGAACGTCGGCGCTTTGCTGGTGGTGGAGAATGACGAGGTGCTGGGTATCATCAGTGAACGGGACTACGCGCGCAAACTGGTGCTGCATGGTCGTTCTTCGGTCGGCACGCCGGTTCGCGACATCATGGTGTCGCCGGTCATTACGGTGGACACCCATCAAACCGTCGACACCTGCCTGGGCATCATGTCGGACAAGCGTCTGCGGCACTTGCCGGTGGTCGAGAACGGCAAATTGATCGGTTTGCTGTCGATCGGCGACCTGGTCAAGGAAGCCATTGCCGAACAGGCTGAGTTGATTCGGCAGCTGGAGCAATACATTCGCGGCGAATAACCTGAAAGAGCAGATCAAAAGATCGCAGCCTCGTTTCACTCGACAGCTCCTACGGGGTGCACCCCATTTCCGTGTAGGAGCTGTCGAGTGAAACGAGGCTGCGATCTTTTGATCTTTGATCTTCAGTTCGGCCAATGCCGGGCAAACACCGGCGCCAGTGTCGGGTGCCGGTCGATGCGTTCAAGCCACGCATAAAACCCGGGTCGGGCACTGCGCAGATGCTCGCGACTGCCGGCCCAACGCGTCACTACCGCTGCCAGCACATCCAGCGCCCCCGGTGTTTCATCGCCCAGGTACAGCTCGCCGGAGAACTGGTCCGCGAACACCTCCCAACTCCAGTGCAATCGCCGCCGCGCACCGGCCATCAGGTTCTGCCGGGACGTCTCATCCGCCTCCACCAGCCAGCGCTCGGGATAATCGATGATGCCAATAGCCGCGTAGCAATTGCTGACGATGTAGGCCAATCCGCGAATGACCTGATCCCGCTCGGCGACATTGCCGGGCAGCAAATCCGAGGAAGGGAACGTCAGCCCCAGATGAATGAGGATCGCCGCACTCTCGGTGAGAATGCTGCCGTCGGGCAGTTGCAGCGTGGGGATCTGCTTGAGCGGGTTGAGTTTCTCCAAGGCCTTGGCCGCCTCCGGAGTGGCTTCGACGTCGATGAAGCGATAAGGAATCTCACACAGTTCCAGCGCCGCTTCTATCGCCGCAGCGCCGGAGTTCTTGTGTCCGTAGAGCTGATACATACACACCTCCTTTGCGGTTATCTCTTTGTAGCAGCTGACTCTGGTGGCGCGGGAAAATTTCTTTTTTCAGCGCTGCATCCAAATCGCTGCGTGGCGGGTAGTACCTGTAGCAGCCGTAGATGCTGCCCAGCGGAATACTCATTTTCGGAGAGATACTGATGAACGCCAAACAGCTGATTTGCCTTGCCGGTTTGTTCGCCGCCGTTCCTGCAGCCTTCGCCCAGACGGCCCTGCCCGACAGCATCAAGGTTCCTGACGGCCACAAGGTCGCCATGGAAACCACCGGGGTCGGCGAGATCACTTACGAATGCCGCGACAAGGCGGGTGCGGCCGGGATGACGGAATGGGTGTTTGTCGGGCCCAAGGCCGTGCTCAATGACCGCAGCGGCAAACAGGTCGGCACCTACTTCGGGCCGCCGGCGACCTGGCAGGCCAAAGATGGCTCGAAAGTTACCGGTACGCAGCTCGCCGTGGCCCCGTCGAGCCCGGGTAACCTGCCCTATCAGTTGGTCAAGGCCAATCCTGCCGAGGGTAAAGGCGCGATGAGCGGTGTCAGTTACATCCAGCGCGTGGCCCTCAAGGGCGGCGTGGCACCCGGCACCGAATGCACCACCGCCAACAAGGGCAAGCAGGAAGTGGTGAAGTACCAGGCAGACTATATTTTCTGGGCCGCCCTGTAGGCAGTCAGGTAATGCATCTGCTCGCGATAACGGACCGTCAGTCGTCCACTGCCGGATCTTGATCCGCTATCGCGAGCAGGCTCGCACACAGGTATCCGCATTGTTTGCTAGATTGCATTCACGACCCGCTAACGGCTGAGCACAGTGTCCTTGCCCGAACCTCTTTTTGATTACGAAGCCCACCTGGCCGCCTGCGGTCGCGGCGAGCGTGAGGCCTTGCGGGATTTGTACGTGCAGGAGAGTCCGCGCCTGCTCGGCGTTGCCAAGCGCCTGGTGCGCGACACGGCACTGGCGGAGGACATCGTTCACGATGCGTTCCTCAAGATATGGACCGGCGCCGCCCGCTTCGATCCGGCACGAGGGTCGGCGCGGGGCTGGATGTACAGCGTGACCCGGCACCTGGCGCTTAATTTCATTCGAGATCACAGCCGCGAAACCCAAGGTGAACCGGACGTGCCGATCATTACCGAAGCCTTTGATG
Source organism: Pseudomonas sp. TNT3 (assembly GCF_010095445.2). Classification (GTDB taxonomy): domain Bacteria; phylum Pseudomonadota; class Gammaproteobacteria; order Pseudomonadales; family Pseudomonadaceae; genus Aquipseudomonas. The sequence goes on from NZ_WFGV02000096.1 coordinate 10,860, forward strand.
CGCATCTGCACTCGGGGCGCATTCATCATTGCCTGGAGCAACTGGACCCGGACCGGCGCAGTTGCATCGTGCATGCCTACGTTGACGGGTACTCCCACGCACAGATATCACACAAACTCGGCACCCCTCTGGGTACCGTCAAAGCCTGGATCAGGCGGAGCCTGACGGCATTGCGCGAGTGCATGGGATGATCACCGGACCTGCTGACGAAACCCCGGAAGAACGCGACGAGCTGGCCAGCGAGTATGTGCTGGGCACGTTATCGGCCGAGCTGCGCAGCCAGGTTCAACAACGCCTGCGCGACGATGCCGAGCTGCGCACGGCGGTCGACACTTGGGAGCGCCGCTTGCTGGGGTTGACCGATCTTGTCGAACCCACTACACCGACGGCTCACCTGTGGCCGCGTATCGAGCGCAGCGTGGCAGCCCTGCAGCCGCGCCCTCCGCTG
>NZ_WFGV02000097.1 GCF_010095445.2 Pseudomonas sp. TNT3
GCCTGGCGGCCTCGGCCGCAGGCGCGCCCTCCTTGCAACCACCCAGCGCGAACACGCCAGTTACCGCCACAGCGACCAGGGTTAATCGCTTGCCATACATCGCGTACCTCCTTGTGATTTTCAGGACAGACCTGGGTTTGAGGTCTTATCCGGCTTGTCACAAGGGGAAGGTCAAGCGGTAAGGAGATGCGGACGTGGGGGTGTGAGGCTTGGGTGTGGTTACGGGTTGGTGAGGGGCTGGATGAAGGTTTGGTTACTGCGGGTGGCGGTCACTCGTGATGCCCTAGCCAAAATCAAATTGCCCCCATCCGCCACAGAGAGCGGCGCCTACTCTCACCACTTATTGGAAAGGTAAAGCATGAGGAAACCAACGCCGGTAGCGACGAGCCCTTTACATATCTCATACCCGGATCCGTCGCCTGCAACGAACAGGTATATTTTCGAGATCAAAAGCATTAGTGCGAAGAACAGCACGATAATTGATATCCAACGCTGAGCCCGGTACCTGTTTTTTTCGCTGCCATACCAAAACATATCAATCCTCCCTGAAGTCACACACCTAACGATACAGTGTGCCGCACATCCGCACTTTCCTTACCATCTGCTGGTCGCTCTTTGGTGTCCGGCAAAACGGTGGTTTCCTCGAACTCTCCAGGCTGTTCGGCATTGCTCGCGTTATGTCTTAAAATAGCCGGTTGGCGAAAGAACCCTCATGGCCATAGCCATGACAGGCTTTCATCCTTTACAAATATGTGTGGTGAAGATGAACAAGCCTTTCATTTCGCTGTGCCCTGAAATTACTCGGGCGCACGCGCTGACGCTGATGGATTGGTTGGAGGATGAGCGCGTCACCTGCTACCTGAGCGATTCGCGTCATGTCTCGCGCTCCATCGAGCAAGCCATCGATCGGACTCAATTGCCGATCCTGACCCATCTATTCAACCGGGGCGGCCGATTCTTCATGGCCTATGACCGGCATGACGCCCCGGTGGGCTTTGTCCGTCTCATCAAGACCGGCTCAAATTGCGAGATAGTCCTGGTCATCGGAGACAGCGACAAATGGGGCCGAAACCTTGGCGCGCGCACGATCCGCGAAGGCATGAAACTGGCCTTCCTCGACATGCGGGCCGAGAAGCTTATCGCCAAGATCCACCCGGACAACGCGCGCTCGCTCAAAGCCTTTCTGCGCAGCGGCTTTGTGCTTGAAAGCGAAACGCCGACATTGAAGTCATTTTCCATGACGGCGGGGCGCTATCTCCAGTCCTTGCGCGAAGGTGCCGTTGGCGACTCCACCAGGATCTACATCACTGAAATCGACAAGGCCAAGCTCGAGAGTCTGATCGCGCTCGAGCAAGGCCCGGCGGTTGTTGAACTCGAACATGAGCTTGAGCGAGCCATTGTCGTCAAGGCGCAGCAGGTGGCGTGCAATGTCGTCACGATGAACTCCAGGGCCTTGCTGCAGCTGGACGACGAGGAGATCGAAGTGGCCTTGGTCTACCCCGAAGACGCGGACAGCAATGCCGGCAAGCATTCCGTGTGTTCCGACATCGGTGCTGCCATCCTGGGCTATCAGGAGGGGGACGCTATCGACTGGCGAGTTTCTGATCGGACCCGACGGATTGAGATCAGGAAAGTGCTTTACCAGCCAGAGGCTGCAGGCGATTTCCACCTATAACGGTCCTTTAGCTCAGTGCTCGTCGATCCTCACGTTCGACTGCCGAAAGCTTTTGAAACTTTCACTTGCGCAGTTCTGAAAATCCCGATGATTGCCTCCATGCGATCAGCGGGATTTTTTTTGCCTGAACAATCATGTTTTACGACAGCACTCCACCAGCCAAGCGGAACTGCTTGATCAATAGCGACTGCGCGGATGGAGCCGGCCGGCACTTTGTCGCTGTATTTCGCAGCGAACGCCTCGGCCTTGTCAGCGCGGGTTTTCTCGTCCTGGCCGGCCTCCGCTCGAACACAAGCAATACAAGACTCAAGCTTCGCCAGGTCTACGCCTATTGCACTAGCTCCAGGCAATTTCAAACCCTTAGCTACGCAGCTTGACTGAACGCCCATGGAACTTTTACGCAAAATTTACGGGGGCCTGAAGTGAGGCATCCGATACTGTCCGGCGCTAATCTGGAACGCTACTTTTTATGTCCCTCGCAGCCATTCGGCTTATCGGCTTCATCCTCGGCATTTTTCTGATCACGCTGGCCGTAAGCATGGCTATTCCCATGATCACGCTGGTGGCCTACGAGCGTAACGACGATCTGTCGGCCTTTCTCTGGTCGAGTTTGATTACCATCATTTGTGGCCTGCTGTTGATCGCACGGGGGCGTCCGGATACTGGCCAGCTTCGCCCGAGGGATATGTACCTGCTGACGACTGCCAGTTGGGTCGTTGTGTGCACCTTCGCAGCGTTGCCAATGGTGTTCATCCGCGATATCAGCTACACCGACGCATTTTTTGAAACGATGTCTGGCATTACAACCACTGGCTCGACTGTACTCACCGGTCTCGATAGCTCATCTCCCGGTTTGTTGATATGGCGTTCCATGCTGCATTGGTTGGGAGGCATCGGTTTTATCGGCATGGCGGTGGCGATCCTCCCACTGTTGCGAGTCGGTGGCATGCGTCTGTTCCAGACAGAGTCCTCAGACTGGTCGGAAAAAGTGACACCGCGTTCCCATATGGCAGCCACGTACATCCTTGTGCTCTATCTGGGTCTTACCGTCATCGGAACTCTGGCGCTCTGGGTCGCTGGAATGACGCCGTTTGAAGCGGTCAACCACGCGATGTCGTTGATTTCTACCGGTGGATTCTCCACTTCGGACTCCTCACTGGGGCATTGGACGCAACCCGCGGTGCATTGGGTGGCAGTTGCCATCATGGTTCTGGGCAGCCTCCCGTTCACCTTGTACGTCGCGACATTGCGGGGAAATCGGCGTGCGCTGATTAAGGATCACCAGGTACGCGGATTTATTGGATTCTTGATCGTCACATCGCTGGCTGTGGGGACCTGGCTGTGTTTTCACAGCGATTACGGATGGTGGGATGCGTTTCGTATCGTGGCAGTCAACGTAACCTCGGTCGTCACGACCACCGGAATTGCGGTTGGCGACTATACGTTATGGGGCAGCTTCGCCGTCATGCTCTTTTTCTATCTGACCTTCGTCGGGGGATGTTCAGGCTCGACGGCAGGTGGTCTTAAAATCTTCCGTTTTCAGGTTGCTGCCGCTCTACTGGTCAGTAGTCTGAAGCAGTTGATCCATCCTCGAGCCGTGATTCAGAAGAAGTACAACGGTCATCCCATCGACGAGGAGATCTTGCGCTCACTTCTGACCTTCTCGTTCTTCTTCACCGTCACTATTGCCGTCATCGCCTTGGGCTTGGCTGTCATTGGGCTTGACTGGATGACAGCGTTGAGCGGTGCCGCTACTGCGGTGTGCAACGTCGGGCCGGGGCTTGGCACGATCATTGGGCCGGCAGGTAATTTTTCATCATTACCCGATGCCGCTAAATGGCTGCTGACCGTTGGAATGCTTCTAGGGAGACTTGAAATCCTGACTGTGTTGGTACTCGTAACTCCAGTTTTTTGGAGATATTGAGCTTTACGGTTTTTGAGATTTATCACCTACTCCATTGCGATCTGAGGCCTGTTGATTCGCAGAGCCTCTCCAACAAATGTCACCCTTTTTTGCAACGCAAACGCCAGACGCTGTCTTAACAGCGGGGTCGGCCAAGGGCAAGGGGGGCAGACCGGACTAATGGCGCGACGACGGTGTACCTGTCACGCGGGCCGTTCAGATGTATCAATACCCTGCCGAGCAAAACGCAGTACTCATTTGCAAATTCACTCTCAGTCGTCAATTTTGAGCGATTCGATGTCTTGAGTCGATTGGATAGGTGCGTTACGAATAGGCCCACTCCGCATTAAATTGTTGATGCTGGTACGTTTTTTGAACAAAGCTGCTGATTTCAGGTAACCCTCAGACGGTTTGTGAAGGTACGCGTAAGACCATCGATTACCAAGTATTCGGGTAGGTCATTGTTTTCGATAGCGTGGGTCAAAACCGCATCGGCGCCAACAACTCTGATTCTTCATTGCTCTCCCGTAACCCGGGTTTTGTTCTTCGTCAAAGACAGGCTCAACAGGACCGAAACCAGGATGATGCCGCCGACTGTGATCAGCGACCATTGGATCGGCACGTGCCACCACGGCGCGACCAGCATCTTGCCGCCGATGAACACCAGTACGATGGCCAGGCCATATTTGAGCAAGTGAAAGCGGTCGGCCATGTCGGCAAGCAGAAAATACAGTGCGCGCAGGCCCATGATGGCGAAGATGTTAGAGGTGAACACGATGAAGGGGTCGGTGGTGACGGCGAAGATCGCCGGGATGCTATCCACCGCGAACACCAGGTCGCTGGCCTCGATCAGTACCAGCACCAGGAACATCGGCGTCGCCCAGCGCAGGCCGTTCTGGCGCACGAAGAAGCGCTCGCCGTGAAAGGCGTCGGTGATTCGAATATGGCTACGCAGCCAGCGCAGCAAAGGGTTCTTTTCGAGGTCTGGCTGCTGGTTGGCGAAGATCAGCATCTTGATGCCGGTGATGACGAGGAAAGCACCAAAGACATAGAGCAGCCAGGCAAACTCCTGCACCAGCCAGACACCGGCGAAAATCATACCGGCACGCATGACGATGGCGCCGAGCACGCCATAGAGCAGGACACGGCGCTGCAACTCTGGCGGCACGGCGAAGTAGCCGAAGATCATCACGAAAACGAACATGTTGTCGATCGACAGCGACTGCTCGATCAGGTAGCCCGTCAGGAATTCGAGCGTTGTACGCTGGGCCACTTCGGCGCCGAACATGCTGCGCAGATACCACCAGAGCAGGACAGCGAAGACCAACGCCAAACTGATCCAGGCGATGACCCAAACCAGCGCCTCCCGGACCGAAACACGATGCGCCTTGCGTCCGCCGAAGACGAACAGATCGAGCGCCAGCATGGTAAGGACGAACACAATGAAGGCGGCCCACATCCAGGGTTGGCCGACGCTGATGGCGGTCATTTACTGTCTCCGCATGAAGCAGAAATAGGCTGAAGGAGTCATGCTAGCGAGCCTTTTACATCAACAAAAATCGTTTATTCGTTGCCAATAGTTCGGTTTTTACGAAGTATTGATTCAGGTGCGCAACTACCGGCAGTTGCATGGCTTCCGGTGCGACGCCAGGCGAGGAGCATGGCGCGCGCCGGTCTGAAAACTGAAAAGCCGGTAATGCTGGCGTATATTGATAGTGTCGATCCAGGTAGTTAGGCGATAAGAGATCGCCAACGGTGGGACAAGTGAGAGTGCTGGGGGCGCTAGCGGATAACCCAGAACGTTTGGAGGTGCCACATGAGGCAGTATCAACGACTCTTTCTGATCGCAGGTCCAACCATGCGTCACTCGCCGGCAATGGAGCGGGCAATCGCGCTGGCCGATGCCACAGGCGCGGCGCTGCATATCGCGGTGTTCATCGAAGACTTCGACCTTATGCGGTTAATGAGCAACAGTGAACAACTTCGTGAGAGTTGCCGGCAGGAGAACCTGCAGTGGTTGACGGATGAGGCCGAACTCATGCGCAGGAAGGGCATCAATGTGACCACCGAAGTTGCATTGACCCGTGACCCGCTGCAAGAGATCCTTGGGCATGTGGCTGAAATGCAGCCGGACATGATCATCAAGGACGTACATCATGAATCAGCGCTCAAACGCGTATTCGTTACCCCTTTGGATTGGCAGTTGTTGCGTGAATGTCCGACCCCCATACATCTGGTCAGCGAAGTCCGGTGTCCGCTTCCTCGGGTGATTGTGGCGGCGGTTGATCCATCACATCCAGAGGGTCAGATCAGCGGAATCTACGACAGCGTTATCCAGGCGGCGAACGAATTGGCGACGCAATGTGAGGCTGAATTGCACATGCTGTATGCCTATGAACTGACACACACACATTTCTCTGATGCAGGTGCTGGCGCCGTGACGATTCCAGGTTTCAGCAACGACGTGCGCCGGTCACTTGAAAAGTGCTTCATTGCCTTGGCTGAACGCCACGGCGTGCCGCCTGAGCGACAACACTTCATTGCAGGACCGCCAACCAAAGCAATAGTCGACTTTGCGACTCATACTCGAGCGGATGTCTTCGTAATGGGAAATACCCATCACCAAGGGGTGGGCAAGCTGGTTGGCAGTACAACGGAGCATGTTCTGCATCAGGTGCCTTGCAGCGTTTTGGCCATCAAGGGACCAGCGAATCAGTGAACAAAATAAAGCAACTTCGCAGTCGGCTGTGGGTACTGATGTGGTTTTGACCGGAGCTGAACTGGCTGCTTGCTGGATCGCGGCGCAGCGGCAAGCGCGCGGCTGCGCTAATGAGTCTGATCCAGTCGGCCAAATTCAACGAGCATGATCCATACGAGTATCTGAAGGAGCTGCAACAGCTGACGACGCAGAGTATGCGCGCGATTGCTGAGCTACTGCCGCACAACCGGGAACTGTTCAGCAAGGTGTGATGGCTGACCGCTTACGCATATCTCCGAGTTCCAAGATATCTGTGGGAGTAAATGCTGGAGTATTTTTTAGACATGAAAAAGCCCAACCTTTTCAGATTGAGCTAAGTCATTTAATTATATGGTCGGGACGGAGTGATTCGAACACTCGACCCCTAGCACCCCATGCTGGGGACTGTATCGACGTAAACTATTGATTTATAACGGATACGCCCCGTTTCTAGGGTGGCAAAACATCCGCTTTTTTGTGCTTATGCAAACGGTAAGCCGTGGCCTGCAGCGGAGGTTTTGCGCAAGCTCACCTGCAGCTGGCGGGAATTTTGTCGACGTCCGCACCTCCTATTTGTAGGGCGCATTGCCCTGCTGTTTGGGGCGGCGCCAGACCGCTCACAAGATATATTTCTCACTTCACGCATGTCGGTCGCCGACTTATCGCCGAATTTTAGTAGCAAGCGATTGAGAGACTACGATTCAGGCCGGTACCGCTCGGGTCTGTAAACACAGCTAAGCAAATGTAGCACCCTTTTCCCACGTCAATACCCCACGTCTATAGACAAGCGCGGGGCGTGACAACGAGCAGGGCTAATGTTTCGGGGTGTTTTTACTATTGGACCAGTTCAACAAGCCGTGGGTGAAACCATAACTCGCGACCTGATAATACGTGACCGCACGCACGATGAGTGGGTCTTCGAGTTGAACAGTCACCTCTTGACTGGCGCCCAGCGCGTCATCGTGACGCCGCAACATTCCTCGAGGGCTTAGAATAGCCAGATCTTTACCATCAAACAGACCCAGATGCTGGTAATTACCTACCAAAACGCGGGGCGGCAAGGTGGTAGGTTGAAGCAGATCACGACCAAAAAATGTCGATTCGTAGTTGAGGTTCAACAGGCCGAGAAGAGTTGGAGCCAGGTCGATCTGACTCGCCAGCTGAGCGTCTTCGCGTGCAGGAACAAGCTTTGGCGCGTATATAAACAAAGGAATTTGGTAATTGCGAATCGGTAGATCTTCCTTGCCCGCACTGCCAGCGGTATGGTCCGCGACAAAGACGAAAATGGTGTCGTCGAACCAGGGTTTTTTTCGCGCGGCTTGAAGAAACTGGCCAATTGCATAGTCAGTGTATTTCACCGCGCCGTCACGGCCATCACCGGATGGAATATCGATCTTGCCTTCAGGGTAAGTGTAAGGACGATGATTGGAAGTGGTCATCAATTGCAGTAGGAAAGCTTTGCCGTTGGCGAAGTTTTCGTCTGCCAGCTTCAGCGTCTGTTGATAGAGGTCTTCGTCCGCCATACCCCAGGCATTTTTGAAATGGATATCAGCTTCATCAATACTGGACTGATCGACAACCCGATAGCCATTGCCGCCGAAGAACGCATTCATATTGTCGAAATAACCACGGCCTCCGTATACGAATACGCTGTCATAGCCTGCGTGATTGAGCTGTTGACCCAGGCTGGAAAAACCGCTTTCACGCCCTACCCGCTTGACAATAGAGCGCCCCGGCGTAGGAGGAATAGACAACGTAATGGCTTCCAGGCCGCGGTCGGTTCTGGTGCCCGTTGCATAAAAGTTGTTGAAGTACAGGCTCTCTTTGCGGAGCTGGTCGAGGTTGGGCGTCAGTTTTCCGGGGTTGCCGTTGCTGCCCATGTACTTGGCGCTGAAGCTTTCGATAGTCACCAGAATAATGTTATGGCGCTGGGTATTTTCGCCCTGGGTTACAGTACGGCGAACATCCAACGATTCTTTACCGATGAACTGTACATTGTCTTCCGCCAATTCTTTACGGATGTGCTGGCCAACTTCACTTTTCGGTAACGTTCCATAGAACTGAGCGTAGTCCAGTTCGTTATTGCGAAATGCGGCGAAAAACTGGTACGGACCATTGCTGGCGAGTTCATGTTGATAAGCATTGCCACCTTTCCCCCGAGGGGTGTCCTGGTCAACGGCCAACAGTACAACAGCACTCAAAGCCAATATTGCTGAAATACTAAGCAAGCGTTGGCGCCAGGAAGGCAACGGGGCAGCAATCACCCGTTGTAGAGGTTTGTGCAGAGCCATACAGATGACAACCGCGATTACCGCCAGGCCGCCAAGTAATTTGCCGATGGGGTAGGACTCCAGGATGTTGTTCAGCACCTCGTCGGAGTACACCAGATAGTCCACGGCGATAAAATTGAAGCGTACGCCGAATTCGTCCCAGAACAGAAATTCAGCCACCGAAGTAAACAACATGGCAAAGACGCTCAGCGTCAGCAGCCCCTGCAAAAACCACGAGTGCGCTCGTGAACGCCATAACGACGGCGGGCAAAGCAGCACATACAGGCTCATGGGCAAGGCTGCATATAGCAAAAAGCTCAGGTCGTATAAAAGGCCGATACCAAAAATCGACGCAAATGCAGTACCCGCTTCTGAAAGATAAGTGACGAGCAACACCAAGCGGGTGAGAGAAAAAATCACTAGCCACAGGCTGATGATCAATAGCAGGAAACGCAGGGGGGCTGAAGCAGGTAACCGCATGAGAAACTCCTTGTTGTACTCCCTCCTTGTTGAAATTTGTTGTGGCTATTGGCTGACAAGTCAATGCATGAGGACATTCATGTCTTCGAATGCAGAGAGCCGCCACTCATTTGGAGGGGAGATGACTCTATACTGGAAATCAGAAAAATTTCGTCAAAAACGGCGAAAGGTTACAAATCAAAGCTGATGCAAAGAAAGAGTGATTTATAACCGTTTTTTTGACGTTTTTTTCTCATTTTGCTCCCTACATTCTCCGCACTTCCAAACATGCAAATGATTCGCGTTGAATGCCAGCGAGTCCTCCGCGTGAATTCTAAAAAGAGCCAGGAGCTGCAACAGCATGATTTCCCCTATTCCATCATTCCTCAAAACTGCTTTGCTGGCCACCGCGCTGGTGGGCATTGGTCAAGTGCAAGCGGCAGAGACTGATGGCATTGTGGTCTACAATGCGCAACACGAAAGCCTGACCAAAGCTTGGATTGACGGTTTCACCAAGGAAACAGGGATCAAGGTCACGGTGCGCAATGGTGACGATACCGAAATGGGCAACCAGCTGGTGCAGGAAGGCGTGGCGTCGCCAGCTGATGTCTTCCTGACCGAGAACTCCCCGGCCATGGTCCTGGTAGACAACGCGGGGCTGTTCGCCCCGGTAGCTCCGGCTACTCTGGAGCAGGTCGGCGCAACGTACCGGCCGGCGCATGGCAAATGGGTGGGGATCGCGGCGCGATCTACCGTGTTTGTCTACAACCCGAGCAAACTGGCGCAAGCCCAATTGCCAGAATCCCTGATGGAGCTTGCCGATCCGAAATGGAAAGGTCGCTGGGCCACCTCGCCGGCCGGTGCGGACTTCCAGGCCATTGTCGCCGCTGTGCTGGAACTCAAGGGCGAAGCCGCCACCTTGGAGTGGCTCACAGCGATGAAAACGAACTCAACGGCTTACCGTGGCAACAGCGCGGTGCTCAAAGCGGTCAACGCCGGGCAAATCGACAGCGGCGTGATCTATCACTATTACAGCTTCGGCGATCAGGCCAAGACCGGCGAAAACAGTAAGAACACTGCCCTGCACTACTTCAAACACAAGGATCCGGGCGCATTTGTCAGCGTCTCGGGTGGCGGCGTATTAGCCTCCAGTAAACATCAGGAACAAGCCCAGGCGTTCCTGCAATGGATTACTGGTAAAGACGGTCAAGAGGTGCTCAAGACCGGTAAGTCGTTTGAATATGCGGTCGGAACAAATGCCGAATCCAACCCGAAACTGGTGCCCCTGCAGCAGCTCGACGCACCGACCGTCGACGCGTCGAAACTCAACAGCAAAAAAGCTGTGGAACTGATGACTCAGGCAGGGCTGCTTTAATTGAAACCTAAAGCACTACCGATGGCTCTCCCCACGGCGGTATCGCCAAATTTGCGCCGGCGCTCCCGGGGACTCTTCCTCGGGCGCGGGAACGGTTGGGTGGTCAGTCTGGCTGTACTGGTATCGCTGTTGGCGTTACTGCCGATTGGCTTCATCGTTGCAGTATCGTTTCAGACCGGATGGGCAACACTCGTACCGCTGATGTTCAGGCCGCGCGTTGGCGAGTTGTTGATCAACACGGTGCTGCTGGTGGTGATCACGATTCCCTTGTGCGTCACACTCGGTGTGGCACTGGCCTGGCTCACCGAGCGCACCGATTTGCCCGGACGACGCGGGTGGTCATTATTGGCGACTGCACCGCTGGCTGTACCTGCCTTCGTACACAGCTATGCGTGGGTCAGCCTGGTCCCGCCGATTCACGGGCTGCCTGGGGCAGTGCTGGTTTCTGTGATCGCCTACTTCCCGTTCCTGTACTTGCCGGTTGCCGCAACGCTTCGTCGACTCGATCCGGCCATCGAAGACGTTGCCGAATCGCTCGGTCTTAAACCCAGGGCGATATTTTTCCGGGTGGTGCTTCCACAGCTGCGCCTGGCCATCTGCGGCGGCGCCTTGTTAGTGGGCCTGCACCTGTTGGCCGAATATGGTTTGTACGCGATGATCCGCTTCGACACTTTCACCACGGCAATTTTCGATCAATTCAAGTCCACCTTCAACGGACCTGCCGCCAACCTGCTGGCCAGTGTGCTCGCGCTGTGTTGCCTGGTGATGTTGACCTCCGAATCCGCCGCTCGCGGCACGGCGCGTTATGCACGGGTCGGGGCGGGCAGCGCGCGCG
>NZ_WFGV02000098.1 GCF_010095445.2 Pseudomonas sp. TNT3
GACAACTCGGCCGTCGGCTCGGCGCTGGCGGCGGTCGCGCCGAGCCAGGCGATCAGCAGTAAAAGAAAGGAACGCATGTAACGCCTCCTGCCATGCACAACGAAACCTTGCGCCTGATCCTCGGCGCGTAACAGATAAAAACTGTGTTTCGTCAGAGTGACCCGTGACTGACGGGTCGTTATTGGGTGGAGGTTAGCGATGTGATGGTTTTTTAACAATCGGATGCCTGTTGATTTGCGGCGCGGGTCACGCTCGTGACTGGACGATGAGCCGATTAGGCGTCATATTCGGCTCACCGCATGAGCCGAATAATTTTGTATTCGGCTCATCTCCTTAAGAGAAGTGACCTCATGGCACCTCAATGGATCTGGCAGCAGCCTGATTGGCCGAATTTCAACTGGAAAGCCGAACACCTGTCGCCTTTGCTGCGTGAGTGTATTCAGGCCCAAGGACGGTTGATGGGTATGTCCAGCTCGGTGGGCAGTTCGCTGAGCGCGCAAAGTGAGCTGGATGCGTTGCTGCAGAACATCGTTACGTCATCCGCCATTGAAGGTGAACAGCTGAATGTCGGCTCGGTGCGATCGTCCCTGGCGCGGCGATTGGGGCTGGAGCAGATCGAGGGTGATCGTGTCAGCCAACGCAGCGAAGGGCTGGCGCAGCTGATGCTCGACGCCACGCAGAGCTTTGCGGAACACCTGACAATGGAGCGCTTGCTGAAATGGCATGGGTGGCTGTTTCCGGACCAGGCTATGGAATTTGTGCCGCGCGGGATCCGTGTTGGCACATTACGCGGTGATGAACCGATGCAAGTCGTGTCCGGACGACTCGACCGACCGACTATTCACTTCGAAGCACCGCCCCGTCTGGGGCTGGAGCTGCAGCTCGATACCTTTCTGGATTGGTTTGAAGTCAGTCGAACCCAGACGGACCTCGATCCGTTGCTACGAGCCGGTATTGCGCATTTCTGGTTCGTGACACTGCATCCCTTCGACGACGGCAATGGCCGACTGACGCGAACCATCACTGACCTGGCATTAGCACAGGGCGAAGCCCAAGCCATTCGTTTTTACGCCATGTCAGCGAGCATCCTTGAAGATCGCTCCGGCTATTACCGCGTACTGGAAAACAGTCAGAAAGCCACATCGGACATCACCGAGTGGCTGGAGTGGTTTCTACAGACCCTGCTGCGTAGCCTGCAGCAGGCCATCGCCCGAATCGAATCGGTGCTGGCCAAATCGCGCTTCTGGCAGGCGCATCGGGAGTCCGGGCTGTCGGCCGAGCAGATCAAGGTATTGAACCGCTTGCTGGATGGTGGGGAGCGAGGTTTCGAGGATGGAATCAGCGCAGCTCAATATCAGGCTGTTTCGAAGGTGTCCAAAGCGACTGCAACTCGTCATCTCACCGACTTACTGGAGAGGGGTTATTTGAAACGGCTCCCGGGTGGCGGGCGCAATACTCGATACAAGATAAATTATCCCGATGATGTTTGAGCGACAGACAACCTGTGGCGAGAGGGCTCGCTCCCGCTCGGCTGCGCAGCAGGCGTAAATTAATTACTGCGGTACTCCTGAGAAAGTCAGTTGGATGGTTTTGGGGCCGCTACGCGACCCAGCGGGAGTAAACGCCCTCGCCACAGGGTCGTTTTCAGCGTGGGACGGAGGCTCAAACTACCCTGCTCATTTGCCCATAACCCCCATGTCTGCTAGTGTCGCGCCGGTTTAACGTCAACCGGAAATAGCCGCCATGGCCCGCAAAAAAGCTGCACTGGATTTCGAACAATCCCTCGCTGACCTGCAAACGCTGGTAGAGCGACTGGAGAACGGCGAGTTGTCGCTGGAAGACTCGCTGACGGCTTTCGAGCAAGGCATCGGTCTGACCCGCGATTGCCAGGCAGCGCTGGCCCAGGCTGAACAAAAGGTTCAAGTGCTGCTCGAGCGCGATGGCGAGCTCGCCGAGGAACCCTTCGACGCGGAACAACCAGAATGATTGCAGCGTATTCGGCGACCAGCCAGGCTCGGGTCAACGCAGCACTGGAACTCCTGTTCAACGCGCCGAGCCCTGAGCTTGCACGCCTTTACGAAGCGATGCGCTACAGCGTGATGAATGGCGGCAAACGCGTTCGCCCGCTGCTGGCCTATGCCGCGTGCGAAGCATTGGGAGGTCCGGCAGAACAAGCCAATGGCGCAGCCTGTGCGGTCGAACTGATTCACGCTTATTCCCTGGTTCACGACGATTTGCCGGCCATGGACGACGACGATCTGCGTCGCGGCCAGCCGACGACCCACAAAAAATTCGACGAAGCGTGCGCGATCCTTGCCGGTGACGGTTTGCAGAGCCTGGCCTTCAGCGCCCTGCTCGACCCGCGTTTGAGCACGCTCGATGCCGAGATCCGCCTGCAAATGGTCAGCGCCCTGGCATTGGCAGCCGGTCCCGAGGGCATGGTCGGCGGGCAAGCCATTGACCTCGGTTCGGTAGGCCTGAAGCTCGATCAGAAGGCCCTCGAATATATGCATCGGCACAAAACCGGGGCATTGATCGAGGCCAGCGTCAAACTCGGCGCCCTGGCCAGCGGCCGTGCCGAGAAGAGCGAACTGAAGTCCTTGCAGACTTATGCACAGGCCATCGGCCTGGCTTTTCAGGTTCAGGACGACATTCTCGACGTCGAAAGCGATACCGAAACCCTGGGCAAACGCCAGGGAGCGGACATCGCCCGCGACAAGCCGACCTACCCGGCCCTGCTGGGCCTCGATGCAGCCAAGGCCTACGCCCTGGAATTGCGCGATCAGGCGCTGCACGCACTGCGACCGTTTGACGCGGATGCAGAGCCGTTACGCGACCTGGCGCGCTATATCGTCGAGCGGCGCAGCTGAAGGCGTATCCACCAAGTTAAAACCAACGCGTGGGCAGGGGGCGATGCATCAGGTAAACTGCCGCATCTTTTATACCTATAACGATTCGCCTGATGCCCACGACGTTTCATGAGATTCCCCGCAAGCGCCCGACCACGCCCCTGCTCGACCGTGCCAACACGCCGGACGGCCTGCGCCGGTTAGGCGAAGCCGAGCTGGAAACCCTGGCTGATGAGTTGCGCCTGGAATTGCTCTATACGGTCGGTCAGACCGGCGGGCATTTCGGTGCCGGCCTGGGTGTCATCGAGCTGACTATCGCGTTGCATTACGTTTTCGACACCCCGGATGACCGGCTGGTGTGGGACGTGGGTCATCAGGCTTATCCGCACAAAATCCTCACCGGCCGTCGCGAGCGCATGGGCACCCTGCGCCAGAAGGACGGCGTCGCTGCTTTTCCGCGTCGTTCCGAGAGCGAGTACGACACCTTTGGCGTCGGCCATTCCAGCACCTCGATCAGCGCAGCGCTGGGCATGGCCATTGCCGCCCGCCTGCAGAACAGTGATCGCAAGGCGATCGCCGTGATCGGCGACGGCGCGTTGACCGCGGGTATGGCGTTCGAGGCGCTGAACCATGCGCCGGAAGTGAACGCCGACATGCTGGTGATCCTCAACGACAACGACATGTCGATCTCGCGCAATGTCGGCGGACTGTCGAATTACCTGGCGAAAATCCTTTCCAGCCGCACCTACGCCAGCATGCGCGAGGGCAGCAAAAAGGTCCTGTCGCGCCTGCCGGGCGCCTGGGAAATCGCCCGCCGTACCGAGGAATATGCCAAAGGCATGCTGGTTCCCGGCACGCTGTTCGAAGAACTGGGCTGGAACTACATCGGCCCGATCGATGGCCACGACCTGCCGACCCTGATCGCCACCCTTCGCAACATGCGCGATCTGAAAGGCCCGCAGTTTCTGCACGTCGTCACCAAAAAAGGCAAAGGCTTCGCCCCGGCGGAAGTCGATCCGATCGGTTACCACGCCATCACCAAACTCGAACCGGTCGATGCCCCGGCCGCTGCGCCGAAGAAAGCCGGCGGACCGAAGTACTCAGGCGTTTTTGGTGAATGGCTGTGCGACATGGCCGCTGCCGATCCGCGTCTGGTCGGCATCACACCGGCCATGAAGGAAGGTTCCGACCTGGTGGCGTTCAGCGAACGCTTCCCGCTGCGCTATTTCGATGTGGCGATTGCCGAACAACACGCCGTGACCCTGGCCGCCGGCATGGCGTGCGAAGGCGCCAAGCCCGTCGTGGCGATCTACTCGACGTTCCTGCAACGGGGCTACGACCAGCTGATTCATGACGTCGCGGTGCAAAACCTCGACGTATTGTTCGCCATCGACCGTGCCGGCCTGGTGGGCGAAGACGGTCCGACCCATGCGGGCAGTTTCGATCTGTCGTTCCTGCGTTGCATCCCCGGCATGCTGGTCATGACCCCGAGCGACGAGAACGAGCTGCGCAAGATGCTCAGCACCGGCCACCTGTACAACGGTCCGGCAGCCGTGCGTTATCCGCGCGGCAACGGTCCGAATGCCACCATCGAAAAAGACCTCGAACCGATTGAAATCGGCAAAGGCATTGTTCGCCGCCAAGGCAGCAAAGTCGCCTTGCTGGTATTCGGCGTACAACTGGCCGAAGCGTTGAAAGTTGCCGAGACGCTGGACGCCACCGTGGTCGACATGCGTTTCGTCAAGCCATTGGATGAAGCACTGGTCCGCGAGATCGCCGGCAGTCACGAGTTGCTGGTGACCATCGAAGAGAACGCGATCATGGGCGGCGCCGGTGGTGCGGTCAGCGAATTCCTGGCGCGCGAGAATATCCTCAAGTCGATGCTGCACCTTGGCTTGCCGGACATCTACGTCGAGCACGCGAAGCCGGCGCAGATGCTGGCTGAGTGTGGGCTGGATGAGGCCGGGATCGAGGCTTCGGTGCGTCAGCGCCTGGCGCTGCTGAACATCTGAATCTCTGGATACATGCAACACCCTGTGGGAGCGAGCCTGCTCGCGATGGCGGACTGTCAGTCGACTCAAATGTTGACTGACACACCGTCATCGCGAGCAGGCTCGCTCCCACATTTGATTTGCGCGCATCGAAAAATACCAACGGATTACCTATGAAACTTTCCCGCCTCGCTCTGACGCTGACGCTGCTGCCGGCCGGTCAACTCTTGGCCGATACCTTCGAACGCGACCAGGCCCTTAAGCTGCCTGATGTGCTGATCAGCGCCAATCGCCAGGTCGAGGCCCGTAACGACAGCAGCGCCGCCAACACCGTGTTCACCCGCGAAGACATCGACCGCCTGCAACCGAACAGCGTTATGGACTTGCTGCGTCGCGTGCCGGGTGTGCAAGTCGGGCAAACCGGCGGGCGCGGCAGCCTGCCGGGGATTTACCTCCGCGGCACCAAATCGGCGCAGAGCCTGGTACTGGTGGACGGCCAACGCATCGGCAACTCGACCTCCGGCGACAGTAACCTGCAGCACATCAATATCGAACAGGTCGAGCGCGTGGAAGTACTGCGCGGCTCCCGCTCGGTGATTTATGGCAGCGATGCGATTGGCGGGGTGATTCAGATTTTCACCCGCCGGGGCACCGAATCGGGCCTGCAACCGCGCCTGCACGTTGGTTTTGGCAGCAACCAGACCTGGGAGCGCAGCCTCGGACTGTCCGGCGGCGATGAGAAAACCCGCTTCAATCTTGGGGCCAGCCTCGATGAAACGGCCGGGATCAATCGCACCCACGAGTCGTATCCCAGCGACGGCGACCACGATGAGTACCGCAATAAATCGGTCAGTTTGAGCCTGAGTCACGCCCTCACCGATGACATCGAAATTGGCGCCAACGTGCTGGATAACCGTGGAAAAAGTGAGTTTGACAATCCGTTCGGCCGCTTCGACTTGGACACGTTCGAGTCAGTCCAGCAGCAGCCCTACAGCGATTTTGCCGTGAGCAGCATCAGCAGCTACGTGGACGCTCGGGTTAATGACCTGTGGAAAACCCGCATCGAGTTCGGCCACAGCGAAAACCGCGAAAAGACCCTCGATAAACTCAGCGATGAACGCAGCGTGTTCAACACCTACCGCGATTCGGTGAACTGGCAGAACGACCTGACGCTCGACGATCGCAACAGTCTGATCCTTGGCGGCGACTGGTACGAAGACCGCATCAACAGCAGCACGCCGTTCGACGAAGACAGTCGCTGGAACCGCGCGGCGTTTATCCAGCATCGCTATCAGGCGGACAGTTTCTCGACGGAACTGGGACTGCGCCGCGACCAGAACCAGCAATTCGGCGGCCAGAACAGCTGGAGCGGCACGCTCACCCTGCCGCTGAACCCGGACAACGATGTGCTGTTGACCTACAGCGAAGGCTTCCGCGCGCCGACCTTCAACGACCTGTATTACCCGGATTTCAGCAACCCCGATCTCAAGCCGGAAACCTCGAAGAGTTACGAACTGCAATGGCGTAGTCAGTTGACCGAGACCAGTCGCCTGGAAGCTTCGTTGTATCGCACGGACCTTGAAGACGCGATTATTTTCGGCAGCAACACACGACCGCAAAACGTCGCCTCGGCACGCATCAACGGTTTCGAGGCGGCATTGAAGCAGGAGTTGTTCGGCTGGCAGAGCAACCTCGGCGTGGCGATCATCGACCCACGGGATCGAGACAGCGGGCACACCCTCGCCCGTCGGGCGCGGCGCACCTTGAGCCTGGATCTGGATCGGCAGTTTGATCGGCTGGGTCTTGGCGCGAGCTGGCAGGCGGTGAGCAGCAGCTATGACGATGAAAACAACCTGCAGCCGCTGGGAGGATATGCGTTGGTAGGGTTGCGCAGCAGTTGGGCATTGAATCGCGAGATCCAGCTGGAGCTGAAGGTGGATAACCTGCTGGACAAGGGGTACAGACGTGCGCTGTACAGCTATGACGGCAGTCAGTATGGGTATCACGAGGAAGGTCGGGCGTGGATGTTTGGGGTGACCTGGACGCCGGAAATCTGAAAAGTAACACCCCCTGTGGTGAGGGGATTTATCCCCGTTGGGCTGCGAAGCGGCCCCAATTTACCGGCAACCTATAAGTTTCATGTACACCGCGCTCGATGGAACACGACTGCTTCGCAGCCGAACGGGGATAAATCCCCTCGCCACAGGTCAGCGATCAGGCGCAATCAGCTTACACAGCTTTGCAGTCGCTTCGATCATCTGCCCGCTCGGCCGCTCCAGGCCTTTATCCATCACAAGGAGCAACTGCCCGTGCGCCACGGCGGTCACTTGTGGCCAGGCTTTCCACACATCGAGTTGCGCCTGATCACTGGCCAGGATCACGTCGGGATTTCGCTGCAGGACCGCCTCGACGCTGACCTGAGGTGCAGGTAGCGCCAGGTCGGCAAACACATTGCGTGCCCCGCACACTTGCAGCGCATCGCTGATGACCTGCCCGCCACCGACCGTATACAGCGGCCGATCCCATACCTGATAAAAAACTCTTAACGGCTCATCCCGCCGGTAGCGCTGACGCAAGGAGTCCAGTCGCTGGCGCAGGTTCGCTGCCAACACCACGCCCCGTTCGGGTCGCCCAAGTTGTGTGGCAATCGCCTCGATCT
Organism: Pseudomonas sp. TNT3; assembly: GCF_010095445.2. GTDB lineage: Bacteria > Pseudomonadota > Gammaproteobacteria > Pseudomonadales > Pseudomonadaceae > Aquipseudomonas. The sequence goes on from NZ_WFGV02000098.1 coordinate 7,500, forward strand.
GCCGAGTGAGTTGCTCCAGGTTATGGGGTTCGGCTACGTAAGTGGGGATGTTCAACCGCGCAAGCTGTTCACGTTGCGCCGGGCCGACGCTGCCGGGCCAGAGCAGCAGCAAGTCAGGTTTCAGACTGAGCAGGCGCTCCATGTCCAACTGGCCGTAGCGACCTACGGAAGCAAGGTTCGCGATCTCGACAGGACGCTCGCCGGCATCCAGCACGCCTACCAGCAGGTCGGCCGAATGCAGTTCAACGACGATTTCCGAGAGGGATGGGGCAAGGCTGACAACCCGCTCTACCGCAATAGCTGAGCCACTGACGGCCAGCAACACAACCGCCAGCCAATGACGCAGCATCAGCCGAGTTGACGCGGAATACGGTAAAGGTAGAACAGCACCATCGTCGACAGCGCCAGCAACATCAGCGGCACGGCTTCCAGACCGACGAAAACCGCCAGGGCACCGATCCAGGCGGGCAACGATGCAGCCAGGAACGCCACACGACGCTTGGCGGCCAATGCAATCCAGGCGGCGGGCTCTTCAGGCGTATCCAGGGCTTTCTGGGTGGCGATCAGCCCGTGCTTGTAGCCACCAAAAAATTTCAGGCTGACAAACATCGAGGCAACACCGGCAATGAACATCGGCATTGCCAGCACCGGCAGGATCGCCTCGCTTTGACCGAAGACGCCGTTGATCACGAACAGTGGCAACAAGGCCAGCGCCAGGTATTGCCACCAGTTGACGGACAGTCGCCGCCGGACCTGACCGCGCGTCACGCCCGACCCACCTCGCCCTGATGCTCGTTGCCCATCATGTGGTCGAGCTTGCTGGCCTTGGTAGCCAGGTAAAGTTTGTTGTGCGGGTTGTGCCCGGTGTGCAGCGGCACGCGCTCGGCGACCACGATGCCCATGTCGGTCAAGGCTTTGACCTTGCGTGGGTTGTTCGTCATCAGTCGCAGGGACTTCACGCCCAGATGCTCAAGCATCGGCAGGCACATGGCGTAATCACGCTGGTCGGCGGCAAAGCCCAGGCGTTCGTTGGCTTCAACAGTATCGGCACCGCCGTCCTGCAACTCGTAGGCGCGGATCTTGTTCAGCAGGCCAATACCACGGCCCTCCTGACGCAAGTAGAGCAATACGCCACGGCCTTCACGGGCGATGGCTTGCAACGCCGCCTCAAGCTGCGAACCGCAGTCGCAACGCTGGCTGAACAAGGCATCGCCCGTCAGGCATTCAGAGTGCAGCCGGCCGAGTACCGGGGCACCATCGTCGAACTCACCCAGACTCAGCACGACGTGCTCGCGGCCGTTTTCCTCATCGAGAAAGCCGTGCATGGTGAATTGCGCAAAAGGCGTTGGCAGCTTGGAAGCGGCGACAAAAACGACAGGCACCGGTGTGCTCCTGATCTAAAGGTACTGGAGATTCGCAGACGCGGCATTGTAACAGCAGGTTCCAGCAGACGCTTAGGCTGAATTATGGGGCATAACAATCAAAATGTTTGATCTCAAAGGCCCGCGACCTGTGCAACGCCCACCTTGTAGCAGCTGGCGAAGCCTGCGTTCGGCGGCGCAGCCGTCGTAAAACCTGACGACTCGGTCAGTCTGACCCTCCGCGTGGTATGAATTAACGACGGCTGCGCCGCCGAACGCAGGCTTCGCCAGCTGCTACAGGGTTCTCGTTAATTCGAGTTGAATGGATAGGGTTGTTTCCAGCGTTCGAAGATCGGTTTCAGCTGACCGCTTTTGACCAAATCGTCCATGCGTCGATCGAACAGCGCCATCAAGGAGCGCGCCTGAGGTGTATTGGCGAAACAGAGGTAAAGCGGCAATTCCGCGATATGTGTCCGGCGGAACTGCGACGGATCCTTGGCCCGACTGACCACATAGTCCACCTCGGTCAGCGCGTCGATGTAGTAGTCCGCGCGGTCGTGGGTGAGCATCGACAGGATCCCGGTACGACGGATGACTTCGTTGTACCGATGCACGTTGGGCAGGTAAGCCTGGTATTGGTAACCCCGAACCCAGGCCAGCCGGTAATTGCCCAAGGTTTCCAGCGTCGGCGCCGGGTTACTCGCCAGCCCCAGGGCGTAGATGTGGTCGGTATCGTAATTCCAGCGCGGATAAAGCAGCTCGCTCACTTCATCCCGATAACCGCCGACGCAAGCGTCCACTTCGCCGCGCTGTGCCAGGCCGATAGAGCGTGTGTAAGGTTCGGAGCGGATGTCCAGTTTGACGCCGGCGGGCTCGAAAACTTCACGCAACACGTCCCAGGCCAGGCCGTGACCATCGGCGGCGGTGTAGTCTTCCCATTCTTCGCTGGCCAGATGAATCACAGAGGGTGTCGGTGTTTCGCCCGCCTGAACCAGCGAGCAAAACAGTGCGAAAATAATCATCGCCAAACCGCGTCGAGCCATCCCTTGTCCCCCTGATCAGTCCCTCAAGCAAAAATCCACACCAGGCCTTGCATCCCCAGCCAGGCAAATACACCGGCCAATACATCGTCAAGCATGATCCCTACGCCACCGTGCACATGCCGGTCGATCCAGCGAATCGGCCATGGCTTGAGGATGTCGAAGAACCGGAACATCAGGAACCCCGCGAGCAACCAGTACCAGCCTTCGGGCACCAGCCACAGGGTGATCCACATGCCGACCATCTCGTCCCAGACGATACCTTCGTGGTCGTGTACCCGTAAATCGTCGGCCACCTTGCCGCACAGCCAAAAGCCGAACAGCATGGTGATGCCCAGCATCAGCCAGTAACCCCAGTCGGGCAGCATCTGCCATAGCGGGATAAAGGGTAGCGCGACCAACGACCCCCAGGTGCCCGGTGCTTTTGGCAGGGTGCCCGAGCCGAAGCCGAACGCCAGGAAATGCCATGGATTGCGCCAGACCGACGGCGGTACGAATTCCGCCGGGACCTGTTTGGGATGATCTGTCACGGTGTCTCCCGAAAATGTTGGTAGCCCCGGGTTTGCGGGGTGATGTCTTGTCCATCGGCATCCAGCAGCATGACGCCATGCCCCGTTACTACACGTCCGACCACATGGATGGGCCAGCCGTCGGCCAGCAATGCCGGCAACTCGACGGACGGTAACGTGAAAGCCAGCACATAATCGTCACCGCCGCTCAAGGCTGCGGCTTCGGCACCCGATTGGCCGAGGAAGGCGACCAGGGCTTTGGACAACGGCAACTTGTCCTTCACGACCTCAATGCCGACCTTTGACGCGAGGGCGATATGCCCGCAATCGGCCAGCAGGCCATCGGAGATATCCAGCGCCGACGTGGCCTTGCCCCGTAGCGCTTTGCCCAACTCAAGCTGCGGTTGTGGTGACCAATAGTGCGCCAGCAGCGGATCGGCGATGGCTGCCTCGGCCGTTCGCTGGCCAAGCACCAGCGGCAAGGCGCCTGCGGCATTGCCCA
>NZ_WFGV02000099.1 GCF_010095445.2 Pseudomonas sp. TNT3
GCTGGCGCCCCGTGCGATCAGCGCCGCCCATGTGCTCGGCGCCTGGCTGTTGATCGGCGTGCTGGCCCTGGAGTTGCGTTACGGCTTGCTGCTGTTGTCCGAGCAATACAACGCCTGGCGCTGGCTGGGCTGGGCGATTTTGCCAAGCCTGTACCTGGTGCTGATGGCCGCGCCGCGCAATTGGCCATGGCCGGTGTCCGCCTATCCTCGTGAATACCGTCTCTACGCGGCGGCGCCTCTGGCGTTGCTGATGCTCGGCTGGTTCTGGCTGGCGAATATTGTCAGCGACGGCACCGCCGAGCCCTTGCCCTATGCGCCGCTGATCAACCCGCTGGAGTTGGGGCTGCTGTTCGCGTTGTTCGGCGTGTTCGTCTGGTCCCGATACGCCGTGACGCAACTGGCGATCCGCAAGCCCTTCGTTGATCTCGCCAGCCAACTGGTCGCGGGTGTCTCGCTGTTTGCCTTCTTCACCGCGCTGGTGATGCGCACCGCTCATCATTGGGGTGGCGTTCCCTTCGAGCTGGATGCGCTGCTGGCATCGATGCTGGTGCAGGCGGGGCTGTCGATCGTGTGGACCTTGATGGCGTTGAGCTTGATGATTGGCGGCCATCTGCGTCATCGCCGCGAAGTCTGGCTGATCGGTGCGGCGCTGATCGGCGTCGTGGTCGCCAAACTGTTCTTTGTCGAATTGAGTAACCGCGGCGGACTGGCGCGGATCGTGTCGTTCATCGGCGTGGGTGTGTTGCTGTTGGTGGTCGGCTATTTTGCCCCACTGCCACCCAAGCGTGCCGAAGCTGCGCCGGAGGCGGATAAGCCCGCCCCGCAAACCGAAGGAGTGTCGTCTTGAGTCAGAAGCTGAACCTGGGATGGTTGGGTGCCGTTGCGTTGGGTGTGGCGCTCACGGCCAATGCTCAGGAAAAACCGGCGGATTTCACCACGCAGGTGCCCTTGTCGGTGAGCGGGGAAGGGCCGTGGTATCGCCTTGAGCTGCCGTTGAATGTGCAATTGAATGCACGCCAGACAGATCTTAGCGATGTGCGCGTCTTCAACGCTGCCGGTGAGCCACAGGCCTACGCCTTGGTTCGGGCGTCGGCGCAATCCAGCGAGCAACGTGTGCTGTCCGACGTGAAATGGTTCCCGCTGTACAGCGCCGCCGATTCCACCGAACGCGCGCCGGGTGTGCGAGTGCAATCGACCGCCAACGGCACGCTGGTCGAAGTGCAGCCATCCAGCCAACTCGAGGCCGGCGAAGAAGTGCTGCGTGGCTGGTTGCTGGACGCCAGCGCCATCAAAGCGCCGTTGCAGCAATTGATCCTCGACTGGACCAGCGATCGCGACGGCTTCCAGCGATTCAGCATCGAAGCCAGCGATGATCTGCAGCACTGGCAATCCTGGGGCGACGGGCAAGTCGCGCGCCTGACGTTTGCCGACGAACGGGTCGAGCAACGTGAAGTCAGTTTGCCGGGGCAGACGGCGCGTTACCTGCGCCTGCTCTGGAGCTCACCACAATCGGCACCTGCCTTGACCTCGGCACAAGTCGAAAGCGTCAGTGCGCGCAACGTGCCGCAGCCGTTGGTCTGGTCGCAACCGTTGGCGGGCAGCAGCGTGAAGGCGGGTGAATACACCTGGCAATTACCGATGGGATTGAATGTCGAGCGCGTTCAGGTCGAGTTGAGTCAGCCCAACAGTCTGGCGCCAGCCATTGTGTCCGGCCGTCGGGAAAGCAGTCTGCCGTGGCAAGCATTAAGCACCGGGTTGCTCTATCGCCTGACCCAGAATGGCCAGGACGTGATGCAAAACGAGCTGCAACTGCCGGGGCAAACCGTGCAGCAGTTGAAGCTTGTGGTGGACGAACGTGGTGGTGGTTTGGGAGCGCAAGCGCCGACGATCCGTTTCGCCGTACGATCGACGCAGTTAGTGTTCCTGGCGCGCGGCATCGGGCCTTACACGCTGGCGCTGGGCAGTGCGACGGCGAAGGCGGCGAACCTGCCGTTGTCGACGTTGATCCCGGATTACAACGCGGCGAAATGGGCGGCGTTGGGCAAGGCGTCGGTTGAAGGCGCAGCCGTGTTGAGTACTACTTCCACGGTGACAGCGGCCGCTACGACGGACACGAACTGGAAGAAGTTCGGGTTGTGGGCGGTGTTGCTGTTGAGCGTGTTGTTTCTGGCGGCAATGGCGTTCAGTTTGCTGCGTAAACCGCCCGTCAAGCCGTGAAGACCGGTGCTGCGCACCATCGCGAGCAGGCTCACTCCCACAATGAGTACGCGTGACACTGTAGGAGCGAGCCTGCTCGCGATAGCGGTTCAATGGTCGGTAAAAATGCCCGTTTCGAACTACGCTAAACCCCGCGCATGAACTCTATTCGGCATCTCACGTCTGATAGGAGGAAATGCGCCCCGACTCGCGTTAAACTGCGCGGGTTTTCAGTCCCCCATTCCACCGGAGCCTTCCATGTCCCGCGTTACCCTGAGTCGCTATCTGATTGAGCAGACCCGTAGCAACAACACGCCTGCCGATCTGCGTTTCCTGATCGAAGTGGTGGCGCGCGCCTGTAAAGAAATCAGCCACGCCGTTTCCAAAGGCGCCCTGGGCGGTGTTCTGGGCAGCATGGGCACCGAAAACGTCCAAGGTGAAGTGCAGAAGAAACTCGACGTCATCTCCAACGAGATCCTGCTCGAAGCCAACGAATGGGGCGGTCACCTGGCCGGCATGGCGTCCGAAGAAATGGACAATGCCTACCAGATCCCGGGCAAATACCCGAAAGGCGCCTACCTGTTGGTATTCGACCCGCTGGACGGTTCGTCGAACATCGACATCAACGCACCGGTCGGTACCATCTTCTCGGTACTGCGTTGCCCGAGCGAATACCTGAGCCAGAACGAAGCGCTGAATGAAAAAGCCTTCCTGCAGCCAGGCACCGAGCAGGTTGCTGCCGGCTATGCCATCTACGGTCCGCAAACCATGCTGGTGCTGACCCTGGGCGACGGCGTGAAAGGCTTTACCCTGGACCGTGAAATGGGCAGCTTCGTACTGACTCACGAAGACATCACGATCCCGGAGTCCACTCAGGAGTTCGCGATCAACGCCTCCAACCAGCGTCACTGGGAAGCGCCGGTACAGCGCTACGTCGGAGAACTGCTGGCTGGTGATGAAGGCCCGCTGAAAAAGAACTACAACATGCGCTGGGTCGCCGCGATGGTCGCCGATGTGCACCGTATCCTGACCCGTGGTGGTCTGTTCATGTACCCACGTGACAGCCGCGAGCCGTCGAAGCCGGGCAAGCTGCGCTTGATGTACGAAGCCAACCCGATGTCGTTCCTGGTTGAACAGGCTGGCGGCGCTTCCACCGACGGCCACCAGCGCATCCTCGACATTCAGCCTGAAGGCCTGCACCAGCGCGTAGCGGTGTACCTCGGCTCGAAAGAAGAAGTTGAACGCGTCACGGCTTACCACAAGGAATAAACATGACCGCGCCCTGGCAGCCGTTGCTTGAATGGTGGTTCGGAGATTGCGAATCATCCACCGAGGTGGCGGCACAGAAGGGCAAGTTGTGGTTCGGCAAGCGTGACAGCCAGGACGTCGAAGCGCGCGAGCGTTTCGGGGACTGGGTCGAACAGGCACTGGCCGGCGGATTGACCGAGTGGACGCAACGTCCCGAAGGTTGGCTGGCCCTGGTGTTGCTGCTCGATCAAGTTCCGCGAATGATCTTTCGCGACACTCCAAAATCCTTTTCAGGCGATCCAAGGGCTCAGGCACTGGTAGCGCAGGGCATTGCTGCGGATTTCGATCGGCAATTGCGGCCGATCCAGCGGGTGTTCATCTATCTGGTGTTTGAGCACTGCGAGAATCTGGCGGTGCAGAACGAGTGCATCTCGCGCTACATCGATCTGGTGGCGCAACAGCCTGAAGACGACCGGGCGCTGTTTGCCGATTACCTGGATTACGCCGAGAAGCATCAGAAGGTGATCGCGCAGTTCGGGCGGTTTCCGCATCGCAATGCGGTGTTGGGGCGGGAGTCTACGGCTGAGGAGTTGGAGTTTCTTTCGAAGCCTGGTTCCAGGTTTTAGATTTTAATTGCGGCTGATGCCGTCATCGCTGGCAAGTCGAATCGTCGCACCGCAGCTCCCACAGGGGGCTGTGCCGTACACTTAATGCGTGTCCGCCACAGATAATTGTGGGAGCTGGCTTGCCAGCGAAGGGGCCTGTAAATCTGGCTCAGATTCTGAAGCTGCCGACCAGCTGCTTCAACCGCGCCGCCTGCTGCTCAAGGTCTGCACACGCGCGTAGAGTCGACTGCAGGTTCTCCACGCCTTCCTGGTTCAACGTGTTGATCTCGGTAATGTCGACGTTGATCGACTCCACCACGGCCGTCTGTTCTTCCGTTGCCGTGGCCACCGACTGGTTCATCCCGTCGATCTCACCGATACGCTGAGTCACGCTACCGAGCCGTTCACCGGCCTGATTGGCAATGCCAACGCTGCTTTCACTCTGGCGCTGGCTGTCGGTCATGGTGCTGACCGCTTCACGCGCACCGACCTGCAATTCCTCGATCATCTTCTGCACTTGCTGCGCAGAATCCTGAGTGCGGTGCGCAAGGTTGCGCACCTCGTCAGCCACCACGGCGAAACCACGGCCTGCTTCGCCGGCACGGGCCGCTTCGATGGCGGCGTTCAACGCCAGCAAATTGGTCTGCTGCGAGATGCTGGTGATCACTTCCAGGATCTGCCCGATGTTCACGGTGTTGCTGTTGAGCGTTTCGATGTTGCCGCAGGAATCGCTGATCTTCGCTGACAGTTGCTGCATCGCGGCGATGGTCTTGTCGACCACCTGCTGGCCGTCTTCCGCCAGGGCGCGGGCGTCGCTCGAATGCTGAGAGGCGAGGGCGGCGTTCTGCGCGATTTCCTGCGCGGCGGCACCCAGTTCGTTGATCGCCGCCGCCACGCTGCTGGTGCGTGAGGCTTGCTGGTCGGAATTGAACATCGACGAATTCGAGGCAGCCACCACTCGTAGCGCCACTTCGTTGACCTGACCTGTGGCCGATGCCACTTCGCTGATCGATGTATGGATGCGTTCCACAAAGCGGTTGAATGAAGTACCCAGGGCGCCGAATTCATCATGGCCGTGGATGGTCAGGCGTTTGGTCAGGTCACCTTCGCCTTCGGCGATGTCGTGCATGGCGCGGCCCATGGTCAGCAGCGGCTGCATCAGGAAGCTGATCAGCATGCCCAGCAGCGCGATGATGATGACCACCGCGATGACCATGGCGATGATCGCCGACGTGCGAAATTCGCTGAGCATCGAGAACGCGGTGTCCTGATCGAGCACCAGCGCCACGTACCAGTCCGCCGACGGCACGCCGTTGACGTGGGTGAAGGAGATGAACTGGCTTGTGCCATCGATCTCGACTTCTTTCATGCCAGGGCTGACGTTTGGCGCACCGTTCGGGTAGGCGTCGGCCAGGCTCTTGAGCACCAGTTTGCTGTCCGGGTGAATCAGAATCTTGCCATCAGCGCTGACGATGAATGCGTGGCCATGGCCGCCGAAATTCAGGGAGTTGATGATCGCGCTGACGCTGGATAGGTCGATGTCCGCACCTGCAACGCCAATCATCTGGCCCTGGCGCTGAACCGGAGTGGCCACGGTGATTACTAGCTTGCCGGAGGACGCAGCGATGTACGGTTCGGTGACGATGGTCTGTTGCGCGCTGTTGGCCGCCTTATACCAGCCACGGGCGCGAGGATCGTAGTCCGCAGCGCGATTGCCGGCCGGAACCGAGAACATCACGCCGTCGCTGCCGCCGAAGTAGCTCAGCTGGAAATTGCTGGTGTAGGCCGGAAGGTCGATAACCCGCTTGAGGCTGGCCGGGGCGCTGCCGTCCGCGGCGATCTGCTGGGACAGCGATTGCAGCAACTGAATGCGGCTTTCCAGCCAGGTCTGAATGTTGCTGGTGGTCAGGCTGCCGAGTTCCTGCATCGACGCTTCGGTACTGCTGCGCAAGGTCTGGCGCTGGCGGTAGTCGTTGAACAGGATGAAACAGGCAAATGCAACGGCCACCACGAGGGCAGCAGCCAACAGGATCTTGTGGCTGAACTTCATGTTTCTGGTCATTAAATGAGCTACCGCGGAGGGGCTGATCAACAGGGGGGCTTGCGCTGCTTCTATGTCGACCGGTCGGCGCCAAAGATTAGGCGTCTTTGTCGAAAATCGACGAAATGTTCATTGGCGCGAGAAAGTCGCTGATTTTTCGGCAAATGGCAGACGAGCGGCCTGATAAATAGCCAGTCCTCCGGGGAACCAGATAGGGGTTTTCTCTTCTAAGCTTCTGCTTGGCAGCCATGCCAACCCCCTTCGCCCCAGGAGCTACACCATGTCGCTGCGCTCTATCGCCCTGCTTTCGTTCTGCGTGTTGTTGGCCGCATGCAGCAAGGTCAATCAGGAAAACTACTCGAAGTTGTCTGCCGGTATGCCCAAGGCCGAGGTTGAAAACCTGCTGGGTAAACCCGCCGATTGTTCGGGCGCGCTGGGCATGTCCAGTTGCACCTGGGGCGACAAGAACAGCTTTATCAGCGTGCAATACGCCGGTGACAAAGTGTTGATGTTTTCTGGCCAAGGCCTGAAGTAAACCGGGGCTACGCGCCCACGGGAGAAAAACAATGAAGCGGTTATTTTTTGTACTTTTAGCGGGCCTGGTATTGGCCGGCTGCGCCACTTCTGGCGAAGATCCGTTGGCGCCGAAAACCGTCAACAGCGTCAACCTCAAGAAGTATCAGGGCACCTGGTATGAGTTGGCGCGCTTGCCGATGTATTTCCAGCGCAACTGCGCGCAATCCGAAGCCCATTACACGCTCAAGCCCGACGGTAATGTGTTGGTGCTCAACCGTTGCCTGACGGCGGACTGGCAATGGGAAGAAGCCAAGGGCACGGCTTATCCACAGGTGCCGGGCAAGACCGACAAGTTGTGGGTCGAGTTTGATACCTGGTTTTCGCGATTGCTGCCGGGTGTAGCGAAAGGGCAATACTGGGTGTTGTACGTCAGCGACGACTACAAGACCGCCATCGTCGGCGATCCAAGTCGTCGGTATCTCTGGCTGCTGTCCCGGACGCCTTCGGTCAATGGTGTAGTGCGTGAAGAACTGCTGAGCAAGGCGCGTCAGCAGGGTTACGACACCACGCGGCTGATCTGGCGGGCGTCGGATACACAGATGGCCAAGACCTCGAACTAAAGGTTACCGAAGATCAAAACTGTGGGAGCGAGCCTGCTCGCGATAGCGGTCTGTCAGTCAACATCTCCGTTGGATATGACAACCTCATCGCGAGCAGGCTCGCTCCCACATTTTGTTTTGCGTTAACCGAGGAGATCGCGCAGGACCTGAGTGAACGCCCGGCTGCTTTCTTCCTCATCCGCATGACGTCCGTTACGCACGACCCACTGGCCGTTGACCAGTACATCACGCACTTGACGATCGCCACCGGCAAACAGCCAACGGTTCAGAATCCCGTCGCCACTGGCCGTGGCCAGGTACGGATCATTGCCGTCCAGCACCAGCCAGTCAGCGCGCTTGCCCACTTCCAGAGCGCCAATCGGCTGGCCCAGCGCCTGCGCGCCGCCGTCCAGTACTGCGTCGTATAACGTACGGCCGACCATCGGCTGATCCGCGCCATACAACCGGTTACGCCGCTGATCGCGTAGTCGCTGGCCATATTCCAGCCAGCGCAACTCTTCCACCACGCTCAATGACACATGGCTATCGGAACCGATGCCCATGCGCCCGCCCTGCGCGAGAAAATCCACCGCCGGAAAGATCCCGTCGCCGAGGTTGGCTTCGGTGGTCAGGCACAGCCCGGCGATGGCGCGACTCTTGGCCATCAGCGTGACTTCTTCCGGGTTGGCGTGGGTGGCGTGGACCAGGCACCAGCGCTGATCGACTTCAGTGTTTTCGTACAGCCATTGCAGCGGACGGCGACCGCTCCAGCTCACGCAGTCATCGACCTCCTTTTGCTGCTCGGCGATGTGGATGTGCACGGGGCATTGCTTGTCGCTGGCGGCGAGCACTTCGCTGATCTGCTGCGGGGTGACCGCTCGCAACGAGTGGAAGCACAAACCAAGGGATTGCGCCGGTTGTTGCGCCAGGATCGGCTGCAAGCGCGACTGCAGCTTGAGGTAGTTCTCGGTGCTGTTGATAAAACGGCGCTGACCCTCATTTGGGGCTTGGCCGCCGAACCCGGAGTGGCTGTAGAGCACCGGCAACACCGTCAGGCCGATGCCGGCAGAGGCGGCGGCCTGGCTGACGCGCAGAGCCAGCTCGGCAGGGTCTGCGTAAGGCTGGCCGTTGAGGTCGTGATGCACGTAATGAAATTCAGCGACGGACGTGTAGCCCGCCTTGAGCATTTCGATGTACAGCTGACGGGCAATGACGCCGAGTTGGTCCGGGCTGATTTTTCCGACGAGGCGGTACATCAAATCGCGCCAGGTCCAGAAACTATCGTTCGGATTGCCCGCCACTTCGGCGAGCCCGGCCATTGCCCGCTGGAACGCATGGGAGTGCAAATTCGGCATGCCCGGAAGTAGCGGGCCACTCAGCCTTTCGGCGCCATCTGCAGTGGAATCAGCCTGGACATGAGTCAATACGCCATCGGCGCTGACCTCAAGACGTACGTTATTGGCCCATCCGTTAGGCAGAAGCGCGCGCTCGGCAAAGAAAGCGGACATGGTTCAGCACCCCATCGTGTGTTATTTGTATATACATATACAGACGTTTGCCTGCTCGGTAAACTCCGGCAAGCTAGCAATCTCATCCAGACGAACAAAGGATTAACCGTGCCGACTCCGCCTGCAGTCTCTCCGTTGGCCGCGAACATGGGCGACAGTCCGGCGCCCCTGTACGCCCGCGTTAAACAGATGATTACCCAGCAAATCGACAGCGGTAATTGGCCGCCTCACTACCGCGTTCCGTCGGAAAGCGAGCTGGTCAGCCAGTTGGGTTTCAGCCGCATGACCATCAACCGCGCGCTGCGCGAGATGACCGCCGACGGTCTTTTGGTGCGCATGCAAGGTGTCGGCACGTTCGTCGCCGAGCCGAAAAGTCAGTCCGCTTTGTTTGAAGTGCACAACATCGCCGACGAAATCGCCTCTCGCGGTCATCGTCACACCTGCAAGGTCATCACCCTCGAAGAAGAGGCGGCCGGTTCCGAGCGTGCCCTGGCGCTGGACATGCGCGAAGGCCAGAAAGTCTTCCACTCGCTGATCGTGCATTTTGAAAACGATATCCCGGTGCAAATCGAGGATCGTTTCGTCAACGCACTGGTGGCGCCGGACTACCTCAAACAGGATTTCACCCTGCAAACGCCCTATGCCTATCTGAACCAGGTGGCGCCGCTGACTGAAGGCGAGCACGTGGTCGAGGCGATACTGGCTGAAGCGACCGAATGCAAACTGCTGCAGATTGAAAAGGGCGAGCCCTGCCTGCTGATTCGTCGTCGCACCTGGTCTGGCCGCCAGCCGGTAACAGCCGCTCGCCTGATCCACCCCGGTTCCCGTCATCGTCTGGAAGGTCGGTTCCATAAATGAAAGAAATGAACGTTCTACGCGCCAAGGATTACCCTCGCATGCCGTGGAAAAACGGCGGGGGTAGCACTGAAGAAATCACTCGCGACGCCGGCACCGGTCTTGATGGCTTCGGCTGGCGCCTGTCGATTGCCGACATCGGCGAGTCGGGCGGTTTTTCCACCTTTGCCGGGTATCATCGAGTGATCACCGTGCTGCAGGGCGACGGCATGACCTTGCGGGTTGACGGTCAGGACACGCGAACGTTGTTACCGCTGGACCCGTTTTCCTTCAGCGGCGAGAGCCAGGTTTCCTGTGCATTGGTGGGTGGCCCGATTCGCGACTTCAACCTGATCTATGCGCCGCAGCGTTACGACGCACGATTGCAGTGGCTGGATGGCGATCAACGGTTTTTCAGTTCGGCGGGCACTGTGTTGGTGTTCAGTGTTGCCGATGGCCTGGAAGTGAAGGTTGATCAACGCGACGCACAGTTGGGTCGTCATGATTGCCTGCAGTTCAACGGTAACGCCGGCCTGCTTGAAATCTCCAGCAACGGCCCATGCTGCGTGATCGAACTGACTGCACGCTAAACCTGTGGTGAGGGGGTTTATCTGTGGCGAGGGGATTTAGCGAAACGTCGCACCGCCCCGTTGGGCTGCGATGCGGCCCTAAAGATATGGGACTGCTGCGCAGTCCAACGGGGATAAATCCCCTCGCCACAAGAAGATCCCCTTGCCACAAGAAGATCCCTTCACCACCACAAAAGCGGTACTCATACCGTTCCCCTCCGCGCACCACTTTGTTACCGAACGCCCCAGCGTGGCGCAAAACCTCGTCCAAGTAACAGCCATCCCCCTGCGCTCAAAAGCCCTCCGCAAAAATTTCATTTCCCTCCCAGCCCTTGCTCTACCAGTGTTTCAAAGCGTTTCAGCATTTTTCTTGAACAACCATCCGGCAAGTTGGCCGCTTGATTGCATATGCTTGTATGTACAAGTAAAGACGTATGCGTATGAGTCATTCGAGACTCTCCGCAGCGTCCACTGATTCGCTTGTGGCGCAACGATGCGCACAGGCTGGCTTGCCCACTGCCAGGGTTGGTTTGAATTGATCGCTGAGGAGTCTTTTTCGTGACTGACAATAAACCTACGAAGTACCGTGACGTTGAAATCCGTGCCGCCCGCGGTAACACGCTGACCGCCAAAAGCTGGCTGACTGAAGCGCCGCTGCGCATGTTGATGAACAACCTCGACCCGGAAGTCGCCGAGAACCCTAAAGAACTG
>NZ_WFGV02000009.1 GCF_010095445.2 Pseudomonas sp. TNT3
ATGGGCGCCAAGCGCCGCACAGAGATGAAGTGCACGGCGAACACGGCGGCCCACGCCAACCAGCCGACATTGGCAGCCGGGTGGAACCGGGCGTACAAGGCGTCGAGCAGCACGAGACCGCCCGCCGGTATCAGCGAGAGACAAAGCAAGCCCAGCGATGACCATTCAAGGCGCAACGCCAACCACGTCCACAACGCGAAGCTCGCTGCCGTGGCGGCCAGAAGCAAGCTCGCTTGCAGGTCCACCGGCGCAAACCGCAGGATTTCCAGCCCCCACGCCAAGGCCCACCAACCCGCGCCCCACACCAGCAACACCTGGGACAAACGCTGCAAGCTGAGCGAATCGAACGCCGAGGCATGGGTGCCAAGTTGCAAGCGCCAGGCGCCGATCAATGCCGCCAGACCCAAGACCAGTGGCGTCCAGAAACCGCCGTGGGCCAGGGGTCGCAGACCCTCGTTGGTCAACGCACCGAACAGCTGCGGACCCGACAGCAAAAACGCCGTGCCGCCGATCACCTGCAACAGCAGACCGAAGATAAAACTCACTCGCTGCGTCAGGTACAGGCTCAGCCAGATGATGAACAGCCCGCTGGCCGCCCACACGGCGCTCGCTGTTTGCCAAGGCAGAACGAACAGCACCGCCAGGTTGATCAGCACCAGACCCGCCAGCAACACCACCGACAAACCGCGCAACAGCCGCGGATCACTGCGCACCATTTCGTCCCTTGCCGCCAGCAACGTCCCGGCAATCAGCGCCAGGCCGATCAACGACGCGCTGAGCAAGCCGCTCCAACCGGCACTGAATACGGCGCCTGTCTCGCCACTCGAACCTTGCAGCCGCATCAGGAACAACGCACCGCCCAGCAACTGCACGGCAAATGCACTGAACAGGAAGGTGCGCGATTGCAGGCGCAGCCCGACGAACAAGGTGGCCAGACCGGCGAGCGCCCAACTGATCGTCGTGCCTTGTGTGAAGAAGAACAACGGCGCCAACAGATAGAGGAACGTCAAACCCAGGCACGCCAACACAGGCAGCCCTTTGCGTTCCCATTCCGAGGTCTGTTCCGGCGTCGCTTTGCGCAATTGGTAGAAGCTGAACAGCAGCGCCACGCCGAGCATCAATGCCCCGAGCGGTGCCCCATCGAGCAGGCTACTTTCGCCGCCGCGCAGCTCGCTGAGAAATGCCACTGCCGCGCCCAATTGCAGCAGCAAGGCAAAGGCACGAGCCAACGGTCGTTGTTGACGCAGGCCGAGCCAGAAGATGCCCGCACTTTCCACGGCCCAAGCGGCCGAGGTCCAGCGAGCGTCGAGTCCCAACGGAATTGCCAGGCTGGTAAAAATCACGCCGAGTGCCAGGCAGGTTTCCGCTAACAGCAACGCCCGACCACCACTCAGTAAACGCGCCAGCCCCATGTAGATCATGCCCAGCGCCAGAGCGCTGAACGCCGCCGCGAACTCCAGATGCTGGACCAGCGCGAACTGCAAACCGAAGCCCACCAGTGGCGGACCAAACAGCATCGTGCCGTCGACGTAATCACCCTTGCGCGCCGACCAGCGCAACAGCGCCTCGCGACTGTCGTCCTCGGGCGCGTCGCTCATCTCCAGCAGTTTGCGCCGGGCAAACAGCAAGCCGATGGCCAGGTACATCAGGAAGAACAGGACAAGAAACGGCTCGGTGCTCCACAGCAGTTCCGGCGTATAGGAGCGCAATCCCCAGGCGAAACCGATGCCGAAGGTGCCGACGAAGCCAATCAGGTTCAGCAGTCGCCAGGCCTTGAACCAGGCAATGCCGAGAATGCCGGCGTTGAGTAACGCGAAGTAGCTGAACAGGGCGACATGGTTACCTGCGCCAGTCGACGTCAGAATCGGCGCGGCGAAACCGCCGAGTGCCGCAACAGCAGCCAGGCCCAATGCATCCTGAGTGATGGCGAGGATCGCCGAGAACACCGTCACTGCCACCAGCAATCCCAATGCGGCACCAGGGTCGAGCAACGGGTGCAAGCGCATCGCGGCAAATACCGTCAGATACAACACCGCGATCCCGGTGCCTTGCAACATGAGCGCGTATTGCCTGTTGCGCGTGCGCAGCCACCAACCTAAACCCAGCAAGCCCAAGGCAGCGCCAGCTACCCCGGCATAACGCAGTTCGATCGGCACCACCATGCCTTCAGTGGCATAGCGCAGCAGAAACGCCAGCCCGAGAAACAACAGCACCACGCCAACGCGCAGCACGGTGTTGCCGCCGAACAACCAGGCTCGAGCACCGTTGATGGCGCGCTCGATGAAGTTGGGGCCGCGTGGGGCGGCAGGCTCCTGGGGTTCGCGGGAGACCGGTTCTGGCTTCCAGGCGTCCACAGGCAGGGGTCGACTGGCTTCAGTGGACGCGGCGGTGACGGGTTCGAGTTCGGGAGGTAGCTCCCAGATCAGCTCTGGAGACTCAACGGGGATTTCATCGAGAATGAATTCAGGCGCCGGTTCGCTGCGTTCAGGCGCTTTGACGCCAGACGTCTCCAGCCATGCCAGCCGCTGCTGAACCGAAGTCAACGTGGCCTGCGTTTGCTCGAGCAACAGATGCTGGGCGGCGGTTTGCGAATCCAGACGGTTGATACGGATGGCTTGACCCATACCCAGACCGAGCAACGCGCCCAGCAGCGCATCGCTGAACGACTCGTCGAGTATCCAGCCGAGCACCAGCCCTATCAGCATGAAAATCCATTGCATGGTCGATATCCCTAAGCGCATTGGCCAATCCGGGAAGATTAGCGCAGCCCGACACTAAAAGATCGCAGCCTTCGGCAGCTCCTACAAAGGCGTGGCAAGACACGATCCTGTAGAAGCTGCCGAAGGCTGCGATCTTTTCCGGCACGCCAGTATATCGAGCCAGGCGAAGACTTACTCCAGCGCCTTCCAGATTTCCGTGGCGTACTCGCGAATCGTCCGGTCGGAAGAGAACCAGCCCATCCGCGACGTGTTCAGCACTGCCGAACGCCACCATTCTTTGGAATCGTGCCAATGCGCTTCGACCCGCATCTGCGCGTCCCAGTAGGAATCGAAATCGGCGCAGACCAGGAAGCGGTCGTAGTCGATCAACGAATCAATCAAACCTGCATAACGGGACGGATCATCCGGCGAGAACACCCCGCCGCGAATCGCCTGCAGCACGTCGTTGAGTCGGTGAGACGCCGCAATGTCCGGTGTCGCATTGAACTCGTGGTTCTGTTTGCGCGCTTCCACCTGCTGGGCGCTTAGGCCGAAGATGAACATATGCTCGGCACCAATGCGCTCGCACATTTCCACGTTGGCGCCATCCAGAGTACCGATCGTCAACGCGCCGTTAAGGCCGAATTTCATGTTGCTGGTGCCCGACGCTTCGAAGCCGGCGGTGGAGATCTGCTCCGACAGATCCGCGGCCGGAATAATGCTCTCCGCCAGGCTGACGTTGTAGTTGGGCAGGAACACCACTTTGAGCAAGCCGCGCACGGTCGGGTCGTTGTTGACCACCCGGGCGATGTCGTTGGTCAATTTGATGATCAGCTTGGCCTGGTGATAACTGGCAGCCGCTTTGCCGGCGAAAATCTTCACACGCGGCACCCAGTCGATTTCCGGCTCCGCACGAATCGCCTGATAGAGCGCCACGGTGTGCAGCAGGTTGAGCAGCTGGCGTTTGTATTCGTGGATCCGTTTGACCTGCACGTCGAACATGGCGGCCGGGTTGACTGCCACTCCGAGTCGCTCATGAATGATGTACGCCAGGGCTTTTTTGCTGTGCAGGCGCTGCTCGGCGAAGGCCTTGAGGAACGCCGGCTTCTCGGAGAAAGGTTCCAGGTCGAGCAGGCGCTCTTCCGGGTTATCCAGCAAGTCGGGGCCCAATGCGTCGACCAGCATAGACGTGAGTTCCGAGTTGGCCTGGTAGAGCCAGCGGCGGAAGGTGATGCCGTTGGTCTTGTTGTTGATCCGCTCCGGGTAGAGCTTGTGCAGTTCGGAGAACACGGTTTTGCGCATCAGCTGGGTGTGCAGGCCCGACACGCCGTTGACGCTGTGTGAGCCCAGGAATGCGAGGTTGCCCATGCGTACACGGCGGCCGTTGTCTTCCTCGATCAGCGACACCGCGCGCAAGACGTCGAAGTCGTGAATGCCTTTGGCCCGAAGCGAGTCGATGTGCTGGGCGTTGATCAGGTAAATGATCTGCATGTGCCGTGGCAGCATGCGTTCCATCAGGCCGACCGGCCAGGTTTCCAGCGCTTCCGGCAGCAGCGTGTGGTTGGTGTACGAGAGCGTATCCACCGTGACTTGCCACGCCGCATCCCAGGCGACGTCATAGACGTCGACCAGTTGCCGCATCAGCTCGGCCACCGCAATCGAGGGGTGGGTATCGTTGAGCTGGATCGCCGCATGGTCGCCCAGGGTCAGCACCGAGGTGTGCATGTTGCGGTGGCGCCGCAGAAGATCCTGCAAGGACGCGGCGACGAAGAAATACTCCTGACGCAGGCGCAGCTCCTGACCGGCTTCAGTGCTGTCTGCGGGGTAGAGCACGCGGGAAATACTTTCCGCCCGGGCGACTTCGGCGACGGCGCCCAAGTGGTCACCGGCGTTGAAACGTTCCAGGTGCAAATCTTCCATGGCACGGGCACGCCACAGGCGCAGCGTGTTGACGCTCGCCCCGCGCCAGCCGACTACCGGTGTGTCGTACGCAATGGCGCGAACGGTTTCCACCGGCGTCCACACCTGCTTGGACTTGCCAGCCTCGTCGGTGACGGTCTCAACGCTGCCACCGAAGCCGATGGGGTACACCACTTCCGGCCGTTCGAACTCCCATGGGTTACCGAAATCCAGCCAGTGTTCGGTTTGCTCTTGTTGCCAGCCATCGACGATGGCCTGGCGGAACAAGCCGTGCTCGTAACGAATACCATAGCCATGTCCGGCAATGCCAAGGGTCGACATGCTTTCCATGAAGCACGCTGCCAGACGGCCCAGGCCACCGTTGCCCAGGGCTGCGTCGGGCTCCAGCAAACGAATGCGTTCAATGTCGACGCCGAGTTCGGTCATGGCTTCGCGGGCAACGTCGAGCAGGCCGAGGTTGCTCAGGCTGTCGTAGAGCAGACGGCCGATAAGAAATTCAAGGGAGAGGTAATAAACGCGCTTCTGACCTTTGCGGTAGATCTGCCGCGTGTGATCCATCCAGTGCTCGACCATGTGATCGCGCGCGGCCAGGGCAATGGCTTCGAACCAGTCGTGGTCGAAGGCGTGATCGGGGTCTTTGCCCACCGCGTAGGTGAGTTTGGTCAAGACGGCGTCGCGAAATGCGGCCACCTCTGCTTCGCGAACAAGTGGTTCTTGAGTCATCGATAGGACCTCGAGCGAGCGTGGAGTAGTTGAGCCTAGACGGTCTGACAGGTCGTTGGAACTCTGGTTCGGCAGTTTTTCCCGTTAGTGCGAGATAGGTCGACATTAAAGAGTCATGTGCTGGAAATAATGCAGGGCCCGTGCCGAAATATGGCGGTTGAGAAGCGATATGCGAAAAAATCTGGCGAAAGGTTGTTCAAAAATCCACCAGTCCCGGTATGATCGCGCGCCCTGATGCACACGCTGGTAACAACCGATGATGAAGTCCAATCTGATCGCCGCTGCTGAGATCGATCGCCTCGATACCTGGGCCAAGTACTCTGCGCCGATGTGCGGTTCGTGCATATCCAGCTGCTGCACCCTGCCGGTCGAGGTCAAGATCAAGGATCTGATCCGTATCGGCATCGTCGACGAGTTCGAGCGCGGCGAACCGGCGAAGAACATCGCCAAGCGTTTGCAGAAGGAAGGGATCGTCGAGCGCTACAACCAGAAGTCCGAGATCTTCACCCTCCAGCGCATGAGCAATAACGATTGCCTGTACCTGGATCGTAAGAGTCGTCTGTGCACTATTTATGAAAAGCGCCCGGATACTTGCCGCAATCACCCAAAAATCGGCCCGCGGCCGGGCTATTGCGCTTACAAGCCCAAAGAAGTGGCGCGTGAAACCAGCAACTCGCGCCGTACCCTCGAGAAGTTTTAAACCCTAAAAAATCGCAGCCTCGTTTCACTCGACAGCTCCTACAGGGTTATGCGCATGCCCGTAGGAGCTGTCGAGTGAAACGAGGCTGCGATCTTTTGATTTTGCTCCAGACAAACAAAAACGCCCCCGACCTTGCGGTCGGGGGCGTTTTTTTGTCAGCTAACTAAATGACTTAGTTACCGGACTTCTTGGCAGCGCGGGTACGCTCGCTTTCGCCCAGGATCTTCTTACGAAGACGGATGGACTTAGGAGTCACTTCGCACAATTCGTCTTCTTGAACGAATTCCAGAGCTTGTTCCAGGGTGAAACGGATAGGCGGAACCAGAGCGATGGTTTCGTCTTTACCCGAGGCACGCATGTTGTCGAGCTTCTTGCCTTTGGTTGGGTTAACGCCCAGGTCGTTGTCGCGGCTGTTGATGCCGACGATTTGACCTTCGTACACGTCTTCACCGTGACCCAGGAACAATTTGCCGCGAGCTTGCAGGGTTTCCAGCGAGTAAGTCAGAGCCTTACCGGTAGCAACCGAAACCAGCACGCCGTTCTGACGGCCGGACATGTCGCCGGACTTCATCACGTCGTAACGGTCGAAGATCGAGGTCAGGATGCCTGCACCGGAGGTCAGGGTCAGGAACTCGTTACGGAAACCGATCAAGCCACGAGCCGGGATGTTGTACTCAAGGCGCACACGGCCCTTGCCATCCGGAACCATGTTGGTCAGGTCGCCTTTACGGATACCGATCTGCTCCATGATCGAACCTTGCGATTCTTCTGGCAGGTCGATGGTCACGTTTTCGTACGGTTCGTGCTTGACGCCATCAACCATGCGGATGATCACTTCCGGACGACCAACACCCATTTCGAAGCCTTCGCGACGCATGGTTTCGATCAGTACCGAGAGGTGCAGCTCACCACGGCCGGAGACTTTGAACTTGTCGGCGGTGTCGCCTTCTTCAACGCGCAGGGCAACGTTGTAGAGCAGTTCTTTGTCCAGACGCTCTTTGATGTTACGGCTGGTGACGAACTTGCCTTCACGGCCGCAGAACGGCGAGTCGTTAACCTGGAAGGTCATCGAAACGGTTGGTTCGTCAACGGTCAGCGGCTTCATCGCTTCGACGTTCAGTGGGTCGCACAGAGTGTCGGAGATGAACAGCTGGTCGAAGCCGCTGATGCAGACGATATCGCCGGCAGCTGCTTCTTCAACGTCGATACGGTGCAGACCGTGGTGACCCATCAGCTTCAGGATACGACCGTTACGGCGCTTGCCGTCAGCATCGATCGCAACAACCTGGGTGTTCGGCTTGACGCGACCACGAGCGATACGGCCAACGCCGATGATGCCCAGGAAGCTGTTGTAGTCCAGTGCCGAGATTTGCATCTGGAACGGACCGTCACGGTCAACTTTCGGTGCTGGTACGTTGTCGACGATCGACTGGTACAGCGGGGTCATGTCTTCAGCCATGTCGGTGTGTTCCAGACCGGCAATGCCGTTCAGGGCCGAGGCGTAGACGACTTTGAAGTCCAGCTGTTCTTCGGTAGCACCGAGGTTGTCGAACAGGTCGAAGATCTGGTCCAGAACCCAGTCCGGACGTGCGCCTGGACGGTCAACCTTGTTGATGACCACGATTGGACGCAGGCCGGCTTCGAAAGCCTTCTTGGTCACGAAACGGGTTTGCGGCATAGGGCCGTCTTGAGCGTCAACCAGCAGCAGAACGGAGTCAACCATCGACATTACGCGTTCAACTTCGCCGCCGAAGTCGGCGTGGCCCGGGGTGTCCACGATGTTGATGTGGTAGCCGTTCCAGTTGATGGCGGTGTTTTTCGCCAGAATGGTAATACCGCGCTCTTTCTCCTGGTCGTTGGAGTCCATCACGCGCTCGTCGTTGAGCTCGTTGCGCTCCAGGGTGCCGGATTGACGCAAGAGTTTGTCTACCAGGGTGGTCTTACCATGGTCAACGTGAGCAATGATGGCGATGTTGCGTAGATTTTCGATCACTTGTGTATCTCGATCAGAGGATTCGGTGTGCTGACAAGTCTTGGCAGCGATTTACAGTAGAGTCAGGCCTTGCCGTTACAGCTTGACGGCAGAGTCGGGGGGCCGGTGACGCAGGCCACAGGCATACAGCCCCGGGCTCTTAGCTCGGTCGATAAACGCGCACATTGGCATGCCCCTCACTGAGCAAATGGTGGGCATGCAGGCGACTCATCACGCCTTTGTCGCAATACAGCAGGTACTGGCGAGTAGGGTCCAGTTCCTTGAAACGAGCGTTCAATGCATAAAACGGCATCGTCTGTACCTCAATGCCAGCAATTGCCATCGGGTCGTCTTCAGCGGCATCCGGGTGACGGATATCGATGATGATCTGGCCCGCCAGTGCTTCGCTGACTTCTTCGATCTGCAAATCCTGGCCCAATTCGTCGATTACGCGATCGATTGGTACCAGCTTGGCGTTCTCGAGCGCACGCTCAAGAACCGCCATGTCGAATTCTTTCTCTTCATGCTCCACGCGCGGACGCTTGGCGTGGGTCTTGGGGTTCACCGAGATGACCCCGCAGTATTCCGGCATGTGCTTGGCGAAATCGGCGGTACCGATTTCGTTGGCCAGATCAATGATGTCCTGCTTGTGACTGGCGATCAGCGGACGCAAGACCAGCTTGTCGGTCACACAGTCGATCACGGACAGGTTCGGCAGTGTCTGGCTCGACACCTGGGAAATCGCTTCGCCGGTAACCAGCGCCTCGATCTCCAGCCGATCAGCGATTCGGGATGCAGCGCGCAACATCATACGCTTCAAAACCACACCCATATGACTGTTATCGACTTTCCCGAGAATTTCTCCCAGTACTTCCTCGAACGGCACACTGACAAATAACACGCGTTGGGAGCTTCCGTACTTCTTCCAGATGAAGTGCGCGACTTCCATCACGCCCAGCTCATGGGCCCTTCCGCCCAGGTTGAAGAAGCAGAAATGGCTCATCAGCCCGCGGCGCATGATCTGGTACGCGGCCACGGTGGAGTCGAAGCCGCCGGACATCAGTACAAGCGTCTGCTCCAGGGCACCCAGCGGATAACCGCCGATGCTGTTGTGCTGGTTGTGGATCACGAACAACCGTTTGTCGCGAATTTCGATGCGAACTTCGATTTCCGGCTCTTTCAGCGAGATTCCGGCAGCGCCGCACTGACGACGCAGTTGGCTGCCGACGTATTTCTCGACGTCCATCGAGCTGAATTCATGCTTGCCGGCACGCTTGCAGCGCACCGAAAAAATCTTCCCTGCCAGCGCGTCACCGAAGTGCTGTTTGCACTTGGCAACGATGTCGTCGAAGTCGCCCAAAGGGTACTCGTCGACCTGCAGGAAATGCGCGATACCCGGCATGCAGCTCAGGCGCTCGGTCATCTCCTTCAGTACTTTGGGCTCGGCTACGCGGGTTTCAAGCTCGAGATTGTCCCACACACCGTTCACCACCACGGCCGGGTCCAAGTCGCGGAGCACGGTGCGGATGTTTTTGGCCAACTGGCGGATGAAACGCATCCGTACCGGGCGGCTCTTGATGGTGATCTCGGGGAAGACTTTTACGATTAGTTTCATGAAAACAGCGCGCGCTGGGCCAGCCGAAAAAGGGGGGCGCGGATTATAGCGGAAATTGCTCAAGGTTTAACCAGTTAATGTGCAGAAGGTTTTGCGCGCACCAAAACAGGTCATTTACTGAAAACAGCGCCACATTACAGGGCGATATTTTTCAGTAAACGTCTTATCAAGCCTTTATAAGCGTGAATTTGGGGCAAAAAACCCACGGTGGGGCACTGGCATGCAATTTGCTCCCTTGTGAGGCAGGTTGCCTTGGCAGAGTATTCGCGCCGGCATCACCCACATTCTAAGGGCATCCACTACTTAAGCCCGAAGCCACCCGGAGGACACTATGTCGAAGTCGGTTCAACTCATCAAAGATCATGACGTCAAGTGGATTGATCTGCGCTTCACGGACACCAAAGGCACTCAGCACCACGTGACCATGCCGGCTCGCGACGCGCTGGATGACGCTTTCTTCGAAGAAGGCAAAATGTTCGACGGTTCCTCCATCGCTGGCTGGAAAGGCATCGAAGCTTCCGACATGATCCTGCTGCCGGACGACAGCACTGCCGTTCTCGATCCGTTCACCGAAGACCCAACGCTGATCATCGTGTGCGACGTCATCGAGCCGTCGACCATGCAGGGCTACGACCGTGACCCACGTGCGATCGCCAAGCGTGCCGAGGAATACCTGAAGTCGACCGGTATCGGCGATACCGTTTTCGTTGGCCCGGAGCCAGAGTTCTTCATCTTCGACCAAGTGAAATTCAAGTCGGACATCTCCGGCTCGATGTTCAAAATCATCTCCGAACAAGGTTCGTGGATGTCTGACCAGGACGTCGAAGGCGGCAACCACGGCCACCGTCCAGGCATCAAAGGCGGCTACTTCCCGGTTCCACCGTTTGACCACGACCACGAAATCCGTACCTCCATGTGCAACGCCATGGAAGAAATGGGCCTGGTCATCGAAGTGCACCACCACGAAGTGGCAACTGCTGGCCAGAACGAAATCGGTGTGAAGTTCAACACCCTGGTCGCCAAGGCTGACGAAGTTCAGACCCTGAAGTATTGCGTACACAACGTGGCTGTTGCTTACGGCCGTACTGCTACCTTCATGCCTAAGCCTCTGTACGGCGATAACGGTTCGGGTATGCACGTTCACCTGTCCATCGCTAAAGAAGGCAAGAACACCTTCGCTGGCGAAGGCTATGCCGGCCTGTCCGACACCGCCCTGTTCTTCATCGGCGGCATCATCAAGCACGGTAAGGCACTGAACGGCTTCACCAACCCGTCGACCAACTCCTACAAGCGTCTGGTCCCAGGTTTCGAAGCGCCAGTGATGCTGGCCTACTCGGCTCGCAACCGTTCCGCTTCGATCCGTATTCCTTACGTGTCCAGCCCTCGCGCTCGCCGTATCGAAGCTCGCTTCCCGGATCCGGCAGCCAACCCGTACCTGGCCTTCGCTGCCCTGGTAATGGCTGGTCTGGACGGTATCCAGAACAAGATCCACCCTGGCGATGCAGCTGACAAAAACCTGTACGACCTGCCGCCTGAAGAGGCGAAAGAGATCCCACAAGTTTGCGGCAGCCTGAAAGAAGCCCTGGAAGAGCTGGACAAAGGTCGTGCGTTCCTGACCAAAGGCGGCGTTTTCAGCGACGACTTCATCGACGCTTACATCGCTCTGAAAAGCGAAGAAGAAATCAAGGTCCGTACCTTCGTACACCCACTGGAATACGAGCTGTACTACAGCTGCTGATCCGGTAGCGCCTGCGCAAGCGGCGTGACAAAGAGAGGCCTCCTTCGGGAGGCCTTTTTTGTGGGCAAAGTCAAAAGATCGCAGCCTTCGGCAGCTCCTACTTTGGAACGCGTACAACCTGTAGGAGCTGCCGAAGGCTGCGATCTTTTGATCTCGCTTTTATGCACCCGAATGTTAACAACTTGGGTCAACCGCCAGCCCTGACCTATGCTGCACCCCAACGCTTTCGTTTCTGGTCGATTTTATGGGTCGTGGTTTTCTATTGATGTTGCTGCTGATCGCCCTGCCTGCCGCAGCGCAGATCTATAAGTACACCGACGCCGCCGGCAATACCGCGTACAGTAATCAGCCGCCCGATGGCGTGCAGGCGCAACCTGTCGACTTGCCACCCCTGAACAGCGTCGAGCGACAGGCCCCTCCTGCACCAGCTGCCGAAGCCAGTAACCGTCAGCAGCCACTGAGCGCCTATGAGGTGCTTGAGCTGACCAACTTGCCCACCACCGAAGCCCTGCGCGCCAACAACGGCACGTTCACGGTCAATGTGCAGATCAAACCTCGCCTGCAAGGACCTCATCTGTTCAGGCTGTTGCTGGATGATCAACCTTACGGCCAGCCGAGCAACGTACCGATCCTGCAACTGGTCAACATTGATCGCGGTGAACACAGCCTCGCCGTTCAGGTCATCGATGGAGAAAGCATCATTCAGCAAAGCCCGACCATCACCTTCACTGTGCAACGGGTCCATAAACCGTGAGGGCGTGGCTGCTGCTGGCCTGCCTGATCGCGCTGCCCGTGGCGGCCGAGGTCTTCACCTATACCGACGCCCAGGGCAATCGGGTCTTTACCGATCAACCCGGCACGGGCAACGCCAAACGTGTGCCGATGGCGCCGAGCAATCGGATGTCCGCCAACCCGACCGGCGCAGTACCCGTCATTATCGGGAAGAAAACGGCAACACCACCGCCGTTTCATTACGACATGCTGAGAGTGCTGATACCGGAACCCGACGCCACGGTCCGCAGCAGCGCCGGTGAACTGATTGTCAGCGTCACCAGCGAACCGGGCCTGCAACGAGGTCACCGCTATCGCCTGCTGGTGGACGGCCAGCCCACGTCCGAACCCGGACGGAGCCCGGTGTTTGCCCTGAACAACCTCGACCGCGGCTCCCACAACCTGTCGGTGGAAATCATTGACGAGCAGGGCCGCACCGTCGAGCGCACTGCCAACCAGCCCTTCCACATGCTGCGTATTTCCCTCGCGCAAAAACGCCAGGTCAAACCCTGCGTGCTGACCGATTACGGTCAGCGACCCGAATGCCCGCTCAAAGAAAAACCCGAAGAAGAAAAAAATCCCTTCCTGCGCTTCTTTTAATTGTCACTTACGATTGCGCACTGTATTGGTGCGAATCGCGCCATCGTTCCCAACTTCCATCCCATTTTGGTTCGAAAGTACCCGTGATAGCTGGCAGAACGCCACGTAAATGAGCGTCAAACGCCCGTTTCAGGCCTTAAACGCTTCTTTTCGGAGCCTTGGTTTGGTTTTTGCATTTTCCCCGCATCAGCGCTTTATTCATGCGCGCGCCCTGCTCCAAAAGAGGTCCTGATGACCATTAGCGACGCACTGCATCGATTGCTACTCGACAACCTCACCACCGCCACCATCCTGCTCGACGCCGAACTGCGCCTCGAGTACATGAACCCGGCGGCTGAAATGCTGCTGGCCATCAGCGGCCAGCGTAGCCATGGGCAGTTCATCAGCGAGTTGTTCACCGAGTCCACCGAAGCACTGAATTCTCTGCGCCAGGCAGTCGAGCAGGCCCATCCGTTCACCAAGCGCGAAGCGATGCTTACTGCCCTCACCGGCCAGACGCTGACCGTCGACTACGCGGTGACACCGATCCTGGCCAACGGCGCCACCATGCTGCTGCTGGAAGTCCATCCCCGTGACCGCTTGCTGCGGATCACCAAGGAAGAGGCGCAGCTGTCGAAGCAGGAAACCAGCAAGATGCTGGTGCGCGGCCTCGCCCATGAAATCAAGAACCCGCTCGGCGGGATTCGTGGTGCCGCGCAATTGCTCGCCCGTGAACTGCCGGAAGAAAGCCTGCGCGATTACACCAATGTGATCATCGAAGAAGCCGATCGCCTGCGTAACCTCGTCGATCGCATGCTCGGCTCCAACAAGCTGCCGTCACTGGCCATGTGCAACATCCACGAAGTGCTGGAGCGCGTCTGCCATCTGGTCGAGGCCGAAAGCCAGGGCTGCATTACCTTGGTGCGCGATTACGACCCAAGCATTCCCGACGTCCTGATCGACCGCGAACAGATGATTCAGGCGGTGTTGAACATCGTGCGCAACGCGATGCAGGCCATCAGCAGCCAGAACGAGCTGCGCCTGGGCCGCATCAGCCTGCGTACCCGCGCCATGCGCCAGTTCACCATCGGCCATGTGCGCCATCGCCTCGTGACCAAGATCGAAATCATCGACAACGGTCCCGGCATTCCTGCGGAACTGCAGGAAACCATCTTCTTTCCCATGGTCAGCGGTCGTCCGGACGGTACCGGACTGGGCCTGGCCATTACCCAGAACATCATCAGCCAGCACCAGGGCCTGATCGAATGTGACAGCCATCCAGGCCACACAACCTTCTCGATCTTTCTGCCACTGGAACAAGGAGCCACATCGACATGAGCCGTAGTGAAACCGTGTGGATCGTCGATGACGACCGATCAATCCGTTGGGTTCTGGAAAAAGCCTTGCAGCAGGAAGGCATGACCACGCAAAGCTTCGACAGCGCCGATGGCGTGATGAGCCGCCTGGCGCGTCAGCAGCCGGACGTGATCATCTCCGACATCCGCATGCCGGGCGCCAGCGGTCTGGACCTCCTGGCGCGGATTCGCGAGCAACACCCACGGCTGCCGGTCATCATCATGACCGCGCACTCCGACCTGGACAGCGCTGTCGCGTCCTATCAGGGCGGCGCATTCGAATACCTGCCCAAGCCGTTCGACGTCGACGAAGCCGTGTCCCTGGTCAAGCGCGCCAACCAGCACGCTCAGGAACAGCAAGGCCTGGAAGTGCCGGTCGCCCTGACCCGCACCCCGGAAATCATCGGTGAAGCGCCGGCGATGCAGGAAGTGTTTCGCGCCATCGGGCGCTTGAGCCACTCCAACATCACCGTGTTGATCAATGGTGAATCCGGGACCGGCAAAGAGCTGGTGGCGCATGCCCTGCACCGCCACAGCCCTCGCGCGGCGTCGCCATTTATTGCGCTGAACATGGCGGCAATTCCGAAAGACTTGATGGAATCCGAGCTGTTCGGTCACGAGAAGGGCGCGTTTACCGGCGCAGCCAACCTTCGTCGCGGGCGTTTTGAACAGGCTGATGGCGGCACGTTGTTCCTCGACGAAATCGGCGACATGCCGGCAGATACGCAAACCCGCTTGCTGCGCGTGCTGGCGGACGGCGAGTTCTACCGCGTTGGCGGTCATACGCCGGTCAAGGTGGATGTGCGAATCATTGCCGCGACGCACCAGAACCTCGAAACCCTGGTGCACGCGGGGAAATTCCGTGAGGACTTGTTCCATCGCCTCAACGTGATCCGCATTCACATCCCGCGCCTGTCAGACCGTCGCGAAGACATCCCGACCCTCGCCAAACACTTCCTCAGCCGCGCCGCGCAAGAACTCGCGGTTGAGCCAAAGCTGCTGAAAAGTGAAACCGAGGAATACCTGAAAAACCTGCCGTGGGGCGGCAACGTGCGCCAGCTGGAGAATACCTGCCGCTGGATCACGGTGATGGCTTCCGGCCGTGAAGTGCACATCAGCGACTTGCCACCAGAGCTGCTGAACCTGCCGCAGGATTCGGCGCCGGTCACCAACTGGGAACAAGCATTGCGCCAGTGGGCAGACCAGGCGCTGGCTCGCGGTCAGTCGAGCTTGCTTGACAGCGCCGTGCCGGCCTTTGAGCGAATCATGATTGAAACCGCCCTGAAACACACCGCTGGCCGTCGCCGCGATGCTGCGGTTTTGTTGGGCTGGGGACGAAATACCCTGACTCGCAAGATCAAGGAACTGGGGATGAAAGTTGATGGTGGGGATGATGATGAAGGGGAAGAGGGCTAATTAGTCTGTAGATCTTCGCTGATCGTTAGATCCATTCGCGGGCAAGCCCGCTCCCACAGTGATCTTTGGTGCTTTCACAATTTTGTGTACACCGCTGAATACTGTGGGAGCGGGCTTGCCCGCGATGCTTTTGGGGGTTCGGTGCACCGACTGAAGGCACCGTGAACCGCAATCGCGCACAAACACTGCCTTCAAATCCCACCTTTTTTCGCAATCGAACGCCCACCGAAAAAACACGAAAGCCCCGCAATACGGGGCTTCCAGCATTCAACGACGACTTTCTGTTTCAACTTGTTAAAAGCTGGCACGCCCCCTGCAATAGTCCCTTCAGTGATTCGATTCACTACCCAGTTTCGGGGACCTTGGTACAGGCAGGCCGGGGATTCCCCTCTTTACACCGGGCTCATACCGCACTTGCGACGAGCCACGCAGTTTTGGGGCCCTTGATACAGGCAGGTCAGGGGTTCCTTCTTTACACCGGGTTCACGAGGCAACGCGTGATCCCTCCCGTTTTGGGGACCTTGGTACAGGCAGGCCGGGGATTCCCTCTTTTATTGCTCTCGGAGATGGATCTCCAGTCGCCAGCGGTCGTCGACCTCGCTACCAGCCCATTCGCCCTGAAGCGGTCGGGCCGCCACCACCGTCAGCAACAACCCCCCATCACTCAAACGTACACGCCAGTTCACGCCTTTGTCGTTGAGCTTGAGCTGACCGTTCTGCGCCTTGCCTTCGGCACTGAACAACAGCGCCACACTGCCGTCCACGATCTCGCCATGGACCTTGGGTTCGTTGTTGAACCACAGCACCAGGCCATCGCTCGTCACGTCGACCTGCTGCAAAGTGCTGGGATCCGGCGTGGTCAGGCGACCGATCATCAATCCCACCATAACCCCGACAATCGCCAGCGAACCCATCACCCGTGGGAATAGTTTCGAACGCTTGTCCGCTTGCGGCGTAGAATGCCGGTCATCTTTACCTTCGGAGCCGTGCATGTTTCACGTCATCCTTTTCCAACCAGAAATTCCGCCGAATACCGGCAACGTTATCAGGCTGTGCGCCAACAGTGGCTGCCACCTGCATTTGATCGAACCGCTGGGTTTCGAGATGGACGACAAGCGCCTGCGCAGGGCCGGCCTCGACTATCACGAATACGCCACCCTGCAACGCCACGCCGACCTTGCCAGTTGCCTGGAAAGCCTTGGCCACCCGCGCCTGTTCGCCTTTACCACCAAGGGCTCGCGGCCGTTCCACGATGCCAGCTTTGCAGAAGGCGATGCGTTCCTCTTCGGTCCGGAAAGCCGCGGCCTGCCCGCTGACGTACTGGACGCCCTGCCCGGCGAGCAACGCCTGCGGCTACCGATGCGCGAAGGCTGCCGCAGCCTGAACCTGTCGAACACCGTGGCGGTGGCCGTTTACGAAGCGTGGCGGCAAAACGGCTTCAAATAACCCGAAGATCTTTTTCGTCTGACAGAAACAATCGCGGGCAAGCCCGCTCCCACAGGTTTTGCACGATCCTGTGGGAGCGGGCTTGCCCGCGATTTTCAACAGCGCTGCTTATTGAACGGTCGGAGTTTCGCCAGTCGCCTGCATGCGTTGCAGTTCTTGTGCGTACAGCGCGTCGAAGTTCACTGGAGCCAGCATCAGAGCAGGGAACGAACCACGGGTAACCAGGCTATCCAGGGTTTCGCGAGCGTACGGGAACAGGATGTTCGGGCAGAACGCGCCCAGGGTGTGGCTCATCGAAGCGTCGTCCAGGTTCTTGATCAGGAAGATCCCGGCCTGTTGCACTTCAGCGATGAACGCCACTTCGCCGTTTTCGCCGTTCTTCACGGTCACCGACAGGGTCAGCACCACTTCGTGGAAGTCAGCTTCCAAAGCCTTTTGACGGGTATTCAGATCCAGACCAACGCTCGGTTCCCATTGCTGGCGGAAGATCGCTGGGCTTTTCGGGGCTTCGAAAGACAAGTCACGTACGTAGATGCGCTGCAAAGAGAATTGCGGCGAGGTGTCTTCTTCGCTAGCTGCTGTGTTCTGTTGGTCAGTCATCTCAGATCCTTTCTGATCTTGGGTCTTATAGGGAAGGAATTAGGCCTTGAGCATCGCATCGAGCTTGCCGGCGCGCTCCAGGGCAAACAAATCATCACAGCCACCAATGTGGCGCTCACCGATCCAGATCTGCGGCACGGACGTACGCCCGGCTTTCTGGGCCATGGCGGCACGCACCTGCGGCTTGCCATCGACCTTGATCTCTTCGAAGGCCACGCCTTTGTTCTCGAGCAGGTACTTGGCTCGCGAGCAGTAAGGGCAGTAATCGCTGGAATAGACGACGACGTTGCTCATATCACTTCACCAGCGGCAGGTTGTCGCCTTTCCAGCTGGAAATCCCGCCGGACAGCTTGGCCGCAGTGAAGCCCGATTTCATCAATTCGCGAGCGTGAGTGCCAGCGGTCTGGCCCATGGCGTCAACCAGGATGATGGTCTTGGACTTGTGCTTCTCCAACTCACCGACGCGAGCGGTCAGCTTGTCGTGAGGAATGTTCAACGCGCCAACAATGTGACCGGCGGCGAAGTCCTTGGTCGGACGAATATCGATCACCACGCCCTCGTCCTTGTTGACCAGCCCGGTCAGTTCACCGGTGCTCAGGCTACGGCCGCCGCCTTTCATCTCATGGGCGATCAGCAGAGCCAGCAGAACGGCGAAGATACCGACGAGCAGATAGTGGGTGGTGGCAAATGCAATCAGGTGATCAACCATTGAAGGAGGTTCCAGGGCGTTAAAATGTCGGCCAGTATACACAGCCCCTATGGTGGGCCAAACCCCGTCCGGCGGTGACGCAGCCGGAACTTAGCTTTAAACTCCTACTCCCTTTTCCATCGCCCTCTTTTAACTCAGCCACGAGTGGAATCCATGACTACCACGCCTAAACCTTTGGTCCTGATTATTCTCGACGGCTTCGGTCACAGCGACAGCCCTGAATCCAACGCCGTGTTCGCGGCCAAGAAGCCCGTACTGGACCGTTTGACTGCCACCGTGCCAAACGGCCTGATCTCGGGCAGCGGCATGGATGTCGGTCTGCCGGATGGCCAGATGGGCAATTCAGAAGTCGGCCACATGAACCTTGGTGCCGGCCGCGTGGTGTATCAGGATTTCACGCGCGTCACCAAATCGATCCGTGATGGCGAATTCTTCGAGAACCCGACCATTTGCGCCGCCGTGGATAAAGCAGTCGCTGCCGGCAAAGCCGTGCACTTCATGGGCCTGCTGTCCGATGGCGGCGTTCACAGCCACCAGGATCACCTGGTTGCCATGGCTGAACTGGCCTTCAAACGCGGCGCCGAAAAAATCTACCTCCACGCCTTCCTCGACGGTCGCGACACCCCGCCAAAAAGCGCTCAGTCGTCTATCGAACTGCTCGATGCAACGTTCGAGGCTCTCGGTAAAGGCCGGATCGCCAGCATTGTTGGCCGTTATTTCGCCATGGACCGCGATAATCGTTGGGACCGTGTATCGCAGGCTTACAACCTGATTGTCGACGGTAACGGTGAATTCAACGCTGCCACTGCTCAGGAAGGTCTGCAAGCAGCCTACGACCGTGGCGAGAGCGATGAATTCGTTAAAGCCACCTCCATCGGCGAGCCGGTCAAAGTCGAAGACGGCGATGCCGTCGTATTCATGAACTTCCGTGCCGACCGCGCCCGCGAACTGACTCG
Source organism: Pseudomonas sp. TNT3 (assembly GCF_010095445.2). GTDB lineage: Bacteria > Pseudomonadota > Gammaproteobacteria > Pseudomonadales > Pseudomonadaceae > Aquipseudomonas. The sequence goes on from NZ_WFGV02000009.1 coordinate 19,200, forward strand.
CGTGTTCGTCGAAGACGATTTCAAGGAATTCGAACGCGCCCGCCAGCCGAAACTGGCCGGCTTCGTAATGCTGACCCAATACGCCGCCAGCATTCCTGCCCCCTCGGCGTTTGCCGCCGGCAGCCTGGAAAACGTGTTGGGCGACTACCTGGCGAAAAACGGTAAAACCCAGCTGCGCATCGCTGAAACCGAGAAATACGCCCACGTCACCTTCTTCTTCTCCGGCGGTCGCGAAGAACCGTTCCCGGGCGAAGAACGTATCCTGATCCCGTCGCCAAAAGTCGCCACCTATGACTTGCAGCCCGAGATGAGCGCCCCGGAAGTGACCGATCGCATCGTCGACGCTATCGAAAACCAGCGTTACGACGTGATCGTGGTCAACTACGCCAACGGCGACATGGTCGGCCACAGCGGCGTGTTCGATGCGGCGGTCAAAGCCGTTGAATGCCTGGACCTGTGTGTCGGCCGTATCGTCGACGCGCTGGACAAGGTTGGCGGCGAAGCGCTGATCACGGCTGACCATGGCAACGTCGAGCAAATGGCCGACGAATCCACCGGCCAGGCTCACACCGCCCACACCACCGAGCCTGTGCCGTTCATTTATGTCGGCAAACGCGACTTCAAGGTGCGCAATGGCGGCGTGTTGGCGGATGTGGCGCCGACCATGCTGATGCTGCTGGGGATGGAAAAACCGGAAGAAATGACGGGCACTTCGATCCTCGTGTAACCCGCCGGTCAAATCACCACCAAGCCCTGTGGGAGCGGGCTCGCCAGCGATAGCAATCTGACAGCCAACATCACTGTTGAATGTTAAGACGCCATCGCGGGCAAGCCCGCTCCCACAGTGGTTTGTGGTGGTTTCAAAGATTAATCACACCCACTTGCCAGCCCGGTTATCACACAACCCCAATTGGGCGTTTTTTTTGCGGCGCTTGGCGGGCATACTAGGCCGTCCCTTTCCCTGGTGTCGCCCGCCTCTATGCTTCGCGTCCTGATAGCCCTTGCTCTGACTTGCCTGCTCCAACCGGCCTTCGCTGACGAGCGCGCGCAAACCCAACAACAGTTGGACGCCACGCGTCAGGACATTGCCGAGCTGAAGAAACTGCTGGGCAAGATTCAGGAAGAAAGGTCCGGTGTGCAAAAAGACCTGAAGGGCACCGAAACCGAGATGGGCAAACTCGAAAAGCAGGTCGATGCCCTGCAAAAAGAGTTGAAGAAAAGCGAATCCGAGCTGCAACGACTCGATGCGGAGAAAAAAAAACTCCAGAGCGCGCGCACTGAACAGCAACAACTGATCGCCATTCAGGCCCGTGCGGCCTATCAGAATGGTCGCCAGGAGTATCTGAAACTGCTGCTCAACCAGCAGAACCCGGAAAAATTCGCCCGCACCCTCACCTATTACGACTACCTGAGCCAGGCCCGCCTGGAACAGCTGAAGAACTTCAACGAAACTCTGCGCCAACTGGCCAATGTCGAAAAAGACATCGACATGCAGCAGGCGCAGTTACTCGTACAGAAAAGCAGCCTCGACAGTCAGCGTGACGAACTCGACAAGGTTCGCAAAGAGCGCCAGCAAGTCCTGGCCAAGCTCAATGAAGACGTAAAGGCTCGCGATCAAAAACTGGCGTCCCGCGAGCAGGATCAGGCAGACCTGTCTAAAGTCCTTAAAACCATTGAAGAAACCTTGGCCCGTCAGGCCCGTGAGGCAGAAGAAGCGCGGCAAAAAGCGCTGATCGCCCAGCAGGAAGCCGAAAAAAAGCGTTTACGTGAGGCCCAGGCAGCAGCAGACGCGGCCGATACGACCGACGCCCCACGCAAACCTGTCAAATCGACACCCGGCGCCCTTGTTTCAAGTTCAGGCGAGACCTTCGGTGGCGCGTTTGCTTCAACTCGGGGAAAACTTCCTTGGCCTGTTGATGGTCGACTGCTGGCGCGCTTTGGCGAATCCCGTGGCGACGACGCTCGTACCAAATGGGACGGCGTGATGATCAGTGCGTCCGCCGGCAGTCAGGTACATGCCGTTCACGGCGGCCGCGTGGTGTTTGCCGACTGGTTGCGTGGTGCCGGCCTGCTGGTGATTCTCGATCACGGCAACGGTTTCTTGAGTCTTTATGGTCACAACCAGACGCTGCTGAAGTCTGCGGGTGATGTGGTTAAAGCCGGTGAGTCCATCTCCACTGTCGGTAGCAGTGGCGGGCAGGACACACCAGCGCTGTATTTCGCAATTCGTCAGCAGGGTCACCCGAGTGATCCGGCACAATGGTGTCGCGCGCAAGGATAAGCGCCTTACCTAATTCAGGAGTTCGTTCGACATGCTGCATCTGTCCCGCCTTACCTCGCTGGCCCTGACGATCGCTCTGGTGATCGGCGCGCCTCTGGCGTTCGCCGCTCAACCTGCGCCAGCGGTTGCACCTGCGGGCACTGCTGCGACCACCAAGGCACCACTGCCTCTGGAAGAGTTGCGCACATTTGCCGAGGTCATGGACCGGATCAAAGCTGCTTATGTCGAACCGGTAGACGACAAGACCCTGCTGGAAAATGCCATCAAAGGCATGCTCAGCAACCTCGACCCGCACTCCGCCTACCTTGGCCCGGAAGATTTCGCAGAGTTGCAGGAAAGCACCAGCGGCGAGTTTGGTGGCCTGGGTATCGAAGTGGGCGCCGAAGACGGTTTCATCAAGGTGGTATCGCCAATCGATGACACCCCGGCGTCCAAGGCCGGCATTCAGGCGGGCGACTTCATCGTCAAGATCAACGGCCAACCGACTCGCGGCCAGAGCATGACTGAAGCCGTGGACAAGATGCGCGGCAAGATCGGTCAGAAAATCACCCTGACCCTGGTACGTGACGGCGGCACACCGTTTGACGTGACCCTCGCACGCGCCATCATCCAGGTGAAGAGCGTGAAGGCTCAGTTGCTCGAGTCGGGCTACGGCTATATCCGCATCACTCAGTTCCAGGTCAAGACCGGCGAAGAGGTCTCCAAGGCCCTGGCCAAGCTGCGCAAGGACAATGGCAAGAAACTCAAAGGTGTCATCCTTGACCTGCGCAACAATCCGGGCGGCGTGCTGCAAGCAGCGGTGGAAGTGGTCGACCACTTCATCACCAAGGGCTTGATCGTCTACACCAAGGGTCGCATCGCCAACTCCGAATTGCGCTTCTCGGCCACTGGAAAGGATGAAAGCGAAGCGGTGCCAATGGTCGTGTTGATCAACGGCGGCAGCGCCTCGGCCTCGGAAATTGTCGCCGGCGCCTTGCAGGATCAGAAACGCGCAGTGGTCATGGGCACCACAAGCTTCGGTAAGGGTTCGGTCCAAACCGTACTGCCGCTGAACAACGACCGCGCACTGAAGATCACCACTGCGCTGTATTACACGCCGAATGGCCGCTCGATCCAGGCCCAGGGCATCGTCCCGGACATCGAAGTGCGCAAGGCCAAGATCACCAGCGAGCAGGATGGCGAGTACTTCAAGGAAGCCGATCTGCAAGGGCACCTGGGTAATGGCAATGGCGGCGAAGACAAGCCGACCGGCTCGGGCGCCAAACCCAAGGTAATGCCGCAGGACGACGATTACCAATTGGCCCAGGCGCTGAGCCTGCTTAAAGGGCTGAGCATCACCTCCGGCCGCTGAGATGCGCCTGCGGTTAGCCCTCGGCCTGCTGTGCTGTCTGATGGGTGTTGCGCACGCAACGCCCGCCAAGCCGGCTCCGCAAAAGGCCTACCTGAGCCTGATCATCGATGACCTGGGGCAGAACCTGCCTCGGGATCGCCGCGTGCTCGCCCTGCCCGGCCCGGTCACGGCTGCGATCATGCCTGATACGCCCCACGCCACTGAATTCGCCCGCGAAGCCCATCGCGCCGGCAAGATAGTCATTCTGCACATGCCTATGGACCCGGCTACCGGCCCGTTCGCCTGGCACCCTGACTTACCCCTCGACGAGCTGGAAAAACGCCTGAACGCGGCATTCAAAATGGTCCCCTACACCGCAGGCATCAACAACCACATGGGCAGCCGCATGACCTCGCAACCGGCTGCAATGGCCTGGTTGATGGCGCACTTGCAGCGCAAGCACAAATTCTTCGTCGACAGCCGTACCAGCGCGCAAACAGTAGCGGCTGCCGAGGCGCAGAAGATTGGATTGGCAAGCGTATCCCGGGACGTTTTTCTGGATGACGAGCGCACTGAAGCGGCGATCTTCACCCAGTTACAGACGGCCATCAGCCTGGCGCGTAAACAGGGTTCGGCAGTGATGATCGGGCATCCATATCCGCAGACGCTGGCGGTACTGGAGCGTGAGTTGCCGAAACTCAAAGGACAGGGTATCGACTGGATTGATATCAAGCTGATGATAAGCGTGCGTGGAAACCGTGCGACAGCGGCTCATGGCAAAGACGGTATTTACCGGTAATACCCCCGCCGCACTCACCCATAAATAATTACCGCCGAACGCTTCGCCTAATTCCAGATAGTGACGTGAACCTTGTTGCGACTACGCCCAAGTCGCCTGTCAAACTATCAGGAACCATCATGCCCACCAATGAAACAGCCGCACCGGCCGCGAGGCCTTTGGCATCGATCCAGGTTGACAATCTGCTGATCAACTTCACGACGCAATTCAACCGGATCTGGGATAGCGCGGGCTCTGGTTCGAAAAAAGGGAGCTTTTGGCGCCCTTTACCTTCCGCAGATTTGTTGCCTGGATATTTCCCGCTGGGGGACGTCGTTTCGCCTGGCTTCGAGAACATAAACGAGAGCAATATCGTGGCAGTTGTCTGCGAAGGCGTTCCGGAGAATGGAGACACCTCGAAAGGCAAAGCCCTCGGCGTCCCGATCGACTTCGAACAAGTCTGGAAAGATTCAGGTTCCGGAGCCAAAGCTGACATTACTATCTGGCGCCCGATACCACCGGACGGTTATGTGGCGCTGGGCATGGTTTGCTCCAACGGCCGCGACAAGCCGTTGCGCAATACCGTCCGTTGCGTGCGCGCGGACCTGGTGATCGCTTCGCCCGCTAACCGCATGATCTGGGACGACCGCGGGAGTGGCGCCAAGAAAAACTTTTCAGCCTGGAGCACCTCCCCTCCAAGTGCGCCTGCTGGAGAAATCTGCTTTTCACCCGGCACTTTTGTTGGCATCAACAACCATACAAGACCGACAGGCGACGTCGCTTACTCACTACGCATGAAAATCGCCACGCGGACCCGTTCTTCGATCGTTGCGCCTGTTCTTACAGGCTATGAGCCCCCTGCCGCCGATGAGGCAACCACAGTCACGAAGATTGCTTACCTTCCATGGTTCACCGTTATAGACCCTGACCTGAATGCTGTGGAGCAATTGCGGACATCAGCATTTTACCGCCTGGAAAGATCTGACCAGTATGAGTTACTGGGGTACGGCCACAACACTGGCGCTATCAGCAAAACCTTCCAGTGGTCTGCGTCCAAGGTCCAAAGCGCTGAAATGCTGTCTGAGTTTACCGGCATCACCAGTATCAGAACCGAAACCGAATGGCCCTTGATTCATTTGGCACACGTGAGCACCGTAAATCACTTGTGGACCGCTTCAATCCAGTTTTCGGCGAGACTGGAAAAAAGCTTTACTCATACCGAGAAATCATCCGACGGTTGGAGCCGCGTGACACCGGTGGAAGTCGTCGCTATCGCACCAAAGCGCAAGCTGATCGTCGTTTATCGTCTGAAAAGTGTTTACAGGCTCTTTCGTGAAGACGGCACTCAAGTAGCGTCACCTATCAATTACTGCGATCTCGATAGCCTGTATGTGGCCGAGTTTCCGCCGGAACAAGGCGACAACATTTGCGCCGCGGAGAATCACAGTGATGCCCGAATAGTGGGCACCTCAATTTCATAACCAAGGAATGGACGTGAAATACCTTAAGTATCTTTACCTGTCAGTCATGATCAGCTTGATAGGCACTGCTTCCGTGCAAGCGCGCGACCTCGGAGAGGGTGCTGTTAATGGCTCAGATTCGAGAGCATTGCAAAACAGCGGACGCCTTTACGAAATCTGGAGTGGCATCGGGCAATTGACCCTGCAATCGGGAGAATCCTGTAGTGCCGTCCTGCTAAATACGCGAAACAGGCAAGGTAAGGCCACCGGACCTGGCTATCTGCTCACCAGTGGGCATTGCGTACTGTTCCAGTACGGTTCGGCACGGATCAATCTGCCGATGGAAGCGACGGTAACCTTCAAATACTTTTATGACACGCCCGAGCGGCACAGCCAATTTTCAGTTCGGACCGCCCGATGGACCAGTCTCTCCGGAACTGATCTTGCCGTACTTGAAGTAGACGCCACCCTGGACTCGTTAATTCAGGCCGGCATTAACCCGCTTAACCTGGCATCCCACCAAATCAATGAGAGCCACGACTCACTTAACGTTGGCGCGCCACAAGGCTTTAGCGAAAGCGGGCTTCGATTGAGCGCTTGCGACGAAGAAACTGCAGGTACATTCATCGATCACCCTGGGGTATTCCCTCTGGCAATGCGAAACCGATGCGACCTTCATGCCGGCAACTCTGGCAGTCCGATGCTCAACCGTCGAACAAATGAAATCACCGGCATCGTCAGTAAGATCGCTGACTCGCGCGCAATACCAGAGCCCGAAGGTTGCGAGGACTCCTCATCCTGCAAGGCCGCCCGTTTCAACTACAGCTACCCAGCCAACTTTCTGGCCGCATGCTTTATTGACGGTGTATTCACCAGCAATGGACCGGACTGTGCCTTGAAGCCTGTCGAATTGACCGTTACTGAGCCATGGAAACTCAAGACATACGTTGATAGATCGCGTAACACAGCCGGGCAGCTTGCACTGCCAACATGGGATTTCAGGTTCTCGTTAGACGCGCCGCTCTATCGCTTTAAAGCAGTCCGTGACGCCAAAGAATGCAAGGTGCCTCACAACTACAGCGCAGCCATTAGTACTGAAGATGCGCATATCAATACTGAAATAGGTCCATCAAATGGAGTGCACGCACTTTGCATTATTGGTGTTGACTCCGCGCAACAAAGACTGGCGGTGGCAACATTGAACAATGTGTTCACGAGCGCCGTGTATTTGAACCCGCCACCGCGGGTTCCGCCGCAAGCCCAGTAAGATAGCTGCTAGAGATACCGCGCCATGATCTCGTCGACCACGCCTTCCTTGCGTAACTGATCGAGCGCGGCTTGCAACTTGGCGACGGTCTCATCTGGCACTTCTTTGTTCAGTGCCAGATACAACTCTGCGCTGTTGAATCGCAACACCGTCTTGAGCCCGATCACGCCATCCTGGCGCGCCAGATAACGCCCGGCAGGGTCACCTGTGGCCCACAAATCGATCTGACCGCTTGTGAGTTTCTTCGCGTTGTCCTGATCCCGCAGCACGACAATCGGCTTCAACCCTTGCTTGGCTAATGTCTCGGCAATCGCATCGCCCTTGTACGCGCCGATCCTGTACTTGCGCGCATCATCCAGACTTTCCAGGTTGATCTTGCTGTCGGCCTTGGCCAGCATGATCCAGTCGTCCGGGCCGATCGGGCCGACCCACTTGAAGAGCTTTTCACGATCAGGCAACCGCGCCATCACGAACACGCCATAACCGGGTTTCTCGAGGGCGATCTTGTAGATCCGCTCCCAAGGGAAACGCAGCGTAAGGCTGTAAGTGATGTTGGCGCGTTTGAACATCTCGCGGACGATGTCCACGGCAATGCCATTGATGTTTTCGTCTTGAGCGAAATTCTTGCCGTTCCTCGCCATGTTGTATGGCGGGAAATTTTCCGTCAGCAACACCAGATCGGCGGCGGGGTTTTCTGCAGCCTGTGCTCCATTGATGAGCAATAAAGAAGCGCTGGCAAGGGCAAGTAGAAGGCGTTTAAGCATGTCTGGCTACCGAAATCCATGGCGTTCCCAAGAGTGCCCTGAGCCCGCCATGATGTCCACTGGCCTGTATCGGATTGTTCAGCGCATCACGATTCCGCGATGGGCCATGTAGGCTTTGGCTTCCTGCACGGTGTATTCACCGAAGTGGAAAATACTCGCTGCCAACACTGCACTGGCGTGGCCTTCGATGATGCCGTCGGCCAAGTGCTGCAGGTTGCCGACGCCGCCAGAGGCAATCACCGGGATACCCAAGGCATCGCTGATGGCGCGAGTGACGCCCAGATCGAAACCGTTTTTCATGCCGTCCTGATCCATGCTGGTCAGCAGGATTTCACCGGCACCCAGGCCTTCCATCTTCTTCGCCCACTCCACCGCGTCCAGGCCTGTCGGCTTGCGACCGCCGTGGGTGAAGATTTCCCAGCGAGGCGTTTCGCCCGGCCCGGAAACCTTCTTGGCGTCGATGGCGACGACGATGCATTGCGAACCGAAATGCTGCGCCGCTTCGCCGACAAATTCCGGATTGAACACGGCGGCGGTGTTGATCGACACCTTGTCCGCGCCCGCGTTGAGCAGGTTACGAATGTCCTGCACGGTGCGAACGCCACCGCCGACGGTCAGCGGAATGAACACCTGGCTGGCCATGCGCTCGACGGTATGCAGCGTGGTATCGCGGCCATCGACGCTGGCGGTGATGTCAAGAAAGGTAATCTCGTCAGCACCCTGCTCGTCGTAGCGACGAGCGATTTCCACCGGATCGCCGGCGTCGCGGATGTTTTCGAACTTCACACCCTTGACGACCCGACCGTTGTCCACGTCCAGGCAAGGGATGATGCGTTTGGCCAGCGCCATGGTCAGTCCTCAGCCTTTGTACGAATCGCAGAAAGCTTGCGCTTCAGCGACGTCGAGGGTGCCTTCATAGATCGCCCGGCCGGTGATCGCGCCGATGATGCCTGGCGCTCTGGCGTCGAGCAGCGACTTGATGTCACCCAGGTTGTGGATGCCGCCGGAGGCGATCACCGGGATCTTCGTGGCAGCGGCCAGTGCAGCGGTAAACGGAACGTTGCAGCCCTGCATCATGCCGTCTTTGGCGATGTCGGTATAAACGATCGCGGACACGCCGTCGGCTTCAAATTGCTTGGCCAGATCGATCACTTGAACGGTGCTGATTTCAGCCCAGCCGTCGGTGGCAACGAAGCCATCTTTGGCATCCAGACCGACGATCACCTTGCCCGGAAACGCGCGGCAGGCTTCAGCGACGAAGGCAGGATCTTTGACGGCTTTGGTGCCGATGATCACGTAGCTCACGCCGGCTTTCACGTAGTGCTCGATGGTTTCCAGGGAGCGGATACCGCCGCCAATCTGGATCGGCAGGTTCGGGTAACGCTTGGCGATGGCAGTGACGACTTCACCATTGACCGGCTGGCCTTCGAAAGCGCCGTTCAGATCGACCAGATGCAGACGACGGCAACCGCCCTCCACCCACTTGGCAGCCATGCTCACCGGGTCATCGGAGAACACTGTGGAATCTTCCATGCGGCCCTGGCGCAGACGAACACAGGCACCGTCTTTGAGATCGATAGCGGGAATAATCAGCATCTGGCAAACCTTCAAATTCGAGTATTCAGCTTCGCTCGGAAATCAGTTTTTCTCGAGCGCCCACAAGTCGCTTTCGATGCTTTCAAACCTCTCTTTGAGGTGCGTCTGCACATCGAAAATCGCCCTGTTGTAATAATGCGGAGCAATTTCACGGGTAAACAGCTCAAGGATTTCGGCCGCTTCGAACGAACCCAGGTCGAGTTCGAAGCGATCCTCCATGAAGCGTTTGATCTTCTGATTGGCCTCGTTCTCCTGCTCGGGAGTGAGGGTCAGGATCGGCGGCTTCTTTTTGGCAGCCATTTACCAGCGACCATCCCACGCGGCGAAGTTCTGCAGCAATTGCAGGCCATGGGTATGGCTCTTCTCCGGGTGAAACTGCACGGCGAAACGCGAGCCCTCGGCCAGCGCTGCGGCGAAATCGACACCGTAGTGACCGCCACCCACCACCTGGCGCGCGTTGGCGGCAGCGATGTAGTAGCTGTGCACGAAGTAAAAACGCGCGAGGTCCGGAATGTTGTGCCACAGCGGGTGCGTCACCGTCTGCTTCACTTCGTTCCAGCCCATGTGCGGGACTTTCAGGTGCTCGCCGTCTTCATGCAGGCCTTTGCCGAAGAACTTTACTTCGCCCGCAAACAAACCGATGCAGTCGACGCCGTCGTTCTCTTCACTGCTGTCGAGCAAGGCTTGCATGCCGACGCAGATGCCAAGGAACGGGCGATCCTGGCTGACTTCACGCACCAGCGAGTCAAAGCCCAGGCGACGGATCTCAGCCATGCAATCGCGAATCGCGCCGACGCCGGGGAAAACCACCCGGTCGGCTTCGCGAATGACGTTGGCATCACTGGTGATCAGGACCTTGCCGGCACCGACGTGCTCGAGGGCCTTGGCCACCGAGTGCAGGTTGCCCATGCCGTAATCGATAACCGCGACCGTCTGCATTACAGAACGCCTTTGGTCGACGGCATCTGGCCGGCCATGCGGTCATCGAGCTCTACAGCCATGCGCAGCGCGCGGCCGAAAGCCTTGAACACGGTTTCGATCTGGTGGTGGGTGTTGGTGCCACGCAGGTTGTCGATGTGCAGGCTGACGAGCGCATGGTTGACGAAGCCCTGGAAGAATTCCTGGAACAGGTCAACGTCGAAGCCGCCGACGGTGGCGCGGGTGTAGGGAACATGCATCTGCAAGCCAGGACGACCGGAAAAGTCGATCACGACACGCGACAGCGCTTCATCGAGCGGCACATAGGCGTGGCCGTAGCGACGGATGCCTTTCTTGTCGCCGATGGCTTTGGCGAAGGCCTGACCCAGGGTGATACCGACGTCTTCCACGGTGTGGTGGTCGTCGATATGCAGGTCGCCCTTGCTGACAATATCCAGGTCGATCAGCCCGTGACGGGCGATCTGGTCCAGCATGTGCTCAAGAAAAGGAACACCGATATCAAATCGGGCCTTTCCGGTGCCATCCAGGTTGATCGAGGCTTTGATCTGGGTTTCCAGAGTGTCGCGCTCGACTGACGCCTTACGTTCGGCCATCACCAGCTCCGCAAAATCATTGGGCGAAAAAGGCAGCCATTATAGGGGCGCGGGCGGGAAACAGAAACATGAGAGGTGATATCACTGACGGATAGAACCCCGTGCTGTCGGGGATAGACATGTCCATACAACTCATTTTGGAGACTCCAGAACAATTGCAGGAGTGAGCCTGCTCGCGATGGGACCCTCACATTCAACATTTCTGTCGACTGTCAGACCGCTATCGCGAGCAGGCTCACTCCTACAGGGGTACTGCGTTTACTTAATGAAACAGCACTGCCGTCTTCTGCAGCGTCACCCAGACACCCCACGCCAACGGAATACCCACCGCCAGCCACGCCGCGATCGCCAGAGGCTTGCTGCCCGGCGCCGCTTTCCACTCCAGCACGGTGCTGCTGTCAGCACCTTTGTCGTGGCCCAGCGCCTGTTCGGCGGCCAGCTCTGCGTCAGTCATGAAGTATTTGTCAGCCACCGGCCGTACCAGCAGGTTGCAGAGGAAACCCAGCACCAGCAGGCCCGCAAGGATATACAGCGTGATGTCATATGCCGCGGCGCGTTCTACGCCGATGCTCAGCTGATACTCACGCAGGTAATTCACCAATACCGGCCCCAGAACGCCAGCCGCTGCCCATGCAGTCAGCAGCCGACCGTGAATCGCGCCGACCATTTGCGTACCAAACAGATCCGCCAGGTAAGCCGGCACCGTCGCGAAACCACCGCCGTACATCGACAGAATGATGCAGAACGCCGCCACGAACAGCGCAACGTTGCCCAGGTGACCAAGGTTCGGGATAAGCGCGTACAGGGCAAAACCCAGTGCAAAGAACACGAAGTACGTGTTTTTGCGACCCAGATAGTCGGAGAACGAGGCCCAGAAGAAGCGCCCGCCGATGTTGAACAGGCTCAGCAAACCGGTAAAGCCGGCAGCAATGGCGGCGATGGAGGCCAGTTGACCAGCGTCCAGTTGACCAAATGGCAGGTCAACACCGATCAGCTTGCCGCCAAAAACCTCCTGCAACAGCGGCGACGCCATGCCCAGGATGCCGATACCCGCCGATACGTTCAGGCACAGCACCAGCCACACCAGGCAAAATTGCGGGGTTTTCCACGCCACGTTCACGTGAACGTGACGGTGCGTGATCATCGAGTTCGACGCTTTTTTCGCCGGCGCGGTCCAGCCTTCAGGCTTCCACCCGGTTGGCGGAACGCGATAAGACAATGCGCCGCCGATCATGAACACGAAGTAAATCGCAGCCATCACCAGGAAGCTCTGCCATACGCCAACGCCGGTTGGCGAACCGAAATGACCCATCAGAGCCGCCGCGAGCGGAGCCCCCACCATCGCGCCGCCGCCGAAACCCATGATCGCCATGCCGGTCGCCATGCCGCGCTTGTCCGGAAACCATTTGATCAGGGTCGAAACTGGTGAGATGTAGCCCAGGCCGAGGCCGATACCACCAATGACGCCGGAGCCCACCCACATCAGCCAGATCTGATGGGTATAAATACCCAACGCCGAAATCAGCAGACCACCGCACCAGCACAGCGCCGAGACAACGCCAGCCTTGCGTGGACCGGCATGTTCCAGCCAGCCGCCCCAGATCGCCGCAGAGCAACCCAGAAAGATGAAGAACAGGGTGTAGATCCAGCCGAGCATCGAGATCGGCCAGTCGCATTGGGACGAGAAGACTTGCGAAATGAAGCTCATGTCCGGCGCGCAAGCCACCGGAGCGGTCACGCCCAGGGCTTTGGAAAGCGGCAGCCAGAACACCGAAAAGCCGTAGGCCATGCCAATGCAAAGGTGGATGGCCAGCGCGGCCGGTGGTACCAGCCAGCGGTTGAAACCCGGCTTGGCGATGATGCGCTCCTTGGACAGGAACGCAGGCTGGTCGGCAATGCCGTCAGCCGTGATGCTCGTGGTCATTGTGTATCCCCCAATTATTAGTATGGTTCGCCAGCCACTCCTCACTCTCAGCCTTAATGCACGCAGGCATGACCGTTTTTTGAATGAAGCTCCATTTGATGCGACATCAAGTCGCAGAAGGACGAGCGAACGGGCAAAGGTTACCATTTGTGTGTAGCAGAAAAATCAAACTGATATCACCTTTCGGCAAGCCGTCTGATCTCGACCCCGTGAAGGCTGCCACAGGCCAATACCGTAACGAAATCATTGGCGCCGCCATGCCGTTCGTTTTCGTGCCAATGAACGGGCTCAGGCGCTGGCAGCCAAGCTCAAATTACCGCTGGACTGACTGGTGAGGTGATCGCTGACCGGTCATCCGTTTGGGAGCGCTATACTCCCCGGCTAAATTTCGAATTCGACTAACTACAAGGACTCGCCCATGAAAGCGTTCGGCAAAATCCTGGGTCTGGTACTTCTCGGGCTGTTGCTGATCATTGTGGCCTTGGGTTTTGCCCTGACCCACCTCTTTGATCCCAACGACTATAAAGAAGAGATTCGCCAGATTGCCCGCGACAAGGCTCATATCGAGCTGACGCTCAATGGCGATATCGGCTGGAGCCTGTTCCCCTGGCTAGGCCTGGAACTGCACGAAGCCAGTGTTGCGACCCTGGCCAAACCCACCGAACCGTTCGCTGACCTGCAGATGCTCGGCCTGTCCGTTCGCGTGTTGCCGCTGCTGCGCCGCGAAGTGCAGATGAGCGACGTGCGCGTCGAAGGCTTGAATTTGCGCTTGAACCGCGACAAGGACGGCCACGGCAACTGGGAAGATATCGGCAAGGTGCCGGTAGCGGCCAATTCGACTACTGCACCCGTCACCCCGGGCGAACCGGCGCCAGACACCCCGGTCCAGGTCGAGAAACCGGCCCAGCCGATCCGCCTGGATATCGACAGCCTGACCGTCAATAACGCCCGCGTTGAATACAACGACGAAAAAACCGGCAAGCAATTCAGCGCGGAAAGCATCCAGCTGAGCACCGGCGCCGTGCACGACTCGACCAATATCCCGGTCAAACTGACGGCGTTCCTGGGCACCAACCAGCCGGTCTTGCGTGTGCGCACCGAGCTCAACGGCGAGCTGCGTTTCGAACGCGCGCTGCAACGCTACAAATTCGAAGACATGAAACTCTCCGGCGAAGTGGCGGGTGATCCGCTACAAGGCAAGACGATGACTTTCGCCGCCCAGGGCCAGCTTCTGCTGGATAAAGCTGCGAACGTCGCCGAATGGACCGGCATCAAGATTTCTGCCAACCAACTGCGTGCGCTGGGCGAACTCAAGGTCAACGACCTCGACAAGACTCCGCAAATCAACGGCGCCCTGTCGATCGCCCAGTTTGACCTGGCGAAATTCATCGACAGCATTGGCCAAACCCTTCCAGCCATGGCTGAAGGCAGTCTGAGCAAAGTCGAACTGGTCACCCGCCTTGCCGGTACGCCGAGCAGCGTTTCGTTCGACAACATCAATCTGAAAATCGATGACAGCAGCTTCAACGGTCGCATCGCGGTCGAGGATTTCGCCAAGCAGTCGCTGCGTGCCGTGCTGAAGGCTGACACCTTCAACGTCGACCGATACCTGAAGCCGAAATCGGCTGAAGCCAACAGCGCGACTCAAGTGCGTCAGGCCGAGGTGGCCAGCACCGAAGCCAATGCCATGGCGGGCGCGGGCAGCACTCCGCTGCCAGATGCGCCGACCAAAACAGCATGGAGCTCCGATCGCCTGCTGCCGGTCGAGCGCCTGAGCAAACTCGACGTCGACGCCGACCTGACCTTCGGCCAGCTGACACTCGACAAACTGCCCATCCAGAATGCCGCGCTCAAGGCCACTGGCCAAGGCGGCCTGCTGACCCTGGAAAACCTGCGAGGCGACCTGTACGACGGCAGCTTCGAGGCCAAAGGTACCCTCGACGTGCGCCAACAGGTGCCGGCGCTGAACATGCAGACGCAGCTCAACAAAGTCCCGGTTGAGAAAATCCTCGAAAGCCAGGGCAAGAATCCACCGGTCAAAGGTCTGGTCACACTCAACAGCAACCTGACAGGCAGCGGCAATAGCCAGAAAGCGCTGATCGACAGCCTCAACGGCAACGCCGGTTTCGTGATCAACAACGGCGTGCTGCTCAACGCCAACCTCGAACAGCAACTGTGCAAGGGCATTGCCACCCTCAACCGCAAAACCCTCAGCGGCGAACCACGAGGCAAGGACACGCCATTCCAGGAACTCAAGGGCAACCTCACCTTCCGTAACGGCGTGGCCAGCAACCCTGACCTGAAAGTGCGCATCCCGGGCATGACCATCAACGGTGACGGCGACGTCGACCTGCGAGTGCTGGGGATGGATTATCGCGTCGGCATCATCGTCGAAGGCGACAAGAGCGACATGCCTGACCCGGCTTGCCAGGTCGGCGAGAAGTTTGTCGGCATCGAGTGGCCACTGCGCTGCCGCGGCCCGCTGGAACTCGGCGCCAAAGCCTGCCGCCTGGACAATGAGCGCATGGGCCAGGTCGCGAGCAAGCTGGCGGGCGACAAACTCAGCGAAAAAATCGACGAGAAGCTTGGCGACAAGGTCAGTCCTGAATTGAAAAACGCACTGAAGGGTTTGTTCAAGCGATGAGATCCGAGCAATTTTCATCGGCAGTACTGGACTGGTACGACCGCCACGGCCGCCACGATTTGCCTTGGCAACAGGGCATCACCCCGTATCGGGTGTGGGTCTCGGAGATCATGCTGCAGCAGACCCAGGTCAGCACCGTGCTGAACTACTTCGATCGCTTCATGGCGTCGCTGCCAACGGTCGAAGCCTTGGCCTCTGCACCGGAAGACGAAGTGCTGCACTTGTGGACAGGCCTTGGTTACTACACCCGCGCGCGCAATTTGCAGAAAACCGCAAAGATCGTCGTGGCGGAGTACGGCGGCGAGTTTCCGCGCGACGTTGAGAAACTGGTGGAGCTGCCAGGTATCGGATTATCCACAGCCGGGGCCATTGCCAGCCTGAGCATGGGCCTGCGAGCGCCGATCCTTGATGGCAACGTCAAACGGGTCCTGGCGCGCTTTACTGCACAAGAGGGCTATCCAGGCGAGCCGAAGGTCGCCAAACAGCTGTGGGCGAACGCTGAGCGCTTCACACCGCATGATCGGGTCAACGCCTACACCCAGGCGATGATGGATCTGGGTGCCACGTTATGCACTCGCAGCAAACCGAGCTGCCTTCTGTGCCCGCTGGAAAAAAGCTGTGAAGCGCACATGCTTGGCCTGGAAACCCGCTACCCGATCCCCAAACCGCGTAAAGCCGTGCCCCAGAAGCGTACGCTGATGCCGATGCTCGCCAACGGCGAAGGCGCGATCCTGCTTTACCGTCGCCCTTCCACGGGCTTGTGGGGCGGACTCTGGAGCCTGCCGGAACTCGACGACCTCGACGACCTGCAGCATCTGGCGGCCCAGCACTCGCTGGAACTGGGCACTCAGCAAGCCTTGCCAAGCCTTGTTCACACCTTCAGCCACTTTCAGTTGTCCATCGAACCCTGGCTGGTTCAGGTCCAGGAGGCCGGCCATCACGTGGCCGAGGCCGACTGGCTCTGGTATAACCTCGCCACCCCGCCGCGCCTGGGCCTTGCCGCCCCGGTCAAAACCTTGCTCGAACGCGCGGCCGCCGTATTGAACGCAGGAGAGTCGTCATGACCCGCACCATCATGTGCCGCAAGTACAAAGAAGAATTGCCCGCCCTGGAGCGCGCTCCGTTCCCGGGCGCTAAAGGCCAGGACATTTTTGACCACGTCTCGGCGAAGGCCTGGGCGGACTGGCAGAAACACCAGACCCTGCTGATCAACGAAAAACGCCTGAACATGATGAACGCCGAAGACCGCAAATATCTTCAGGGCGAGATGGACAAGTACTTCTCCGGCGAGGAATACGCCAAGGCTGACGGCTACGTTCCGCCGGCTGAATAATCCCGTTTTCTCGGGGGTCGGTACGTAAGCGACGGTAATAATTAAATATTTTTTGAAAACTTGCTTGACGACCCCCTGAAAAACCAGTTTAATGCGCCCCGTTGCCCAGATAGCTCAGTCGGTAGAGCAGGGGATTGAAAATCCCCGTGTCGGCGGTTCGATTCCGTCTCTGGGCACCAAATACCGAAAACCCTGAATCGCAAGATTCAGGGTTTTTTTATGCCTGGGATTTGGCAAGACGCTGTTTCAGCCTCCATCGAGGCGTTAAACCAGACATAGCCTCCGTCACGGATCTGTAGGAGCGCTCCGTCTGCTTTACCGGAAAGGGACGACATACACTGATTTGCGGATTGGGCAGAATCGGGAAAGGAGCTTCCGCATAACCGGGAGCAGATACACGACAGGGATGTAAACAATGACTGACGCCATCAGTCCAGACGTCGAAGCCGCTGGATTTTTTACCGAACAAGAAATCAGAACGTTCAATTTTGATAGGCAGCAATCAACAGCGCTTCACTGCTGCGCCGAGGAACTGGCCGCCCTCGGCGGCCCGCAGGCTCAAGGAGCCCGATTCAAAGCGGCACTGGCGGCCACTGAATTAAAGCGTTCGTTTTCCAAGGATCAATGCGAACTGCTGGACGCCTACTCCGATGGACTGGTGTGCGTTCTGATCTTTGAAGGTCTGCAAAAAATCACTTCTGTCAGCCCTCCAAATGAACTGCCGGACCTGACATGCCTGAAGAATAATCACGACGTCCTTTGCATGGCTGCCCGTAATCAGATCTTGTTGAAAATGGTCGATAACAGCGCCTTCGCCTACGACATGGACAATGAAGGACAGCTGGTTCGATTGGTGGCCAACTTCAAGGGCGGCGGACTCACAAAAATCAATGCCGAGCCGGAAACCAAAGAACTGAGTTCGCATTCCGGCCTCGCCCTGGGCCCTCATACCGAGGCGCCTTACTGGTGCGCCGTGAATGCAAAAG
This sequence comes from Pseudomonas sp. TNT3, assembly GCF_010095445.2. Lineage (GTDB taxonomy): Bacteria > Pseudomonadota > Gammaproteobacteria > Pseudomonadales > Pseudomonadaceae > Aquipseudomonas. The sequence goes on from NZ_WFGV02000009.1 coordinate 37,095, forward strand.
ACGGACATTCGCCCTCCCCCTCCTCACTCATACTCTCAGCCTTGTGGAATCCCGCCGAGGAACCTACGCGAGTCATTCCACTGACTTCCATACTCGAAAAAATCGGCTTCACCCACTGCCTTGCACTGACCTCCGGCAACTTCCATTTCACTCGTAGCGACTCCTTTGTCAGTGGCAAAGGGGAGGACGGTCATAACGTTTCGATTTTGGAGTTCGACGACAAGGCTGGCTTCGCAGCGCGCTTTAACGCCTACCGCTTTTCGGTCAATGACACCGCCTCGCCTTTTGTAAAAGCGGCTTACAGCGCCCTCTGCAAAGGCGTGAGCGAAGCAGCTCCCTGCGAATACACACTGACCCAGGAATCCGCCATGGTCATCAATAACACCCGGACCCTGCACTGCCGCGATGTCATCAGAGACAACCGACGAGTCCTGGTACGCCTCTTCGGTCTTTCAAAATTTTCTTCCCCAATCGTTCTGTCAGAGGACCCGTTGCTCTTGCAGGGCTGATTTATTCATCCGCTTGAACGACCCGTCGCGTGAGCACTGGGCCAATAACTACATAGAGGGAATCGAATGTCTTGGGATGTCATTGGCATATTGGCGCTCGTCGCATTTTGCGCAGGTTTTTTCGACGCGATAGCAGGTGGCGGCGGCCTGATTACGTTGCCCGCATTGGTTCTGGCCGGTCTGGACCCGATCAGCGCGATCGCAACGAACAAATTTCAGGCCGCCTCGGCAACTGTTTCAGCAACTGCAACCTTTGCTCGCAAAGGAATGATCGAATGGCGCGAAGGCCGTTATCTGATTATCTGCGGATTTTTGGGCGGTGCCGGCGGTGCGCTGCTGGTCAGTTACATTGATAAGCACTATCTGGAAGTGTGCGTGCCGATCATGCTGATTCTGGTGGCCATGTATTTTGCGTTCTCTCCCAAGCTGGCCAATCAGGATCGACGCAAGAGGATAGGCATTCTGCTGTTTTCGTTTACCGTCGCGCCGATCCTGGGTTTTTACGACGGTATATTCGGCCCCGGGGTCGGCTCTTTCTTCATCGTCGGATTTGTCTTGCTCTGCGGCTTGGGCATGATGCGAGCCATGAGCTTTACCAAACTCGCCAACGCCTCGTGCAATCTGGGGTCTCTGTCTGTTTTCATCACCAAAGGCGTGATTGTCTGGCCGATTGCTATAGCCATGGCGTTGGCGGCGTTCATCGGTGCTCAGTTGGGTGCACGAGCGGCTGTCCATGTCGGACCGCGGTTAATCAAACCCATGCTGATCGTGGTCTGTTGCGCCTTGGCCATTAAGCTGTTGAGCATGGAAACCAACCCTCTGCGCATTGCAATCATCGATTCCCTGGCGTCGTTATGATTGCCGCTCCCTACTCACCGTCATTCCAGTGAAAAACCAGGTTGCGCGCAGCACCGCTGCCAACATCAGTGGTGTCACGTCGCTCTTCACCATTTCTCGTCGCAGCCACCGTGTACTTGCCAGGTGGCAGCTGGACATAAACCAGCGGACCGGCCTGCGTCAGGGTCAACACGGTTTGCCCCTGAGCGTTATGAATAACCACATCAACGTCCGGGACGTACTTGTTCTCCACGCCGATAGAAAATGTCATGTGCAGGTTGTAGCCAGTGGCTTGCTGGATCGCCTTAGCCTCGTCCTCGCCAATACCGCCAGACAAATAGGCAACGCCATTCTGGTCCTGCCGCTGAACTTGCACACCTGAGCTGTCGACAGGTTCCAGACTGGCAGCCTGCAGCGCCACCGGGAACATCGATAGGCAGACGAGCACAAGAATCAATGAGTATCCGTGTTTCATGATGGCAACTCCCGAGCTCCGTAGAGCTCAATCATTACCCTTGTTAGATTTGTCGCTAAACGTTCAAGTTTCAGATTGATTAGTGCTTGGGCTCACTGCGAATTGGACTACAAGTCGAATTCCGAAACTGTGCCAAGTCGTCGGATCGATCCTGCAACCCCCTCAGTCCCTTCGTTCACATTTACCAGCCGCGCCCGGCATCGGTCTCTGCTCCTGCCCTGCGATTCTTTTACGCCCGCTCATCAGCCTCGGAAGAATCCATGAAAGCGCCCCGTCAGGACATGATTCAAGACCCAAATGTAACCTCCCTCCTGAGCAATCTCGGCGAAGTGATTCGGGAGGCACGCCAGAAGGTCCTGCGAACGGTTGACACGGTTCAGGTACAAACCTGCTGGCAGATCGGGCGGCATATTGTCGAGTTCGAGCAAGGCGGCGCTCAACGAGCCGCCTATGGCAAACACCTACTGGCATCGCTGGCAAAGGTGCTGACGGCAGAGTTCGGGAAGGGCTTTGATGAGACAAACTTGCGGAAAATGCGGCTTTTTTACCAGGCCTTTCCAATTCGAGACGCACTGCGTCTCGAATTGAGCTGGACGCACTACCGCAGACTCTTGAGGGTCGACAGTGAACACGCCCGGCAGTGGTACATGAAAGAGTCCGCCGCACAAAACTGGTCATCGCGAGCATTGGAACGCCAGATCAATACGCTCTACTACGAACGCTTGTTGGCGAGCCGGGATCGCGCTGCCGTCATGCAGGAAGCCGCCTCGAACATCCAGCAGTTGAACACCAGTCCTCGAGACTTCATCAGGGATCCAGTGGTATTGGAGTTCCTCGGCCTGCCTGATGCAGGTCTGGTGATGGAAAGCGAGCTCGAGCAAGCGCTGATCAATCAACTGCAATCGTTTCTGCTGGAGCTCGGAAAAGGCTTTGCCTTCATCGCTCGCCAACAACGCATCAGCACCGACAGCAAAGATTTCTATATCGATCTGGTGTTCTACAACTACTTGCTTAAATGCTTTGTCATCTTTGATTTGAAACGCGGAGAACTGACCCACCAGGACGTCGGGCAGATGGACATGTATGTACGCATGTACGATGACCTCAGACGCGGCCCGGAGGATGGCCCGACTGTCGGCATCATCCTTTGTGCGCAAAAAGACGAGTCCGTGGTGCGTTATTCGGTATTGGAAGGCAACGACCACCTGTTCGCCACTAAGTACAGGCTAGTGCTGCCAAGCGAAGAAGAACTTCGAGCCGAACTGGACCGCGAGCGCGCGTTGCTTGAGGAGCGGTTGCTTCATGTTCAACCACCGAATAGCTGACGGATTGTCCATCCGCTGCGCGAAGACTATCGTTGGTTGCTTCTCGCCAAGGTCCGATACCGATGAATCTGCAACAGGACATGCCCCCGGCCTCCACCCAAATCGAGCGGCCTCCAACTGCGGCCCAACAGTTCAAGGAGGCCGCCGCAGACGGCTATATCCTCGGCGGATTCATCTGGCGGCATGCTATTCCTGACGCGATGCGCCCTGTCGTCATCATCAATGCCGCCACTTCCGTCCGCTGCCGCCATTACTCGCGCTTCGCCGACTACCTCTGCGCCCATGGCTTCGACGTCATGACCTTCGATTACCGCGGCATCGGTGAATCACGACCCGAGTCACTGAAAGGACTGAAGGCGTCATGGTCCGACTGGGGCGCATTGGACTTTGAGGCGATGCTCAAGCGCGCTCAGCGTGAATTCCCCGGCCAGCCCATCGACGTCGTTGCCCACAGCTTTGGAGGCTGTGCAGCGGGCCTGGGAGCGTCCGGGCATCTCATTCGACGCCTGGTGACGGTCGGGGCGCAATTCGCCTACTGGCGTGACTATGCGCCCACACATCGCTGGCGGATGTTCGGCAAGTGGCATCTGGTCATGCCGTTAGTGACGATGCTGTGCGGATATTTCCCCGGTAAACGGCTTGGCTGGCTGGAAGACACGCCGGCCGGCGTCGTCCGCGACTGGAGCACGCCCACCGCTCGTTACGAGAAGCGCCCCAGCGGCCAGGACTGCCACGTCAGGGCCTTTGGCCGCGTCACCGCAAAAACACTGGCCATCAGCATCACAGACGATCCCTATGGCACGATCCCGGCTATCGAACGACTGCTGGGCTACTTCACCCAAAGCACAAACACCCACCTGCGAATCGCCCCCGAAGACATCGGCCAGACAGAAGTCGGACATTTCGCCTTTTTTCGCAGCGCATACCAAGCCACACTATGGCCCATTGCATTGTCCTGGCTGCAAATCGGCGAACTGGCCGCTGACACTCCGGGACGGCTAGTGCCCCGCCACTGACCAATGCGCCCCTTCAACGAAATACGGAACGACGCCCATGGCCTCCGCCAACAAGCAGCAAAAACGCGCCACCCGCGCCAAAGCCAAGGCCAAGCAGAACCGCACCCAACGGGCGGTCGCGCCGGTCGAACTGGATCCGAATGACGATAGAATCGACTTCGAATCGGTAGACCTGACCGAACTGTTCAAAGAAATGATCGACGCCCAGAAGATCAGCCAGCAAGCCATGTGCACCGTGTTCCTGGAACACCCGTTGCTCGCGCTGGTGCTGGAGCAGGAAGGCGAAGAAACCGCGACAGACTTCATCATCGCCGCGCTGATCGAGTATCGCCAATGGTCCACCGAAGTGGACGAAGCCGGTGCCTTGGCGTGGATCGAATCCCCGGATTTCCAGATTGACTACGTGGCGGCATCCGAAGCCATCGCGGCCCAAAACCCACAGACACCGAACTGAGTTCCCATGGCCTCCCTGAACAAGCAACAAAAACGCGCCAAGCGCGCCAAGATCAAAGCCAAGCAAATCAATATCCACGGACGAAAACCCGCCGCGCTGGACGACGACCTGGACAATGACCTGGACGAACCGGGCGAGCCGATCCCGGAATACACCCTGGCCATGTTCAGCAAAATGCGCGACGCAGAAGCCGTCAGCCGCAACGATATGCTGCTGGCCCTGCTGACCGACCTCGCCGGCATCATCACCGACCATCCCGACCTGCTCGACATGGAAAACGCCGACAACGAAGCCATGGCTGCCACCCACCTGGCCGCCGACATGCTGATCGACTATCGCATGTGGGCTGACGGCATGGACCACGATGCCGCCCAGGCCTGGCTGACGGACCCGCAGTTCATCACAGACTTCGGCACAGCACTGGACAGCTATCGCCAGTCGCTGGATGCAGAGGAAGAAAAGGGCGAATAATTCACCCTTTTCAAAAATCAAAAACGGCCGCTCGTCATCACTGACAGCGGCCGTTTTAGGTTACGCGGCGCGAATCAGGTCAACACCACTGCACCAAGCTTCTGCAGCTTGCGACGGCGAGCCACAAACAAACCGGCCGCTACCACCAACAGGCTCAGGAAACCGGTGGCGAGAATCTCCACGCGATGCGCTTCCTGGAACAGCATGATGGTCAGGGCCACCACGATGAAGATGATCACCGCGTAAGTCAGGCCCGGGAACAGCCACATGCTGAAGGCAATTTTCTCGCCGCGAGCCATACGCTGCTTGCGCATGCGCAGTTGCGAAAAGGCGATCACCAGGTACACCAGCAGCGCGATGGCGCCGGAGCTGGCCAACAGGAATTCGAACACGGCAGCCGGGGCCACGTAGTTGGCGAACACCGCCAGGAAAGCTGCAGCAGTGGACAGGATAACGGCCCAATACGGAGTGCCGCTTTTGTTGGTGCGCTGGGAAATGGCCGGTGCATCACCGCGCTTGCCCAACGAGAACATCATGCGCGAGGCGGTGTACAACGCCGAGTTCAGGCAGCTGGTCACAGCAACCAGGACCACGATGTCGACGATCAGCTTGGCATTCGGGATGCCCATGCGCTCAAGCACTGTCTGGTACGAACCTACCGCTGCCAGCACCGGGTCATTCCAAGGCACCAGGGCCACGACGATGAAGATCGATACGAGATAGAACAAACCGATCCGCCAGATCACCGAATTGGTGGCCTTGGAAATCTGTTGACCTGGGTTCTTCGATTCCGCGGCCGCAATGGTCACGATCTCGGTACCCATGAAGGAGAACATCGTTGTCAGAATCGCGCCCAACACCGCACCCATGCCATTCGGCAGGAAGCCCTGAGTGTCGAACAGGTGTGAAACGCCGCTGACCTGGCTATTCGGCAAAAAGCCAAAAATCGCCGCAACACCAAGGGCAATGAAACCGATGATTGCCAAGACTTTAACCAGGGCAAACCAGAATTCGAATTCACCGTAATTTTTCACGCTGAACAGGTTAGTCACTGTCAGCAGCAGGGTGATGACCAGCGTAAACGCCCAGATCGCCACATTCGGGAACCAGGCATGCAGGATCGTCGCGGCAGCGTTCGCTTCCAGCGGAATCACCAACACCCAGAACCACCAATACAGCCAGCCGATAGTGAAACCGGCCCAGTGACCGATCGCGCGATCGGCATAAGTAGAGAAGGAGCCCGTGTCTGGCGAAGCAACAGCCATCTCACCGAGCATGCGCATCACCAGCACCACCAGGGTACCGGCGGCGGCGTAGGCCAGAAGCACAGCAGGGCCGGCGGCAGCAATGGCGTGGCCGGAACCGACGAACAGCCCGGCGCCGATAACCCCGGCGATCGACAGCATGGTCACATGACGCGGTTTGAGCCCCTGTTCGAGGCCATTGGAGCTTGGGGTACTGCTCATTGAAACTACCTTTTGTAAGGAGAAGCGATTACGTCCACCCCGCCGCGGCATTCTTTCTCGTAAAAAGAAACCAACAGGGCGTTCCGTATTCTGCACGCAATAATTGCGCCAAAATGTAACAAAGTCCTCAATCACGGGCCCTGTGGGAAGACCGGACAGTCATCGCAAGTTATTGAGATTAATGGCAATTCGCCAGAACGTTACCCACCGACTCACTTTAGAAACGAATCAGCGCACCAGAAACACACTAAAAAAATGTTGGACGCACGATAAAAGTGCGGATCCGGAACGTTTGTCCGATCAATGCTTCCAACACCCCGTCAAAGCTGGCAACATCGCGCCCTTTTTTGGGACAGCTGCCGCGTTTTTTATCGACAGGCCGGGTTCAAACGGCTGTTCGGTTGATAGCAGCGCGACAGTCTGCTGTACCGATGCGACAACCTGCCACACGACATCCGTTTACCGCCCGTAGCGCTGTTGGCTGCCATTCAGACGCTATGCTAGCTTGGCCGCCTCGCCAGGAAGGCCGCCAACAGCAGGAGCAACACACTATGAGGAACGCACATGGCTGAGGCCGCGCCCGCGCTTGAAATCCGCAACTTGCACAAACGCTACGGTTCGCTGGAGGTGCTCAAAGGTATCTCGCTGACCGCCCGCGACGGCGATGTGATCTCGATCCTCGGTTCCTCCGGTTCCGGCAAGTCCACGTTCCTGCGTTGCATCAACCTGCTGGAAAACCCGCATCAGGGACAGATCCTGGTGGCCGGCGAAGAACTCAAGCTCAAAGCCGCCAAGAACGGCGAACTGGTTGCCGCTGACGGCAAGCAGATCAACCGCCTGCGCAGCGAGATTGGTTTTGTGTTTCAAAACTTTAATCTCTGGCCGCACATGAGCGTGCTCGACAACATCATCGAAGCCCCGCGCCGCGTGCTCGGCCAGAGTAAAGCCGAGGCCATCGAAGTCGCCGAAGCCTTGCTGGCCAAGGTCGGCATTGCCGAAAAGCGCCACGCCTATCCGGCAGAACTGTCCGGCGGCCAGCAGCAACGCGCGGCAATTGCCCGCACGCTGGCGATGCAACCCAAGGTGATTCTGTTCGACGAACCCACCTCCGCCCTTGACCCGGAAATGGTCCAGGAAGTACTTAATGTCATCCGCGCATTGGCCGAGGAAGGCCGCACCATGTTGCTGGTTACCCACGAAATGGGCTTCGCCCGTCAGGTGTCCAGCGAAGTGGTGTTCCTTCACCAGGGCCTGGTAGAAGAGCAAGGATCGCCACAGCAGGTGTTCGAAAACCCGCTTTCGGCGCGCTGCAAACAATTCATGTCCAGCAACCGCTAACGGAGCTACCCGCATGCAGAACTACAAAAAAGTCTTCCTGGCTGCCGCCGTCACCCTGGCGTTCAGCGCCGGTGCCATGGCCGAAACCCTGAAGATGGGCATCGAAGCGGCCTACCCGCCGTTCAACAACAAAGATGCCAGCGGCAACGTTGTCGGCTTCGACAAGGAAATCGGCGACGCCCTGTGCGCCAAGATGAAAGTCGATTGCACGGTGGTCACGTCCGATTGGGACGGCATCATCCCGGCCCTGAACGCCAAGAAGTTCGACTTCCTGATCTCCTCGATGTCGATCACCGACGAACGCAAGCAAGCCGTCGACTTCACCGACCCGTACTACTCCAACAAGCTGCAGTTCATCGCACCTAAAGACAAAGAGTTCAAGACCGACAAGGCTTCCCTGCAAGGCAAAGTGATCGGCGCACAACGTGCGACCCTCGCCGGCACCTGGATGGAAGACAACATGGAAGGCGTCGAAGTCAAACTCTACGACACTCAGGAAAACGCTTACCTGGACCTGACCTCCGGTCGTCTGGACGGCATCCTGGCTGACAAATACGTCAACTACGAATGGCTGAAAAGCGACGCCGGCCGCAGTTACGAGTTCAAAGGCGACCCGGTGGAAGAAAGCGACAAGATCGGTATCGCAGTGCGTAAAAACGATCCGATTCGCGAGAAGCTGAACGTCGCACTAAAAGAAATCGTGGCTGACGGCACCTACAAGAAGATCAACGACAAGTACTTCCCGTTCAGCATCTATTGATCCTGACCTGCCGGACCGACGCCGCCCTCTGACGGCGCCGGTCCCCGGCCTTGCCTGCCGCGATTTGAAAAGAAATCCATGATTATCGACCTCTACGGATTCGGCCCGGCGCTCGCCGCTGGCGCGCTGATGACTGTGAAACTGGCACTCTCGGCCCTGTGCCTGGGGCTGGTACTCGGTCTGCTCGGCGCCTTGGCCAAGACTTCCCCGTACAAGCCGTTGCAATGGCTTGGCGGTACTTATTCGACCCTGGTGCGCGGCATCCCGGAATTGCTCTGGGTGCTGTTGATCTACTTCGGTACGGTCAACCTGATGCGCGCCCTGGGCGAGTTCTTCGGCAATCCCGACCTTGAACTCAACGCATTCGCCGCCGGTGTGATTGCCCTTGGGCTGTGCTTCGGCGCCTACGCCACGGAAGTATTTCGCGGCGCGATCCTCGCTATCCCCAAAGGTCACCGCGAAGCTGGCGTAGCCCTGGGCCTGTCGAAATGGCGCATCTTCACCAAGCTGATCATGCCGCAGATGTGGCGCATCGCCCTGCCGGGCCTTGGCAACCTGTTCATGATCCTGATGAAAGACACCGCCCTGGTCTCGGTCATCGGCCTGGAAGAAATCATGCGTCACGCGCAAATCGGCGTGACCGTGTCCAAGCAACCGTTCACCTTCTATATGGTGGCTGCGTTCATGTACCTGGGCCTGACGATTCTCGCCATGACCGGCATGCACTTTATGGAACGACGCGCCAGTCGCGGCTTCGCAAGGAGCACCCAATGAACTGGGAAGTCATCATCAAGTGGCTGCCGAAGCTGGCCCAAGGCGCCACCCTGACCCTGGAACTGGTCGCCATTGCCGTCATTGCCGGTTTGTTGCTGGCGATTCCGCTGGGCATCGCGCGCTCGTCGCGCCACTGGTACGTGCGCGCATTTCCCTACGCCTACATCTTCTTTTTCCGCGGCACGCCGTTGCTGGTTCAACTGTTCCTGGTCTACTACGGGCTGGCGCAGTTCGATGCCGTACGCAACAGCTCGATGTGGCCGTACCTGCGAGATCCATTCTGGTGCGCCACCGCCACCATGACCCTGCACACGGCGGCGTACATCGCCGAGATCCTGCGCGGCTCGATTCAGGCGATTCCAAAGGGTGAGATCGAAGCTGCCCGGGCGCTGGGCATGTCCCGCGCCAAAGCGATGTTCTACATCATTCTGCCCCGTGCCGCGCGCATCGGCCTACCGGCCTACAGCAACGAAGTGATCCTGATGCTCAAGGCCAGCGCCCTGGCCAGCACCGTGACCCTGCTGGAACTGACCGGCATGGCGCGCACCATCATTGCCCGGACGTACTTGCCGGTGGAGATCTTCTTCGCCGCAGGCATGTTCTATCTGCTGATGGCTTACGTGCTGGTTCGCGGCTTCAAGCTGCTGGAGCGCTGGCTGCGCGTCGATGCCTGCCAAGGACGCTGATCGCGAAGTGCTGACGGGCGAGGACCTACTCGCCCGTTTCACGGCGCTGGATGCTTTTCTGATCGAGCATCAAGCGCTATGGAAGCCCAGACCGTTTACCCATCTTGAGCTTCCTTGGGAAACTTCCTACCCGGAACTCGCGCATAGGCTACGCGAGCGATCCCTGGACGAAGCGGAACACGCACACAACCACCCTGCTTTTCTCGATGCCCCCGAGCCGTTCGCCTCCCTGGCCGCGAAGTCACTGGAACTGAGCGCCGTGGCCGAATTGCCGGCTCGAGCATTGGCAGAGGCCGGGCATCGGCTGAACGTCGATGTACCGGGGCGTAAATGGCAGCAAATCGAGGCGTTCGCCAGTCGATTAACGTTCGCGCAAACGCCCACACATTGGCTGGACTGGTGCTCAGGCAAAGGGCATCTGGGACGACGCCTGCTGCAAGCCGGGCAACAACTCACCTGCCTGGAATACGACCCGGCACTGGTCATCAGCGGCCAGGCACTCAGCCAGCGTCATCAACTGCATGCGCTGCACGTTGAACGCGATGTACTCGACCCTGATACCGCGTCTCTACTTGATCGGTCCCACACACCCGTTGCGCTACACGCCTGCGGCGATCTGCACGTCAGGCTGATCCAGCTCGCCAGCGCGGTGGGCTGCAAACAAGTGGCCGTTGCACCGTGCTGCTATAACCGGATCAACCTTCCGACTTACAAGGCAATGTCCTCGGCGGCCAGCCAATCCAGCCTGCGGCTCTCCCTCGACGACCTGTCACTGCCCGCCAGCGAAACCGTTACCGCCGGCGCGCGCGTGCGCCGCCAGCGCGACACATCCATGGCCCGCCGTCTGGCCTTCGACCTGCTGCAACGGCAACTGCGCGGCATTGATGAATACCTGCCCACTCCCTCGCTGCCTGCTGCATGGCTGGATAAATCCTTCCCTGAGTATTGCCATCATTTGGCCGCCTTAAAGGAGTTATCCACAATCGGCGATCAGGACTGGTCCGCTTTGGAGGCCACCGGATGGCAGCGCCTCTCTCACGTGCGCAACCTGGAGCTGTTGCGCGGACTTTTCCGACGGCCACTGGAGCTTTGGCTGGTGCTCGACCGGGCACTTTTCCTTTTCGAGCAGGGCTACTCCGTCAGGCTCGGAACCTTCTGCGAAAGCCCCGTCACACCACGTAATCTCCTGCTGCTCGGTGAACGCGCCTAATCCGCCGAGCCTGTGGATAACTCTGTTGATGAAATAATCGTGGATCCAATATCTACGGCTGTTTCGGGCCTGAAACACCACTGTTCAATTTTCGTACACATGAATAAAAAACCCGAAAAACAGGCATTTGCGATCAAATGAGAACGGGTCCACAGAAACAGTAATGAGCACCGGCGCGGGACAAGCCAGTTGTGCATAAGCAATTGGTGAAAAGGACATAACCGCCGAAAACAGGACCTCATCAACAGGAAATTGCGCCTACCCGCTCCCCTTGCTATACAAGCAACCAGGCGCCGACATCGCAGCCAAAAAACAAGAAAACCAACTGGCAGGAGGCGACAGTGACGTTTATTTCCTACGCACAGAATTTCGAAGACGTACGCCTATGGCGCGCGCTCAACAACATAGAAAACGGCTTCTACATCGACATCGGCGCCAACGACCCTGTCCACGACTCCGTCACCAAAGCCTTCTACGACAATGGCTGGACCGGCATCAATGTCGAGCCAATGCCCAACTACTACCAAGCCTTCAGCGAGCAGCGCCCCAAAGACGTCAACCTGCAATGCGTCGCCGGTGAAAACGCACAAGACCTGACCTTCTACGGCATCGCCGGCACCGGCCTCTCAACCCTGGAACCGGCCATGGCGCAGCTGCACAAAGATGCCGGCATGGACGTACGAACCCAAACGGTAAAATCCCGCACGTTGTCGTCCATTTGCGAAGAACACGCAAACGGCCGGCCCATCCACTTCCTGAAAATAGACGTCGAAGGCCACGAAGAAACCGTCCTGCGCGGCATGGACTTCACCCAATGGCGGCCGTGGATCATCCTCATCGAAACGCCCTGGGAGCGAAACCAGACCTGGGAAACCCTCGTCACCGACGCCGGCTACCACTCCATCCTGTTCGACGGCATCAACACCTACTACCTGGCCGACGAACACCTGAACCTCAAACCCGCTTTCGATATCCCGCCCTGCAACCTGGACAACTTCCAGTTATGCCGCGGCCACAAGTTCAGCCACCCCGTCAGCGACGCCGAACAACACCTCGCCGCCGCTCTGGCACGCGCCGAACAGGCCGAAGAGCAGCTGCACGCCATCCAAAACAGCCGCACCTGGAAAGCCCTGCATAAACTCAAGAAAGCACTGCGCCGAGCCTGACACGAAGCATGTGCAAAAATAGTCTGAATTCAGGGGTTTACAGAACCAATCCAATCGCTATAATCGTCGCCCAACACGCCGGTATAGCTCAGTTGGTAGAGCAACTGACTTGTAATCAGTAGGTCCCGGGTTCGACTCCTGGTGCCGGCACCATCCAAGGTTCCAGAGAAGGCTTTCAAAATCTCTGGAACCCCCGAAAAACCCGCCTTCTGGCGGGTTTTTTCGTTTTGGCGTTCCGTCGGATTCCGCCAAAATCTTATGGATACCAGCCGTTTTAAGGATAAAGATAGGGGTAAGGTCATTCGATAAAGGGAGGAGTACCCTTATGTCGCGCACCACTGCCCCACTCTCCGATTCGGCTTGCCGTTCAGCCAAGCCCACCGACCGCGCCTACAAGCTTTTCGACGGCGACGGCCTCTACCTTTTAGTCCAACCCAATGGCCGCAAAGGCTGGCGTTTCAGGTATGTAAAACCCGATGGTCGTGAAGGACTGACCTCGTTCGGCAACTACCCCGTGGTCGGCCTCGCCGATGCGCGCAAGAAGCGCCTAGAGGTCAAGCGGATGCTGGCGGAAGGGATCGACCCCATCGAGTCCAAACACCAAGCCAAGACGCAAGCCACAATCCAAGGCCGAACCTTTGAGAGTGCGGCCTTGGACTGGCACAAAACGATGTCTGCCAAATGGGCTCCGGGCCATGCCAAGACAGTCCTGAGCCGTCTCAAAACCCATGTTTTTCCACTAATCGGTGATCGCGCTATCGTCGACCTAGACACTCACGACTTGATGCAACCTCTGGAAGCAATCCAGAAGCGTGGCACGATTGACGTCGCGTTAAGGGTACAAAACTACCTGCAAAGCATCATGCGCGAGGCGAAACGTGCTCGACAGATCGCGGCAAACCCTGCCTCCGACCTTGAAGGCTTGATCAAAGCACCGAGGGTAGTTCACCGCCCAGCTTTACCCTTATCGCGTCTGCCTGAATTGCAGGAGCGCATCGACACCTACAAAGGACGAACGCTGACTCGGCTGACAGTCATGCTCTCGCTACATGTGTTTGTCCGCTCCAGCGAACTTCGCTTCGCCCGCTGGAGCGAGTTCGACCTCAAGCGCGGCACCTGGGAGATACCGGACACTCGACCCGCGCTGGACGGAGTACCCTTTTCAACAAGAGGTACGAAGATGGCCGGTGACATCCATCTTGTACCCTTATCGCCGCAAGCCGTGACCCTGCTTGAACAGATCCGCACCCTCACCGGCGAATTCGATCTGGTGTTTGCAGGCGATGCCAACCCGTCGAAACCGATGTCTGAAAACACGGTGAACAGCGCGCTTCGAAATATGGGTTACGACACCAAAACCGAAATCTGTGGCCATGGCTTCCGCTCGATGGCCTGTAGCGCACTGATTGAGTCAGGACTGTGGTCCGAGACCGCTATTGAAAGACAGATGAGCCACAAAGAACGCAACAACGTCCGCGCCGCTTACATCCACAAGGCCGAATTCATTGAGGAGCGCAGATTGATCATGAACTGGTGGAGCCGGTACCTTGAGACGAATCGACAGGAGCATGTCACCCCCCACGAATTGGCGAACCAGACCGGACCGAACGTCACTCGCTTAAAAGCAAAACGTGGCGCAACTGAGTAAGCGCTCGGTCTTCATATCTCAGTGATCCGCTTGTCCATGCGGGCCCATCCAAACAGGGCTGCAAAGCCGCCCTGTTTGGATGGACCTCACTTAAAAAATCTAAAGCCCACGCAACTGTCTGTGGAAAACCACGGATTTCCACCGGTGGATAATTTCATCCACAGCCGCAGAACTCCCGAAAATTGGAGTCTTGACCCGAATTATCCACAGGCGTAGAAAAGATCGGGCAAAGCGCTGTCGTTGACAGCAACCCAGGTAGCCAGAACCTTTAAGGCTACGCCACACCGTGGTGGTTCTCCAAAGTGCGATTAGCGTCCGGCGGCTCGCACGGTCACAGCGATGTGATGGATGCCTACTTTACCAGCGTGCCCACTGCGGCAACTCATCCCCTTTCATAGCTGCCCTGCAGCAACCTATCCGCTTGGCCATTTCACTGCGCCAACCTGCGCCCGTCTCTTTCTTCTGGAAAGAGACGGGCGCTCCTACCGCTGCTGCAGCCCAACTCGTACAAGGCTTTGCGGCATTCCCTCTCGTGACAATCGGCGTGACAAACACCGAAGTCACCAGCAACAGCGATGCAGATGATGGTGCCGCAGCCGATGGACAGGCTGCACCTGACTGACAGTCAGGCATGCCCCGGTCATCGCATCACTGCCTTCACCTGACTCAAGATCTCGCGGCGTCGGTCTCGTCAGCCAGCGCAGCCTCCACCCGCCCACTTCCTCGGAAGTGCTCAGGAGGCCAGATCATGAGATGCCCAAGCTCCCGGTCGTAAAGAGCCGCCAGTCCCGCGTTAGTGGACAACCCTCACAGGTCGCAGGGGCCTTGATCCCTGATAACACTCAGCATTCTTGGCGGGATGACGTGGGGAAAGTTTTAAAAGTTTTGGCTTCGAGAGGAGTTTGCTCATGGCAATGGCCCGCAAGGTGTGCCGGGCGCAATTTTGGCTATGGTCGGCAGCTGAGCTATGCGGGGCCACAAGCATTACGTGATCTTTTTGGCGGCGGGCATTACGGCACGGTCAAAGCGCACAGTGATCGGTGGCAGGCATTTGTGCGGTGGTGTCGGTCGAAGGATGGGCCAGGGTTTAACGATGCGCGGCAGATAGATCGGCAGACCTTGCTGGACTACGCCGGACATCTGCGTCAGCAAGTTGAACAAGGCGCTATAGGCATCATAGGCATCGCCACCGCGCAAAACCGGTTGTCCAGCGTGAACCGGACCCTGGCTGCGCTTCGCGGTGATCAGTATATGAGAGCGCCAAGTCCAAGTAAGGCGCTGGGAATGCAGCGCTCCGGTATCCGCAGTGAAGTACCTCAAGGCCAAGACCGCGCACAAGTGAAACGGATCGTTGAAGTGCTATGTGGACATCAGCAGCCACGAGTCGCTGCCATCGTGCAGTTGGCACGCGAAACCGGGATGCGTTTACGTGAGGCCATTTTAGCAAACCTGCCCCGGCTGCAACGTGAGGCCAAACAACTCGGCAGGATCAACATCCAGGACGGCACCAAAGGCGGTCGTTCGGGCGCATCAGCCTCTCGCTGGATTACGGTAAGCAATAAGATCCGCGAGGCACTGGCATTCGCCCATCAAGTTTTGCCAAAAGGTAGCCGCAACCTATTGGCCCCGAACGAAAGCTACCTAGACTTCCTAACGAGCACCGTCCGTCCCGCTCGAGACCTCCTCCACACGCATGAACTCAGAGGCTTTCATGAGCTGCGGGCGGCTGATGCGTGCGAACGCTACGAGGAAATCACTGATCACCTCGCGCCCATCAACGGTGGTAATTGCTACCAACTCAACCAACACCTCGATCAGTTGGCCCGAGTACAAATCAGCTACGAACTTGGTCACGGTCGTATCGACGTGGTTTCGGCTTACATTGGTGGTCGAGCATGAGCAAAACATTTGATATGGAACTGTTCCTGGCGAGCGTACTGACTGGATCGTATACCACACGTCAACGTCACCTTCGGCAGGCAAAGATAATCCAAACGACAATTGTTAATCGCTGGAACCTGGAAAACCCGTGGATATGGCAACGAAAGCACCTTATATGGTTCCTAAACAACAGCGCGAATAATAAGTCAACCTCCACCCATTATTATTACGTACTGACCGCTCGTTTGATCGTATCTCGGTTAAAAAAAGGGTGGCGGTTACCGAAATAACCATACGAAATTTCTTGGGACGATGCTTACTCTGGAGAAGTCATGCTAAGCTCTGATGCACCAATTAAAAGCGAAAAACTCAACAACAAATTACAACCGGCCAGCAATCAACATTACTCCTTTAAAAGTCACCATGAACAAAAAAGTTATTTTATGTGCCTGGATCTGCGCAACATCTATAATTCAGATTTTTTTGGATAAAGTTATTTTCCCAGAAAATGACAAAATACAATATAGAGAGATGGAACTCTACAGACCACGAGCGGACTTCGAATACAAATTAACTGAACTGTTAAAAAGTATACGCACCAACCAGTATTATGAGAAGTTAAACATTGAAAATACAAAACGAACAATTGACACAGCCTATATACATACACTTCTTGAGTATCATCGAGAGATCGTTCAGCTCTACGACGTAGCGGGATCAAAAGAAATTCTATTAGCGCTTCAAGAAATGGGTACCGATATTGTACGAATGTCTAAGAGCATTGGATATAATACTTGCGTTCCCAGCGATCAGTTTTCCAACTTCAATACTTCTGCAAAAGAGATAGCTCCGCTAATAGATAAATTAAGTTCCATCAAAGAAAACATATTAAACTTTGACGAAAAAATTCGTAAAGCTAAACCTGATTATCTCGAAAACGGAAAGTTTGATACTGAAGCAGCGGCAGAAAAGGTCAGGCTATTGATCGAGCTTATGAAAGATCCATATCTATATGTTAGATTCAACAACAAAGACCCAATTTCTGATTTCCAAAAATACATAAATGACTTCGACACCATACATGAGACATATAGAACCTGCGCTGCCAACTATGCAGAGAGAAACGAACACAACAACCACATTAAATTGTTTTATCAAATTATGACCTTCTTAATTCTCACCATACTTATGTATAGAAAAGACTTGTTATAAATATTCAAATATTCAAATATTCAAATATTCAAATATTCAAATATTCAAATATTCAAATATTCAAATATTCAAATATTCAAGAAATATCATCCACGTTGATTAGTAATGCTTTACATAGCCATGACTCATCAACACACCGTTCGCCTTTGGTCGAGTAGAGAGAGAGCGCTTACATTCCATGCAAACTTAAACCCATTGAACTGCCTAAAACATACCAAATATCTTGTCACTTTACTTTTACCAAGTCGGTACAGTTCGGGGGAGATTATTGGCCACCCTGGATACTTAAATTGATTTCTCCATTGCTAAAGTAAAATTAATAGAGAGATTAAGGCATATCGCTTTTTGGCATAGCATTGAGCGAACTGTCACTTGTAGCCCATGGTTTTACAGTAGTCACAGATTTACGATTCGGCTTAATTTTTTGTTTCCGCACCGACCCCCATTGATAAATAAGTTCTTGTTCGTACGCCTCTACATCCTTGAATGCAGCTTCTCCGACATGTGCAATGTAGAGTGAAAAATCAGATCGTAACATTCCAGCAATCAAGTGCATATATCCACTGTTATACCTAGCAGAAGCTGTATAACCAGAACTTTGACTTGTACCGAAACTCTTAGCTTTACCTATATAAAAAGGCCTATCTCCATCTTGAGGATGGTGGAATACGTACAAACAGAAGCACTGACGCTTAGCATCTTCGAGTGTATCGTATGTAAACTTTTCCCAAACCAGTTGCATTGGTTTACCCCGACATCAAACTACAATCATTATAAAAACAGTGCGGCAAAACTTCAGATTTGTTTTCGAGTAAATCTTACCATGCTATAAATAACTAACTCCCCTTAGGTACTACAAGAGTCACAAAACCAAACTTGCCCTCACTGAACCTCTCAATCAATGAGTACCACTCACAAAAAAGCCCCTAGG
The DNA here is from genome assembly GCF_010095445.2 of Pseudomonas sp. TNT3. Lineage (GTDB taxonomy): Bacteria > Pseudomonadota > Gammaproteobacteria > Pseudomonadales > Pseudomonadaceae > Aquipseudomonas. The sequence goes on from NZ_WFGV02000009.1 coordinate 55,254, forward strand.
AAACAAACACCTTGAATGCCACATCATTATTTGCCGAAGTTGCTGTCCATGAGTCTAGCAACTGGAATGCCTGAAGACTTTCATGTATGCATTCATTACCGCGACTCACTTGATTAGAAAAATGAGTCCGAGAAAAAGCGTTTCCGATCACAATCCAAATTTCTTTTTCCACCCGTAAAGAATTTCTTCGTTCAGTAAACACGCGCCACGCTTCATCAACCACAGTCTCATAACCCACTCCTAATCTCGCCATATAAGCGTCGGGGGCTTCCTTATGAATCAGCCGCACTCGCTTTAGGAGGTCTGGGTGAGTTAGATCTAATCGCCACGGAGCGCCTAGCAATCGATGATTCCCAAACTTAAGATCCTTATTAGGACTTATCAAAACCTCCATATTTTTTATTGCTTGCCCACCTACTTCTGCAATTGCACCCGCTGAGGATCGCGGCTGCAAAGTATCTCCACACTTAACATGTATAAATACCAACTTTGTTTCAGAACTGGCAATAAAATCTGCAGGCTCTGTATTTAAATCAGTGCAGAGCAAATAATCAATATCAGGTATATGCGAGAAAAATGGACCATATTCAGCCACACGCATATTAGAGTCATTTACATTTCGAATTTTGTCTATTAAAAAAAACACGGAATTAGGTAGAAAAGCGTTTTGTACCAACCCAGCGGAACCTCCTTTTTCATCCATTCCGGGCGAAAGTAACTCGTTTACCTTTATAATTGAGCGACCTATGGCGGATTTATCTAAGTCGAATCCTGCCTCAAGTGGTAGTCTAAATTTATAATATCGTCCTTGGTAGAACGCTGATGAATTTATATACAGAATCCTCTGCAATCCAGCAGTAAACACTTCCGTCATCGACTGCCCAGAGAAAAACTCCTGCCCGGAATCAGATATCTGTTGATTAAGAAGCCTGTAGTTACTATCTAAAACAAGTCTAGGTGCGTGTGTATTTATGTCATATGACAAATAGATATGCACATCCCCTAGTTCCGTCCGATAAACAAAACTATTAGAGTCAGACACATACTCTAGATAAATAATATCATTAATTAAATTAAACTCCTGCCCATTTAACGCAAACATCAGAGGATCGGAAAAATCACAAAAATCAAGAATGATGCTTGCAGGCTCACACTCCGGAGGGTTAGCAACGGGCTTCGCGAAAGAATTTATTAAATTACTTTCGACGACCCTTCCGCTATTTATCACATCTACAACATCATCTATCCACGCAGCTAATCCGCGCAGACTTAGGTTCCTATTCTTCTGATCAGAAATTCGTCCAGATCCTACACCGAGGTAATAGCTACTTTGTGCAACACCATTCTGCGATAGATTATCAACCATAAGTGTTGACAGTGCATAGGAGGCGTTGGACTGCGCCGAGTGAATATCTTCGAGATTACGTCCTCGCCATGAGACTCCTTCTGGACGCCGCCTAGCTTCGCCTATGGCCATACTTGTGGCCGACTTGGTTCTAATGCGGTCAGTTCTTGCTCCGAGGGATAGAATTTCCTCCAGTGAAATTACACCGCCAAGACCAATTTCAGCTTCACTCGAATAGTTAACGCCTCTACTATCATAAACAACGAATAGGTCACCAAGCTCTCTACAAATTACAACTTGAAGCGCCGGCTCAAAAAATAAAGAATCCTTTAAAAACCTTGAATTACTAAAACTTATGCTTAGAGCAATTGAAAAACCTAGAGACTCTCGAATTATGACAAGCTCACCAGCCATAGTGAGCTTCCAATATAAGGCATCTATAAATTTAGCCATCGTAAAAGCAGGCGTCTTCTTTATAAAACAGAGAGATGCCAGAGGAATAGTTAAGCTTTGTTCCACATCGAAATTATCAATATCAAATTTCTTCCTAAAGCCTGAGTCAAAATAACTTACATCAGGGAAGGCATCAAGATACCTCTTTAGGAGCATTGATGTATCAAGTGACTTTAAGAACGAAACACAATTATCGCGAACACTAATATACTCATCAAAATCTAGGAAATTTCTCCACAAGCTCGAGTTGGAGTTCGAGTTTATTTCCAACGTAAACGCATCATAATTCCGATGTGCCCGAACAACCCGCCCGACTGTTTGCACAAGTTCTCGACCACTACGGACGGCATATGTCAGAACCAGAATTTTTGCTTGTGGAATATCTATACCTTCATCAAGTTTTCTCTGATGAATAATCACATCATAACTGGAGCTTTTAAGTGACCTAGGAACTGTAGATTTAAAGTTCTCTCTTGCATCGCCTGAAAACTGTTGGTGGACAGCCAATACAGAAAACTCCGGAGAAAATAATTCGGCGTATAACTCTATAGCTTCAACATTTTCGCATTTTACAATACACTTGGTATTAGGCTGTTGCTCTAAAAGTTCTTTTACACGCGGAAGCAGTCTTTCATAAGCCATAGACTCCCAAACCGGCTCACAGAGAACATTGTCTTCAAGCGCATGTTTGTATGTATAAACATAGCTCCATTCGGGAGCAACATCAAATTTAAATAAATCGTTTCTATATGGCGTAGCAGTTATTATGACTTTATGGGCTCTAAATGACCGTGATATTTCACTCCAGATTGGGGACGGCTCGGAATGTCCCTCATCCACAATTACCAGATCCACAGCCTCAACTAACGCACTTAAAGCCACCTCAGATAGCGACGACAACATCTGAAAAGTAGTAACATTTATACTTTTATCTTCAGTAAGTGCCACACCATCAATTACTGTTTTCAATTCAATATCATATTCAGGCAGTCTATCAGTGAAAAACTCCCCTGAAAGCTGCTTAACCAGTTGCTCCCGTACCGCCGAACGATGGCAAATAACTAATATTTTCTGCTGTTGCCCAAAGTGGGCTAGAACAGAAATCACTCCTGTTTTACCACCCCCGGTGGGCATGCTTACCAAGCATGAATGGCGAGTTTCTGGTTGGTTAAGGTAATCGAATGCCAGCTCAAGCGCATTTTTCTGGCCTTTACGAAGGACATTCCAAAGGTCGTCGTTAACTTCTACAGCCCCGAACTCCATTTCTGATCTCCATACCCTACGCTCAGCACCGGGATAGTTAGCTGAGTCGGAAAGCATACCGGCACAAAGCTACTACACCCACATATTTTTGACTATTCACTACCAGCCCTCCCTTCAATGCAATTCGCTTCTGCAAATTAAACGAATATCGCTCATTTTCATCAGGAGGGCTCAAAAAGTCAGATGCGTGCGTCTTCACCTAGCTAGAGGTAGATTTAGGGGTATATCCAAGACTAGCCGCCTATAAAAAACTTTATTTACAGATAGTTAGGTATTGGTTCGACTCCTGGTGCCGCACCATACAAAACAAAGCCCCTGCAGAAATGCAGGGGCTTTGTTGTTTCCGGAACGCCCACTTCTCATCCACACACTGAAACCTGTGGGAGCTGAGCTTGCTCGCGATGGGGCATTCACTTGCACCGGAGGCCCCCTGTAGCTTGGCGTCTCCATCACCATTCAGTGCGAGGACGTTGCCGTGTGTGAAAAACTCCGAGGATTTGAAGGCGATCACCGCGAACCCGATAGGGAATGAGATAGGACCAGTTGGGCACGGCCCATTCGCGCGTGTTTTTGACTCGACCTTCACGACCCATGGCTGGGAATTGGGCCAATTTGTCTACGCTGGCGAAGATTGCATCGGAGAAGTCGTCGGCAGCCTTGGGGTTTTCCAGGGCGATGTAATTTGCTTCGTCTTCCAGGTTTTTGAGGGCTTTTTCAAGCCACTCAACCCGCATTGTTACTCCAGCGCCGGGCGCGCATCGCCGCTACCTGGTCATCGGTGGCGAATTTACCTTGATCGGCCTCCTCTACCGCCAACTCGATCTGTGCAGCCAGAGTCCTCTCATGCTCGATGTAGTCCCGAAGAACGTCCATCGCCAGGTAGGTCACGCTTTGGCCATTCGTCTTTGCCAGATCGGCAAGTGAGTTTGATAGGTCTTCCGGCAGGTTCAGGGATATCCCGGTCATGGCAGCCTCGATAGCGAACGTTTGTGGCCATCCTACACCGCTAGGCGCCTTCTTGAATGAGCAGGTCGTCGCGAGGTGCTTCACGATGTTTTTTGGCTCCAACGGAGACTGACTACAAAGGAAGTGGATCTGCTTTCAGAGTGATAATAAAACCGCAACTCCTTCACTGATTCAGAGCTAAGCGACATTCCAACCAGTTAACCGGAAAATCGTAGGAAGCTTCCTCCTCAATTGGTAGGAATATTCGTCAAAGATGTCAAATGTCGAGTTTATGGCTCGCTTTAGGCCACTTGTTTAATCCCGTCACCCGTCACTTCCAGAAAGCTACAAAACCTTGCGGCATTGCTTACGGTTACTCCAGAATCCGCCGGCTTGTGCGGCTATACCCCGAGTTCTATCGTTGACCTGCCGCTGCTCATCAGTGGTCGGGCTTAGCGGCTCGCGGTATTTCGCTTGCACGTGCATCCATCCCAAAGGCGTTCCACATACCTGCGGTTTGATGGTGGCTGTACGCAGGGCGCCTTCGGGCGCACCGGCTTTGCGAAGTTCCCCGGTCCGCTAACCTGCGTGCAGCTGCCACCCTTTTCTCTTAGCGGAAGAAAAGGCATGGCACCCTTTATGGAACTTTGAAATGCGCAAGCTGACACCTGATCCCCCGAATACCAGCAACACCTCCGAGCCCGAAAACCCCACATCTGAAACGCTCGAACAAGCCCCTTACTGCGACTGCGATGAACAACACACCTGCGTCGCCAATATCAGAGCCACCCCGCGCACACCTTCCACGATGTACACCGTGAACCCGGATATCGACGTCCAAACCCTTTTGGGCTGCGTGAGCGAGTCACTGGCATCCGCCAGCGTCATCACCATGGATGTTGCAGACCGTGAAACCGGGACAAGTCGCAACTCTCTGCTGGGTGTTCACCAGATCCTGATGGTTGCAGAACTCTCAGTGTATCGAGCGCTCGACCAACTCGACCCTATTGATTAAAACGCCGCAAACAAAAGCGACGGCTCTCTTTTCAATCCTGCAAAAACGAAGCCCTCGCAAAACGACGAGGGCTTCACAGTTTCGACCCAACGCTTGCCCCCAGCATGCCGAACCGCATCACCTCTCCCCCACGCCTGCACAGAACAGTTCCACCGCTTTTCTGCATATCACAGTGCCATCACCACCCCATTCCGAAGTATCATGCCCAAGGAAGCCTCGCCCCACCCAAAGGCCTTCCCCGCTCCACCCGATACGTCGCACGCTGAGCGACACCAAAAGACACGGATGTGTCACGGCGTCATGCCTGTACTTATATGGATATTCCCGACATGGGCTTTCGCCTCGCAAAAAACCTCATTCCTGCGCCTGGAGCCGTGCTAATCGCACACCGCTCGGGCTTCTGCTTGCCTGTAAATCCTTGGAAGTTGCCAGATGCTTTTGAATCGTGTCTTGAGACCCACTGCGCTCGCCGTTGCGATTGCTGTTGGCCTTAGTGGTTGCGCGCACGTCGATAACTACATGGGTCAGTCCTCGGGGACGAGTGCATGTGTTGCCGGTGGCGCTGTCGGTGCCGTGTTGGGTGTGGCCGTTGCTGCTTTGAGCAAAGGTGACGCCAACGCCTATGCCAAAGGCGCGTTGATCGGCGCAGGTGCGGGTTGTGGCGTTGCGTTGCTGTACCGCGATCGCGTGCAGAAGCTGCAGGCTGTGGCGAAAGAAGAAGGCCTGGTGATGCAGGTCAACGAGTTGAATGCCAACGTCGCCGCCACGCCTACTGCCGCGCCGAGCATGCAAGCAGTCGGTGTTGAAGCGCAGGTGCAGTCTTCCGAAATGTTTGCCGTGGGGTCGGCCGAGCTGACACCCGATGGTCGTCGGAAACTGACTCGCCTGGCTGCCACGTTAGCCGACAAGCAACCAGGCTCAGCGCCACAAGCGCCTAAGGCGCTGAAGAAAATCCTGGTAGTTGGGCATACCGACGCGACAGGTGCTGCTGAATTCAACCAGAAACTCTCCGAGCAACGCGCTCGAGCTGTGGGCCAGATCCTGGCCGATGCGGGCGTCGCTCGCCAGGACATCTATTACCAGGGCGCCGGTGCGTCCCGCCCGCTTGCCAGCAACGCCACGGAACAAGGTCGCACCGAGAACCGGCGTGTCGAATTTGTCGAAGTCGACAATGAAAAATTACTGGTCGAGCGCGTTCGCAGTGAGCGCAGCAACGCCAAGTACCTGGCTCACGGCACAGCCCCGGTGACCTCAGTCAAACCTGCGGTGGCTAAAGCGCCAACGACCAAGAAGCCTGTGGTCGTCGCCAGCAAGAAACCTGCGGTAGACGCACAGGAACCGGTTGCTCAGGTCCCTGAATCTAAAGCACCTGCCCCTGTTACATCGCCCGCTGTTCCACTGGACGGCAAGGGTGGTGTCGACTTCGGCGGCAGTGCTGTGACCACCACGCGCTCGGTGCTGGCGATGGGGATTACTCCGAAAAGCTCACCGTTCGCGCTGATCGGTACGGCTAACGCTGCTGCGCCGTTGAGCTCGTGTGTTGCTGATCTGCCCCGCATCGAGGGCCAAGTGAAGAGCCTGGCCGATGACAAGCCGCTGAACGAGTTCGCCACCAACGAGTTCTTTCCAGGCCTGACCGGCAAGCCGTGGGCCACTGCGGTTAACGGGCACTCCGTCACCGTCGGCCCGATCGCTGTGTTGCGTGATGACGCCAAAGTCGCTCAAGCGCCAAAAATGCAGTTCATCACCGACTACGCCACACCGCAGAAGAAGCAAAGCCAGGCCTACACCGCTGTCGCTAATACCTACGAAGGTGAGACCCAGATCCTGTACCGCGTGTTTGCTGTCGACCAGAACAAGTCGCCGGTGACGTGCATGGACATCGTTTTCGACAAGCGCGCTGGTAGCGCCGTCGCAGGCGAAATTTATTACCCGAAACAGGGTGACGCTTACGTCGCTCAGTTCACACCCAAGCGCCGTTAAGCCTAGAGGTACACATAATGCTCGAAATTTTCCGCTCGTTTTTCACGGCGTACTGGTACGTGATCATCCCGGTGGTCTTTACCGTCCTGCTTTCAATCCCGGTGATTGTTTACTGGTCGTCCTTTAAATACTGGTTGATGAAAGTCCGTATTCGACTGCCGGTTTTTGGCCGCATCAGACACTGGGTCAAGCATCCTGGCGAAAAAGAAAAGCCAAGCGAAAACAACACCCGGCCTATCGGTTTTCTTTCGTCCGAACGTGAACTGTGCTCGTTCTACGACAAGTATTACCGGGACCACCAACCTTCGGAAGCCAACTTCCGGCGCTGTCAGAATTACCTCGGCAAGGTCCAGGAAGCGGATCGCCGGGAAAAAGGCCTGGGCCTTTGGGCACTGATTATTGTGTTGATGCTGATCGAGGCCACGGCGTTCGGTTTCGCACTGGCACCTTTCGCCCTGACGCTGGCCACTCCGAACACCGCATTGGCGGGTGCTTTCGCGATCGGTCTGGTGATCTCGATTATTGGTTTGTTCCTGTCCGAATTCGCCGGGCGCGCGCTCTACAAAAACCACATGGTCGATAACATCATGTCGTACGAAAACCTGCGCCGTAATGGTTCTGGCGGCGACATGATCAGCACTCACATCATCACCATCGACAACACCAATGACGATGACGGTGATGCGCCTTATCAGCAGTTGCTGAACCGCATGAAAGTGAATAAAAACGGCGACATGCCGGCCAAGCGTTACACCATGCTGATTGGCTATGGCATTTTCATTGTTGGTTTGGCGGTCGCTGCGTTCTGGGTCCGGACCGAAACACTCAACGCCCAAGAGTCTGACCTGATCGCCAACCCGCCAGCTCATGTCCAGTCCGCTGATGACTTCCCGGCAGCCGACGGCGTACCAATCCCCGATGACATGCAAGCCCTGTCGGACAGTGCTGCCGGCAAATCGGCCCAGGATCAGATCGATGCGTTGCACCGCGCATCCCTCGTGACCTTCGCTGTATTGAGCGGCCTGTTTATCTTCATCCAGGCGAGCTCGACCTACCTGGCGTTCATCTTCGGTTTTGCCGGCACACATTCACGCAAAGCCTGGGAACGGACACACAAGTTCTCCAGCGCCGACGACTTCATGCGCTACCACGCCAGCAAGGCGCGCGATGTGGCCAACGATGCACAAGCGTCCCTGGGCATGCTTCAAGGTTTGCAGATGAAAGTATTCCGGGTTGGCGGCAATGATCTGGATGCGTTGCGTTCGGATTTGCTGAACCGAACCTTCGAATCGTACATCGCTCAGGAAGACAACAAGGCCAGGGGCAAAAAGAGCCGCGACGTCATCGAGACTTACTTCAAGAAACTCATGGCCGACCTGTCTGCCGCCATTGAAGCGGGCGACAACGCCAAGATCAACGAACTGATCTCGGTCGCCACCCCGCGCTTTAATCAAATCGACACCAACGACCCTACGCTGGCCGATTTCAAAACGCAGTTCGCCAGCCTGAGCATCTTCCACACCAAACCGACGGCTGCACCAGCACCAGCACCCGTCGTGACACGGGTCGAAGCATCCGTCATCGAAGTGGCCGTTGCCGTTGAGCCAGCTCCGGCTCCAGTGCCGGCGCCAGCTCCAGCTCCAGCACCAATCGTCGCCCCGACCCAGGCAGCCGCCTTCGATCACAACGCCTTCGGTGATCTGACCGGTTACGAAGAGGACGACATCGACTACGTTGCCGGCAAAAAAGGCGTGGACGCTGCGATCATCCGCCGTGCCCGCAAACTCCAGCTGCTCGATAAGTCGGAGGCCTGATGAAGTTCAAGAGCCTGATCCTGGCTCTGGCATTTGCCCCCGCTGCCCTCATGGCAGCGGAGCGCAACGACGTGCCGAGCTGCTACGCCCAAGCCAAGATCGAAGCGTTTCGCAGCGCGCCCTCCGGCCGCATGCTGACCGTCGTCGTGGACCAGACAACACCCTTGACTCCCGACCTGCAAAAGACCGCCTGGGGCCACATCAAGCGCTTCATGCAACCGGGTGACAAGCTGCGCTTGTACTCATTCAGCGCTTACCTGGAAGGCCATTACACGCGCCTGCAATTCGCCGGCGAGCTTGAAAAACCAATCGACCCTGCAGTCCTGGGCGATGTGCCGATGATGGCCAGCCGTAAGTTTGACGGCTGCCTGAAAGGTCAGTCCGCGGCACTGTTTCAGCGGTTCGGAAAAGCCTTTTCAAGTGCGATGGGTAAATCGAGTTCGGACATTCCCCGCAGTGAAATCCTGTTCAGCCTGAAGTCGATCGGTGATGACATCAAGACGGCTGAGGGTGTGAACGAGCAGGTCATTTTGCTCATGTCCGACATGTTGGAATACAGCGATTTCGGCAGCTTCTACACCAACAACGGGATTCGTGAAATCAACCCTGGCGTCGAGCTCGCCAAGGTTGAAAAGCAGAATTTGCTAGCCGATTTTTCCGGCGCTCGGGTCTACGTTCACGGGGCGGCATTCGTGCCGACCCAAATCAAGAACGGCTACCGCAGCGGCAAGATGATCCAGAACCTGGAAGGTTTCTGGCGTCTCTATTTTGAGAAGTCGAACGCGCAACTCAAGGGGTTCGGCAACCCTGAGTTGACCATCGCAGTCGAGTGATTGATGGGCCGCCCGAGGGCTTAAGGCTGTTCACTTAAGCAATTTCGAACTGGATGTAACCCTGTGGCGAGGGAGCTTGCTCCCGCTGGGGCGCGCAGCGGCCCTACGCTTTTACGTGAAAAGCGGGGGACTGCTGCGCAGCCCAACGGGAGCAAGCTCCCTCGCCACAGGTACAGGTACAGGTACAGGTACAGTGTTTCGATTAGGTGAAAAGCATTACGTCCAGAGGGCGGCCTTTTCATGGGTGAGTAATAAGGAGCGAACATGAGTCTCTGGGGTGACCTGAAGCAAAAAGCCATAGATGCCAACCCTGAACTGGCCTCCAAGGCCGCGCAGGCCCTGAACAAAGCCAAGGACCTGGCGATTGAAGCCGGTCAGAAGGCCGCGCCGGTGTTGAAAGAGGCTGGCGAGAAGGCCGCTGCCTACGCTCAGGAAAAAACGCCGATCGTTAAGGCTCAAGCCCTGAAGGCGATCGAAGACGCAAAGATCCGTCGGGCCGAACTTCAGGTGCAGGCAAAGAACGATAAAGCCGCACGTGATGAAATGATCCGCACGATGTATGACATCAGCCTGTCTCCTGAGGATGAGCTGTTCATCGATGAACCGTTCAACCATTACGGGCGTCAGTTCAACTTTTTCATCATCACCGGTGAAGTGCTGGACAGCCAAAAACGCAACCAGGTGCATTTGCATGCCGGTCACTCTCATAGTTCTGGTGGTGGGTACATCAGCAATGGCAGCGGTTATGTGGGCGGCGGTTCATCGTCGTCTTACGTCAGTAGCCGTAATGTTGAAGAACACGAGTTTTGGGTCAGGCTGCAAGACGGTAAAGAGTCCTGCTTTCAGTTCGCCGACAAGAACGTTCGCATCCGCGAAGGCCAGACGATTTCAATGCTGTTCATGCGGCCGGCTGATAACGATACCGGGCAAATGGTGTCGCTCTACAACCACAACGCCGACCAGTACCACATCATTTTTTCCCCGGCGCAGATCAACCAGATGTTCAACCTCTATACGGTTGAGCCCGGGTTCTTCAATAAGAACGAGGTGTTGACGACGCGTAGCCGACTTCTGCTCGCGCTTGATCAGCGACTGGAACAACTGAAGGGCTACATTGCCCGGTATGAAAAGCCCGTCATGATGATTCAGGCGCAAGAGCGCCAGGAATAGTTTTCAAGATGCGTTTTTATAACAAAGCCCTCGACATCAGGCGTGCGATTAATGCTGTTCACTTAAGCAATTTCAAAGCCGATGAAACCCGTGGCGAGGGAGCTTGCTCCCGTTGGGCTGCGCAGCAGCCCTTCTTTTAGAGAGCCGCTTCGCGGCCCAGCGGGAGCAAGCTCCCTCGCCACAGGTAACAGCGTTGCGCTTAGGTGAACGGCATTACGAACCAGTCGGGGTTTTCTTCAAACTGAAAAACTCAAATCAGCATCAGAAGATGTTGATCGGGTAATCCACGAACACACGCACTTCGTTACCGCTGACGTTGTACTCACTCGATTTCTGCGAAACACGCAGGATCGAGCTGCGCAGTTTCACGCTGAGGTCTTTGGCCGGGCCGCTTTGTACGACGTATTTGAACTGGTTGAAGATTTCGCGCTCGGTACCGCCTTCACTGGTGGAAGTGGTGATGTTGTCGCCACGCACGTAGGCAAAGTTGTAGCTCAGGCCAGGCACGCCGAAGCTGCCGAAATCGAGGCCGTAGCCCAGCTGCCAGCTGCGTTCGTCTTCAGCGTTGAAGTCGGACCAGTAGGAGTTCGCCAGGTAGATGGTGTTGCCGCCATCGCCGACGCGACCTTGATCCTTCTGATAGCCGCCGTAGGCATAACCCAGGTTGCTGTCGCCGGTGCTGCGCTGGTGAGCGAGGGTGAACGAGTGTGGGCCGGTGGCGAAGGTAGCTGCCAGGCTCCAGATCTTGTTGTCGTCGCCGGTGGCGCCGCTTTCGCGGACGTAGGAATCATCCAGCTTGGTGCGGTAGCCGTTGAAGTCCAGGGTCAGGGACTGATCTTTATCGATCGGGAACACGTAGTTGGCGTTGAGGTACTGTTTCTTCAACACGTCTTCAACGTCGGACGCGTAAACGGCCGCTTTGAATTGTTCGGTGAACTGGTAGCTACCGCCCAATACATTGATCGACTTCAAGCCACCACTGTCACGGCCTTCAGCGCTTTTGCGCGATTCAGCAGTGAAGCGACCGGCGTTCAGCTCCAGGCCTTTGATCTCCTTGGAGGTGATCAGGGTGCCGGTGTAGCTTTCTGGCAGCAGGCGGGAGTTGTCGTAGTTCAGAACCGGCAGGGCCGGCATCTGGTCGCCGTAGGTCAGCGTAGTGCTGGACAGACGGAATTTGACCGCTGCGCCGCCCTTCGACAGGTCATCAGCCGCGTTGCCGCTGTCACCCTGCTTGAAGAAGTCGATACCACCGGCGCCGCTGCGGCCTTTGCCGCCATCCAGACGCAGTGCGTACAGGCCAAAGGCGTCCACACCCACACCGACGGTGCCTTGGGTGAAGCCGGACGAGAACGTACCGATGGCCGCTTGGCCCCACTCGGCTTTGTCCGGGTTGCCGTCCTTGTAATCACGATTGATGTAGGCGTTGCGCAACAGCACTTTTAGGCTGCTGTCTTCAACAAAACCCTTGGATTCGGCCTGGTCGTTAGCCATGGCCTGTGTAGCACTCAACATCCCCAGAGCGATCAGGCTGATTCGCTTATTCAACATTTTGTTCTTTTCCTTATTACCGGTTGATACGCGCTGTGCCGGACGGCTGAAACGGCGCTATTGCGCTCTTTTTTCACCGCAAAACAAAAAGGCCCGCCCACGAGAAATCGAGGCGGGCCTTTTATTATTTTGTGAGTCATGGCGGTTGGCCACAGGCGTTGGGGCGAATCCTATCCGCGCGCTTAACAATGTGTCAATTTCAAGAATCGTCTGTAAATAGGCGAAAAAAATCTAACGAATCATCTGCGTATCGATTTTGACATGATTAGAAACAATCAAAGCGAGGTACTTTTCAAGAATAATTAACGGAAGTAAATAGCAAGCATTATCATTCGCGCCCTTCACAAGAAACATCCTACAACCCCTACGGACGCGCCCTTCAAATGCCTGCCCCATTTCGTCTTGTGCCCTTTAGTTTTGGGCTCTCTGCTGTGCTTTCTGCCGGTTTTTCCTACGCTGCGCCCACTACATTGCCGGCAACGTCGATCAGCGCCGAAACTGAAGCCGACGATCCACGCGTGAAAGAAACCAGTACCGCCACTCGCACAGCGACGCCAGTTCGCTATGTGCCGCAGGCCATTGATTCGGTCAAAACCTCGAACGTAATGGATTACGGCACCAACGATTTGGGCACGGCACTCAGCGGTATGCCGAACGTCAGCAGTGGCGCCGACACACGCTTCGATAGCCTGCGAATCCGTGGGTTTGACGCCAGCAATGACTTTTATCTCGACGGTATTCGTGACGACAGCCAGTACGTGCGCGACTTGCACAACATTGAGCGCATTGAAGTCCTCAAGGGCCCGGCAGCTGTTTTGTACGGCCGTGGCAGCCAGGGCGGGATCGTCAACCGCGTCAGCAAGCTACCGGAATCTGGTCGTCGCTCAACCATTGAAGCCCAGGGCGGTAGCGAAGATTTGCGCAGCCTGTATGCCGACTTGAGCACCGATCCGAGCGAGAACATCAGCCTGCGCCTGAACATGGGCAACATGGATGAAAACAGCTTCCGCGATGGTGTCAGCGGCAACCGACAGTTGTTCGCGCCGTCGATGAGCTGGCAGCTCACGCCGGACCTGAACTGGCTGGTGCAGTACGAATACAGCCGCTACAACCGCACCCCGGATCGCGGTATTCCCGGTGTGAACGGGCGCCCGGCGGATGTGGGGCGTGACACGACCTACGGCAACGATCACGATTTCATCGACGACAAGTCGCAATCACTGCGTTCGAAACTCAGCTATGAACTCAGCGATAACTGGCAACTGCGCCACACCTTGGGCGTGTTCAAGCTCAACAGTGATTTCGATAACACCTACCAGACCGGTTTCAACCCGACGACCAACCAGGTTCTGCGCCAGCACTGGCAGCAGGACCTGACCACTCGCAACGTCTTCAACAACGTCGAGATGGAAGGTGGTTTCGACACCTTCGGGCTGGAACATCGCTTGCTGACCGGTATCGAAATCGGCAGCCAGCGACGTGACCCGAAGTTGTACAACGCCGCTACTTCAGGTCCAGGCAGCTCACCGGTGCCGTCTATGGATTTGTACAACCCCAATCGCAATTTGCGCCACACCGGACGCATGCAGGTGGCGAGCAACAACCACACGGAAGTGGAAAGCCGCGCGGTCTATGTTCAGGATCAACTGCGCCTGAACGATCAATGGCAAGTCCTGGCCGGTCTGCGCTACGACACCTTCGACATCGAGTCGACCAACCAGATACGCAATATTTCCGAAGACCGTGACAGCCACAGCACCAGCCCCCGTGTCGGCGTGGTCTGGACACCGTTGCAGAATCACTCCTTCTACGCCTCCTGGACCAAGACCTTCTCGCCTGTCGGCGGTGGCTTGATCGGGATCACGCCTGGGGCTGCCGGCAACAGCAACGACCTGAGCCCGGAGCTGACCAAGCAGAAAGAAATCGGCGTGAAAAGCGATTGGCTCGACGACCGCCTGAGCACCACATTGGCGATCTACGAACTGGAACTCTACAACCGGCGCACCAGCGATTCACTGGACCCGACCATCACCCTGCTGACCGGCAAGCAACGCTCCCGCGGGATCGAGCTGACCGGTACGGGCAAGATCGTGGGCAACTGGTATGTGCGCGGGGGCGTGGGTCTACAGGATGCAACGGTCGAGGAAGACAACAACGGCTTTGAGGGCAAGCGCATCAGTGACGTGGCCAAGCACAACGGCAGTCTGTTCCTGACCTGGAAACCGGAGATGGGCTGGTATGCGGAAACGGGCCTGACGTTGGTGGGCGATCGTTACGCCGACAACCTCAACACCGTGGTATTGCCAGGTTATGGCCGCTGGGATGCGTTGGCCGGGTTCCGCCAGAAGGACTGGGATTTGCGTGCAGCGCTGAACAACATCACGGACAAAGGCTATTACGAATCGGCCACCAGCCAGTTCCAGATTCAACCGGGGGCACCGCGCAGCCTGGTAGTGACCGGGACGTACAGCTTCTAAACAACACACACAAACTTGTAGCAGCTGCCGAAGGCTGCGTTCGACTGCGAAGCAGTCGTAAATTCACACACACCGAACTGCCTGATTTCGCGACTGCTTCGCAGTCGAACGCAGCCTTCGGCAGCTGCTACAGGGTTGGGGTTCTTTAAATAAATGCAGGCGAAAAAAAGCGCCGCCATCCCGGCAGCGCTTTATCAATCCGTTGTTTTACTTCTTATCCTTCCATCACATCCCACAACGCTTCCAGTTCCGCTTCGCTGAACAAACCAGCGGGGTAGCGCTCGATCATCATCCGGCGCGGATCAGGTTCCCTGATCTGACGCGTTCCATTGGATTTCAACCAGTGCGCCAGGATCTGGAGCGATTCGTTATTGACTGCCAGGGGATGCAACGCCTGCTCGCTCACTACATTCACTTCGGCGTTCATTTCCTCGCTCTCTCCTGGGTGTGTGAGCGGCTAACTTATCCAAGGTTTATGACAGAACAGCACAGTTCTCCCCTCCCTGTTTAACGCCATGACCGATACAAGAGCTGTGCCAATCTGTCCGAGTTGTCGATATGCGGATACAAAAAAGCCCGCAGTCCTCATGGATCACGGGCTTCTCGTAAAGTACGAGGGGAAAACCGTGGGTCAGAATTTTTTCTGAACCAACTCAACCTGTTACAACTGCACTCACTCTTTGTGCGGCGCCGGCTGTTGTTGGGTAAGGCAGTGAATGTTGCCGCCGCCCAGTAACAGTTCACGACCCGGCACCATGACCACTTCATGTTGCGGGAACAGGTTCTGCAAGATTTCCTTGGCCGGACCATCCAATGGATCGTCGAAGCTCGGCGCGATGATGCCGCCATTGACGATCAGGAAATTCACGTAGGAACCGGCCAGGCGAACCGTAGGATTTCGCTCCTGTGTACCGTCCACCGGATCCACACCCGCGCACTCTTCCTCGGTCGCATACAACGGACCCGGGATCGGCATTTTGTGCACTGTGAACGGGCGACCTTTGGCATCGGTGCTGCTTTCCAGCACTTTCATCGCCGCCTGGCAGCGCGGGTAATTCGGGTCTTGCGGATCATCGGTCCAGGCCAACAGCACTTCACCCGGACGCACGTAGCAGCAGAAGTTATCCACATGCCCATCGGTTTCGTCGTTGAACAAACCGTCCGGCAACCAGATGATTTTATCCACAGCCAGATTGGCGCTGAGCACCTCTTCGATGGCTGCGCGGTCCAGGTGAGGATTGCGATTGCGGTTGAGCAGGCATTCTTCAGTGGTGATCAGCGTGCCTTCGCCATCGACGTGGATCGAACCGCCTTCGAGCACAAAGCCCTCGGTGCGATAGCGCGGGCTGCGCTCGATCTCGAGGATCTTGCCGCCGACCTGAGAGTCGCGGTTCCACGGCGAATACAGCCCGCCGTCGAAACCGCCCCACGCGTTGAAATCCCAGTTCACGCCGCGGACTTCGCCGTTGTTATTGATGACAAACGTCGGGCCGGTGTCCCGCACCCAGGCATCGTCGCTGGACATCTCGACGACGCGAATATTGGGCACGTCGAGGCGGGCACGGGCGTTTTCGTATTGGCCGGCGGACACCGCCACGGTCACTGGTTCGAAACGGGCGATGGCTTTGGCCACTGCGACGTGCGCGGCTTGCGCCGGTTTGCCGCCCAGGCGCCAGTTATCAGGACGCTCCGGCCAGATCATCCAGGTTTGGGTTTGTGGCGCCCATTCGGCTGGCATGTGGAAGCCATCGGCGCGGGGCGTGCTGTTTAAAGTGGTCATGACGATCAGGACTCCAGAGAACCGTCGAGGGTTTTGATAGCACCATACAGGTTCGGGCGGCGGTCACGGAAGGAGCCCCAGGCACTGCGAATGTGTTCCAGCTGATCGAGATCGAAACGCTGCACCAGTACGCCCTCTTCGGTTTCGTTGAGTTCCTGAACCTTCTCGCCGAACTGGTTGGCAATGAACGACGAGCCATAGAACGTGATGTCGTAGCCGTCCTGCTCTTCGTTGCCGATGCGGTTGCTGGCGATCAGCGGCATCAGGTTGGCGCCGGCATGGCCTTGCTGCACACGTTGCCAGTGATCCCGGGACGAGATGCTCTTGTCGTGTGGTTCGCTGCCGATGGCGGTCGGGTAGAACAGAATCTCTGCGCCTTGCAACGCCATGCTGCGGGCGCATTCGGGGAACCACTGATCCCAGCAGATGCCCACGCCGATTTTTGCGTAGCGGGTATTCCAGACTTTGAAACCGGTATCGCCCGGGTTGAAGTAGTACTTCTCGTGATAGCCAGGGCCGTCCGGGATGTGGCTTTTACGATAAATCCCGAGGTTGCTGCCGTCGGCATCGATGATCGCGATGCTGTTGAAACGCGCGCGGCCGGCCAATTCGTAGAAGCTGATGGGCAACACCACTTGCAGCTCTTTGGCGACTTTCTGGAAGTGCTTGATGGCGACGTTGTCTTCGACCGTCGTAGCCAGTTGCAGGTAGTCCGGGTTGGGTTTCTGGCAGAAGTACGGGGCTTCGAACAGTTCCTGAATCAGGATGATTTGCGCGCCTTTGGCCGCAGCCTCACGGACCAGCTTCTCGGCGGTCTCGATGTTGGCTTCAAGGTCCCAGGAACAAGCCATCTGGGTAGCGGCGACGGTAACGATACGACTCATGAATCATCTCCTGGGACAGAAAGGAAAAAGCCCAGGCGAAGTCGACCACGCCGAGGCAGTGGCGACTTTATAGCCGATAAATATCGACTATAAAAGCAATTATTTACACAATCAGACAAATTTAAGCATTAAATACAGATAACAATCGGCATTAGAGTGCCTTTGTAGGAGCTGCCGAGTGAAACGAGGCTGCGATCTTTTGATCTTTAAAAGCAACATCAAAAGATCGCAGCCTCGTTTCACTCGGCAGCTCCTACAGGGGTCCGGTCGTGCCGTTTAAAGGCCCTCGGTGAGCACCTTCGAAAGCATCTCCACAAAGAAATCCACACTCCGACGCGACGTCACCATCGGCGGTTTGATTTTGAGGATGTTCAGGTCATCGCCCGTCGGCTGCATGAAAATGCCCAGTTCACGCAGGCGATCACACAAGGCGGTGGTCTCCTGCGTCGCTGGCTCCAGGGTCTCGCGGTTGCGGATCAGCTCCACGCCCAAATAGAAACCGGAGCCATGCACCGCGCCCACAAGCGGATGAATATCGATCAACGCTTCAAGCCGCTGTTTGAAATACCCGCCCACGACCTGAGCGTTCTCCCAGAGTTTCTCCTCTTCCATCACATCGAGTACTGCCATGCCGATCTGGCAACTCACCGGACTGCCGCCAGCCGACGAGAAGAAATAACCCTCGGCCTCGAGCGCTTCGGCGATTTCCCGGCGAGTGATGACCGCACCCAGTGGCTGACCATTGCCCATGCCTTTGGCCATGGTGATGATGTCCGGCACCACGCCCTGCTCCTCAAATCCCCAAAAGAAACGGCCCATGCGGCCATAGCCGACCTGCACTTCATCGGCGATGCACACCCCGCCCTGGGCGCGAACCAGTGCGTAGACCTGCTTCAGATAGCCCGGCGGCAACGAGATCCCGCCCGCATTGCCGTATACCGGTTCGCAAATAAACCCGGCGAGCTGGCGTTTCTGCTCGGCGATTTTCGCCAGGTTGTGTTCGACGCTGCGCACGTAATCCGGCGCACTGTCCTGGCCACGAAACTCGCCGCGATAGATGTTCGGCGCGGTCACCGGGTGCACCCAATCGGGACGGCTGCTCAAGGCCTGGGGATTGTCGGCAATCGAGGTCGACACCGCATCGGCGCCCACCGTCCAGCCGTGATAGGCCTCCAGCACGCTGACCATGTCGCGCCCGCCGCTATAAGCCCACGCCAGACGAATCGCCAGGTCGTTGGCCTCGCTGCCGCTGTTGACCAGAAACACGCGGTCCATGGAGTCCGGCGACAGCTTCAGCAGCCGCTCGGAAAACTCGGCAACCGCGGCGTAGTTGAAGCGTGAGTTGGTGTTGAGCAGCGACCACTGGCGACTGGCAACCGCTGCCATGCGCGGATGCCCGTGGCCCAGCACCGCGACGTTGTTGAGCATGTCGAGATAGGAACGACCCTGCATGTCGATCAGGTGATTGCGCCAGCCACGTTCGATGCGCGGCGGGTCGACGTAATAGTGTTTTTGGGTACGGGCGAAACTGGCCTCGCGACGCGCCAGCAATGCTTGCGAATCCAGCTCCTGCTCCGCATCGCAGGCCAGCCCCAACAACGTTGCCGGGGATGGGCACAACGCTTGCCAGGCGGCCGCTCGGGACGGCGTGCAAAACAGCGGCGCATCCAGCGAAGCACCTCGGCACAGCTGCACCACTAACGGGCCGCTGACCGAACCCAGCACCTGGCCTTTCACCAGTGCCGCACCCGTGTGCAGCGATGGCGTCACGCCCCACAGCCGCAGGCTCAGTTGCGGGCCGTCGAGTTGCAGAACGCCCGCCGACCGTTGATGGACCATGCCGGCAAATGGCGATTCGACCGCCGTGCCGTGGGGTACCCGCAACTCCACGTGCAAGGGACAGGTCTCGGGTTCGGACGGAATGTCCGGCTGAGTGCGGGACAGGCGATACTGCCCGTAACGACTGGCCGCCAGACCATGCGCCGCTGACGCCTCGTCCAGCAGTCGCTGATCGATCCCCTCTTGCTCCCAGTTACCGGCCTCGAAATGCGGACTGAGCACCCCCAGATCGATCAAGGCAAATTCTCGCCCGACCAGGCTTGGCAGCAGCGGCGCAAAACCTTCACTGCCAATGCTCGTCAGGCTCTGGCCAACAGAACTCAGGATCGCCGCTTCCATCAACGCCAACGGCACCGACGTCGCAACGCGGAAGATCTCCCACTCATGGGTGAGGTTGTCGCGACTGTAGTCATTGCCCGGATCGACGCTGACCTGCTGTTCACCACTGAGCACCAGCACCGCTGAACGCGCAACGATCAACGGCCACAGCGCCAGCAGCTCCGCAGGCTGTAACGGATTGACCGCGTGGTACGCCTGGACCGCCGGCAAGATATAAAAGGGATCACCCTCGGCGTGGTGCAGCAACGCCGCGCAGGTCACCGACAGATCAGTGATGCGCCAGGTACTAATCAGGTCGCCGAAATCGATCACGCCCTGCAGTTGCCATACGCGTTGCGCATCACGCTGCCAGACCACGTTGTCATCGGTGATGTCCATATGAATCGCCTGCACAGGCAGCTGATCCACCAACGGCAGCAAATGGCGCTCGGCACGTTCGGCCACTTCGGCGATCTGCTGGCGCTGCTGGTCATCCTTGATAACCGGCAGCAAATGCGCGATCAACGCGTTGGCGTGACGGGCGTCCCATTGCAACGTACGCGCCAGCCCTGGGTGATCGAAGTCAGCCAGGGCCAGATCCATTTCGCCACAAAGGCGTCCGAAACCCGCCACCACAGAACCGGGCAGATGACCCAGGTGAGTCAGCGGCTGGCCTTCGATGTAATCGAGCAATCGCACATGCACCGTCTGCCCATCCACTTCCAGCGACAGCAGATCAGCGCCGCTTTTGGCGAGTATCACCCGAGGCACCTGCACATCGGGGTGATCGGCAAGGTGTTTGAGCCCCGCGTGCTGGGCTTGCAGCTCCTGTACCGCGTAATCACCGCGACAGATTTTCAGGACGAAACGCCCTTGGTCGCTGTCGACGCGGTAATTCAGATCCTGCTGACTGCCAAGCGCCTGCAACCTGCCACTCAACCCGTAATGCTTTTCGAGCAGCGCTGACGCTTGCTCCGCAGACACCTGCGGGCTGGGCAAACTGGCGCGATGAATCAACGTGGCGAGCGGCATACAAGACCCCTGAGAAAGTATTCAGGCGCTTATATCGCCACTGGTTGGGGCGATACGCAACCCCTTCCACCAGAAGACGATCCGCCCCTGCTCAACGCAACCGTGCGAAGTCGGGCGCCAGCGAAACTTCCCACACTAATCTCAGGTTGCCTTGCACTTGCCTGACCGGCAGCCTCCGACCCGACGAGTCCCCATCTCCGAGGAAAAATCCTGACCATGTCCAAGCGCCGACTTGCACTTTCAAACAAAAAAATTCGAAACATTCCACGTCGCTTGAAAGCCCTGGCGACTTGGGCCTCTAACTTCGAGGGATATTTCCCCGACGACCTCACAAGGGAAGACAAATACTGCAACTGGAAAATTCCTGTACTCACAACACTGGTCGAAGGAAAACAAGCGACCCATGCCATGCGTAAAGAATGTGCTCAACAGATGATCAACGCGGCCGGTCACCTGCTTCAAGCCAGAACGGCAGAGGCAATCGACAGTCGCATCGTCGCGAACATCTGCATTCCGGACATGTTTTCCAGTGAGATCTGCATCTACACCCAACTGGATTACCATCGCTGCCACATTCCGCCTGCCCATGATGAGAGCTGCATCATCGACAAAAGCCTTGCGGCAGAATGGGGACTCGTCCTGCCCAGAGGCATGAAGGAAAGAGGGATATCCTTTTCAGTAGAAGACGACGATGGCGAGATATTTGTGCTTGAACGGTGGAATTTCGGCGAAGTCGATTGATGGATAAAGCTATCTGTCGAAACCATGTCGCATTACGTATTTAAATCAGAGCCGCAGCGTTCGGCCAAGTCTCTCGTTGCCATCTGATCCAACGACGCTGACGTCTTTTCCCGAGCGTGGGCATAATGCGCCTGTACTTTCAGGCGCTCGATGCTCATGACTCCGACCCTTCCCCGCAGACCCCGCTGGCGCAGCCTCGCACTGCTTGCGCTGTGTCTGGCACCTTTGCTGTGGCCGCTGGAGCATCTGGCCGAGCGCTATTACCGCAGCGAACTGGCGGGGCAGAATCGCCAGACCCTCGATCTGTATGTGGCCAACCTGCTGGGCACGCTGCACCGGTACGAGGTGTTACCGCAGATCCTCGGTGATCTTCCGGCCCTGCGCGCGGTGCTGGGCGCGCCGGACGATAGCGTCACGCAAGGCAACGCCAACCGGTTGCTGAAGAACATCAGCGCCCAGACCGGTGCCGAGGTGATGTACCTGATGGACACCACGGGCAAGACGCTGGCCGCGTCCAACTGGGATAAAAACGACAGCTTTGTCGGGCGCAATTTTTCCTTCAGGCCGTATTTCAGCGAAGCCATGGCCGGACGGCTCGGGCGCTTTTTTGGCTTGGGTACGACGTCCGCCAAGCGTGGCTACTTTTTTGCTGCGGCCGTGCGGCACGGCGAGAAAATCATCGGCGTGCTGGTGGTGAAGGTCGATCTGGACCACACCGAAAGCTTGTGGGGCAAGACCCCAGAGCAATTGCTGGCGACCGACCACAATGGCGTGGTCATTCTGACGTCGCGACCAGAATGGCGCTTCCGCTCGACCCGGGCGTTGAGCGAAGAAGAGAACAAGGCCATTACTGCGATTCAGCCCTATCCAACCCGCGACCCCAAACCGCTGAAACTCAATCCGAATGCGTGGCTGACGCAATCCCGACAAATTGAAGAAACCGGCTGGACCGTCAACATTCTCGCGCCGCGCACCCTGATCGACCGCCCCGTTCGCACCGTGGTCGCCATCGGCGGCGCCACTTTGCTGGTATTGATGCTGTTGCTCGGGCTGATGATGCAGCGTCGGCGCCATTACCTCGAACGCATCGCTTTCGAAGCCAAGGCGCGCCGTGAACTGGAAGGGCGTGTCGCCGAGCGTACCAGTGATCTGGAAGGTCTCAACCGACGCCTCAAGGAAGAAGTGCTGGAGCGCGAACAGGCCCAGCAGGAACTGGTGCGCGCCCAGGATGATCTGGTGCAGGCTGGCAAACTCTCGGCGCTGGGGACGATGTCGGCCAGCATCAGCCACGAACTGAACCAGCCGCTGGCAGCGATCCGCAGCTACGCGGAAAACGCCGAAATACTGCTCGATCACCAGCGTACTGACGATGCGCGTGGCAACCTCAAGTTGATCAGCGAGTTGACCGCGCGGATGGCCTCGATCATTGCTCACCTGCGCGCCTTCGCCCGGCGCGATCGACACGCCCCTGAAAGCGTTGCCCTGCAACCGGCGCTGGATGACGCGCTGGCCCTGCTCGCCAAGCGTCGGCGCAGCATGGAAGTCGAGCTGATTCGCGATTTGCCCGCCGCCACTTTGTGGGTCGAAGCGGGGGAAACCCGTTTGCGCCAAGTGCTCGGCAACCTGCTGGCGAATGCCCTGGACGCCCTCACGGAAAAAGGTCCGCCGCGTAAACTCTGGCTGAGTGCCCAATCCACCGCTGATGGCGTTACCTTGTACATTCGCGATAATGGCCCGGGCTTCTGCATGGAAGCCCTCGGACGCGCCAGCGAGCCCTTCTACACCACCAAGACCCGCACCCAAGGGCTTGGACTGGGGCTGGCCATTTGCGAAACCCTGATGCGTGCCTTCGGCGGTGAACTGTTGTTCTCCAACCACAAGGAAGGCGGCGCCCTGATTACCCTGAAGCTGCGCCCAGGCGCACCGGGCGTGAGCCTGCAACCGTCCGAGGACCGAAGTGCATGACCATCGACAACCGCATCCAGGTCGTGCTGATCGACGACGATCCCCATCTGCGCCAGGCGTTGAGCCAGACGCTGGACCTTGCCGGCCTGAAGATCTTGTCGCTGGCGGAAGCCAAAGGCCTCGCCGCACAGTTGGAACGCGACTGGCCAGGCGTGGTGGTCAGCGACATCCGCATGCCAGGCATGGACGGCCTCGAACTGCTGACCGAATTGCATGCTCAAGATCCGGAGCTGCCGGTGCTGTTGATCACGGGTCACGGCGATGTACCGTTGGCGGTGCAGGCGATGCGCGCCGGGGCCTATGATTTTCTCGAAAAGCCCTTCGCCAGCGATGCGTTGCTCGACAGCGTACGTCGCGCATTGGCCCTGCGCCGACTGGTGCTGGACAACCGCAGCCTGCGTCTGGCCCTGAGCGATCGCAATGAATTGAGCGCCCGGCTGGTCGGCCAGTCGGCGCCGATGTTGCGCCTGCGCGAGCAGATCGGCGCGTTGGCCGCCACCAAGGCCGATGTGCTGATCCTCGGTGAAACCGGGGCCGGTAAAGAAGTCGTCGCCCGCGCCCTGCACGATTTATCAAATCGGCGAAACGGTCCGTTCGTGGCGATCAACGCCGGAGCGCTGGCCGAATCGGTGGTGGAAAGCGAACTGTTCGGTCACGAGCCGGGGGCGTTCACCGGCGCGCAGAAACGTCGCATCGGCAAGTTCGAGTTTGCTAACGGCGGCACGCTGTTTCTCGATGAAATCGAAAGCATGAGCCTGGATGTGCAGGTGAAGTTGCTGCGCTTGCTGCAAGAGCGCGTGGTGGAGCGTCTGGGGGGTAATCAGCAGATCCCGCTGGACATCCGCATCATCGCCGCGACCAAGGAAGACCTGCGCCAGTCTGCTGATCAGGGACGCTTTCGCGCCGACTTGTATTACCGCCTGAACGTCGCGCCGTTGCGCATTCCACCTCTGCGCGAGCGCGGTGAAGATGCGCTGGTGTTGTTTCAGCATTTCGCCGATGAGGCCAGTGCCCGTCACGGTTTACCGCCCCACGAATTGCAACCGGGGCAACGCGCCCTGTTGCTGCGTCACACCTGGCCGGGCAATGTGCGGGAGCTGCAAAATGCGGCGGAGCGCTTTGCGTTGGGACTGGAGTTGGCACTCGACAACAGCTCGTCCGATGGCGTGTCCGGCACGGCTGTTGAAGTCGTCGGCGGAGGCTTGAGCGAGCAGGTGGAGCATTTCGAAAAGAGTCTGATCGCGGCGGAACTCGCACGCTCCCACAGCTCGGTCCGCAGCCTGGCTGAAGCACTCGGCGTCCCACGTAAAACCCTGCACGACAAACTGCGCAAGCATGGGTTGAATTTCGCCGACAGCAGCGCCCATACCTCCACCGACGACCTTGATTGAGCCGCCGTCCAGTCATCCACCTGAAAGCAAGAGAGCATTCATGAGCCGCAACAGTCGCTACCTGGAATCCATCCTCCATCACGACATCCCCCTGACGCGGGACATGGGCCTCAAGGTGCTCGACTGGCACGACCATCAATTGCGCCTGCACTTGCCGCTGGAAGCCAACGTCAACCACAAGAGCACCATGTTTGGCGGCAGCCTGTATTGCGCCGCCGTGTTGGCGGGCTGGGGCTGGCTGCATTTGCGTTTGCGTGAAGAAGGGATTGAAGACGGGCACATCGTGATTCAGGAAGGGCAAATCAGCTATCCGTTACCCGTGACGATGGATGCGGTGTCGATTTGTCAGGCGCCGAGTGCCGCGGTCTGGAAGAAGTTTCTGGCGATGTATCAGCGATACGGTCGGGCCCGGATTACGCTGCATTCGCGGATTGTGAATGCTGACAGTGATGACGATGCGGTGACGTTTACCGGGCAGTATGTGTTGCATCGGTGAAGCAAAAGATCTTCAAACCCGAGCCAGCTCCAGCAATTTTTCCCGCCAGGCCGCTTTCGCCGGCAGTGCCAGAAAGAACCCGTTCAACAACGATTCCCGCGCCGGATAACTGAACGACGCTCCGCTCAACTCCAGCACCTCACCGCCCGCCCCTTCCAGCACGCCTTGGGCGGCCGCCGTATCCCACTGCGATGTCGGCGCCAGGCGTGGATAACAATCCGCCGAACCTTCCGCCAACAAGCAAAACTTCAACGAGCTGCCGATATTGGCCAGTTTCAGTTCACCCAGACTGGCACTCAAACCCGCCAGCAAGCGCTCCTGCTCGGGGCTCGAATGCCGCCGGCTCGCGACGACAGTAAAAGCCTGCCCTGTAGGCGGCACCGTGCGAACCTGGATCGGCGATGGCGGAGTATCTTTATCACCACGCCACGCCCCCAACCCTGCGCCACCGACATAAAAGCGTCCGCTGGTCGGCATCGAAACCACACCAAAAACAACCTGACCCTGCTCGATCAACGCGATGTTGACGGTGAACTCTTCGCTCCCCGAGATAAACTCCTTGGTCCCGTCCAACGGATCGACCAGCCACCAACGCTGCCATCCGGCACGCACGGATTGGGGAATGTTGGCGTCCTCTTCGGACAGCACCGGAATGTTCGGATCGAGCGCCGTCAGGCCATCCAGGATCAAATGGTGCGCCGCCAGGTCAGCGGCAGTCACTGGAGAATCGTCGGCCTTGGCAGTCACAGCCGTGCCCGTGCGCCAGAACGGCAGGATCGCGTCACCCGCTTGCAACGCCAGCGCGACGACGGGTGCCATCAATGGGTGTGGAAAATTCATGGCAGAAACACCCCGCGCTGAGTCAGCAGGTCACGGGCCAGATACAGCGCCGCCAAGGCACGGCCCTCGGTGAACTGCGGGTTTTGCGCCAGCGCCGACAGCTCGCGCAGGTTGACCTTGCTCACGCCCATCGGCTCCGGCTCATCCCCCTCCAGGCTTTCCTCGTACAGATCGGTAGCAAGCACCACCTGGATCTTCTGGCTCATGTAACCGGGTGACAACGACAACTCGGTTACATGCTCCAGTTGCCGTGCGCCATACCCCGCCTCTTCCTTGAGCTCGCGCTCGGCCGCGGCCAGTACATCTTCGCCCGGCTCGATCAAACCTTTGGGCAGCGACATTTCGTATTCATCAGTGCCGCCGCAATACTCTTCGACCAGCACCGCATGGTCCGAATCGAGCATCGCCACAATCATCACCGCGCCATAGCCGGCGCCCTTGCCGACCAATCGCTCATAGGTGCGCTCCACGCCGTTGGAAAAGCGCAACTTGAGCTCTTCGACGCAGAACAAGCGACTGGTGGCGACGATCTCGCGGGCGAGGATGGTGGGTTTCTGGCGCATGAGCGGCTCCTTGGCGATAGCGGGTTACTATACCCGGCCTATCCTCATTGTTGATCCCGGATATCCTTTTCACCGCTGGAGAAGTTTTTTATGTCCCTGCTGCCCTGGCACGACATCGACACCGTTCTGTTGGACATGGACGGCACGCTGCTGGACCTGCACTTCGACAACCATTTCTGGCTTGAGCACTTGCCCCAGCGCTACGCCGAGTTGCACGGGGTGAGCCGGGCCATGGCCGAAATGGAATTGCAGCCGCTGTTTGAGCGTAACGCCGGCCAGTTGCAGTGGTACTGCCTGGACTTCTGGAGCGCGGAACTCAAGCTGCCGGTGCGTGAACTGAAACTGGAAACCGCGCACCTGATCGCCCTGCGCCCTGATGCGGATACCTTCCTGGCGGCGATCAAGCGAGCAGGCAAACGCGTGGTGCTGATCACCAATGCGCACCGTGATTCGCTGTCATTGAAGCTGGAGCGAATAGAGCTGGCGCCTTACTTCGAGCGTCTGATCAGCTCTCACGATTACGGTTTCCCCAAGGAAAACCCGCAATTCTGGGACGCCTTGCAGGCGGACATCAGTTTCGACCCTGCGCGCAGCCTGTTTATCGACGACACCTTGCCGATCCTGCGCAGTGCGAGGGATTTTGGCGTGGCGCATTTGCTGGCGGTGCGCGAGCCGGACAGCCGCAAAGGGCCGAAGGACACGGCGGAGTTTGCGGCGGTTGGGGATTATCGGGAATTGATTGCCGGGCTTTGAAACCGCGTCGCCTGCATCGCTGGCAAGCCAGGCTCCCACATAATCCTTGTGGGAGCCTGGCTTGCCAGCGATGGCCATCACCCCATCTTGAGCCTTATTCGGGAATCCGCAGCGACTGCCCCGGATAGATCTTGTTCACATCCTTGAGCATTGGCTTATTGGCCTCAAAGATTTTTTGATACTTGTTGGCATCGCCGTACACGCGCAGGGAAATCGCGCTGAGGGTGTCGCCTTTCTCGACCACGACGAACTTCGCGGCGACGACAACGGGACCGGTGACGGTGATCTGGTCTTCTACACCACTGACACCTGCGACGTTGCCCAGCGACAGCAGGATTTTTTCTTTCTCTTCCTGGGTCGCGGCCTCGCCACTGGCGATGACCTTGTCACCCTCAACCTTGACCTGAATCTTGGAAGTGTCGATACCTGTCAGGGCATCCTTCACGTGCTTGGT
Organism: Pseudomonas sp. TNT3; assembly: GCF_010095445.2. Lineage (GTDB taxonomy): Bacteria > Pseudomonadota > Gammaproteobacteria > Pseudomonadales > Pseudomonadaceae > Aquipseudomonas. The sequence goes on from NZ_WFGV02000009.1 coordinate 83,156, forward strand.
CAGCGCTTCGCTATTGGCTTCGGCCTTATCCGGCGTCAGCGCACCGAGGATTTTTTCACCGGCTTCTTTGAGAAAACTGAAAAGGCTCATCGTGTGCTCTCCATAGGAATAAATGGGTCCAGACGCAAAAGCCTAGACCAAGCTTGCCAAGTGCGGATCCAACCCGACCAATGACGCCGATTCCCCCCAGGCGCTAGAATCCCAACCTTCCCGCGCCCTGGAGTGAAGATGGACATCAAGCAGCTGAAATTCCTCATCGCCCTCGACGAAACCCGCCATTTCGGTCAGGCGGCCGCCCGGTGTCACATCACCCAGCCCACCCTCTCGATGCGCCTGCGCAGCCTCGAAGAAGAGCTGGAGTTGCCGCTGGTCAACCGCGGTCAACGCTTCGAAGGCTTTACCGCTCCGGGTGAACGGGTTCTGGCGTGGGCGCGCACGGTGCTGGCGGCCTATGACGGTCTGCAAGCCGAAGCGGCGGCCTGTCGCGGTAACCTGGTCGGTACGCTACGGCTGGGTGTGGTGCCGCTGTCGAGCTTCGACCCGCTGCCGCTGATGCAGCGCTTGCATGCTGAACACCCGAACCTGCGCTTCGAACTCTCGGCCCTCAGTTCCGAACAGATCCTCGAACAGCTGGCGAACAATCGACTGGACCTCGGCGTTTCCTACCTCGAACGCCTGGATGGCGAGCGCTTCGATTCCCTGGCGTTCAGCGAAACCCGCATGGGCTTGCTCTACGATCAACGCTTCTTCAATTTCGGTGAGACGCCGCTGAGTTGGGAGTCGCTGATCGAATTGCCGCTGGGCATGCTCACCAGCGGCATGCACTTTCGTCAGTCGATCGACCATAACTTCCACAGCCGTGGCCTCACACCTCAGCCGCTGTTGCAAACCGACGCCGTGCATCAACTGTTACAAGCTGTGCACGGCGGCCTGTGCTGCGCCGTTATGCCGCTGGACGGTGGCTTGGAAAATCTCACTGATCACTTGCGTCTGCAGCCCATCGAAAACGCCCAGACCCTCGCCCGGCTAGGGCTGATCATGCGTCGCAGCGCCCCGCGCTCGGCGCTGGCAGAAGCCTGTTTTGCGATTTATCAGAAATCGCCGACGGGCGCTTGATCGACGCCATCTATCAGCGCATCAGTATTAGCGATTAGACGCGACCCTTTGACGCGCCTAGGCTTAAAGCTGATCAATCCGTGGTGATGCCATGAACGCCAAGCGCCCATCCAGCGCGGCGCCTGCCCTCGAAACGCCCGCGCCCGCTGCGAGTCAGACCTACAGCTACAGCAACCTTGAAAACACCGAGTCGGACAGCACCGCGCTGGCCGAGGAAGTCGCGTTGGCGATTGCCTACAACGGCATCAGCCAGGCCGTGATGCTGGTGACGCCGACCGATCTGGAAGACTTTATCGTCGGTTTCAGCCTGGGCAGCGGCATCATCGAGGACGCCACCGACATCTATGACCTGCAGCTCACCGGTTCGGGCTCCGCACAATACGCCCAAGTGACCATCGCCAATCGCGCCTTCTGGAACCTCAAGCAGCAACGTCGGCAAATGGCCGGCACCAGCGGTTGCGGTCTGTGCGGCGTGGAAGCGGTCGAACAGGCACTGCCCGACCTCAAGGTCTTGCCTGGCGCCCCACTGCCTCCGGCCGAATGGCTCGACGGCCTGCGCCAGCGCATCGGCGCATTTCAGCCCTTGGGCCAACATTGCGGCGCGGTGCATGCGGCGGTGTTCATGAACGACCAGGGCGAGTTGCTGATGGGCCGCGAAGACATCGGACGGCATAACGCCCTCGACAAGCTGATCGGCGGGCTGATTCGCCAACGCATCCCGATGACCGGCGGACTGGCGATCGTCACCAGCCGATGCAGCCTCGAATTGATCCAGAAAGTGCTGCGGGCAGGCATCCAGACCCTCGTCAGCCTGTCGTCGCCCACCGGCCTTGCCGTGCAATGGGCCCGCCGTCACAACCTCAATCTCATCCACCTGCCGCAAAAAAGTGCGCCGCGGGTCTACAGCCCTGCGTTGGAGAATCAAGCGTGAGTCAACACAATCAAGCCGACCAGAAACCCGTTCCGCGCTACAAGCCTTACAAAGGCCCGGCCGGTGGCTGGGGCGCGTTGGCCAGCGTTGCCCGTGCCTGGTTGACCAGTGACAACGCGCTGAAAAATTTGCGCATGATGCTTAAAACCAACAAGAACGGCGGATTCGACTGCCCCGGTTGCGCCTGGGGCGATTCCAACGAAGCCGGCATGGTGGCGTTCTGCGAGAACGGCGCCAAAGCCGTGAACTGGGAAGCAACCAAGCGGCGTGTCGATGGCGCGTTCTTCGCCAAGCACAGTGTGAGTTCGTTGCTGGAGCAAAGTGATTACTGGCTCGAGTACCAGGGCCGACTGACCGAGCCAATGAGCTACGACGCACAAACCGATCGCTACAAGCCGATCAGTTGGGAAGACGCCTTCGCCTTGATTGGCAAACATCTGCAAGGGCTGTCGAGCCCGAACCAGGCCGAGTTCTATACCTCGGGCCGCGCCAGCAACGAAGCCGCGTTCCTCTATCAGTTGTTCGTGCGCGCCTACGGCACCAACAACTTCCCCGACTGCTCGAACATGTGCCACGAGGCAAGCGGCGTGGCGTTGTCGCAAAGTGTCGGCGTCGGCAAAGGCACCGTGACATTCGACGACTTCGAACATGCCGATGCGATTTTCGTCTGGGGCCAGAACCCCGGGACCAACCACCCACGAATGCTCGAACCGCTGCGCGAAGCGGTGAAACGGGGTGCGCAGGTGGTGTGTATCAATCCGCTGAAAGAGCGCGGCCTTGAGCGCTTCCAGCACCCGCAGCACCCGCTCGAAATGCTCACCAACGGTGACAAGCCAACCAACACCGCGTACTTCCGTCCGGCACTGGGCGGCGACATGGCGATCATGCGCGGCATGGCCAAGTTCCTGCTGCAATGGGAGCGTGATGCGCAGAAGGCAGGTGAGCCTGCCGTGTTCGACCACGACTTCCTGAATGAACACAGCGTCAACGTGCTGGAATACCTGGGCACCGTCGACGACACCTCATGGGAGCAGATCGTCGAGCAATCCGGCCTGCCCCTGGTGGAGATCGAGCAAGCCGCGCGGATGTACGCCAAAGGCAAGAACGTAATCATGTGCTGGGCGATGGGCATCACCCAGCATCGCCATTCGGTGGCGACCATCCAGGAAATCGCGAACCTGATGCTGCTGCGCGGCAACATCGGGCGGCCAGGTGCAGGTCTCTGCCCGGTGCGTGGTCACAGCAACGTGCAGGGCGACCGGACCATGGGCATCAACGAGCGTCCGCCGGTGGCGTTCCTTGATTCGCTGGAGCGTCGTTTCCAGTTCAAGGTGCCGCGCGAAAACGGCCATAACGTGGTCGAGGCGATTCACGCCATGGCCGAGGGTCGCGCGAAAGTCTTCATCGGCCTGGGCGGAAACTTCGCTCAAGCGACGCCCGACAGCCCGCGCACGTTCCAGGCGTTGAGCAATTGCGACCTGACGGTGCAAATCAGTACCAAGCTTAACCGTAGCCATTTGGCCCATGGCAAAGCCGCCCTGATCCTGCCGTGCCTGGGGCGCACCGATATCGACATCCAGACCGAAGGCCCGCAGGCGGTGACTGTTGAAGATTCGTTCAGCATGGTCCACGCGTCCAACGGTCAACTGCAGGCACTGTCGAAGCAGATGCGTTCCGAGCCTGCGATCATCGCCGGCATCGCTGCCGCGACTCTGGGGAGCAGGCCGGTGGACTGGAATTGGCTGGTGGCCGACTACGATCGTATTCGCGACCTGATCGCCGACACGATTCCAGGCTTTCGCGACTTCAACGTGAAGGTCAAGCATCCGGGGGGCTTCTACCTTGGCAACAGCGCGGGTGCGCGCAAGTGGAACACGGCATCGGGCCGCGCCAATTTTCGACCAAACGTTCTGCCCAAAGACCTTGTGCATGAGCGCACACGCGCGACCGGCGTGCTGCCGGATTTGATCATGCAGTCGTTGCGTTCCCACGATCAGTACAACACCACGATCTATGGGCTTGATGACCGTTACCGTGGGGTGAAAGGCCAGCGTGATGTGCTGTTCGTGAACGAGGCCGACATCATTCGCCTGGGCTTCAAACCAGGTCAGAAAGCGGACATCGTTTCGATTTGGGATGATGGCCGTGAGCGTCGGGTGAAGGGGTTTACACTGCTGGCATTTGATATTCCGGCAGGTCAGGCAGCGGCTTACTATCCGGAAGTGAACCCACTGGTGCCGCTGGAAAGCACTGGGGATGGCAGCCATACGCCGACGTCGAAGTTTGTGGCGATACGGTTGGAAGCGGCGAGTGAAACTGGATTGATCATGGCCAGATCGGCCTGACATGGATCGTGGATCGTTCCCACGCTCTGCGTCGGAACGATCTTAACTTTTCAGCGGCAATTCACTTTTCGATCGCCCACAAAAAAGGCCGTTTTTTCACAAAAACGGCCTATCCGAAGTAACTAAAGACCGGCGAAAAACACTTAAGTTCCGTCTAAAAAACAGTAACTTATAGAATTGTGTACAAGTCGTGTTACTCGTCGGATTGTGATTGTCACCACTACCACACAGCCTCAGGATCGCGTCGTCATCCCCTTGAGGTTCCTCTATGAAGTTCTCCTCGATTCTCTTGTTGTCCCTTGGCCTGGTCAGTGGCTTCGCTTCTGCCGGAGGCACCACCGAAGCAGGTGTGGGCGGCGCATTGGGCGGGGTTCTTGGCTCGGTCGTCGGACAGTCGTTAGGCGGCAACACAGGTTCAACCATTGGCGCAGCCCTGGGTGGCGCGGGTGGTAGTGCAGTCGGCGCAGACAAACGCAGCCGTGGCGAAGCAGCCATTGGCGGCGCATTGGGTGCGGCAGGCGGTAACGTGGTAGGCCGCAGCGTGGGCGGCACCACTGGCAGCCTTATCGGCTCTGCAGCAGGCGGCGGCGCAGGTGGTGCGCTGGGCAACTACATGGGTAACAAGAGTGACGACGATGATGATCGTCATTCCAGTCGCGGCCGTGACGATCGCCGTTACTACCGCGATGGTCACCCTGGACGCGGTCACGCCTATGGCCATCGCAAGCATCACAAACACAATCGTCATCGTTGATTGCTAGACGATCAAAAGATCGCAGCTTCCAGCAGCACCTGCATCGGTTAGTGAACCTGCAGAGCTGTCGGAGGCTGCGATTTTTCGTTTCAGATCACCAACCGCTCCAATGCCGTGCGTAACGGGCCAGGGATCGTCACCGGCTCATTCGACGCACGGTCCACGAACACGTGAACAAAACGCCCCGCCGCGCAGGCTTCATCTTCGCCGGCTTTGAACACTGCCAATTCATACTGCACCGAACTGTTGCCCAGCTTGCCCACGCGCAATCCGATCTCGATCCGATCAGGGAAAGCAATGGACGCAAAATAGTCGCAGGCTGAACTCACCACGAAACCCACCACGTCACCTTCATGAATATCGAGCCCCCCGACTTCGATCAGGTAGGTATTCACCGCCGTGTCGAAGAAGCTGTAGTAGGTGACGTTGTTGACGTGACCGTAGGCGTCGTTGTCATGCCAGCGCGTGGTGATGGGCTGGAAGTGCGGGTATTCGGTGCGTTGCGGCATCGGCGTCGGTTCCTTGAATGTGAGGGGCAGTCTAATGCGAAAACCGTGTCGTATTCATCGCCAGCAGGCTGGCTCCCACAGCGGGTCTTCAACGTGCACTAATAGTGTGTCCGGCGCAGATCCAAAGTGGGAGCCAGCCTGCTGGCGATGAGGCCGGTGCTGTCCCCGATTATCTTTCAGCAAACCCCTTGCCCATCGCCTCCAGTTCCCCAATCAAGCGGGCCGGCTGCCAGTGATCGCCCTGCCGGGTCTCAAGCGCCAACAAGCGTTGATGGATATCCGCCAGCCCTTGCTGATCCGCCCAGGCCATTGGGCCGCCCTTGTCCGCCGGGAAGCCATAACCGTTGAGATAAACCAGATCGATGTCGTGCGCGGAGCCGGCGATGCCTTCCTGGAGAATCTTGGCCCCTTCGTTGACCAGAGCCAGCAAGCAGCGCTCGAGGATCTCCTCAGGCCCGATCTCCCGGCGCTGGAAGCCCAACCCTTCGCTGACCTGCAGAACCAGCGCATCGACCTCCACATCGTGCTCAGCCTGACGACTGCCCGGTTCATAGCGGTAGTAACCGTTGCCACTTTTTTGCCCGAAGCGCCCCAGCTCACACAAACGGTTGTCCACTTGGACCTCTGGTGCATCCTGTCCCGTGCCCGCTAACTCCCGAGCGCGCCACTGCAGGTCGATCCCGACCACGTCGAACATGCGGAACGGTCCCATCGCGAAACCGAAACCTTGCAGCGCCGCGTCCACCTGATAAGGATAGGCACCTTCCAGCAGCATCTTGCGGGCTTCGAGCACGTAGGTATTGAGCATGCGATTGCCGATAAAACCATCGCAATTGCCGGAGACAACGCTGACCTTGCCCATGCGCTTGCCTAGCGCCAGCGCGGCATCCAGAACCGCTGACGCAGTCTTGGCGCCACGGACGATTTCCAGCAGCTTCATGATGTGCGCCGGGCTGAAGAAATGCAGGCCCAGGACTTGCTCTGGCCGTCGGGTTGCCGCGGCAATGGCGTCGATATCCAGCGCCGAGGTGTTGCTGGCCAGAATGGCTTCAGGCTTGAGCAGACCATCCAGTTCGCGGAAGATTTTTTGCTTGAGCTCAAGGTTCTCGTAAACCGCCTCAATGACCAGATCGACGTCGCGAATCGCTGCGTAGTCAGGAGCCGTTGTAACTCGAGCAATGCGTGCGTCCGCTTCGGCCTGGTCGATACGCCCCTGGCGCACGTTGTGCGCGCAAGTCTGCGCGACTGCGTCCAGCGCCTGTTCAAGCATCTGCGGATTGTTGTCGACCCATTGCACCGGCACTCCGGCGTTGGCCAGGCACATCACAATGCCCCGGCCCATGGTGCCCGCGCCGATAACGGCTGCGCGCTGAATATTGAACGGTGTCTGGCTCATGGTTGTTCTCTTGTTGGCGATCCAAAGACAGCCCTCACCATAGTCAGCCACCGCGTATTTTTGAAATTTATTCCTGTGATGAGCAACATTCAGCGGATGGATGAGCCTGTGTCAGAGGCGCGTTTCAACCCAAGCCCGCACGTCGCCATAGGGATAATCCTCCAGCACCGCATACCCCGACATGGCACGCGCTTTTAACTTGGTAAACAACGGCACACTGATCCCGCATAGAAACCGCGTGACGCGTTCAGCCGAGGGAGCGCTGCCGGTCTGCGCTTCGTGCTTGTGGATAAAGTCACTACACAGCGCTTCGAAAGACTTATCCACAAGTGCGGGGAGCTCTGGCGGCGATGGCAACCGTGCTATGTCCCCATGGCACACCGAACAATGCCCGCACCGCTGCGGCGCATTTTCATCGCCGAAGTACTCGGCCAGTCGATAACCGAGGCATTGTTCAGTGGCAAAAAGGTCCAGCATGGCGTGAATCCGGGCGATCTCGGTGCGCTCATGCTTTGTGAAGTAAGCATGCAGTTCTGCGCCCAGTGCCTGACTGTCAAAATCCGTCTGCAATACGCTGTAGACCTCGGTCATGAGCTTGCTCTCCAGCTCGATCCAACCCTTTTCCTGGAAGTAATCCAGCGCCTTCACTACCCGACCGCGCTCGGCTTGATATTGATCGTAAAGCGCGTCGAAACTCACCGTCGCCCAAGCGCGCGCACGCTTGGAAGTCTGGATAATCGCGGCAACGAAATCCTTCCGCTCGCCCTCGAAACGGGCAAGTAAAACCTCGGGCTCCTGCACATACTTGAAGCGGTATTCGGCGTAATAGGCATAACGCGGGGCGATGATCCTGCGCAGTTCCAGCTGTACCAACAACGTCTTGAGCGGGAGCTGCCGAATGTTGCTCTGATCTGCCAACGGGCCCAGCAAAAACTCCCATTGTCCTTCCGGCGCTGCCGCTCGCAATTCGTCGAGCACATGCCGGATACCGTCCAACTCAGGGGTGTCGCCGTAGACGAAGTTCTCCAGCACGTTGAGGCTGTCACGGTTGGCCAGGACCAGGCAGTCCGACGGCTGCCCGTCACGTCCGGCGCGACCGATTTCCTGGCTGTAGTTCTCGATCGATTTAGGCAGGTCAAAGTGCACCACATTGCGGATGTCACTCTTGTCGATGCCCATGCCGAACGCGATGGTGGCAACGATGCAGTTGGACTGGCCGCCCATGAAGCGTTTCTGGATGGCTTCCCGCTGCTCGTGGGGCAAACCTGCGTGATACGCCTCGGCCTGGATACCGTTGCGTTCCAGGTGCTCGGCAATGTGTTCAGCGGTTTTCTGCAAGGTGACATAAACGATGCTGGGCTGGCCCGGCCGCTGGCTCATCCATTCGACGAGTCGTCGGCGCTTGTCCTGACCCCGTACCGGTTCCACCAGCAGGTTGAGGTTGGGGCGGTAGAACCCCGTGGTTACCACGTCTTCAGGCGCAATGGCGAACTTGGCCTGCATGTCCGCGATCACCTTGGGGGTCGCCGTAGCGGTCAGTAGCAGCACCTGCGGGATGTTGAACTGATGCTGGTAGTCCGGAAGCTTGAGGTAATCGGGTCGGAAGTTATGACCCCATTCGGAAATACAATGCGCCTCGTCCACCACCAGCAAGGAAATCGGTACCTGCTGCAAAAAATTGCGAAAGCGTTCGTTTTTCAGGCGCTCTACCGAAATCATCAAAATCTTCAGCTCGCCAGACTTGGCGCGAGCCATCACATCACTGGCCTCATCACGACTTTGGGCCGAATCGATACTGCCTGCCGAGATGCCATGGCGCTGCAGGAATACGAGTTGATCCTGCATCAGCGCGAGCAGCGGTGACACCACCAGTGTCAGGTGCGGCAGCAACAAGGCAGACAATTGGTAACAGATGGACTTGCCCGATCCCGTAGGGAAAATCGCTGCGGCTGAACGACCGGCCAACACGGCGCTGATCGCTGCTTCCTGGCCGGGACGAAACTGTGAGAAACCGAAAACCTGTTCCAGGGTGTTGTGCATAAGCTGTCACTCCGTTGACCGCTGCGAAGCCCAAAGCCTAGCTGGCGATTGCAGCGAGTCGAGAAAAGGTCGGGGGCAAAACGATACGGGATGATACAGCGGATGGCGGAATAATCAGGACGGTTTGTCGTTATCGCGTCTGACGAAACCGTGGGAAATTTCTTCTTTATCGGTGTCTTTCACAAAACGTGTAGGGCCAATCCGAAAGGGCAGTAAAGCCCCTACACACCCTGTCGATTGAGGCTGTATTGCACACACAGGTCGGCATCGTCATAGTTTTCGCCGCGGCTGAAAATACTTGTCGGCCAGCCGGAGCGACCTCCGAATTCATCAAGGACAGGCTTCAATGAATCAGATCAATCCGCCTACAGAACGCTACCGACCGCTGAAGACCAGCTACAGCGAAACGCCCGTGCTAGTCATCGACTCGGAAGCCGATCCGCACGAAATACTCGACGCCGCCCGACAACGCATCCGCGCCGCCAGTGACCTGCTTGAAACGCTTTACTGTCAATGTTTTGAACAAGCCGAAGCCAGTGACATCCCCAAAATCATCAGCGCGCTATACCTGCTGACACAAGACGGTCACGAGCTGCTCGAAGTCGCTCGACAACGGATTCCAAAATTACCGTAATCTGAATCCCCTGCCACAGTCCCGTCCTTCGTATCGGATAACCCCGCAATGAATCTCGCCTCCGACTTGCCCGACGACCACGACATGCAGTTGCTGATTGAGTTGCTGCACGAAGAACTTGGCCTGCCCGAACGTAAAACCGTTAGCCTCGCCACCTCGATCAACGTCGACCTCGGTTGCGACGGCGCTGATGCGCGAAACCTGATGGAGACGCTGGAAGAACAGTTCGACATCGACTTCGTCGATTATGACGCCTATCGCTACTTCCACCCCGAAGGCTACGATGTGTTCCTTAAACGCAGGGCCAAAGGACGTGGCAACAAGGTTCCGCTGACCGTTGGCATGCTCTACCGGGCTATCAAGGCCCGCTGCTGGGATACTCAGGCGCTGGAAAGCCTCTGACGTCCGCAGCGCAATCTATAAGGACATAGAGTGGACGTACTGATGGGATTGCTAGCCGCCGTGATGTGGGGCGGTACGGATTTCCTGGTGGGTTTGAATGCCCGCGCAGTGGGTGTTAAACGCGCCGTTTATTTCGGTCAGGCGTTGGGTTTCTGCATCATGAGCCTGCTGCTGATCGCTTTCCCCGCATTTATCCTCAAGTCGATGTCGGCATCGCTCCAAGTGTGGCTGATCGGCATGGGTGCCGCCATGCTGACCGTTTCCGGCGCACTCGCGCTGTCAAAAGCGTTCGCCCTTGGCAAAGCGTCTATCGTCGCGCCGTTGGTGACTTCCTATGGCGTGGTGACGACGTTGTTGTCATGGGCCGCAGGTGAGCAGATCAGTCTGATCCAGCTGTTTTGCATTGCCCTGTGTGTGCTCGGGGTCATCCTCTCGAGCATTCATTCCGACTCGAAGATTCCACACACGACTCAAGCCGGCAGCTCGATTGCCTACGCACTGCTTGCAGCTGTTTTTTATGGCACCAGTTTCTGGCTGTAAGGCCACTACGTGTTGCCAGTACTCGGGCCAGTGACGATGCTCTGGCTGGCGTACCTGATCGGACTTATGGTGCTGATAGTCATCGTCCTGAGAATTGAGGACGGCCTGAAAATTCCACCTCTGAAAAACTGTATGACACTCACTGGCGCCAGCCTGATGAACCTCGGCGGGTTTTCGTCATTCGCCTGGGGCGCGGTGGCAGGATCGGTATCGGTGGTGACGGTGATCAGCACGCTTTCCGGAGGAATCGCGGCGATTTTGGGGTATGTATTTTTCAAAGAGAGACTGGCGAAGATACAAATTCTTGGGGTTGTCCTGGTTTTACTCGGCGCATTTGTCCTGCACCTCAAAAACTGAAAAAACAGCGCCCACAAAAAAGCCGCCCCTAAAGGCGGCTTTCTCATGGCTTCAAACCAACACTTACAACTTCGGACCAGCAGCCTTGATGGCATCGCTCACGTCGAACTTCTTGAAGTTCTCAACGAACAGACCAGCCAGTGCTTTAGCCGATTCATCGTAAGCGGCTTTGTCAGCCCAGGTGTTACGTGGGTTCAACAGGCCAGTTTCAACGCCCGGCACGGCCAGTGGCACGTCGAGGTTAATGGTGTCGAGGTGTTCGGTTTCAGCACCGATCAACGCGCCGCTCTGAATCGCTGCGATGACGCCGCGAGTGGTCGGAATGTTGAAGCGCTTGCCGACGCCGTAGCCACCGCCGGTCCAGCCGGTGTTGACCAGGTATACCTTGGAGCCGAAGCCGCGGATGCGCTTGATCAGCAACTCTGCGTATTCGCCAGCTGGGCGCGGGAAGAACGGTGCGCCGAAGCAGGTGGAGAAGGTCGACTTGATGCCGCTGCCGGAACCCATTTCGGTCGAGCCCACCAGAGCGGTGTAGCCGGACAGGAAGTGGTAGGCCGCTTGCTCTTCGCTGAGGATCGAGACTGGCGGCAGTACGCCGGTCAGGTCGCAAGTCAGGAAGATCACAGCATTCGGCTCGCCACCGAGGTTCTTCTCGGAACGCTTGGCAACGTGTTCCAGCGGGTAGGCGGCGCGGCTGTTCTGGGTCAGGCTGACATCGGCGTAGTCGGCGTGCTTGGCATCATCGATGACGACGTTTTCCAGTACTGCACCGTGCTTGATGGCTTTCCAGATGACCGGCTCGTTCTTCTCGGACAAGTCGATGCACTTGGCGTAGCAGCCGCCTTCAATGTTGAACACAACGCCTTCGCCCCAGCCGTGCTCGTCGTCACCGATCAGGTAACGGCTTTCATCAGCGGACAGGGTGGTTTTACCGGTGCCGGACAGACCGAAAAACAGGGTCACATCGCCTGCTTCGCCAATGTTGGCAGCGCAGTGCATTGGCAGTACGTCGGCGGCCGGCAGCAGGAAGTTCTGCACCGAGAACATGGCTTTCTTCATCTCACCGGCGTAACGCATGCCGGCGATCAGCACTTTTTTCTGCGCGAAGTTGAGGATCACGCAACCGTCGGAGTTGGTGCCGTCACGCTCTGGAACGCATTCGAAGTTGGCAACGTTCAGAACCTGCCACTCTTCACGACCAGCAGGGTTGTACTGGGCCGGGTTGATGAACAGGCAGCGACCGAACAGATTCTGCCAGGCAGTCTGAGTGGTCATCTTCACGGCCAGGTAGTGATCTTCCGACGCACCTACATGCACATGGGAAACGAAGTGCTCTTGCGCGTTGTTGAAAGCCTCAACGCGGTCCCACAGGGCGTCGAACTTGTCGGCCGGGAACTTGCGGTTGATTGGGCCCCAGGCAATGGCTGACTGAGTGGTTGGCTCTTCAACAATGAAACGGTCAACTGGCGAGCGGCCGGTGCGATGACCGGTGCGAACCACCAGCGCGCCGGTATCGGCAAGCTCGCCTTCACCGCGATTCAGAGCTTCTTTAACCAGATCATCAACACTCAGATCGGTGTACACGGCGTTATTGGCTTGCGTCATGAGATTCCCCGTCGGCCAGTGGCCGAGTGTGCTCCAAACGTTTTGTAGTAGAAAGTTGTGCACTACTACCGCGACAAAAAGTGGGCCGGATTATGCCAGAAACGCCCAAAAATAGTAGGGCCCTCCCGTCGTAACGGCGTTATTCCGGCGCAAAGCAGTGAATTTACCTGCGCTGAACCGTTTTAGTGCCGGGTATCTGACGGAGTATCTACGCCCGCTCCAGCGAACAATTGAGTGATATCTGCGGCATCAAAGAGGTAGCGCTGGTTGCAGAACTGGCAATCGATTTCGATGTTGCCACCGTGTTCGATGACCAGTTCCTGCGCATCCTCCAGACCCAGACTCACCAGAGCATTGGCCGAACGTTCGCGGGAGCAACTGCAACGGAAGCGCAGTTTTTGCACATCGAAGAGTCGAACCTGTTCTTCGTGGTAAAGACGATGGAGCACGGTTTCATTGTCCAGGCTCAGCAATTCATCGGCGGTCAGCGTGCTGCCCAGCGCGGTGATGTGCTGCCAGCTGTCGGCGCGTTCTTCTTCGTCCTTGAGACGGTCGGCGGGCAATTGCTGCAACAGCAAGCCGCGAGCACGACGGCCATCCGCGTACAGCCAGAAACGCGTGCCCACTTGCTGGGACATGACGAAATAGTTGGTGAAGCACTCGGATAACGTTTCGCCGTCCAGGTCGACGATACCCTGGTAACGCTGACCCTGTTTCGGGTCGACCGTCAGCGCCAATACGCCATTGGGCATAAGGTCGGCGAGAGTCGCATCGGGGGCAATCCGGTCAGCTTCATAACGTGCCAGGCCACGGATTTCACGCTCGCTGGAACACTCGATCATCAACAGCGGGATCGGGCCGTCGGACCGGGCCTGGAGGATCAGCAGACCATCAAATTTCAAAGTGCCCACCAGCAGCGACGCGGCCGCCATCAACTCGCCCAGCAATTGCGCGACTGGCTCCGGATAGGCGTGTTTTGCCAAGACTTCGGCGTAGCTGAGTTCCAACGAAACCAGTTCGCCGCGGGTATCGCTGTCATCGAAGATGAAGCGTTGGGTGTAGTCGGTATCCGTTAGATCGGTCATAGGTCTGGGTATCTGAATTAATGACAAAGTGATTTCAAAAAGTGAGAATCTTGCTTATTCGGCACCGTTTTGGTGCGAAATGTTCAGCCATGGGAGGCATTTTATGAACAATCCGGGTTTGTTCCAAGCAAGGTGGAACCTGCGCCGGTTGGCTCTGTGCAACTTGGTACCGCTGGCGCTGCTGGCCTTCTGGTTATGGCCTACAGGGCAGATGGTGTGTGTGATTTTCGACGAGTGGCTTTTTTACCGCCTCAATTCGCCACTGGCGACTAACCCGATATGGCTGCACATCTGGGCGATTGCAAGTCTGCGCCCCTTCGACGCGGTGGTCGGCGTGATTCTTTTGACCCTGCTGATCAAAGGCGATTGGGTATTCAAAGCCAATGAAGTGCGCCAGGCGTTTTTCGGGTTTCTCTCGACACTGCTGTTGCTGCTGTTGATCCGGATGCTGTTTTCAAAACTGGCCGTGCATATGGACTGGCAGCACAGCAGTCCGTCGATGATGATCGACAGCGCCGTCCGCATGAGCGACTACTTTCCGGGTCTTGAAAAAGCCTGGGAACTGAAGGACCGATCGAGTCAGAGTTTTCCGGGAGACCATGCGTCAGTACTACTGATCTGGGCGCTGTTCATGACGGTGTTCAGTCGCTCCACCTGGCAGACAGCGGTGATCTGGAGTCTTGCGCTGCTGTTCATGATGCCGCGCCTGGTGGCGGGCGCCCACTGGGGTCAGGACGATTACATTGGCGGTGTGATGCTGGCGGTGTGGGCGCTGGGTTGGGGTTACTACACGCCGCTTGCCTATTATGTTTCAGAGTTTTTCCTGAAGGTAACGGCGCCAGTATTTGAACTGCTGAGCAGATTGCCAGTGGTTTCGCGGATGAGTGTGGTGCGAGCTACAAGTTAATGCCTTGATGCCTATGTGGCGAGGGCGCTTGCTCCCGCTCGGTTGCGCAGCAGCCGCAAAGCCAGACGACCGTGTTCTTGCTGGAAGAATGCAGTTGTCAGGATCAGGAGTCCTTCGGCCTCCAACGGAGCAAGCCCACTCGCCACAAAACAATGACTTACTGGTCGTTGCTGCTGCCACGAAACTTGAACAAATCCCGCCGCTGCTTCTTGCTCGGCTTGCCGTCCGTGCTCACGCCCAACGAGCCCGCTTTTCGCATGGCTGCAGCAGCTTCGCGTTTGGCGATACTGGCTTCGGTTTCGGCGTACAGTGTCTGTGCTTGCGGCGCGCCACCGCGCACGCTCGACAGCGCCTTGACCACCACCGTGCGCTCATCGAAACCGGCGCGAATCTGAAATTCGTCACCGACCCGGGGCTCCTTGCCCGGTTTGCAGCGCTCGCCACGACAATGCACCTTGCCGCTTTCAATGGCCGCTTTGGCCAGGGCACGCGTTTTATAAAAGCGTGCAGCCCACAACCACTTATCGAGACGGACCTTGTCGTCCTCTTCCTGTTTTTGTGCCACTGGAATTCCTCTTTCAGACAATAGTCGGAACTGTACTACCGTTTCTGTCGGGCGCAAGAACCCGGCCCTCCAGATAGAATGAGATCTTGGCCGGCTCAACGCCGTGGAGTGATCGAGTGACTATATTTCCGTCTTCATTGACTGCGCCCAAGGTCGGGTGTCAGGGATGTCAGCAAAGCGAGCCCTTGGGGTTCGATTTTGCCTTTGCTTACCAACCCATCGTCGACCTGCGAGATCACTCCATTTTCGCTCATGAAGCCTTGGTGCGAGGAGTGGACGGTCAAGGCGCGATGTCCGTGCTTGATCAGGTTACCGATCAAAACCGCTATCGTTTCGACCAGCTCTGCCGGACCCGAGCCATTGAAGGTGCGGCGCATTTGGGGATGCAAACGAACCTGTCGATCAACTTCATGCCAAACGCCGTTTACCGCCCCGAGCTGTGTATTCGAAGCACGCTGGAAGCTGCACAAAAGTACAACTTCCCGATCAATCAGCTGATTTTTGAAACACTGGAAAGCGAGCACGTAGATAACTATCGCCATTTGACCAATATTCTGCGTGAATACCGCGAATTCGGCTTCAAGACCGCCATCGACGATTTCGGGGCGGGCTACTCGGGGCTCAATCTGCTCGCCGATTTCCAACCGGACCTGATCAAGCTCGACATGGCGCTCATCCGCGATGTCGACCGCGATCGCGTTCGTCAGGCTATCGTTCGAGGGATTGTCACAATCTGTGCGGAGTTGAACGTTACAGTCATTGCCGAAGGCATCGAAAGCGCCGGGGAAAGGGATTTTCTGGCGGACTGTGGAATTTTTCTGATGCAGGGTTACTGGTTCGCCAAACCTGCATTCAAAGCGTTGGCCCAGGTAACACCTGGGGCCTGGACGCGTTAATCGCTGGTTTATCCCTATTGAAGACATTTGACCATTTGACCGTTGTCGGTCTGCGCGAGTGGATAGCGCTCCCGGATCTGGGAGTCGCCGGACTTCGCGCAAAAATTGACACCGGTGCCAGCACCTCCAGCCTGCATGCCACCGACATCGAACCGTTCGAGCGCGATGGTGAGCAGTGGGTGCGCTTTACCGCGCACCTCGGGACGGTGGTGCAACTGCGTCACAGGCGCTGCGAAGCACCGCTGGTGACGATGAAAACCATTAAAAGCTCCAATGGTCACGCGCAAATGCGATACGTGGTCAGCACTACCCTGGCCCTTGGTGATCGGGTCTGGCGGGTCGAGTTCACCCTCGCCTGCCGCAAATCCATGCGCTATCGCCTGCTACTCGGCTCCAAAGCCCTGATCGATGGCCAATTGGTGGTCAATCCGGGCATTAAATACGTACAAGACAAGCCGGTGTTCCCGGTATCTACCTCCTCCACAGGTGTTGCATGAAGATCGCTGTGCTGTCGCGTAACCCGCGTCTGTATTCCACTCGTCGTCTGGTCGAAGCCGGAACCGAGCGTGGCCATGAAATGGTGGTGGTCGACACCCTGCGCGCCTACATGAACATCGCCAGCCACAAACCGCAGATTCACTATCGCGGCAAGCCGCTGGAAGGCTTCGACGCGGTCATTCCGCGGATCGGCGCGTCGGTGACGTTTTATGGCTGCGCCGTGTTGCGTCAGTTCGAAATGATGGGGGTTTTTCCGCTTAACGAGTCGGTGGCCATCGCACGTTCGCGAGACAAGCTGCGCTCGCTGCAACTGCTCTCGCGTCGCGGTATCGGTTTGCCAGTCACCGGGTTTGCTCACTCGCCGGATGACATTCCCGATTTGATTGAAATGGTCAACGGTGCACCACTGGTCATCAAGGTACTGGAAGGCACTCAAGGCATTGGCGTGGTGCTTTGCGAAACCGCAACGGCGGCGGAGTCGGTGATCGAGGCATTTATGGGCCTCAAGCAAAATATCATGGTTCAGGAGTACATCAAGGAAGCCGGTGGCGCGGACATTCGATGCTTTGTGGTCGGCGACAAAGTGATCGCGGCGATGAAGCGGCAGGCCAAACCCGGGGAGTTTCGTTCCAACCTGCATCGCGGAGGGAGTGCAAGCCTGATCAAGATCACGCCGGAAGAGCGCATGACTGCGTTACGTGCGGCGAAGGTGATGGGCCTTGCGGTAGCGGGTGTGGACATCCTGCGCTCCAATCACGGGCCGCTGGTGATGGAGGTCAATTCATCGCCGGGCCTGGAAGGGATTGAAACCACCACCGGGAAGAATGTGGCAGGGATCATCATCGAGCATCTGGAGAAGAATGGCGGACCGAACATGACCCGGACCAAAGGCAAAGGGTAAAGCCCAAAGATCAAAAGATCGCAGCCAGCGGCAGCTCCTGCATGGGAATGCGTTCCCTGTAGGAGCTGCCGCAGGCTGCGATCTTTTCAGTGGTTAAACCGCATCTCGCGGCAGCATCAACCCCAGCGGCAACCGCACCCGCGCTTCCAGCCCGCCACCGTCTCTGTTGCGCAGCTCAACATTACCGCCATGCATCGACGCGATCCGCTTCACGATCGCCAGCCCCAAACCCGTCCCTTTACCGCCACGAGCACGATCACCGCGGGTAAACGGATTGAAGATCGCTTCCAATTCCGAAGGATCAATCCCCGCCCCTCGGTCCATCACACTCAGTACCACATACGGGGCGCTGGTATCTCCAGACACGTAAGCCGCGACCTCGACACCGCTGCCAGCGTGATGCAGCGCATTGCCGATCAGGTTGTTCAGCAGTCGTTTCATCGACACCCGACGCAACGGGAATGGCTGGATCGGCTCCAGGCGCAGTCTTACTTTTTCTTCATTCTGGTTGTAAGGAGCGGCGACTTCGCGCACCAGATCGATCAAGTCGACCTCTTCCACCGACTCGTCGCGACCATCGCGGATAAACGCCAGGAACTGGTCGAGAATCGCATCCATGTCTTCGATGTCGCGCACCATGTCATCGGTGAGGTCGCTGCGGTCGCCCATCAATTCCAGAGACAAACGCAAGCGGGTCAGCGGAGTCCGCAAGTCGTGGGAGACGCCGGCCAACATCAGCTCGCGCTCGCGACCGGCCTGTTCGACGTCTTCAGCCATCTGGTTGAACGCGCGGTAAACCTCGGTCATCTCGCTCGGCGTATCACTGATCGGCAGGCGCACGCTGCGACCCTGGCCGAGTTGCCTTGCGGCAAAGACCAGACGTTTCAAGGGCTGGTTGAGTTGGCTGACAAAGATCCAGGCTGAAGCAGTCGACAGCAAGCCGATGGCCAGGAACCAGCCGAGTACGTTCCAGATTTTTTGACCGCGCAATGGGTGCGGGTATAGCGGCACTTTCAGCCAGCCGTCACCCAGACTTGGTGCCCGGACCCATAACGCCGGCGGCGAATGCATGCGTAATCGGACTTCGGTGTCGGCCCCCAGCTCAGC
The DNA here is from genome assembly GCF_010095445.2 of Pseudomonas sp. TNT3. Taxonomy (GTDB): domain Bacteria; phylum Pseudomonadota; class Gammaproteobacteria; order Pseudomonadales; family Pseudomonadaceae; genus Aquipseudomonas. The sequence continues at coordinate 101,744 of NZ_WFGV02000009.1, forward strand.
CTGCATCTGGCGCTGATAGATCTCGCTGTATGGCCAATGCTGTTCGCCTTCTGGCACACCGGTGCCCACCACACGAATCAACGTCGCGGCTTCGGCAATTTTGTCGCGGTTATTTTCATCCGCCGCCCAATAGGCGCGAAGCGTCAGGGCGACGCCGTGGCTGTATTGCCGGTCCACCAGCACATCCTCGTTCATCAATAGATAAACTAGGGTCAGTGCCTTGGAGAACAGAACGACAATCAGCACCAACCAAAGGGTGCGGGAGAAGAAGCTTTGGGGAAACCAGATCGGGGTTTTCATGAATAGCCGTTACACGCTTGCAGGAGCGAGGATGCTCGCATATTGCGGATCGCGAGTCTGCGGACAACATCGTCCGCAAGACCCGCTCCTACAAAACGCCGATCACTTGGTGGCGGCGCCATCCGGAACGAACACGTAACCCACGCCCCAGACAGTCTGGATATAACGCGGTTTGGATGGATCGGGTTCAATCATTCGGCGCAGACGGGAAATCTGTACGTCGATGGAGCGCTCCAGAGCATCCCACTCACGGCCGCGAGCCAGGTTCATCAGTTTGTCGCGGGTCAGAGGCTGACGCGCGTTCATGACCAGGGCTTTCAGCACCGCAAACTCACCGGTAGTGAGCATGTGCACTTCATCACCGCGCTTCAGCTCACGGGTGGCCAGCGACAGCTCGTAGTCACCGAAGGTCACGCTTTCATCTTCGCTGCCCGGTGCGCCCGGCACAGGAGTGGACTGACGACGCAACACGGCTTTGACGCGAGCCATCAGCTCATCCGGGTTGAACGGCTTGGCCAGGTAGTCGTCGGCGCCCAGTTCGAGGCCTTTGATACGGCTCAGCTCGTCGCCCTTGGCGGTGAGCATGATGATCGGGATCTGATTGTTAGCGGTGCGCAGGCGGCGGCAAGCAGTCAAGCCGTCTTCGCCAGGCAGCATCAGGTCGAGAACAACCAGGTTGAACACTTCGCGCGCCAGCAGGCGGTCCATTTGTTCAGTGTTCGGTACGGCACGGGCTCGATAGCCTTTGCTGACGAAAAAGCGTTCCAGCAGGCTGCTCAGCCCTGGATCGTCGTCAACAATAAGAATTTTTTCGCCTTCAGCAATGTTTGCAGTGCTGCTCATTAGATGCTCCTTTTAGCTCGGCGCGCATTATGGCGTAGCTGCCGTTATACGCACCGTGTGCATTGTTAGCAGATTTTTCCTTCACCGCCAGCACGCCGGGCGTTATCCCCAAGGTCGGTGATGCCCCCGAATGATCGAACGCTGGGTATAATGCGCGGCGTTTTGTGTCAGGCAACGTCTGATCGTTTACCCCGGCGACCGCTTTTTATTTTCATGGCGCCGGCAGTAATTGTTCGATTTCACGGGTCAACGGAATGCCTGTTGATCCAGGTAGCGGCGCAGGCCAGGCCGCTCAACCAGACTCGCCGAGCCCTTATCTCTGCGCCTGCGAGCCTGCTTTCACAATTTGTCAGGTGGTTTTATGGACAGCATCAACAGCCGCATCGCCGAGGAACTCGGCGTACGCCCACAACAGGTCGAAGCGGCCGTCGCGCTACTCGATGAGGGCTCAACCGTTCCCTTCATCGCCCGCTACCGGAAAGAAGTGACCGGCAGCCTCGATGACATCCAGCTGCGCCACCTTGAAGAACGTCTGCGCTACCTGCGAGAACTCGACGAACGGCGCATCAGCATCCTGGCCAGCATCCAGGAACAGGGAAAGCTGACCCCGCAGCTGGAACGCGACATCAAGCTCGCCGACACCAAGACACGTCTCGAAGATTTGTACCTGCCGTACAAGCAGAAACGCCGCACCAAGGGCCAGATCGCCCTGGAAGCTGGCCTCGGCGAGCTGGCTGACGGCCTGTTCAACGACCCTACCCTGGCGCCGGACGCCGAAGCTGCGCGCTTCATCGACGCCGAAAAAGGCGTGGCCGACGTGAAGGCCGCCCTCGAAGGCGCCAAGTACATCCTCATGGAGCGTTTCGCCGAAGACGCCGGTCTGCTCGACAAACTGCGCAGCTACCTGAAGCAGGAAGCCACCCTCAGTGCCCGTGTCATCGCCGGGAAGGAAGAGGAAGGCGCCAAGTTCCGCGACTACTTCGAACACGACGAACCCCTGAAAAGCATGCCATCGCACCGTGCCCTGGCGATTTTCCGTGGTCGCAACGAAGGCATTCTCAGCTCCGCGCTGAAAGTCGGCGACGAACTCCCGGGCACCATGCACCCGTGCGAAGGCATGATCGGCCAGCAGTTCGGCATCCAGAACCAGAACCGCGCCGCCGACAAATGGCTGGGCGAAGTGGTGCGCTGGACCTGGAAGGTCAAGCTCTACACCCACCTCGAAACCGACTTGCTCGGCGAACTGCGCGACGGCGCGGAAACCGAAGCGATCAACGTGTTCGCGCACAACCTGCACGACTTGCTGCTGTCGGCACCCGCCGGCCCACGTGCCACCCTGGGCCTCGACCCTGGCCTGCGCACCGGCTGCAAGGTCGCCGTAGTCGACTCCACCGGCAAGCTGCTGGACCACGCCACGGTGTACCCGCACGTACCGCACAACAAGTGGGACCAGACCCTCGCGGTGCTCGCCGCCCTGTGCGCCAAGCACTCGGTGGACCTGATCGCCATCGGCAACGGCACCGCCAGCCGGGAAACCGACAAGCTCGCCGCTGAACTGATCAAAAAGTATCCAGCCATGAAAATGACCAAAGTAATGGTCTCCGAGGCCGGTGCATCGGTTTACTCGGCTTCGGAACTGGCTTCCAAGGAATTCCCGGACCTCGACGTGTCGATCCGTGGCGCGGTGTCCATTGCCCGTCGTCTGCAGGATCCGCTGGCAGAACTGGTGAAGATCGATCCGAAATCCATCGGTGTCGGCCAGTACCAGCACGATGTGTCGCAGCTGAAACTGGCGCGCGGCCTGGACGCTGTGGTCGAGGACTGCGTGAACGCCGTCGGCGTCGACGTCAACACGGCCTCTGTGGCGCTGCTGGCCCGTATCTCCGGCCTCAACGCGACGCTGGCACAGAACATCGTCAGCCATCGCGACGAACACGGCGCCTTCAAAACCCGCGCCGCACTGAAGAAAGTGGCACGCCTGGGCGAAAAAACCTTCGAACAGGCTGCCGGCTTCCTGCGGGTCATGAATGGCGACAACCCGCTGGATTCGTCCGCGGTTCACCCGGAAGCCTATCCGTTGGTGCAGCGTATCGCCGCCGAGACTGACCGCGATATCCGCTCGCTGATCGGCGATGCCAGCTTCCTCAAGCGTCTTGATCCGAAGAAGTACACCGACGAAACCTTCGGTTTGCCGACAGTCACCGACATTCTGCAAGAGCTTGAAAAGCCGGGTCGCGACCCACGTCCCGAGTTTAAGACCGCCGAGTTCCAGGAAGGCGTCGAGGATCTCAAGGACCTGCAACTGGGCATGATCCTCGAAGGTGTCGTCACCAACGTGACGAACTTTGGCGCGTTCGTCGACATCGGCGTGCATCAGGACGGTTTGGTGCACATCTCTGCGCTTTCGGAGAAGTTCATCAAGGATCCTCGCGAAGCGGTGAAGGCCGGTGACGTGGTGAAAGTGAAGGTCATGGAAATCGACATTCCGCGTAAACGCGTTGGCCTGTCGATGCGCATGAGCGACACACCGGGTGAGAAAATCGACGGCGCCCGTGGTGCACGTCCGGGTTCGGCTCCGCGCCAATCCCAGAACACCGCTCCACGCAAGGAAACCACGGCTGCGGCTCCGGCCAACAACGCCATGGCGTCGCTGTTCGCAAACGCCAAGCAATTGAAGAAACGCTGATGGAGTTCCCTGCCGGGTACACCGAAAGCGCATTTTTCAAGCTGCTGGGGTGCCGTTTGCACAGCCTGGAAACCGGGGTGGCGCAGGTCGCCCTGTTGCTCGAGCCAGCGCTGCGCAATCGGGCGAACAAGCTACACGGCGGGGCATTGTTCAGCCTGGTGGACATCGCCATGGGGCTGGCCTGCTCCAGCACCCACGGCTTTGACCAGCAGAGCGCGACCATCGAATGCAAGATCAACTACATTCGCGCCGTGTCCGACGGTGAAGTGATGTGCACGGCACGGGTCATTCACCCGGGCCGTCGCACGCTGGTGGTCGAAGCTGACGTGATGCAAGGCGAAAAATTAGTCGCAAAAGCGCAAGGCACGTTCGCTGTCCTGTAGATGAATGCCATCATTTTGAGTTAATTTCAGCGCTAAGAAATCTGTAGGAGCGAGCTTGCTCGCGAAGGAGGCAAGGGCGCCGCTGTCATCCTGACAGCCCTCGTCATCGTTAACCTCCTTCGCGAGCAAGCTCGCTCCTACAGAGGACACGGCAGTTCGATGCAAAAACCAGGCGAAAACGCCAGTTTCTACTTCACCCTTGTAGACCGTCTTGCCCACCCCCATATTGGGGCGACTGACGCGTGAAGGAATCCAACTTGAGCGAACTTCTCAACCGCCGCCTGGCTCTGCTCGGCGAGCGCGCTAACCTCTCTCTGCTCGAACAGTGCCTTCACGGCATCGAACGTGAATGCCTGCGCGTGACCAGCGAAGGTCGCCTGGCGCAAACGCCGCACCCGGAAGAATTGGGTTCCGCGCTGACCAACGAACAAATCACCACTGACTATTCCGAGTCGCTGCTGGAGTTCATCACGCCAGCCCTGCCCGACCCGGCTGACACGCTGGCGAGCCTGGACAGCATTCACCGCTTTGCCTACAGCAAGCTCGGCAACGAGTTTCTGTGGAGTCCGTCGATGCCGTGCCCTTTGCCGGCCGAGGAAGATATCCCGATTGCCTACTACGGCACGTCCAACATCGGGCAGCTCAAGTATGTGTACCGCAAGGGCCTGGCCCTGCGTTACGGCAAGACCATGCAGTGCATCGCCGGGATTCACTACAATTTTTCCCTGCCGGAAAAACTCTGGCCGCTACTCAAAGAGGCTGAAGGCTTTGTCGGCACCGACCGCGATTATCAGTCGTCGGCCTACATCGCGCTGATCCGTAACTTCCGTCGCTACAGCTGGCTGCTGATGTACCTGTTCGGTGCCTCGCCAGCGCTCGACGCCGGTTTCCTGCGCGGACGTTCGCACCAGCTCGAGCAGTTGGACCCGGATACCTTGTACCTGCCCTACGCCACCAGCCTGCGCATGAGCGACCTGGGTTACCAGAGCAACGCCCAGGCCGGCTTGACGCCGTGCTACAACGACCTGGCGAGCTACACCGACAGCTTGCGCAAAGCGGTGGCGACACCTTATGCGCCGTACGTTGAAATCGGCACCCATCAGGACGGTGAGTGGGTTCAGCTCAACACCAACATCCTGCAGATCGAAAACGAGTACTACTCCAACATCCGTCCCAAGCGCGTGACCTACACCGGCGAGCGGCCGATCCAGGCGCTGGTGGCCCGTGGCATTCAGTACGTTGAAGTGCGCTGCCTGGACATCAACCCGTTCCTGCCGATGGGCATCGATCTTACCGAGTCGCGCTTCCTCGACGCCTTCCTGCTGTACTGCGCGCTCAACGAAAGCCCTCTGCTGACCAACAGCAGCTGTGGCAATGCGACCTCGAACTTCCTCAGCGTGGTCAAGGAAGGTCGCCGCCCAGGCTTGCAACTGCAGCGCGACGGTCAACCGGTGGACATGAAGGAATGGGCTGCCGAGCTGCTGGAGAAGATTGCACCGCTGGCCGCACTGCTTGATCAAAGCCATGGCGGCGATGCTCACAGCAAGGCGCTGGACGTGCAGATGGAGAAGATCAAGGACCCGTCCCGGACGCCGTCAGCCATGGTGTTGGCGTCGATGGCCGAGCATAAGGAAAGCTTCGCCCAGTTCTCCCTGCGCCAGAGCCGCGCACATGCGGAGTATTTCCGTAGCGAGCCGCTGTCAGCCGAAGCCCAGGCGACGTTTGAAAACCGTGCGCGCACTTCGCTGGCCGAACAGGTGGAGCTGGAGCAGAACGAGGTCGGTGATTTCGACGTGTTCGTCGGGTCGTATCAGGCGAGTATTCTGGCGATCAGTAACTGAGTCACTACGGCCCTTTATCGCAAGCAAGCAGCTCCTGTGGATCAGACATAGCAACTCACTGTGGCGAGGGGATTTATCCCCGTTCGACTGCGAAACAGTCGCAAGATCCTTTTAATGGGGGCTGCTTCGCAGCCCAACGGGGATAAATCCCCTCGCCACAGCAAATCCTCTCGCCACTAAGCCCCTCACCTCATGCATTCCCAACTTTTCCACTCATAAGCTAATTCGAAAAAGTTATTTATTTACGGATTCTTAGATCATTTAGTCTCCTCACACGCCAACTCTCGGCCGCCTGTTGAGGAGCTTCTCCATGAAACTGCATCTCCCCCTTCGCCTCCTGGCGGCCGCTTCGCTGGCTGCGGCGAGTTTCTTTGTCCAGGCAGCCGACGTGACCGTCGCCTACCAGACCACCGTTGACCCGGCGAAAGTCGCCCAGGCCGACGGCGCCTACGAAAAAGCCACCAACGCCAAGATTGACTGGCGCAAATTCGACAACGGCGCCGACATCATCGCCGCCATTGCCTCCGGCGATGTCCAAATCGGCTACCTGGGTTCCAGCCCCCTGACTGCCGCGATCACTCGCAAAGTCCCGGTAGAAACCTTCCTCATTGCCACTCAGATCGGCGCCGCCGAAGCCCTGATCGCTCGCGATGGTTCCGGCATCAAGACCCCACAAGACTTGATCGGTAAAAAAATCGCCGTACCTTTTGTCTCCACCGGCCACTACAGCCTGCTGGCGGCGTTGAAGCACTGGAACATCGACCCGTCGAAAGTCACCGTCCTCAACCTCGCCCCGCCCGCGATCATTGCTGCATGGAAACGCGGTGATATCGACGCCACTTACGTGTGGGACCCGGCCCTGGGCGTCGCCAGGGAAAACGGCAAAGTACTGATCACCTCGGGTGAATTGGCCAAGTTCGGCGCAACGACGTTCGATGCCTGGATCGTGCGCAAAGACTTCGCCGAAAAACACCCGGAAATCGTCACCGCGTTCGCCAAAGTCACCCTCGACGCCTACGCCGAATATCGCAAAGACCCTCAAGCCTGGCTCGCTAATCAATCCAACGTCGACAAGCTGGTGAAACTCTCCGGCGCCAAGGCCAGCGACATTCCGTTGCTGCTGCAAGGCAACGTCTACCCGCTGGCGGCTGATCAGGTGATCACCCTTGGCGCACCGACCACCAAAGCGATCACTGACACCGCCACCTTCCTCAAGGAACAGGGCAAGGTCGACGCGGTACTGCCGGACTACGCGCCTTACGTCAGCGCCAAGTTCATCACTCACTGATCGGGAGTTCATTGCGATGGCTTTGCTACAGCTGGAGCGCATCAGCGCACAGTACCCCGGTAGCCCGGAACCGGTGCTGGCGGATATTTCCTTGAGCCTTGGGCCTCAGCAATTGCTGGTGGCTCTCGGCCCGTCCGGCAGTGGCAAGACCTCGCTGTTGAACCTGATTGCCGGTTTCGTCGAGCCCAGCGCCGGGCGTATCACGCTGGACGGCGTACCGGTCAAAGGGCCAGGCGCCGAACGTGGTGTGGTGTTCCAGGACGATGCCCTGCTGCCTTGGCAGGATGTGCTGGCCAACGTCGGCTTCGGTCTGGAGCTGGCGGGCGTATCTCGTGAAATACGTGAAAGCCGCGCCAAAGAAATGCTCGCGCTGGTGGACCTTTCCGGTTTCCAAAACCGCCGGATCTGGCAACTCTCGGGCGGACAGAAACAGCGCGTCGGCCTGGCCCGCGCGCTGGCTGCCGACGCTCGTGTATTGCTGATGGACGAACCTTTCGGTGCCCTCGACGCGTTCACCCGCGAACAGATGCAAGAGCTCTTGCTGCAAGTCTGGCAGCGCACCGCCAAACCGGTTTTTCTGATTACCCACGACATCGAAGAAGCCGTATTTCTCGCTACTGACCTGATTCTTCTGGCGCCTGATCCTGGGCAAATCGTCGAGCGCTTGAGTCTTGATTTCGGTCAGCGCTATGCCGCTGGCGAATCGGCACGGGCGATCAAATCCGACCCACGCTTTATCGAAACCCGCGAACACGTCCTCGCCAAGGTGTTCTCCCAACGCAGCGCCGCCCAGCGGCAGGAGCGCGCATGAGCAGCTATGAGATTCCGGCCGTCACGGTAAAAAACCCTTCGACGGTGATACCTGTACGGCGCAGCTTGAGCACACGCTGGATCAGTGTCCTGACACTGGTCGCGTTGGTGGCGCTGTGGTGGGCGGTGACGGCTACCGGCATGATCGAACCGCTGTTCCTGCCGCCTCCGTCCGCCGTCCTGCAAAAGGGCTGGTTGCTGGTGACCACCGGCTACATGGACTCCACCTTGTGGCAGCACTTGGGCGCCAGTCTGAGTCGCATCGGGCTGGGCCTGGGCTTCGCGGTATTGACGGCGGTACCGGTCGGCATCGCCATCGGCCACAACCGCATTGCTCGCGGCATCCTCGATCCGCTGATCGAGTTCTACCGCCCTATTCCACCGTTGGCCTACCTGCCGCTGATCGTGATCTGGTGCGGCATCGGTGAGCTGTCCAAAGTCCTGCTGATCTACCTCGCGATTTTTGCGCCCATCGCCATCGCCACGGCCACGGGTGTGCGCACGGTCGACCCCGCCAAGCTGCGTGCCGCACAGTCGCTGGGCGCAACACGGGCGCAGCTGATACGCCATGTCATTCTGCCAAGCGCCTTGCCGGACATTTTGACCGGCGTGCGCATTGGTCTCGGTGTGGGTTGGTCGACCCTGGTCGCCGCCGAATTGATCGCCGCCACCAGCGGTTTGGGCTTCATGGTGCAATCGGCCGCGCAGTTCCTGGTCACCGATGTGGTGGTACTGGGGATTCTGGTCATCGCGCTGATTGCCTTCGCCATGGAAATGGGCCTGCGTGCCCTGCAACGCAAGCTGGTGCCGTGGCACGGCCAGGCTCACTGAATATGGCTGCCTCGGTTGCCGCCCCCCGAATTGAAGAGAACCACCATGAGTAACCTGACCATCGTCCCCCTAAGCTCGGCCCTCGGCGCGCAGATCAGCGGCGTCGACGTGAGCCAGCCGCTGAACCTGGAACAACGTGACGCTATCGAGCAGGCGTTGCTCAAGCATCAGGTGTTGTTCTTCCGCGACCAGCCGATCACGCCTCAGCAGCAGGCGCGGTTCGCCTCCTATTTTGGCGACCTGCACATCCACCCGATCTACCCCAACGTCCCCGAACAACCGGAGGTGCTGATCCTTGATACCGCCGTCACCGACGTGCGCGACAACGCGATCTGGCACACCGACGTGACCTTCCTGCCGACACCGGCGATGGGCGCCGTGCTCAGTGCCAAGCTGTTGCCGGAGTTTGGCGGCGACACGCTGTGGGCCAGCGGCATTGCTGCGTATGAAGCGCTGTCTGCGCCGATGAAAAACCTGCTCGAAGGCCTGACCGCCACCCACGATTTCACTCGCTCGTTTCCATTGGAACGCTACGGCAACACGCCAGAAGCGCTGGCTCAATGGGAAGAAGCCCGCCGCAAAAACCCACCGTTGTCGCACCCTGTGATCCGCACCCACCCCGTGAGTGGGCGCCGGTCATTGTTCGTCAATGAAGGGTTCACATCGAAGATCAACGAGCTGTCGGAAACGGAAAGCGAAGCCATTCTGAAGCTGCTGTTCGCCCACGCGACGCGCCCGGAGTTCACCATCCGCTGGCGTTGGCAGAAAGACGACGTGGCGTTCTGGGACAACCGCGTGACGCAGCATTACGCAGTAGACGACTACCGCCCTGCACGGCGGGTGATGCAGCGCGCGACGGTGTTGGGGGATGTACCGTTTTTTCGGTGAGACCTGACTTTCGTCATTGCCTCATATGCCGCTATCGCGGGCAAGCCCGCTCCCACAGCTATATCAGTTGGCCGCAGAATGTTGGTTCAACACATAACCCTGTGGGAGCGGGCTTGCCCGCGATAGCGGTATTGCAGGCGCCGGAAAAACCAGCGCCGAAAGCTTACTCAGCCGAGGATGGCTTCTCCCAAAGATTGATCCCACCCTCCTGGGCAAACCCATCAATCTCCGCCAGCTCTTGCGCACTGAAGCTCAAATTCTTCAACGCCCCGACGTTCTCGATTATCTGCTCCGGACGACTCGCGCCGATCAGCGCCGAGGTCACGCGTGGATCCCGCAGTGTCCAGGCCAACGCCAACTGCGCCAGGCTCTGACCACGACGCTTGGCGATCTCGTTCAGCGCGCGAACGTGAGCGATGTTGGCCTCGGACAAATGCGAAGCCTGCAACGAGCCACCCCCCGGACGATTCACCCGCGCATCCGCCGGCACGCCGTTGAGGTACTTGTCAGTCAGGAGTCCCTGGGCCAGTGGTGTAAATGCAATCACCCCGGTGCCGAGCTCATCGGTGACATCCAGCAGGTCTTTTTCTACCCAACGGTTGAGCAGGTTGTAGGCCGGCTGATGAATCAACAGCGGCACTTTCCACTCCTTCAGCAGCGCGGCCATTTCACGGGTTTTCACCCCGGAATAAGACGAGATGCCAATGTACAAAGCCTTGCCCTGCTGCACGGCGGTGGCCAGTGCGCTGGCGGTTTCTTCCAGCGGCGTGTCCGGGTCGAAGCGGTGAGAATAGAAGATGTCGACGTAGTCCAGGCCCAGGCGCTGCAAGCTCTGGTCGAGGCTGGCGAGCACGTATTTGCGCGAACCTCCGCCCTGGCCGTAAGGGCCGGGCCACATGTCCCAGCCCGCCTTGCTCGAGATGATCAGTTCGTCGCGGTACTGCTTGAAGTCTTCACGCAGCAAACGGCCGAAATTGATCTCGGCGCTGCCATACGGCGGGCCATAGTTGTTGGCGAGGTCGAAGTGGTTGATCCCCAGATCGAACGCCGTGCGCAACAACGAGCGCTGGGTTTCGATTGGCGTGCTGTCGCCAAAGTTGTGCCACAGGCCCAACGACAGCGCCGGCAATACCAGCCCGCTGCGGCCTACACGGCGGTACGGGATGGCGTCATAGCGGTTTTCGGCAGCGGTGTAAGTCATCGAATCCTCTCTTGTCTGGGTAAACATTCATTGAGATGAGTACATTAATATCCAAACATGGCATCAGACCATTACCTGTGAGAGCAAAGCTTGGTCCGGGCGGCGTTCCGACGATGAAGCCCTCCAAGCCAACCCACACCCGAGGAATGTACTCACCATGCACACCACCATCATCATCACCTTCGGCCTGATCCTCCTGGCGCTGATGCTGTTCATCGGTGAGAAAATCGGCTTCAGCCGCCAGACCCTGACCTACAGCTTCGTCGCCTTGTGGCTGGCGCTGACCGTCATCAACGGCGCCATCGGCGTGGTCACTGCCGGCCAGTCCGTGAGTTCGGAAATGGTGGTCGGCAGCCTGGTGTTCAGCGTCCCGGTGGCCGCACTGGTGTTGTTCATGGTGATGACTCAAGCCTGAGCCATCACCCATTGATCAACGCACCAAATGCAGGAACTGCATGTGCCGCTCGTACTGGTCGAGGATGTCGTTGATGATCTGCTCCTTGGTGTAACCGACCAGATCGTAGTCCTGACTGCCCTCGGCCAAATGCACTTCAGCCCGATAGTAACGGCGATTGTTGAGCTCCTTGGAACCCATGCCGCCACGGGCGAAAGACGGTGTGAAGTAGCCACGCATCTGCACCTGATAGATGAACGGATGCTGTTCGCCATGACCGATTTCCAGGCTGACACTGTCATTGGCCGGGTCAGGCTGAGTGACCACGTTCAAACCCTTCTCGACGAATACGGCAGTCACCTCTTCAATCGCCGGACGCACCGTCGTGTCGAGGAAGCGATAGACCTCATCCCGCGAGGGGAAGTGCACGGCCTGACTCAGCCGCTGACGCCAGCCACCACGCCGCGAACCGGACACCGGTGCCAGGGAATGCAGTTGCGCGATCTGCTTCTGCGACTCCAGGTAGAACGCCTTGTGCAGCCCCCACATCATCAACAGCAAAATCATCGAGAACGGCAGCGAGGTCAGCACCACGGCTGACTTCAGCGCATCGATGCTGCCGGAGAACAGCAGCGCACTGGTCACCAATGCAGTCATCGCGCCCCAGAACACCCGCAGCCATTTCGGCCCGTCTTCATCCGGATTGCCGCCTTTGGCAGACAGCGTCGACAGCACCACGGTACCGGAGTCGGCCGAGGTGACGAAGAACACGAAGCTGATGAACACCGTGACCGCGATAACGGTTTTGCTCCACGGGTAGGTTTCCAGCAACAGGTAAAGCGTCATCGAGGGGTTGTCGATGGCCGACATTCCCAGCGCGCTCATGCCGTGGTTGAGGACTTGATCGATGGCGCTGTTGCCGAAGATCGACATCCACGCCAGGGTGAAACCAAGCGGGATCAGCAATACGCCAAAAACGAATTCGCGGATGGTCCGGCCACGGGAAATCCGTGCGATGAACAGGCCAACGAACGGCGACCATGCAATCCACCAGGCCCAGTAGAACACTGTCCAGCCGCCCAACCAGTCGCTGGGTTTGTCATAGGCGTACAGGTCAAAACTCTTCATCGGCAAGGCGCCGAGATAGTCGCCGATGTTCTGGATCAGGGTGTTGAGCAAATGCTGCGTAGGGCCGGCGAACAACACGAACAACAGCAGCGCACACGCCAGCAGCATGTTGATGTCGGACATCACCCGCACGCCTTTGTCGACGCCGGATACCGCGACGATGATTGCCGCGCCCATCATCAGCGTGATCAGGCCCACCTGAACCCACTGGGTGTGTGCAACACCGAACAGATAGTCGAGCCCGGAGTTGAGGTGCAACACGCCAAAGCCCATGTCGGCACCGAGGCCAAACACCGTAGCGATGATGCCGAAGCCGTCCACCGCATAACCGATCGGACCGTTGATGCGCTTGCCGATCAGCGGGTAAAGCGCCGAGCGTAACGCCAGTGGCAGGTTATGGCGGTAGGCGAAGTAGGCCAGCGCCATGCCGACAAAGGCGAACACGCCCCAGCCATGCAAGCCCCAGTGCAGGAACAGAATCTGCATCGCCTGTCGCGCCGCATCCGCCGTGCCGGCATCGCCCTGGGGCGGTTGCGCGAGGTGGGTCAGCGGCTCGGATACACAAAAGAAAAACAGCGTGATGCTGATCCCGGCGGCGAACAGCATGCCGGCCCAGGACAGGTAACTGAACTCGGGTTCGTCGTGGTCGGCACCGAGCTTGATCTTGCCGTAGCCGGATAAGGCGGTGACCACCACGAAGACCAGGTACAGGGTCATCGCGAGCATGTAGTACCAGCCGACCGTATTGGCCGCCCAGTTTTGTGCCGCCAGCAACCAGGCCCCGGCTTGCTCGGGCATCGCGATAACCACGATGCCGAACAACAGAATGAAACTCGCCGAGAAGTAGAACACCGGCGGATTCATGCGGACCTGGCCGCTTGGTGGGAGAGAAGATGCACTCATGAAACATGCACCTCTAAGGTAGGCAATGTGGCTGTGAAAATCAGACTCAGCAAAGGCAAGCCTCCTGTTGTGAGCGGGCAGCGAACCGGCGTTTTAACTTGAATGAGCGTTCAAGTTAAACATGGATAGGGCGCTAAGGACTAATCGCAGGGCTCGGCGGTACTGTGTGTACGCTAGCTCAAGGAAGGGTATGAGGTGGGATTTGGTGGTTTGGTTCACTGGATAATTGGCTGAATGCCATTATCTCGGTTCGGATTGAAATCATTCGCGGGCGAGCCACGCTCCCACAGGTATCGTGTCGTACAGTAATTGTGCGAACGACATCGATCCTGTGGGAGCGGGGCTTGCCCGCGAAGGCGTTAGCAAGATCAGTGAAGATTTCAGCCCTTACTTCTGCGTCCCATCATCATGCTGCAGATTCGCCTGGGTCAGGTTGCACCCCGCCGGCACGCTGCGGGTCAGCCAGACATTACCGCCGATGGTCGAGCCCTTGCCGATAGTAATCCGCCCCAGAATCGTCGCACCGGCGTAAATCACCACGTCATCCTCGACAATCGGATGCCGCGGATGGCCCTTCTGCAATTGCCCGTCTTCATCCGCCGGAAAACGCTTCGCACCCAGGGTCACGGCCTGATAGATCCGCACACGCTCGCCGATGATGGCGGTCTCGCCAATCACCACACCCGTCCCATGATCGATAAAGAAGCTGCGACCGATCTGCGCCCCTGGGTGGATATCGATGCCCGTGGCCGAGTGCGCGATTTCCGCGCTGATCCGCGCCAGCAGCGGCAACCCGGCGCGATAGAGATGGTGCGCCAGGCGATGGTGAATCACCGCCAGAATCCCCGGGTAGCACAGCAGCACCTCATCAACGCTGCGCGCCGCTGGATCACCGTGGTAGGCCGCCAGCACATCGGTGTCCAGCAAACTGCGCAGCCCCGGCAACGCGAGGGCGAAATCCTGGATGATCTGAATGGTCCTGGCCTCGACTTCGGTGTCGGCCTGGGCGCTATGGCGCGCGGCGTAACGCAGTTCGAGTCGCGCTTGAGCCAGCAATGCGTTCAGCGCCACGTCCAGCGTGTGGCCGACGTAGAAATCTTCACTCTCCTCACGCAGGTCGACCGGCCCCAGGCGCATCGGAAACAGCGCGCCACAGAGCGCTTCAAGAATATCGGCCATCGCCGCTCGAGAAGGCAACTCGCGACCGCCCTGCTCGCCACTGGCGCGACCGTTTTGGGCACGCCATTGATCACGCGCGGTACGCAGTTGGCTGACGATGGTCTGCAATTGCCAATGGCTGGATCGCTCGCTCACTGTAGAAACTCCTCACCGGCAGCCGGACGGTCTGGCCACCTTGACGGCGATTACTTTACGGCAAGGTATTCAAGCCGAATTAAGAACCAATAGTGCTGAACTCAATACTTTTGGCTATAAGCGATTGGCGGTTGCCCCTGGATTTTGGCGTGCCTATAGTCCGGACATCTTTCCCTGCCAGTGCGTAACCATGATCAAACAACAGCTCGCCCGTTTTGACCGCCTCGAATTGCTCAGCCACCCGACGCCGCTGGAAAAACTCGAGCGCCTGTCGACCTGGCTGGGCCGCGATGTATACGTCAAACGCGATGACCTGACGCCACTGGCGATGGGCGGCAACAAGCTGCGAAAACTCGAATACCTGGCGGCAGATGCGCTGGCCCAAGGCGCCGACACGTTCATCACCGCAGGCGCGCTGCAGTCCAACCACGTTCGCCAGACCGCTGCCCTGGCCGCCAAACTGGGCCTGGGTTGCATCGCCCTGCTGGAAAATCCGCTGGGCACTGACGACAGCAACTACGTCGCCAATGGCAATCGGCTGCTGCTCGACCTGTTCGATGCCAAGGTCGAACTGGTGGAAAACCTCGACAACGCCGACGAACAATTGCAGGCCCTGGCTGACCGACTGCGTAACAACGGCAAAAAACCCTACATCGTGCCGATTGGCGGCTCCAACGCTTTGGGCGCGCTCGGTTATGTGCGCGCCGGGCTGGAACTGGCCGAACAGATCAAGGACACCGGTCTGACTTTTGCTGCCGTGGTATTGGCCTCAGGCAGTGCAGGAACCCATAGCGGCCTGGCGCTGGCATTGAATGAAGCACTGCCGGAATTGCCAGTGATCGGCGTCACGGTATCGCGCAGTGATGAAGATCAACGCCCCAAGGTTCAGGGCCTGGCCGAGCGCACAGCGGAGCTGCTGGGCGTGACTCTGCCAGCGAGTTTCAAAGTCGAATTGTGGGACGAATATTTCGGCCCGCGTTACGGCGAACCGAACGCCGGCACGCTCTCAGCGGTGAAACTGGTGGCCAGTCAGGAAGGGTTGTTGCTCGACCCGGTGTACACCGGCAAGGCCATGGCGGGTCTGCTGGATGGCATCGGCCGTCAGCGCTTCAATGAGGGGCCGATTATTTTCCTGCACACCGGTGGAGCACCGGCGTTGTTTGCCTATAAAGATTTTCTGTAAAACAGAAACGGCTAGATCAAAAGATCGCAGCCTTCGGCAGCTCCTACATGGATTGGCGTACTCCTGCAGGAGCTGCCGAAGGCTGCGATCTTTTGATTTTATATTCCACAAAGGAATAACAATCGAAATATTTATTATTTTCCAATCTAAGAACGCCATCATATAGTCGCGCCGCAGGCGAATTTGCAACGAGACGAATATGCTGCTTTAGGGCAGGATATCGCAGACGTTTAAATCCCGAATTTGCCAACCTTCTCACTACGTCTTCCATAAGAAAACACAGGGGCTTGTCATGAATTTTTCCGCACTACGTCGAAATCTGCTGGTAGGTTCGCTGGGCCTGGCGCTGAGCGCCGGTCTGATCGGTCAGGCCGTTGCCGGTGAGCAACTGCAAAAAATCAAAGACGCCGGCGTTATCAACGTCGGCCTGGAAGGCACTTACCCACCGTTCAGCTTCGTGGACGCCGACGGCAAACTGGCCGGCTTCGAAGTCGAGTTCTCCGAAGCCCTGGCCAAAGAGCTGGGCGTGAAAGTGAAACTGCAACCGACCAAATGGGACGGCATCCTCGCGGCACTGGAATCCAAGCGTCTGGACGCGGTGATCAACCAAGTGACCATTTCCGAAGAGCGCAAGAAGAAGTACGACTTCTCCGAGCCTTACACCGTCTCCGGTATTCAGGCGCTTGTTCTGACCAAGAACAAAGACACCATCAAGACCGCCGCCGATCTGGATGGCAAGAAAGTCGGCGTAGGCCTGGGCACCAACTACGAGCAATGGCTCAAGGAAAATCAACCCAAAGCCATCATCAAGACCTATGACGATGATCCGACCAAGTTCCAGGACCTGCGCGTAGGCCGTATCGACGCCATTCTGATCGACCGTCTCGCCGCACTGGAATACGCCAAGAAGGCCAAGGACACTGTCGCCGCCGGCGAAGCGTTCTCCCGCCAGGAAGCTGGTATTGCGCTGCGCAAAGGCGAGCCTGAGCTGCTGGCCGCAGTGAACAAGGCCATCGACAAGCTGCGTGCAGACGGTACGCTGAAAAAGCTCTCGGAAAAATATTTCAGCGCTGACGTCACTCAATAATGGAAGAAGCTTTCCAACTCGCACTGGATTCCCTGCCTTTCCTGCTCAAGGGGGCCTACTACACGGTCATCTTGAGCCTGGGCGGGATGTTTTTCGGCCTCATGCTGGGCTTCGGCCTGGCACTGATGCGCCTGTCGCGCTTCAAGCTGGTGAGCTGGATCGCCCGCATCTACGTGTCGTTTTTTCGCGGCACGCCGTTGCTGGTGCAACTGTTCGTGATCTATTACGGCTTGCCGCAATTGGGCATGGAACTCGATCCGCTGCCGGCGGCCCTGATCGGCTTCTCGCTGAACATGGCCGCTTACGCCTGTGAAATCCTCCGGTCCGCGATCAGCTCAATCGAGCGCGGCCAGTGGGAAGCTGCCGCCAGCATCGGCATGACCCGAGCGCAAACCCTGCGACGGGCCATCATCCCGCAGGCAATGCGCACCGCATTGCCGCCGCTTGGCAACAGCTTCATTTCGCTGGTCAAGGACACCGCGCTGGCCGCCACCATCCAGGTGCCGGAGTTGTTCCGCCAGGCGCAGCTGATCACAGCACGCACCTTCGAAGTGTTCACCATGTACCTTGCCGCCGCACTGATCTACTGGATTCTGGCCACGGTGTTGTCGCACCTGCAGAACAAGTTGGAAGAGCGGGTCAATCGGCACGACCAGGAGTCCTGACCCATGATTGTCGTGGAAAAACTGACAAAGCAGTTCAAGGGTCAAGTGGTGCTCAATGGCATCGATCTGGAAGTAAAGGAAGGCGAGGTTGTGGCCATTATCGGGCCCAGCGGCTCGGGTAAAACCACCTTCCTGCGCTGCCTGAATTTTCTGGAAGAACCCACCAGCGGCCGGATCAAGGTTGGTGACATCGAAATCGATGGCAGCCGACCACTGAACCAGCAGCAAAGCCTGGTGCGCCGCTTGCGTCAGCACGTGGGTTTTGTGTTCCAGAGCTTCAATCTGTTCCCCCATCGCACGGCCCTGGAAAACGTGATCGAGGGGCCGATCGTAGTGAAAAAGATCCCCCGCGCCGATGCCATTGCCCTGGGCAAAAAACTGTTGGCCCGAGTCGGGTTGGCGGGCAAGGAGGACGCGTATCCGCGACGTCTTTCAGGCGGCCAGCAACAGCGTGTGGCGATCGCCCGGGCATTGGCCATGGAGCCGGAAGTCATTCTGTTCGACGAGCCCACCTCAGCCCTCGATCCGGAGCTGGTGGGTGAAGTGCTGGCAACCATCCGCAGCCTGGCGGAAGAGAAACGCACCATGGTGATCGTCACCCACGAAATGAGCTTTGCCCGGGACGTGGCCAATCGCGTGGTGTTTTTCGACAAAGGAGTGATCGTCGAGCAAGGTGAAGCCAAGGCGTTGTTTGCCAACCCTAAAGAAGAGCGGACGAAACAGTTCCTCAGCAAGTTTATAAACAACACACACCACTAAACACCCCCGCAATACGGTTTAACTTCCACGGATGGAAGTCCCCCTCCCCTTCTATAAACACCCTCTTCGCTCAATTAAATATCACTGCCTGCCCTACAACTTTTTTGTCGAAGCGCGCGGTACATATATAGCCCGTAGAAACCATTTTGCCTTCGCCAGTATGCTTAATACTCAAGCAGTGCTTGGCTGTCGCTATCGCTAAACAGCGCAGTAAAACCCAGCATTTATTGAGCAATATTCGACAACACCATGGGGCTTACTGCCTCCTGCACGTAGGAACCTTCTGAATAACACGCGCTCGCCAACTTAACTAACTCACTCTATTGACAGTCATTCATCCGCACTTTTATCTGTGACTACGGACGACACTCATCACACTCAATCATTATTTTAACTTCAAGTAATGAACGGTTTTGCTGTTCGACATCCGCGTTTTTTCAGAAACGGAATTCGTTGCAAGACTTCTAGGAGAATCCATGAAAAGCATCTCAACCACACTTCAATTGGCGGTGCCGACGCTGGCGCAATCAGACAAGGACAGCATCAACATCAGCTCGGCGGCGCACCTGCTGATCGACGTCGCGCCATACGCCGGCATGGATAAAGGCGATCTGATCGAACTGTTCTGGGATGACTGCTACGTGGCGTCCAAAGTGTTGGCTGCCAGGGACGTGTGCAAGACCGTCAGCCTGCGAGTACCGGAAAGCTTTATTGCCAGTGGCGCTTCGAGCGTTCGCTACCGGGTCATGCAGATCGGCCAGGAACCGGCCCTGTCGCCCGCCATGCAGGTACACGTCAAACTGGATTGCCCAGGCGGACAGCCACCACCGGTGTGCGGCGATGAAAACCAGAATCTGGCGCTGGTTAACCTCCCCGAGGCTATTCAACGAAAGGGCGTCAATTCGAGGCAGATAAAACGCGGCGTGCCGTTGACCATTGAGCCGTACCTGAACATGGACGTCGACGACGAGATCACCCTGCGTTGGGGGGACGCTCGAATGGATCTGCCCAGGCTAAAACCCTGTGATATCGGACAGCCAATTCAGGTTTGGGTACCTTCGGCGATCATTCTCGAAGCCGGCGAGGATCTGCGACTGGAAGTAACGTATTGCGTCCTCGACCGGGCAGGCAACAACTCTCGCTGGGCGCCAGTGCGCAGGCTGAAGATCGGCTGCGCCAACGCCTACCTCAAACTACCGCTGAAGCGAGCAAAGCGCTGAGCCCCCTCACGAACCCACCCCAATCCCTGTAGCAGCCCACGACCCCTTCTATGCATATTCCTAAAAGTTAGTTTATTAATTTTTTATACATGTTTAGGGTATATGAACCGGACCACCGGACATTCTTGTTTTCGTTCGCCGCCTTTCCCGCGGCGTTTCCATGAGATGTGAGGTAGGTATGGTCCGGAACACAATCACCCCAGTGCAGATCGCCAGGGCATTGCGTGCAGCCAAGGAGTGGCGCTGATGTCCAGTCTGGCAGACGCACTTGTCCAGAGTGATCTGGATATCGCCCCGTTGTTGTTGCCCGCGCAGGTCTTGCGCAACGATGCTCAAGCCATCAAGGCCGCCCATGAGCTGGCACAGGTCGCCCGCCTGCAAGCGGCCAAACGTGACCAGCAGCGCAAGCTGCCGTGGTCGGAAGTCGAACAATTCACCCGCAGCGGCCTGGGCAGCATCGCCATCCCGCGCGAATACGGCGGTCCACAGGTTTCATTCGTCACCCTTGCTGAGGTCTTCGCGATCATTTCCGCGGCTGATCCGGCCTTGGGGCAGATCCCGCAAAACCAGTTTGGCATTCTCAATCTTGTGCTCGGCAGCGCCACCGAAGCGCAAAAAAAACGGCTGTTCAAAAGCGTGCTTGAAGGCTGGCGCATCGGCAATGCAGGCCCGGAGCGCGGCACCAAAAACACACTCGAACTGAAAGCGCGAATCACCGCCGACGGCGATGGTTTCGTGATCAATGGCCAGAAGTTCTATTCCACCGGCGCGTTGTTCGCTCATTGGGTCGCCGTCAAAGCGCTGAACGATGACGGCAAGCAGGTACTGGCCTTCGTCCGCCGTGGCACGCCCGGTTTGCGCATCGTTGATGACTGGTCGGGTTTTGGCCAACGCACCACTGCCAGCGGCACCGTCTTGCTCAACAACGTGCGGGTCGACGCCGAACTGGTGGTGGATAACTGGACGATCAATGACAAGCCAAACATCCAGGGTTCCGTCTCACAGCTGATTCAAGCGGCTATCGACGCCGGCATTGCCCGAGGCGCAATCGACGACGCCATCGAATTCGTGAAGACCCGTGCACGGCCATGGATCGACGCCAACGTTGAACGGGCCAGCGACGACCTCTATGTCATCGCCGACATCGGCAAACTGAAAATTGAACTGCACGCGGCTGAAGCTCTACTGCGCAAGGCGGGGCAAGTGCTCGACCAGGCCAACGCCGCGCCGCTCACTGCCGAGTCCGCTGCCCGCGCCTCGATTGCCGTGGCCGAAGCCAAAGTGCTGACCACCGAAATCTCGTTGCTGGCCAGCGAAAAGCTCTTCGAACTCGCCGGCAGTCGCGCCACCCTCGCCGAATTCAATCTCGACCGTCACTGGCGTAACGCCCGCGTGCACACGCTGCACGATCCGGTGCGCTGGAAGTATCACGCTGTCGGCACGTATCACTTGAACGGCACGTTGCCCGCTCGTCATTCCTGGATTTAACGACCAGACACTTTTGACCAGATCTCTGGAGAAGCACATGCCTCTTTCTCACCACGTCGCGGTCATAACCAGCGATGAGCAAGCCCTGATCGTCGCCAGTGACCTGGCCGATGACTTCAAACGCGACAGCGCCCTGCGCGACCGCGAACGCCGTTTGCCACATCCGGAGCTGGAAGTGTTTTCCCGCTCGGGCCTATGGGGTATCAGTGTGCCAAAGGAATACGGTGGCGCGGGCGTTTCGAACGTCACCCTGGCCAAGGTCATCGCCTTGATCGCGCAGGCGGACGGCTCTCTCGGACAGATTCCCCAAAACCATTTCTATGCCCTCGAAGTGCTGCGAGTGAACGGCAGCGACGAGCAGAAAAAACGCCTGTACGCCGAAGTCCTGGCCGGTCAGCGCTTCGGCAATGCCCTGGCAGAACTGGGCACCAAAACCGCCCACGACCGTGTCACCCGCCTGACCCGCGAAAGCGATGGTTATCGCATTAATGGCCGCAAGTTCTACGCCACCGGTGCCATCTACGCCCAACGCATCCCGACGTCAGTTATTGATGAAAACGGCGTGCAACAACTGGCGTTTGTGCCGCGCGACAGCAAAGGCCTGACGGTCATCGACGACTGGAGCGGCTTTGGCCAGCGCACCACGGGCAGCGGCTCGGTGGTGTTCGAAGACGTCTACGTCGCGGCCGAAGACGTGATCCCTTTTCAAAGCGCTTTCGAACGTCCGACACCGGTTGGCCCGTTGGCGCAGATTCTTCATGCCGCCATCGACACCGGCATCGCCCGCGCGGCGTATGAAGATGCCCTGCACTTCGTGCGCACCAAAACCCGGCCGTGGATTGATGCTACCCATGAGAAAGCCACCGAAGACCCGCTGACCCTCAAGAGCTTCGGCCACCTGAGCATCCGTCTGCATGCCACTGAAGCCTTGCTCGAACGTGCTGGCGAATACCTCGACAAGGCCCAGGCCGACACCAACGCCGAGACCGTCGCGGCGGCGTCCATTGCCATCGCCGAGGCCCGCGCCATCAGTACCGAAATCTCCCTCGCCGCGGGCAGCACGCTGTTTGAACTGGCTGGCAGCCAGGCGACCCTGATCGAACACGGTCTGGATCGCCATTGGCGCAACGCGCGCGTGCACACGCTGCACGACCCGGTGCGCTGGAAGTACCACGCTGTGGGCAACTACTACCTCAACGATGAAAAACCGCCACTGCGGGGGACCATCTGATGAGCGCCAGCAAAAAGAAAATCCTGCTCAACGCGTTCAACATGAACTGCATCGGTCACATCAACCATGGCCTGTGGACGCATCCACGGGACAACTCCACTCAATACAAAACCATCGAATACTGGACCGAACTGGCGCAACTGCTGGAGCGCGGACTCTTTGACGGGTTGTTCATCGCCGACATCGTCGGGGTGTATGACGTCTACCAGAACGCGGTGGATGTGCCGCTCAAAGAGTCGATCCAGCTGCCGGTCAACGACCCGCTGCTCCTGGTGTCGGCCATGGCCGCCGTGACCCGAAACCTTGGTTTCGGCCTCACCGCCAACCTTACCTACGAGCCGCCGTATCTGTTCGCCCGACGCATGTCGACACTCGATCACCTGAGTCGCGGTCGAGTGGGCTGGAACATCGTCACCGGTTACCTCGACAGTGCCGCCAAGGCCATGGGCCTGAGCGAACAGGTCGAACACGACCGCCGCTATGACCAGGCTGACGAGTACCTCGACGTGCTCTACAAACTCTGGGAAGGCAGTTGGGAAAACGGCGCGGTGCTCAACGATCCGCAGCAGCGAATCTATGCGCAGCCAGAAAAGGTGCACAAGGTCGAGCACAAGGGCGAGTTCTATCAGGTCGAGGGCTATCACCTCTGCGAACCGTCGCCGCAACGCACGCCGGTGCTGTTCCAGGCCGGCAGCTCGGACCGTGGATTGTTGTTCGCCGGGCGTCACGCCGAGTGTGTGTTCATCAGCGGCCAGAACAAACCATCGACCAAAGTTCAGGTGGACAAGGTGCGCGCCAGCGCCGTTGAAGCCGGTCGCAACCCTGAGGACATCAAGGTGTTCATGGGGCTGAACGTAATTGTCGGCGCCACCGAAGAGCTCGCTTGGGCCAAGCATGCCGAGTACCTGAGCTACGCCAGCGCCGAAGCCGGCGTGGCGCATTTCTCGGCCTCGACCGGGATCGATTTTTCCGAGTACGAGATCGACGAGCCGATCCAGTACGTGAAGAGCAACGCCATCCAGTCCGCGACCAAAAACCTGCAGAACAACGACTGGACCCGCCGCAAATTGCTGGAGCAACACGCCCTCGGCGGTCGTTACATCACCTTGGTGGGTTCGCCTGAGCAAGTGGCGGATGAGCTGGAATCGTGGATCGCCGAAACCGGTCTGGACGGCTTCAACCTCACGCGCATCGTCACGCCGGAAAGCTATGTGGATTTCATTGAGCGGGTGATCCCGGAATTGCAGCGCCGAGGGTCGTACAAGACCGCTTATGACAACGGCTCCTTCAGGGAAAAGCTGTTTCACGAAGGGGCGCATTTGCCTGAGCAACACACCGGTTCGGCGTTCCGCCGTTAAAAGCATCGCTAGCAGGCTAGCTCCCACAGTTGCAATGCATTCCTACTGTGGGAGCCAGCCTGCTGGCGATGAGGCCCAACCAGACAACACACATTCATGCACTGACTGGAATAACCATCATGACCAAGCACTACCTCTCTCACCCAGTCAAAGCACTGGCCCTGGCCCTCGGCCTCTTCAGCTCCGCTACCTTCGCCGCCGACCCGACGCTCAAGGTCGGCACCACCGCCGCCTTCGCGATTCCTCTGGAAGCGGCCGTCGAAGAAGCCAACAAACAAGGCCTGAAGGTTGAACTGGTTGAGTTCAGCGACTGGATCGCCCCCAACGTCAGCCTCGCTGCCGGCGACATCGACGTGAATTACTTCCAGCACATCCCGTTCCTGGAAAACGCCAAGGCCGCCGCCGGTTTTGACCTGGTACCGTTCGCTCCGGGGATCATCAACAACGTCGGCCTGTATTCGAAGAAATACAAAAGCTTCGACGAGCTGCCAGAAGGCGCTACCGTCGCCATCGCCAATGACCCGATCAACAGCGGCCGCGGCCTGCAGCTCCTGGCCAAGTCCGGCCTGATCACGCTCAAACCCGGTGTGGGCTACAAGGCCACCGAAGAAGACATCGTCAGCAACCCAAAGAAAATCAAAATTCTCCAGGTTGAAGCCGTGCAACTGGTGCGCGCTTATGACGACGCCGATCTGGTGCAGGGCTACCCGGCCTACATTCGCTTGTCCAAGACCTTCGATGCCGGCTCTGCCCTGCTGTTCGATGGCCTCGATCACAAGGAATACGTGATCCAGTTCGTGATTCAGCCCAAGAGCAAAACCGATCCTCGTCTTATCAAATTCGTCGACATTTACCAGCATTCGCCGGCGGTTCGCGCTGCGCTGGATAAAGCCCACGGCAAGCTCTACCAAGCCGGTTGGGAAAGCTGAGAATGACAGCTGCCACGCAACTGCGACTGGAAATTCCAGAGCAACGTCAGGCCCAAAAAGCCGAACTGCATCCTGACCTGAACCGCGCTCATGTGCGTTTTATCGGCCTGGGCAAAACCTACAACGGCCAGCAAGGTCCAGTCGCCGCCCTGCACGGCATCGACCTGGCGATTCAGCGCGGCGAAGTGTTCGGCATCATCGGTCGCAGCGGCGCCGGCAAGTCGTCGCTGATCCGCACCATCAACCGACTTGAACAGCCGAGCAGCGGTCGCGTGTTGATCGATCAGGTGGACATTGGCGAGTTCGATGAAGACCGCTTGGTCGCGCTGCGTCGACGCATCGGCATGATCTTTCAGCATTTCAATTTGATGTCGGCCAAGACGGTTTGGCAGAACGTCGAATTGCCGCTGAAAGTGGCGGGTGTCCCGAAGGAAAAACGCGAGCAGAAAGTACGTGAATTACTGGAACTGGTGGGGCTTGAAGGCAAACACAAGGCCTATCCGGCGCAGCTCTCCGGCGGCCAGAAACAACGCGTCGGCATCGCTCGCGCGCTGGTCCACGACCCGGCGATTCTGTTGTGCGACGAAGCCACTTCAGCGCTCGACCCGGAGACCACGCAATCGATCCTCGGGCTGCTGCGCGAGATCAACCAACGGCTCGGCCTGACCATCGTGCTGATCACTCACGAAATGGCGGTCATCCGCGATATCTGTGACCGGGTCGTGGTGCTCGAACACGGTCGGATCGTCGAGCAAGGGCCAGTCTGGGAAGTGTTCGGCAACCCGCAGCATGAGGTCAGCAAGACCTTGCTCGCGCCATTGCAGCACGCACTGCCGCAAGAGCTGCAAAGCCGCTTGCACGCGCAGCCTCCCAAGCCGGATGCCGCCGTCGTATTGCGTCTGCAATTCACCGGTAGCGCCACCGACGAACCCGATCTGGCCGCGTTGTTCAGCGCCCTTGGCGGTCGCGTGCGGCTGCTGCAAGGTGGCGTGGAGCGGATTCAGGGGCATGCGCTTGGACAACTGCTGTTGGCGGTGACGGATTCATCTTCGAGCGCGGAAGAACTGCGCCAGCGCGCCGGCCAATGGGCACAACAGGTGGAGGTGTTGGGTTATGTGGTTTGATCGCTTGCTGCAGGGCTTCATCGACACTTTCCTGATGGTTGGCGTGTCATCGCTGATTGCGTTACTGGCGGGCATACCGCTGGCGGTGATTCTGGTCACCAGTTCCAAAGGCGGCATCTACGAAGCACCCGCGCTGAACCGCGCACTGGGTGCGTTCGTGAACCTGTTTCGATCTATACCGTTTCTGATTCTGATGGTGGCGCTGATCCCGTTCACTCGCCTGATCGTCGGCACCACCTATGGCGTGTGGGCAGCGGTGGTCCCCCTGACCATCGCCGCTACACCGTTCTTTGCGCGTATCGCCGAGGTCAGCTTGCGTGAGGTCGATCATGGGCTCATCGAAGCAGCACAGGCGATGGGATGCCGGCGCTGGCACATCGTCTGGCATGTTCTGTTGCCGGAAGCGCTGCCGGGGATTGTCGGCGGTTTCACCATTACCCTGGTCACCATGATCAACTCCTCGGCCATGGCGGGAGCGATTGGTGCTGGTGGGCTGGGAGACATTGCGTATCGGTACGGCTATCAGCGATTCGATAGCCAGATCATGCTGACGGTGATCGTGTTGCTGGTGGTGTTGGTGGCGATTATCCAGCTGGGTGGGGATCGATTGGCGCGGGGTCTTAACAAACGCTGAATCAAGATCAAAAGATCGCAGCCTTCGGCAGCGCCTACAGGTGTCCACCGATCCACTGTAGGCGCTGCCGAAGGCTGCGATCTTTGCTGTAGGAAACCCACTACAAAAACTGCCGTTTTCTCACAGAAAAATCAGCGCTCCTACATAGCAAATCCCTTCCCTTTGCAGGACGTTTCCTAGATTATTTCGCACGCTTGCGCCTGCAGAATTCCGTGCCTAACCTCCGTCCGTCACTGCTCATCAGTGATCGGGTTTAGTAGCCCGGATCAATAGGTGCATAGCGTCCCATCCTCACGCCCGACACTCTGTCGGGTACTGAATATGGCGGCTGTGCGTGGGGCGTCTTCGGATGCACCGGGTTCCTATTGACCGGCCTACTAACCCGCGCACAGCTGCCACCCATCGTTTAGATGAAGAACACCGAGGACTGATTCAGGTTTTTGGTGGTTATTAATACCGTCATCGCGAGCAGGCTCACTCCTACAAAAGATCTACAGCGGATGCTGGATCTGTGTCCGACGCGATCCACTGTGGGAGTGAGCCTGCTCGCGATGGCTGCGCAGCAGCCCTGGTCCTGATGGCGTATATTCGGCGTATCCCAATTACCCGCGCAGCCCACCATGAAACAAACCCCGGACGACCTCGAAAAAATCACCTCCACCACCTTGGGCCATTACAACTCGGTGGCCGAAGGCTTTCGTGAAGGGACGCGTGATCACGATGTCAGCCAGAACATCGATGCACTGCTGCGGCATATTCAGGGGAAGGCACCGTTTAATATCCTCGACTTCGGCTGCGGTCCGGGGCGCGATTTGCAAACCTTCACACGCCTGGGTCATACCGCAGTCGGGCTTGATGGCTCAGAGAAGTTCGCGCAGATGGCGCGTGAAGACAGTGGCTGTGAAGTCTTGCAGCAAGACTTTCTCAAGCTGGATCTGCCAGACCAACGCTTCGACGGCATTTTTGCCAACGCCGTACTGTTTCATATCCCGCGCCAGGAATTGCCTCGGGTGCTGAAGCAGTTGCACGGTACGTTGAAGCCGGGGGGCGTGTTGTTCAGTTCCAATCCCCGTGGCGAAAACCAGGAAGGCTGGAACGGGCCGCGTTATGGCGCGTATCACGACTTGCAGGCGTGGCAGGCGCTGTTGACCGAGGCGGGGTTTGTCGAGCTGGAGCATTACTATCGGCCAGCCGGATTGCCGCGGGAGCAGCAGCCTTGGTTGGCAAGTGTCTGGCGTAAGCCGGTGTAGTCAGGCAGGACGCCATCGCGAGCAAGCTTGCTCCTACAGAAAACCGCGTCCGTCTGGACGACGCGGTCAACTGTGGGAGCGTGGCTTGCCCGCGATGAGCGCGAAGCGCTCGCCTTACTGCACTTCTTTCTTCGGTTCCCGAATCTTGTACCAGGCCACGTACAGCGCCGGCAAAAACAGCAGCGTCAGCAAGGTCGCGATAATAATCCCGCCAATCATCGCGTAGGCCATCGGCCCCCAGAACACTTCCCGGGCAATCGGGATCATCCCCAGACTCGCCGCCGCCGCCGTCAGCAAGATCGGCCTGCGTCGATGTTCCGTGGCTTGCACCACCGACTCCCACGGTGAATAACCGTCCTTCTCGAACGCTTCGATCTGCGTCACCAGAATCACCGAGTTGCGGATGATGATGCCGATCAGCGCCAGAATCCCCAGGATCGCCACGAAGCCCATCGGCGTGCCCGTCGGGATCAGCGCCAGCACCACGCCAATCAACCCGAGCGGCGCGACGCTGGCCACCAGGAACAGCTTCTGCACACTGTGCAGCTGGATCATCAGGAAGGTCGCCATCAGGAACAGCATCAGTGGCACGACCTTGGCGATCGGCCCCTGGGCCTTACCGCTTTCCTCAACCGTACCGCCAGTGGCGACCTTGTAGCCCACTGGCAGAGTAGCGGCGAACTGGTCGATGGCCGGCTTGAGTTGCTTCACCAGGTCAGTCGGCTGAATCTCGTCACGCACGGCAGCCTTGATGGTGATGGTCGGTTTGCGGTCTCGACGCCACACCAGCGGCTGTTCGAGTTCATAGCGCACGGTGGCGAATGACAACAGCGGAATCGACGTCCCGCCCGGCGTGACGATCTGCAGGTTCTGCAAAGTTTGCGGAGTTCCGCGCTCGGCATCCACCGCACGGCCGACGACGTTGATCAGATAGATATCGTCATCCACCTGCGTCACTGGCGCGCCGACCACGATGCTGTTCATCAGGTTGGCCACGTCTTCCGACGACAGCCCCAGTTGCCGTGCCTTGTCCTGGGCGATGTCGATCCGCAGAACTTTGCCCGGCTCGTTCCAGTCGTAAATGATCTCGCCGATGTGAGCGTTCTTATCCAGCTCGGTCGCCAATGCAATGGCGTGCTTGCGCACTTGATCGATGTCCTTGCCACTGACCCGGTACTGAATAGGCCGACCCACGGGCGGACCCATTTCCAGCGCCTGGACGTAGCTGCCGATGCCGACGAATTCTTTGCGCAGACGCTCACGCAAGCGCTGGCTCAGGGCCTCTCGCGACTCCAGGCCTTTGCTGACGATGATCAGTTGCGCGTAGTACGGGTTTTGCAATTGCTGGTCGAGGGGCAGGTAGAAACGGATCGCACCTTCGCCAATGTAGGTGCTCCAGCGCACGATGTCCGGATCGCCCTTGAGCGTTTCCTCGAGCTTGTTCACGGCCTTGCGGGTTTCGGCAATCGAGGCGTTTTGCGGCAGGTTCAAGTCGACAAGAATTTCCGGGCGGTCCGACGACGGGAAGAACTGGTTCTGCACGAATTGCATGGAAAACACCGACGCCACGAACAGCGCAATCGTGATGCCGATGGCCCACCAGCGATTGCGCATCGCCCACAGCATGCCGCCGTTAAACGCCCGCCCCACGCGGCCAGGCTCTGCATTGTGCGGCTTCACGTTGGCGCTGAGGATGTGCACACCGATCACCGGGGCAAACAACACCGCGACCACCCATGACACCAACATCGCCACCGCGATCACCGCAAACAGCGTGAAGGTGTATTCACCCGCCGAGCTCGCGTTGAGGCCAATCGGCACGAAACCGGCGACGGTCACCAGCGTTCCGGTGAGCATCGGGAAGGCGGTCGAGGTGTAGGCGAACGTCGCCGCCTGCTCCTTGGTTTCGCCCATCTCCAGGCGCGTGACCATCATCTCCACCGTGATCATCGCGTCGTCCACCAGCAGACCGAGGGCGATGATCAGCGCGCCGAGCGAGATCCGCTGCATGGTGATGCCGCTGTATTCCATGAACACAAACACCATCGCCAGCACCAGCGGGATCGAGCACGCCACCACCAGCCCGGCACGCACGCCAAGGCTGATGAAGCTGACGATCAAGACGATGACCACGGCTTCGAACAACGCGCTGGTGAAACCGCCGACGGCTTTCTCCACCACTTCGGCCTGGTCGGACACACTGTGCACGCCCACGCCCACCGGCAAGTCGGCAGTCAGCTCTTCCATGCGTTGATGCAAGGCTTTGCCGAACTCCTGGATGTTGCCGCCCTTCTTCATCGCGATGGCCAGGCCGATGGCGGTCTGGCCGTTGAAGCGAAACTCGGGCGTCGACGGATCGACATAACCACGGCTGATTTCAGCGATGTCCGCCAGGCGATAAAAGCGATCGTTGAGCTTCAGATTGACGTTGGCCAGGTCTTTTTCAGACTCGAACTGACCCGATGTGCGCACCGAAATCCGCTCGGGACCTGCCTCGATCACCCCGGCCGGGGTCACCGCATTCTGGGATTGCAGGCTTTGCACCACCTGGCGCTGATCCAGTCCCAGGGCGGCAAGTTTGCGCGTGGAGAAGTTCAGGTAGATCACTTCATCCTGCTCGCCGATCATCTCGACCTTGCCCAGCCCCGGCACATCACGGATCTCTGCCCGGACCTGTTCGACGTAATCGCGTAGCTGGCGCAGCGACATGCCATCCGCCGTGAAGGCGTAGACCGAGCCATACACGTCACCGAACTCGTCGTTGAACCCCGGCCCTTGCAAGCCTTGAGGGAAATCACCGCGAATGTCGTTGATCTTCTTGCGCACCTGGTACCAGATTTCCGGGATGTCCTCGGCACTGGTGGTGTCGCGCAAGTAGACGAACACGGTGGATTCGCCGGGTCGGGTGTAGCTTTTCACGTAGTCGAGGGAGTCGAGCTCTTCGAGTTTTTTCTCGATGCGGTCAGTGACCTGCTTGAGGGTCTCTTCCTGGGTTGCGCCCGGCCAGCGGGTCTGGATAACCATGGTCTTGATGGTGAACGACGGGTCTTCCTCGCGACCCAGGTTCATGTACGAGAACACGCCCATCAACAGCGCGACGAACATCAAATACCAGACAAACGACTGATGCTTGAGGGCCCATTCGGATAAATTGAAACTCCCTTTCATTGTGGGCTTTCCTCGTCGGTTTTCACTTTTTGCCCTGGTTTCAGGCTGTTCACGCCGGCGCTGACCACGCGCTCGCCAGACTTCACGCCATCCGCCAGCACCACGGTGTCACCCGTGCGGCTTATCAGGTGGACGTCTCGCGGGGAAACGGTTTGGGTTTGTGCGTCGATCACCCAGATGCGCTGCTTGCCGTCCACCTCCTGCAACGCGGTGACGGGCAATTCAATGCGCGGTTTGATCGCCGAACTGAGGGTCACGCTGATGGCCGTGCCGAGGTGAAAGCCCGGTGGCGTCTCCGTCAGCGTCAGGCGTGCCCGGCGAGTGCGGGTCGCGCTCTCTGCCTGAGGCTCGATTTCTCGAATGATGGCGGTGGTGGTGATGCTCGGGTCCAGTTGCGCGGCGACCTGGAACACCACGTCCGCCGGCAACTGATCAACCAGGGTGTCCGGCAGGTCGATCACCGCTTCCTTAATGTCCGGCTGCGCCAGGGTCACGACTTGCTGGCCGGCCGTGACGACTTGCCCGGCTTCGGCATTCCACGCGGTGACGATAGCCTTGTGATCGGTGCGCAGTTCGACGTAGCCCAGTTGATCCTTGGCCTGGCCGACCGCGGCCTTGGCTTGATCGAGGGAGGCCTGGGTGGTTTTCAGGTCGGTCTGGGCAGCGTCCAGTTGCGCCTGGGCGCCCACACCCCGATTGAACAGTTCCTGCTGGCGTCGGGCATTGGCCTGGGCGTTGATGAATTGCGCCTGGATTTTCGCCAGATCGCCCTGGGCAGAACGCAACTGGTTCTGCTGATCCGTGGGATCAAGGGTGGCGAGCAAGGCGCCCTTCTCGACCTCGGCGCCCACATCGACGACACGACGAGCAATGCGCCCCGGCACGCGGAACCCGACATTGCTTTCATAACGCGCCTGGATACTGCCGGCGAATCGGCCGAGGTTTTCTTCGTCCAGGGCCAGGACCTTGATCGACAGCACAGGGCGTATCGGCTCCGGTGGCGGCTCTTTTTTCGAGCAGGCCGCCAGCATGACAGCGGCTAAAACCAGCCATAGGCGCTTCATGGCTGATTCCCCACTTCCAGATCCTTGTACGTGTTTTCGGCCACTTCCACTTTTACACCGGGGTGCAGTAACTGGCCGCCGGCGATGATCACTTTATCGCCGGCGTTCAAGCCGCCGCTGATGACGACTTTACCGGTGAGGTAACGGCCGACGGTAACGGTGTGCAGTTCGGCTTTGCCTTCGCCGTCCACCCGCCACACGGCGGGTTCGCTGATGTTTTTGGTCAGGGCTGACCACGGCAGGACGACGGCGGATTTGCCTGGCGTCTTCGCGGTGGCGCTCACCACTGAGCCCAGTTGCATGCCCTCCGGCAAACTGCTGAGCGTCACTTTGACTTGCACCGTGCCGGTTTGCGCAGAAACGGCCGGGGTGATCTCGCGAACGGTGCCGGTGGTTTTAATGGCGGGGTTGTCGAGCAAACTTACAACCACCGTTTTATCTTCCGGTTCCTGGGCCAGCAGCGACTCGTAGATGTTGAACACGGCGTCGCGCTCGCCATCCCGGGCCAGGCTGAAAATCGGCACCGTGGCCTGTACCACCTGGCCGACTTCAGCCTGGCGCGCGGTGATCACACCCGGCGCGTCGGCAATCAGCGAGGTGTAGCTCAGTTGCTCGCGGGCATTGGCCAGTTGCGCCTGGGCAGCCGCCAGCGCGCTTTGGCTGCTGCGCAAGGCGGCTTGGGCAGAATCGTATTCGCTTTGGCTGGTGTAACCCTTGGGCAGGAGTTTTTGCTGGCGGACAAAGGACGCGGCGGTCTGTGTGACCCGGGCCTGTTCGGCGGTGACCTGGGCCTGCGCCGAGTCGACATTGGTTTGCAGGTCTTTGGGATCAAGCTTGGCCAGTACTTGCTTGGCCGACACTCGATCACCGACATCGACCATGCGCTGAATGATCTTGCCCCCGACCCGGAACGACAGTTCGGTCTGAACCCGCGCCTGGACATCGCCCGTGAGGGTCACCGTCGCCGCGTAATCGGCCAGCTTGACCTCTTGCACGAATACCCGCGGACGTTCCTTTTCAACCTGTTTTTTTTCGCCGCAGGCGGTCAGCAAAGCCAGGAGGCTCAACCCAACCACTAGTTTCAATCCGGGACCAGCCATGCAGACTCCTTTGCGTTGAACAGGCGTGCGATTCTCGATACGACTGTGAGCTTAGAACAGGGTTCAACAGGCGCCTCTGATGCCCGCCAAATAAAGCGATAACATCATAATCTCAGGGCAACCCCTACCGGAATCATGTCGCGGTCCTGTAGCAGCTGGCGAAGCCTGCGACCGACTGCGAAGCAGTCGTAAAATCAGTACTCGCGGTGCAACAGGCGGACCGTTCAAGCCGGACTGCGACTGCTTCGCAGCCGAACGCAGGCTTCGCCAGCTGCTACAGGGATCGTGGCGCAGCGGGTGCTACAGGTATCACCGTGTTGCGGACAATAAGGCAAACTGGTGCACCACGCAGCTGGAAGCTTCTCAATGCTTAAAACTCTCGCAGTGGCCAATTATCGCTCGATCAACAAACTGGTCATCCCGCTGGGGCGCCTGAACCTCATTACCGGCCCCAACGGCAGTGGCAAATCCAACCTCTATCGAGCGTTGCGCCTGCTGGCGGAAACCGCTCAGGGCGGTGTGGTCAATGCATTGGCTCGAGAGGGTGGGCTGGATTCGACCTTTTGGGCCGGTCCGGAGAACATCTCTCGGCGCATGCGCAACGGCGAAGTACCGGTCCAGGCAAACGTGCAACACGGCCCAAAACGCCTGCGCCTGGGGTTTGCAGGCGAGGACTTCAGCTATTCGATTGCCCTGGGCTTGCCGGTACCAACCCGTACTGAGTTCTACCTCGATCCTGAAATCAAAAAGGAATGCATCTGGTCTGGCCCGTTCTACCGTCCCGCCAGCCTGCTTGTGGATCGCGCCGGGCCGATGATTCGCGTCCGCGACGGTCGAGGCTGGGAGGTACTCGCCCAGCACACGCCGAATTTCGACAGTCTGTTCGATCAGGTCGGCAGTTTTCGCACCACGACGGAAGTCTTGCAGCTGCGTGAATTCATTCGCCGCTGGCGCTTTTATGATCACTTCCGCAGCGATGCCGACGCGCCGGTTCGTCAACCGCAATTGGGCACGCGCACACCGGTGTTGCACCACGACGGTCGTGATCTGGCGGCGGCGCTGCAGACCATTCGTGAAATCGGTGATGCCGACGCCTTGCAAGCGGCCGTCAGCGATGCGTTTCCCGGCGCGAGATTGAACATCGCACCGCTGCAAGGGGGTCGGTTTGCCATCGAGTTTTATCAGGAAGGGTTGTTGCGACCGTTATCGGCGGCCGAATTGTCTGACGGAACGTTGCGTTATTTATTGCTGGTGGCCGCATTGCTGACGCCGAGACCGCCATCGCTGATGGTGCTGAACGAACCGGAAACCAGCCTCCACCCGGACCTGTTACCGGCGTTAGCGCGGTTGATTATTCGGGCGTCAGAGCAGTGTCAGGTGTGGGTGGTGTCCCATGCTCGGCGGTTGATTTCAGCATTGCAGGAGGCCGAGGAATGCAATTGCATTGTGCTGGAAAAGCATTTGGGCCAGACCGGGATTGTCGGGCAGCGCGTGCTGGATGAACCGGCCTGGTATTGGCCGGATTGACGTTCAATTACACGTTGTTCTCATGATTCCCGAATGATTTTACGCCGAGCCCTCAGCACGAACGCACCATCATGCCTGCGTTTGATAGCGCCCCTGGAAGTTGGCTGGACAATACTTGGCGTTAGTGGTGGAGCCGAAGCAATAGGCGTCGGGGTTTGAGGAGGAGCTGAGGGAGTAAAGCCCGAGGCTGATGGCAAAGGCATGGGATTCATGTCAATGGAGATATGTGAAGGTCTTCTTGAGCCCGCTGATAGCACTCGACTTGCTACAGCAGGCGACCCGCCAGATAGATTTTTCAGGGCAGGCAGCACTGCAGCATCACGCGCAGCCCACCAGGACCCCAATCTTCCCACTGCTGAAGCAGCCCCGAGCCCCAATGAAGTGTGGGCCATGGGTACAAGCGCGGTAGAAGCGGGGCTAATGGCGGCAACAATCGTACTCGCCAGACCGGCAACAGCTCCAAGAACACCGGTCACTCCCGCAGAAACGGAAGACAAAGCACCCACGGTATGTCTTAGGGGGGATCGAAACACGGCTCCATTTGCTAACGCATCCAGTCCTACCTGAAAAGGGATGCCGGGCCTCAACGTGATAACCGAGTTGAACAGTGTGCCTAAACTGGTGAGGATTCTGGCAATTGCGGCAAATTGTCCGGTCGGATCGTTATGATTCACCGGATCCCCCAGACAATACGCATACGGGTTCAACCCACCCCGACCAAACGGACTCAACCGGTCAGGGCTGTTGAAACGCATCAGCACCGGGTTGAACGCCCGATGCCCGTTCCCCAGCAGATAATGTCCAGTCAGCTGGTCGCGGCGTTCGCCGTTAAAGCCGAGAAGGCTGCTCAGACCACTGTCGGCCGAATGATGACCATAAGGGGTGTAGATCTGCGGCGACGGTCCCATCGAATCCAACAATTGCAAAACGGAGCGTTGTTGATCAGTGGCCAGCAGTTGGCACTCGAGGCTGCCGTCGTCTTCGCGCGATTGCATGGCGAGCAGTTGCTCACCCTGGCGGAACACGGAATGGCTGGACTGTCCTTGCAGCTCCGTCACTAGATGCTGGTGACGGTAAAAACGTTGGAGACTTGCCTGCCCAGCGGTTTCTGAACCTGTGAGTAGATCCAGTGCGTCGTAGCGATACCGACACACATCAGCGGGTAACGATGTCATGTGCGAAACCTCCTGCTCGAATGTCTAGTTTGCACCGAACCTGAGGAACAGGGCACCTGACAGAAATGCCAGGTACCCCAGGCCACGCCCTTAACCCCTGCCACTTGCCGCCCTCGAAATCTCGCTCTCAGGCTGGGTGTTCTCATTCGACTCCTTGCGCACGGAGCGCGTCGTACAGGCGCACTCATTCCTACGCTCAGCGTCTACTATTTCCCCTAGCGTTGTAGGAAGCATCTCTTTTTCGGTAGGAGTCTTCAGGGATGGACATCTTTTGGCCAGACTCCCGGCCGAACCTTCACAAGGAAGCGAAAAATGGCAGATGAAAAAACGTCGCAGCCAATGGACACACAAGATCTATTGAAGCTGCTGCTGGCGTTGCGCAAGGCGTTGAAAGCCAAGACGGCCTAAGCCTCCAGGGGCAAAAAACTCTCAATGTGCTCGCGTAGCTTCCTGTAGCAGCTGCCGAGCCTGCGAGGCAGCGTCGGGCTGCGGAGCAGCCCCAAGGCCCGCATCGGCCGCGGCTACAAGGCTTCGCGAGCAGGCTCACGCCCAAATAAAAAACGCCGACGCTGTATCAGCCGTCGGCGCTTGAAACCGTGAAGGGTTTACCGCATCAATCAGAACGCCGGCAGTACCGCACCGCTGTATTTCTTCTCGATGAAAGCCTTCACTTCAGGACTGGTCAACGCCTTGGCCAGTTTCTGGATGGCAACGCTGTCCTTGTTGTCCGGACGTGCCACCAGGAAGTTCACGTAAGGCGAATCGGCACCTTCGATGATCAGCGCGTCTTTAGCCGGGTTCAGACCTGCTTCCAGCGCGTAGTTGGTGTTGATCATGTCCAGGTCGACCTGGTCCAGAACACGGGGCAGCATGGCCGACTCAAGTTCTTTGAACTTGAAGTTGTGCGGGTTCTTGGCGATGTCTTTCGGAGTCGCCAAAGCGTTTTTCGGGTCTTTCAACTCGATCAGGCCAGCCTTCTGCAGCAGGATCAGGGCACGGCCGCTGTTGCTGCCTTCGTTCGGGATGGCGATGGTCGCGCCGTCTTTGAGCTCAGCCAGGGTTTTGACTTTCTTGGAGTAGCCGCCGAACGGTTCTACGTGCACGCCGATGACGGTCACCAGATTGGTGCCTTTACCTTCGTTGAAGCTGTTCAGGTACGGCAGGGTCTGGAAGTAGTTGGCGTCCAGACGCTTCTGGTCAACCTGAACGTTCGGCTGAACGTAGTCGGTGAACACTTTGATTTCCAGGTCCACGCCTTCTTTGGCGAGGGTTGGCTTGATCAGTTCAAGAATCTCGGCGTGGGGAACCGGAGTCGCCGCCACTACCAGTTTTTCGCCAGCCTGGGCCAGGCCCGCGGTCAGGGCAGCCGCCAATGCGGTGAACAACAGAACCTTTTTCATGCAGTGTCCTTATCGAAAATCACGGTCGTCATCGACGACGGCTTCAAGTGAGGTGCCAGTGAAGTGCTATCGCTGGCGTGACGCGGACAATACCGGGATTTTTTATTCCCGAACAATATCTTTTATTCACTTTCATATTCCATTTTGTTCATACAGACGAGCAGGCCTTTGTAGCAGCTGCCGAAGGCTGCGGTCGGGCGCGCTGCGGCCGCAAATCCAGCGCTGCGGTCTTTCAGTAATACCTTGTTGTGCCGTTTTACGATTGCTGCGCAATCGAACGCAGCCTTCGGCAGCTGCTACACAATCAGCGCAAGGCGCTCGAACAAGTGCCTCAATCCGGATCGTTCTGAAGGGGAGCCGTTCTTAATAAGCCGAGCCACCTCCTGCTCAATGTGCTCGAGAGGCGCAGGCACCGACGGCAAATTCAAATGCTCAGGCAAAATCTCGTCGCCAGTGCTGACCAACAGCGCAAAGTGAATGACGTTTTCCAGCTCTCGGGTGTTGCCTGGCCAGGAGTGCTGTTCCAGCACCTGCTGCGCCGCCTCGCTGATCAGCGGCACGGGCAGGTCCAGCCGCTGGCTGTAGATGCCGAGAAAATACTCGGACAGCGACAGAATATCGCCCACCCGTTCGCGCAACGCTGGCAGTTCGAGTTGGCCTTCGCTGAGGTAATGATAAAGACGTTCATTGAATTTTCCGGCCGCCACGGCCTGCGCCAGATCAATGCTGGTGGCTGCGACCAGACGCACGTCCACCGGGCTCGGCTGAGTTGCGCCAACGCGGGTGACTTCATGATTTTCCAGGGCCGCGAGCAACTTGATCTGAATCGGCAGCGGCAGGTCGCCGATCTCGTCCAGATACAAGGTGCCGCCATTGGCCGAACCAAACCATCCAGCCCGACTGCTCGCCGCACCGCTGTAGCTGCCCGCGGCATAGCCGAACAACTCGGCGTCGGCGTACGTCGGGCTGATCGCACCGCAATTGACCGACACGAACAAACCACCACGATCACTTGCACGGTGGATATGACGCGCGAGCAATTCCTTGCCGCTGCCGGTTTCGCCACGGATCAATACGCTGATAGCGCGCGGTGCCAGATTCTCCAGGTCCTGGCGTAGTTGCCGGGAGCGCGGATCGACAAACACCAGCGCTTTGGCGCGGATACTCAGGGGACTTTTTTCAGCGTCGGGAAAGGTCAGCAGCGGCTGACCGAAGGTTTCAAAACTCATGGCAGACTCCCGCCCAAAACCGCCGGGAGGCGGGGGCCTATTCAAAAAGAAAGCGAAAAAAGAAAAATTCAGGCACGACGCAGGGCGTGATGTTCCATGCGGTTTTGCAGGCGATAGAGGTAAGCAAAACCCTGCTCCCAACGCTGGTGACCGGACTTCACGTTGATGTGCCCCGCGCCCGCCAGAATCCCGGCCTCAGCCCCCCAGTTTCGCGCCAGCTCCAGTGCTCGCGGTGCGCTGACGGCGCTGTCGTTG
The DNA here is from genome assembly GCF_010095445.2 of Pseudomonas sp. TNT3. Classification (GTDB taxonomy): domain Bacteria; phylum Pseudomonadota; class Gammaproteobacteria; order Pseudomonadales; family Pseudomonadaceae; genus Aquipseudomonas. The sequence goes on from NZ_WFGV02000009.1 coordinate 140,400, forward strand.
TCGGAGCTGACGACCTGGCTCGGGAACGGCAAAAGATCCACAGGAATCGGCGCGAAGTTGCGCAAGGCCGGTGCGCAGGCTGGACGCTCGACGTCCGCTGGCGCGACCAGTAAGGCACCGCGCACCTGACGCAGAAACTGCACGGGCGCGGTGGCGGCCCAATGGGCAACGGTGATGCAACCCAGGCTATGGGCGATCAGGATGACCGGCGTGCTGTCCGCGGCAATCGCTTCAGCCAGCGCGGCCACCCAATCTTCACGACGCGGGGTCAGCCAGTCGGCCTGCTCCACGCGGGCGCTATTCGGCAAACTGTTCTGCCAGTGGCTTTGCCAATGATCTTCTGGCGATCCTTGCCAGCCCGGCACAATCAGGTAGCGAATTGATTCGTTGCGCATGGGGGAGCTCTCCTGCTGCGTGTCTGTTCCTGGGCGAGTATAGGGAGCGAATTTATATCCGTTAAGGAATAAGAAGCTATTTATTAAGACCTATAAAGAATATGAGAACCAAAAAATCCCAGCCCGAAGCCGCCGCGACAGGCTGAGATTCACCAAGGAAAGCGTTGATTCAGGCGGGATACCCGAGCGAATCCCGCAATCGGTACCAACTGATCGCCAGTGCAGCACCCAGTTGACGGGCCGGGTACAACGGCAGGCGGGAGACCGGGGTCACGGGAAATTCCAGTTGCGCCTCATCGCAACCCTGTACGGCCTGTGCGAGCACACGTCCCAGCGCCGTTCCCATCGCCACACCGCGACCGCAATAACCGAAGGCCGTCCACACGCCATCCGCCAGTCGGTGCAAGCGTGGCAAATCATCAATGGTCATGCCCACCCGGCACGCCCAGCCGTGCACCCAGGCCACGCCCGCCAGTTCTGGAAAGCGCTCGATGGCCGCCGCGATGAGTTGCGCGCGTGTGGCGGGATCAAGCGTGTCGGCAGAATGCCCGCGGCCGCCGATGACGAATCGTCCGTCCGGATCGATACGGCAGTAGTAGGTGATTTTGCGTGTCTCGGACACGCCCGCTCCGCGCGCCATGATGCGCTCGCGCAAGGCCACCGGAAGAGGGTCGGTCGCAATCTGCGCGCTCGACACCGTGACATAGGATTGCGCAACAGCAGGCCACAGCCGGTCGGTGTATGCATCCGTGGCCAGGATCACCTGCTTTGCACGAACCTGATGGCCATTCACGGTCAGCTCGACGCCGCCTGCCACCGGCGTCATTGCACTGACGTGCGAGTGCTCATGAATGGCTGCACCGCAAGCGAGAGCAGCGTCTGCGAGCCCGCGAGCATAGGCCAGCGGATGCACCGCGCCGGCACGCCGCTCGA